>JAGXGY010000038.1 GCA_024636505.1 Methylobacter sp. | reverse complement strand
CAAGCCTTTAAAAACGAAAAAGCATGGACGACCGGAACAGAGTTTGTTTCGCTATGGTCTGGATTATCTGACAGACAGCCTTTTGCATGGCCTCCAAAAAACTGAGGACAGGTTCAGGCTATGGGTGTTGTTTTTATGTCCTCCTGACATGATGGTGGCCAACGAACAAAATCCCCAAATAATGGCTCTCAGGATATGATTGAGAGTCAGAAGATAAAAATTTTTGTCATGTACAGAGAACGCAAGGTAAAGAATATATCGGCTATATTTTAGATTTTGCGCTTCAAAAATAAATGACTCCCGGTCATTGAGATTTATGGAGACGGATGAGTCGGTATAATCGTTTTAAACATTTACTCCGCAGGTGTTGAATGGTGTTGACTGTGTCCCGGTATTTCTTTATTTCCATGTTCGATAATTTGGGCGTCAAACCATAGATGAAGCGCCTGAACAAATTCGGGGTATTCAGTTGAATAATGTATCTGCGCGCCATCGGGTAAAGCTTTATATTCAAATTTTATATCATCGGTTTCTGCCGTTTTTAATTGGGCCAGACCCGGCATATCGGTGCCGTGTATCTGTTCAGTGATGGAAAAATTACCTTTTCTGAATTCATTGGCAATTTTGAGTAAATGTGACCGGATCAATTTTATTTGTTTGGTATTGTCGGCTGATTTGGCAACAACATGCTGAATACCGCCATGAACAGTTTTGGTAAACGTCTCTAGAGTTTGATCTAATGAAAAGGGTATCAGTTGTTGCATACGTTGATGAACATCATCGTTCTGCACCGCAGCGGTTTTTTCAAGGGCCAGTGCTGTCGTAGAAAAAAGCAATATCCCAATAAAAATTAATAGATGATTATTCATAATCTTATTCCTGTTTATCGATACTCAATAAAAAACCATAAGAAAGTATCCGTTATTTTCGAATCGGTATAAATCCGTACAATTACTTATATAACAAAAAATAATGGTGAACATTTCTATAGCTGTTAGTATAAAAAAGTTGCTTTATGTGATTCAGTGAGAATAAAAAGTATCAGAAAGAATTTTATTCTATCTGAGCGCTATTACGACGGTTTTTGCTGTTTAATTTGGGAGGTAGAAAAGGATGGCAGCAAATAAAAAAGCCTAAAAAAACAGGCGAGGCTATACATATCTTTTTGCATAGATCGGAGAAAAATCATGAATAAACTAGACAATATTAATACTGAACTAAAGCATATGCAGCAGCAAATGCTGACTTATTTGCAAATACATTGGCGGCTGTTTTTGGCGGAAGGTGTTTTCTTTATTATTCTTGGGCTTTGCGCGATAGTGGTACCGCAGTTTTTTACGGTGGCGATAGTCGTATTTTTAGGTTGGATTTTGCTGTTCGCTGGCATGGTTCATGTGAGTCGCGCTGTTGCCTTTCACAATATGCCGGGTTTTGGCTGGTGGTTATTTATAGGGATTTTGCAGGCTGTCGTCGGTTTTTTGTTTATTACTAAGCCGGTTACCGGTGTGCTGACTTTGACAATGTTGATGACGCTGTTTTTTGCGCTGGAAGGTATGGCCAAAATTTCCGTGGCATTGATGATGCGGCCCTTGGCTAACTGGGGTTTTATTTTGTTCAGTGGCGTTACGGCTTTGGTTTTTGCGCTGATCATCTTGATCAGTTGGTCTGAGTCGGCGCATTGGCTGCTGGGCTTGTTTTTGGGGGTGAATATGGTTTTTCTGGGTTGGTCTCTGGTTAAAATAAGTTTGCATCATAAAGCGTGATAAGCCTTTGCAAAGTCAATAATGATGAAAAAAAACGCTCTAAAACCTGATCAATTTCTGCGAGCCGGCGATAACGAATCGCCTACTGGATAGCTGCTCATTTTTTTGTTACGGCGTTACAATATGCGCCATTATGATTAACTCGTTACGGTTTTATTGAATATGAAAAAAATAAAGGTACTTTTCGTTTGTATGGGCAATATCTGCCGGTCTCCTACGGCTGAGGGCGTGTTTGCCAAGCTGGTCAGGGATCAGGATGTAGACGGGTGTTTTTCGATTGATTCGGCCGGTACTCATGCTTATCACGTCGGCAATGCGCCGGATTTGCGTTCCCAGGCGGCGGCTGGCGAAAGGGGGGTCGATTTATCCGGTTTGCGGGCAAGGCAGGTCATTAACGGGGATTTTGAGGATTTCGATTTTATACTGGCAATGGATGATGAAAATTATTCCATACTGATTAATGCTTGTCCTGATCAATACAAAAGCAAGGTTAACTATTTTCTTGATTACGCGCCGCATCTGAATAATCGTCAAGTGCCTGATCCTTATTATGGCAGCACTTATGGTTTTGAACGGGTGCTGGATATGGTTGAAGAAGCCTCCGTCGGTTTTGTAAAAAGCTTACAGGCATCGGGTCGAATTAAATCATAAGGGGTAATGGCATGGCAATAGTCTCGAATACCGTCGCTTATTTGGATGGCGATAAATTACTGGAGGCTTTTTTTGCCTTTGACGATCAGGTTTCAGGCCGCAGACCGGCGGTTTTAATTAATCATACCTGGGCGGGTCGGGATGATTTTGTTGCCGAGAAAGCTAAAAAACTGGCGGCTTTAGGTTATGTCGGCTTTGCGGTTGATATGTACGGCAAGGGTGTTTTAGGGACTAATCCTGAAGAAAATATGCAGCTGATGCAGCCTTTTATGGCTGATCGAACGCTGTTGCAACAGCGCATGAAAGCGGCTTTGGCGGCGGTGAGATTAATGCCTTGGGTTGATGATAGCAACATCGCCGCCATTGGTTTTTGTTTTGGCGGCTTGTGTTCGCTTGATCTGGCGAGAACCGGTGCTGATATTAAAGGCGCGGTGAGTTTCCATGGCTTGCTGACAGCGCCTGAGAATACCCGGGGTAACGCCATTAAGGCAAAGATCCTGGCTTTGCATGGACGGGATGATCCGTTGGTTGCGACTGAGAAAATGCTGGCTTTTGAGCAGGAAATGACCGATGCAGGCGTAGACTGGCAGTTGCATACCTACGGCAATACTGTGCATGGATTCACTAACCCGCTTGCCAATGATCCCGTATTCGGAGCTGTCTATCAGCCCGATTCCGACCGACGTTCATGGATAGCGATGCAAAATTTTCTATCGGAAATATTCGGCTGATGAAATGAGTAAGTCGCGCGGTACGCGTCTTTTCGCAGCATGGAATGAAATCGACGATTAATCTTCGCTCAATTCCGGCGCGCTGTGCGTTTTAAGCCAAGTATCGCGCACGATGCAGTTAATCAGCGTTGTTTTATTTGTCTTTTGTCTGAAGCAAAACCGGATTGTTTGCGGAGAAAGATTTAAAATGTTATCGGCTTCGACACTATTGCGACAATTTGTTATAATTGGCGGCTTATTTCATGCCATGTAGTCACACTTTAAACAAAAAAAATCAGGATAAGTGTGTTCGTACTTAGTCACGAAACCATGCCGGTCTGTATTAACTAACGGCGCACTGTATGTATAGGGATCAATGTCAAACTTCGCTAAAGAAATAATACCTGTCAATCTCGAAGACGAGATGAGACAGTCCTATCTCGATTACGCCATGAGCGTTATCGTCGGTCGAGCCCTTCCAGATGTCAGAGACGGCCTTAAGCCGGTACATCGCCGCGTGTTGTATGCAATGAGCGAGCTTGGCAATGACTGGAACAAACCTTATAAAAAATCGGCACGTGTGGTCGGTGACGTCATCGGTAAATATCACCCGCATGGCGATACTGCGGTTTATGACACCATGGTACGGATGGCGCAGAATTTTTCGATGCGTTATATGCTGATCGACGGACAGGGCAATTTCGGTTCGGTTGACGGCGATTCTCCTGCGGCGATGCGTTATACCGAAGTGCGCATGTCGAAAATCGCTCATGAATTACTGGCCGATCTTGACAAGGAAACCGTCGATTTTGCGCCCAACTATGACGAATCTGAATCTGAGCCGAAAGTATTGCCGACCCGGGTGCCGACCTTATTGATTAACGGTTCATCGGGTATTGCGGTGGGCATGGCGACTAATATTCCGCCGCATAATTTATCTGAAGTCGTCAGCGCCTGTCTGGCGATGATCGATCAGCCGGATTTGACCGTGCATGACTTGATGGCACATATCCCTGGGCCCGATTTTCCTACAGCCGCTTTTATTAATGGCGCGGCAGGTATTTACAGCGCTTATACCACCGGTCGGGGCAAGATTTATTTGCGCGCGCGCTGTCATTTTGAAGACATCGGCGACAGCAGTCGGCAAGCGATCATCACCACGGAATTGCCTTATCAGGTCAACAAGGCGAGATTGCTGGAGAAAATTGCCGAGCTGGTTAAGGAAGGCAAGCTTGAAGGCATTTCCGGTTTACGCGATGAATCGGACAAAGACGGTATGCGTATGGTAATTGAGCTGCGCCGCGGCGAAGTGCCTGAGGTGATACTGAATAACCTTTACAAACAGACGCAATTCCAGACGGTGTTCGGCATTAATATGGTGGCGCTGCTGGATGGCCGCCCGCATTGCATGAATCTTCTGGAGATTATCAGCGCTTTTATTAATCACCGGAGGGAAATTGTTACTCGCAGAACCATTTATAATCTGCGCAAAGCCAGGGAAAGAGCGCATATTTTAGAAGGGCTTGCGGTGGCTTTAGCCAATATCGACGAGATGATTGCGCTGATTAAAGCGGCCGGCAATCCTGCCGAGGCTAAAGTCGGCTTGTTGGAAAAAAACTGGAACGCAGGACTGGTGTCAACACTGCTGGAGCGTGCCGATGCGGATCGTTCACGGCCGGAAGATTTGCCGGTGGAGTTCGGCATTCATAGCGGGATTTACCGTCTGTCTGAAACCCAGGCTCAGGCTATTCTCGACTTGCGATTGCATCGTTTGACCGGTCTTGAACAGGATAAGATAGTCAATGAGTACAAGCTGCTGCTGGAACAAATTGACGAGTATTTGTTCATTCTGGGTAGCGATACGCGTCTGATGGAAATCATCAGGGAAGAGCTGGTGGCTATCAAAGAGCAGTATTCTGACCCGCGCCGCACCGAAATCTTGCAAAACCATTTGGATCTGTCCGAGGCGGATCTGATTACCGAAGAAGATATGGTGGTGACTATGTCGCACGAAGGCTATGTCAAGTCGCAACCGTTGAGCGATTACACGGCGCAACGGCGCGGCGGTCGCGGCAAGTCGGCGACGCAAACTAAAGAGCTGGATTATGTCGACAAGCTGATTGTAGCCAATACCCACGATACTATTCTGTGTTTTTCATCGCGGGGAAAAGTTTACTGGTTGAAGGTTTATCAATTGCCGGTTGCCAGTCGCGCCGCCAGAGGCAAACCTTTCGTCAATTTGCTGCCATTGGAGCAGGGCGAAAAAATCAATGCGATATTGCCGATACGCGAGTTTACCGACACTAAATTCATTTTTATGGCGACCTCGGCGGGTACCGTCAAAAAGACGCCGTTAAAGGAATTTGAGCGTCAGCGCACTAACGGTAAAATCGCTATCGATTTAAGAGAAGACGATACCCTGGTGGGCGTTGCAGTGACCGATGGTCAGCAAAACGTGCTGTTGTTCAGCAGCACCGGCAAGGCGGTCTGTTTTAATGAAGCGGATGTGCGCTCCATGGGCAGAACGGCGTCCGGGGTGCGCGGAATCCGCTTGCAGGAAGGGCAAAAAGTCATTTCGCTGATTATCTCGACCGAAGGTACGGTGCTGAACATCACCGAGAACGGTTACGGCAAGCGCACCAAGCTGGAAGAGTTTACCTGCCATAAACGCGGCGGCCAAGGTCTGATTGCGATACAAACGTCGGCGCGTAACGGCGCTGTGGTTGGCGCGGTGCTGGTTAATGATAATGACGAAATTATGCTGATTACCGATGGCGGCACCCTGGTGCGTACCCGGGTTGACGGCATCTCGGTGGTCGGCAGAAATACCCAGGGCGTGACGATTATTCGCTTGGGTAAAAAGGAAAAAGTCATCGGCGTCGATCGTATCGAAGGTTTAGCCGGGGTGGATGATGCCGATGATGATGAAGGTACTCTTTTAGCCGATGCCGAATCAGATCTGGATGCATCGGATGAAACAATAAATGACGACAGTGAATCAGGAGAAGAAGCGTAATGTCCAGAGTGTTTAATTTTAGCGCAGGCCCGTCTGCATTTCCGGAGTCGGTATTGCAGCAAGCACAGCAAGAAATGCTGGAATGGCGCGATAGCGGCATGTCGGTCATGGAAATGAGCCATCGCGGCAAGCATTTTTCCAGTATCGCCGAAGAGCTGGAAAGCGATTTGAGGGCGCTGTTGGCGATTCCTGAAAACTATACGGTGTTGTTTTTGCAAGGCGGAGCGACCGCGCAGTTTTCGTTGATACCGCAAAATATCCTGAACGGCAAAACCAAGGCCTGTTATTTAAACACCGGTGCCTGGTCGGAAAAAGCCATTAAGGATGCCAAGGCTTATTGCGATGTGGTGGTCAGCGCCAGTTCCGAAGCGTCAAAATTTACCACGATACCCGATGCGGCAAGCTGGGCAATCGACAATCAAGCGGCTTATTTGCACTATACGTCTAATGAAACCATACACGGTGTGGAGTTTCAATCTTGCCCGGATAGCCAGGGTTTGCCGCTAGTGTCGGATATGTCGTCGAATATTTTATCGCGCAAGATCGATGTCAGCCAATACGGCTTGATTTATGCGGGTACGCAAAAAAATATGGGGCCTGCCGGTGTGACTGTGGTGATTGTTAGTGACGATTTGGTCGGTCATGCGCCTAAAACCGTGCCTCCGGTTTTCAACTATGCCGAGCAGGCAAAAAACCAATCGATGTTGAATACACCGGCAACCTATAGCTGGTATCTGACCGGACTGGTGCTGAAATGGTTGCAGGCGCAAGGCGGCGTTGATGCGATTGAGCAACGTAATATTGCGAAATCGGCAAAATTGTATCAAGCGATTGACCAATCGGCGTTATATTCCAATCCGGTAGAAGTTGCCTCGCGTTCGCGGATGAATGTGCCGTTTATTTTGGCGGATGAAAGCCTCGATAAACCGTTTTTGGCGGCTGCGGAAGCCAATGGTTTATTTGAACTAAAAGGTCATCGTTCAGTCGGCGGCATGAGGGCGAGCATTTATAATGCGATGCCGGAAGCCGGTGTGCAGGCTCTGATTGATTTTATGGCTGAGTTTGAACGCACTCATTAATCGAAAACCGTAATTACTCAGTCATTTAATACAATGGAACGCAGATGACGCAGATAGTTAAGATTAACTAAGATTTTTCTTGAGTTATCCGTGTTTATCATATTCATCAGCGTTCCATTTTGCTAATTAGTGAATAGTTACCGAAAACCCAATATTTGAATCAGGTCGCCATGTCATCTGTTACCCCCCTTTCTGAATTAAGAGACAAAATTGATGCCATCGATAAGCAGATTCTGCAATTGATGAATCAGCGCGCATCATATGCAATGGAAGTTGCCAAAACCAAGACTGCACAGGGTGAGCAAGGGACATTTTATCGCCCGGATCGAGAGTCATTGGTATTGCGGCGCATAAAAGACTTAAATCAGGGGCCGTTAACCGATGATACGGCGGCTCATTTTTTCAGGGAATTGATGTCGGCATGTTTGGCGCTTGAAAAACCGCTGGATGTGGCTTATTTAGGTCCTGAGGGCACATTTACCCAGCAAGCTGCCATCAAGCATTTCGGCTCTGCGGTTAAAACCGTACCGGCGGCGACCATTAACGATATTTTCAATGCGGTGGAAAACGGCAACTGCCAATTCGGCGTGGTGCCGGTCGAAAACTCCACCGAGGGCGTCATCAGCCATACGTTGGACCGGTTTTTGAATTCGCCGCTGAAAATTTGCGGCGAAGTCGAAATCAGAGTGCATCAAAACCTGCTGGGGCTGGTCGATAGTCTGGATGACGTGACCGAGGTGTTTTCTCATCAGCAATCGTTGGCGCAGTGTCGGCAATGGCTGGATAATTATTTGCCGAATGCGAAGCGAATTGCGGTTAACAGCAACACCGAGGCCGCCAGATTGGCGTCGACCCATAAACAGACGGTTGCGATAGCGGGTATTGTTGCGGCTGAAATTTATCGATTAAATATTATCGAAAAGAATATCGAAGACGAAGCTAACAATACCACCCGTTTTATCGTTATCGGCCAGCAAATATCGTCTTCCACGGGTAACGACAAAACCTCTCTGGTCGTTTCTACAGGCAATCAACCCGGTGCGTTGCACAGAATACTTGAGCCTTTCGCAAGATTGAATATCGGCATGGTGCATATCGAATCCAGGCCGTCGCGGCAGGGATTGTGGGATTATGTGTTTTTTATCGATATTGAGGGTCATAGCGAAGATGAAAATGTCGCCAAGGCGCTGTTACTACTGGAAGATAACGTGAATATGCTCAAGCTGCTGGGTTCTTATCCCAAGGCCGTACTCTAACAATTCTTTCTCATCTTTCCGATGAGTTTTAAACGCTCTCAAACAGATCCCCATGAACAACGCTGATAAAATTTATAACCTTGCCGTGTCCGGCGTGCAAAAGCTGGTTCCCTATACGCCCGGCAAGCCGATTGAAGAGCTTGAGCGTGAATTGGGACTTACGCATATTATAAAGCTCGCCTCCAATGAAAACCCTTTAGGACCTGGAAAAAAAGCCTTGGCGGCAATACAGGCGACGCTAAAGGATTTGGCTTTGTACCCGGATGGCAATGGTTTTAATTTGAAGCGCGCCTTAGCTGATAAATATGCTGTCGAGATGAGTCAGATTACCCTGGGCAACGGTTCCAATGAAATTCTGGAGCTGGTGGCCAGGGCGTTTTTAACGCCGAAACTTGAAGTGGTTTTTTCGCAGCATGCGTTTGCGGTGTATCCAATTGTAACCCAAGCCGTCGGCGCTACAGCAGTGGTCGCGCCTGCATTGAATTACGGCCATGATCTGGATGCGATGCTGCAACGGGTGACTGATAAAACGCGGCTGGTGTTTATCGCCAATCCCAATAATCCGACCGGCACCTTGCTGAATCACGCCGACTTAGAGACCTTTATTGGCGCCTTGCCGGATACTTGCATCTGCGTACTAGATGAAGCTTATTGTGAATTTGTTGGTGACAGCAGCGCAGACACTTCAATCGCCTGGCTGAACTTATACCCCAATCTGTTAATTACCCGCACCTTTTCCAAGGCTTATGGTTTGGCCGGATTGCGTATTGGTTATGGCTTATCCAGTCCGCAATTAGCCGATATTTTAAATCGGGTGCGCCAGCCGTTTAACAATAATATGCTGGCTTTGGCCGCTGCCGAAGCCGCGTTGAGCGATACCGAGCACTTGCAAAATACCCTTGCCATTAATACCCAAGGTATGCAGTTGATCACTGAAGGTTTTAAAAAATTGGGTCTGGAATGGATTCCCTCAGCCGGTAATTTTGTCTTGGTTGACATGAAACAGCCCGCGCTACCGATTTACGAAGCCTTGCTGCGCAAAGGTGTGATCGTTAGGCCGGTAGGCGTTTACCAATTGCCCAATCATTTGCGTATTACCATCGGCACACAGGCAGAAAACCAGTTGTTTCTAAACGCATTAATTGACGTCTTGGCCTGATGTTTAAACGGATTTGCCTCATCGGCGTCGGCCTGATCGGCGGCTCTATCGCGCGTTCGGCACGGCAGCAAGGTTTATGCGATTGCATCATCGGTTATGGCCGCCAGCAGGATGAGAAAAATCTGCAAACGGCAAAACAGCTCGGCGTTATTGATGGCTACACCTTGGATTTAGCAGAAGCGGTTCATGATGCCGATTGTGTGGTGATTGCGACGCCGGTTGCCAGCATCGAAAGCATTTTTGCCGAGCTTAAGCCGTTATGGTCGGATAGTGCGATCTATACCGATGTCGGCAGCACCAAAGTCAGTGTTATTGCCGCTGCAGAACGGGTTTTCGGCGTGGTGCCGGATAATCTAGTTCCCGCTCATCCGATTGCTGGAGCAGAACAAAGCGGGGTGACAGCATCGGTCGACGACTTGTTTGTCAATAAACGCCTGATCATCACGCCGGTCGGGAATACCCGGCTGCAAGCGGTGCAAAAAATCCAAGATTTCTGGCAACGGTTAGGCTCGTTGGTATCGGTGATGAATGTCCAACATCATGACAGCGTGTTGGCCGCAACCAGCCATTTACCGCATATTCTGGCTTTTGCTTTGGTCGATATGCTCGGGCATAAAGACGAGCAGAGCGAAATTTTCCAATATGCGGCTGGCGGTTTTAAGGATTTCACCCGGATTGCGTCCAGCGATCCGACCATGTGGAAAGATATTTGTACCGCCAATAAAGACGAAATCATCCCTTTAATCGAGCAGTTAAAGGATGAATTGGATAAAATACAATGCTTGCTGGAAAACGATGA
Organism: Methylobacter sp.; assembly: GCA_024636505.1. Classification (GTDB taxonomy): domain Bacteria; phylum Pseudomonadota; class Gammaproteobacteria; order Methylococcales; family Methylomonadaceae; genus Methylobacter_A. Next base: position 23,249 of record JAGXGY010000038.1, on the reverse strand, counting down.
TACCCAGCAACTTTTTGCAACCTTTACGTATGCCAGAAATGCACGGCAACGCTTTCTTGACCAGTTCAATAATAATTAATATGTCAAAATCAATTACATTCTACGTTCAACCCGGCGGTAAATTACAAGGCGAGGCTCGTGTGCCCGGCGATAAATCCATGTCGCACCGATCCATTATGTTAGGGTCGTTGGCGTCCGGCGTAACCCACGTTAAAGGCTTTCTCGAAGCGGAAGATGCGCTGGCAACCTTGCAGGCTTTTCGCGACATGGGCGTTGAAATTGAAGGGCCGGCCAATGGCTGTGTGACCATACACGGCGTCGGCAAACACGGCTTGAAAGCGCCGAAAAACGATTTGTATCTGGGTAATTCAGGCACATCCATGCGTTTGTTGAGCGGTTTGTTGGCGGGGCAGTCGTTTAACTCGGTTCTAACCGGCGATAAATCATTGTCGGGCAGGCCGATGAAACGGGTCACCGAGCCATTGGCAACGATGGGCGCCGATATAAAAACCACTGAGAAAGGCACTGCGCCTTTGCACATTACCGGCAGGGCAGGGCAGTTGACCGGCATTGATTATGCGATGCCGATAGCCAGTGCGCAGGTCAAATCCTGTTTATTGCTGGCGGGTATGTATGCGCAAGGCACTACCACAGTCACCGAGCCTGCACCGACCCGTGACCATACCGAACGCATGTTGACCGGCTTTAATTATCCGGTGAAACAAGAGGGCAATATCGCCAAGGAGGGTGTGTATGCCGCAGGCCTGCCGGGAGCAGGCGCGGTGAAAGTCAGTATTACTGCCGAAGGCAGTCTGACCGCAACCGATATTGACGTGCCTAGCGACATTTCATCGGCGGCCTTTTTTCTGGTCGGCGCGTCGATTGCGCCGGGTTCCGATCTGCTGCTGAAGCATGTCGGCGTTAATCCTACGCGCACCGGCGTTATCGACATTCTGAGATTAATGGGCGCCAACATTGAAGTGCTTAACCAACGCACGGTTGGCGGCGAGCCGGTAGCGGACTTGCATGTGGTTTACAGCCCGCTGAAAGGCATCGATATTCCTGAACATTTAGTGCCATTGGCGATTGATGAGTTTCCGGTATTGTTTGTCGCCGCAGCCTGTGCCGAAGGTCAAACACACTTAACCGGCGCGGAAGAACTCAGAGTAAAAGAATCCGATCGTATTCAAGTGATGGCGGACGGCCTGCAAATCTTGGGTGTGGATGCCCAATCGACCGAGGACGGCATGATCATTCAGGGCGGCTCGATTGGCGGCGGAGAAGTTATTTCGCATGGCGATCACCGAATTGCAATGGCATTTTCCATTGCCGGATTACGTGCTAACGCGCCGATTACCATTCATGATTGCGAAAATGTGAATACCTCCTTTCCTGAGTTTAGACACTTGGCCTTACGTTTGGGCCTTGATCTTGTTTGCAGGGAAGGCTAGTGAGTATTCCGGTATTGACTATTGACGGCCCAAGCGGCGCCGGAAAAGGCACGGTCAGTCGGGCGGTAGCTAAAAAAATGGGCTGGAACTATCTGGATAGCGGCTCTATTTACCGTTCTCTGGCAATTGCGGCGTTAAAACAGGCTGTCGACCTGGAAGATGAAGTCGTCATTGCCGATATAGCCCGGGCGATGGTGCTGGAATTTGATTGTGGTGATGAATTGGTTGTTAAACTGGATGGGATGGACATAAGCGCTCAGTTAGGTATTGAGAGTACAGGAAATGCTGCATCTATCATTGCGGCGCTCCCCGAAGTCAGACGGGTTTTATTGCAAAAACAGAAAGATTTTAAACGCTTACCCGGTTTGGTTGCAGACGGGCGTGATATGGGGACCGTGGTTTTTCCTGATGCTGATAATAAGGTATTTTTGACCGCCAGCGCCGTTGAAAGAGCCAAGAGGCGATATAAACAGTTGATAGAAAAAGGGATTGATGCTAATCTTATAAAAATAACAAACGAGATAGAAGAACGTGATCGCCGGGATATGGAGCGCAAAGCTGCTCCGTTAGCTATGGCCAGTGATGCGCTTTATATCGATTCTTCGGATATGACGCTAGAAGCTGTTATTGAAGAAGTACTGAATTTAATCCGATAAGGATTTTTTACGTGGTCACCTCAAATGGTTGGGTGTGATCTTTTTTTTAAACTTTGATAAAGAAAAGGCTTGTTGTTGTTTCGACAGGCTTGGGAATGGAATATGAGCGAAAGCTTTGCTGAATTATTTGAAGAAAGTCTAATCAAGACGGAAATGCGTCCTGGTGCCATGTTAATGGGTACGGTTGTTGATATCGAAAACGATATGGTCATCGTCAGCACCCATTCTAAATCGGAAGGTGTCATTCCAAAATGGCAGTTTCTTAATAACGATGGCGAATTAGAAGTTGCCATTGGCGATGTAGTCGAGGTTGCTCTCGATTTATTTGAAGACGGTCTTGGTGCTACACTGCTTTCTCGTGATAAAGCGAAGAAAAATAAAGCTTGGTCCGAACTTGAAAATGCCTTTGAAAAAGAAGAAACCATTGTCGGTCGGATTACCGGCAAAGTTCGCGGTGGTTTCACGGTATCTGTCGGTGCATTACGAGCTTTCTTACCGGGTTCACTGGTTGATGTTCGCCCAATCAGAGACACGACTTTCCTGGAAAATCGTGACCTGGAATTCAAAGTTATCAAAATCGATCAAAAACGTAATAACGTGGTTCTGTCCCGTCGTGCTGTGGTCGAAAAAGAATACAGTGCAGAAAGAGAAGAATTGCTGAAAACGCTGGAAGAAGGTGCGGTGGTTACCGGTATCGTTAAAAATCTGACCGATTACGGCGCATTTATCGATCTTGGCGGTATTGACGGTCTGTTACACATTACTGATATGGCATGGAGACGCGTGCGTCATCCGTCCGAGTGTGTAGAAATCGGTCAAGAAATTAAAGTTAAGGTTCTGAAATACGATAAAGAGAAAAATCGTGTTTCATTAGGCATGAAGCAAATGGGTGAAGATCCATGGCAAAACATTGCTCGTCGCTATCCTGCGGGCACACGTGTATTCGGTAAAGTTAACAATCTGACTGATTACGGTTGCTTTGTTGAGATTGAAGAAGGCGTAGAAGGTTTGGTTCACGTTTCTGAAATGGATTGGACTAACAAAAACGTCAATCCTTCTAAACTCGTTCAATTAGGCGATGAAGTCGAAGTGATGGTTCTTGAAATCGATGAAGAACGTCGTCGTATCTCTTTAGGCATGAAGCAGTGCAAAACCAATCCTTGGGATGAGTTTGCAGCAACGCATAACAAAGGCGATAAAATCTCCGGAAAAATCAAATCAATTACTGATTTTGGTATTTTCATTGGTTTGGATGGCGGTATCGACGGTCTGGTTCATATGTCCGATATTTCCTGGGCAGATGAAGGTGAAGCTTCAGTTCGTGATTTCAAGAAAGGCGATGAGCTGGAAACTGTTATTTTAGCCGTTGATTCTGAACGCGAGCGTATCTCTTTAGGCATTAAGCAACTTGAACAAGACCCCTTCCAAAACTTCCTGGCTACGCACGAAAAAGGTAGTTTGGTAAAAGGAACGGTTAAAGAAGTTGATGCCAAAGGCGCTGTTGTCACTTTAGATGATAATGTTGAAGGTTATTTACGTGCTTCTGAAATCCAACGTGATCGGGTTGAAGATGCCAGAACCTTGTTAAAAGAAGGTGATACACTTGAAGCCAAATTCATTGGCGTAGACAAGAAAAGCAAATCAATTTCTTTATCTATTAAAGCTAAAGATAGCGATGAAGAGTCTCATACTATTAAAGATCATACTCAGCAATCAGTTGGCGCGCCTACTTTTGCTGATATCTTTAAACAGATGGAAAAATAAAAATCATGAAGGGATATGTACTTGTACATATCCCTCTTTAATTTTATTTGTTTTCTCAGGATAGAATGTGACAAAATCAGAATTAATTGAAGCTCTTGCCAAACATCAACCGCATCTGGCACAGAAAGATGTAGAGATAGCAGTAAAATGTATCATTGAACAAATGAATCAGGCGTTATCTTCCGGGGAAAGAATCGAGATTAGAGGTTTTGGTAGTTTTTCGCTACATTTACGTCCTCCTCGTATGGGACGAAATCCTAAAACAGGTGAATCGGTAGCCTTATCAAAAAAACATGTTCCCCATTTCAAGCCCGGTAAGGAGCTTCGTGATAGGGTGGATGCTTCTCGAGATAAATGTAAGATAGTCGATTAATAGTTAATATGTTAAAGCTCTGTAACACTTATGCAGAGCTTTAATTTTGTGCAGCATTCCTTCCTTGTTTTTATATCCCCCATTTCTGTTTAAGTTTTTGTTTGTTCAATGCTAACCATTGAATGGCAATAATGGGTATTGCTGAATTTATCTCGCCGTTTTCCAGCATCAAATACACCTCGTCAAAATCAACGGCACGCACTAAAATGTCCTCGTCCTCATGGTCTAAGCCATGAATGCCGCCAACCTCAGTGCTATCCACTTTACCGCAAAACAGGGTGATCCACTCGGATGAACCCCCCGGCGTAGTGTAAAACTCATTGATAACCATCAATTGTTGAATTTTACAGCCGGCCTCTTCTAAAGATTCCCGATAAGCGACTTCTTCGGCAACTTCACCCGCTTCGATGGCTCCGGCAACAATTTCCACCAGCCAGGCTTGATCCGTATTTAAAATTGCCCCCGTTCTGAATTGTTCGATCAGCACCACCTTATCGGTGTCTGGGTCATATAACAAAACAGCAACGCAGCTGCCGCGCATGAACAATTCTCGAGTCAATTCAGCACTCCATCCACCGCCAAACAGCGTGTGTTTAAGACGATATTTTTCCACGCGAAAAAAGCCTTGATAAACGATGTCCTTGGTCAAAATCTCGAATTTTTTATCCATAGTATTCAACTTTATAAATGACTCCCAGCTTATCATCGCTAATTAACAGGCTGCCATCCGGCATTTCCAGAATATCAACAGGACGGCCAAGTACCTTACCGTTTTTGCTTAACCAGCCGGTGATAAATATTTCTTCTGAAACCGGTTTACCCTGATTGAATTTCATTAAGGCAACGCGATAACCATGCGGCTCGGATCGATTCCATGATCCGTGTTGCGCCACAAACAACTGATTTTTAAATTCGGATGGAAATTGCTTGCCCTGATAAAAACGCAGCCCTAAAGGCGCCATATGAGCCTTAAACTTCCATATCGGCGCGGTAAATTGTTGACATTTTTTATCAGCAGAAAACTTAGGGTCGGGAATATCACCGCCATGACAGTAGGGAAAGCCAAAATGTTCCCCGGTAACCGTCCATTGGTTAAGCTCATCAGGCGGCAGGTCATCGCCCATGTAGTCGCGGCCATTATCGCTAAAAAACAAGACACCGATTTTCGGTTGCCAGTCAAAACCCACCGAATTTCTGATGCCTCGGGCAAGTATCTCAACGTCGCTGCCGTCAGTATTTAACCTGACCAGTGAACTATAGATTGCTTTTTTAGGCTCGCAAATATTGCACGGTGCTCCGACCGCAGTATATAGCTTGTTATCGGGGCCAAAGCGCAAATACTTCCAGCCGTGATGCTGCTCGGATGGGAATTGATCATAAACGACAACGGGTTTAGGCGGATTAGCCAATTGCTGGCTGATGCGGTCGAAACGGATAATGCGGTTAACTTTCGCTACATATAGCGTATTATCTTTATAGGCAACGCCGTTAGGCATATACAAGCCGTTAGCGATGACATAACGCTTATCCGCTACACCATCGCCATTACTGTCTTGTACGGCATAAACGGTGCCTGCAGATCGGGTGCCGACAAATACCACGCCGTTATCACCTAAAGCCAAACTGCGGGCATTAGGTAGATTATCGGCAAAAATAGACAAGGTAAATCCTGTTGGCGCATGCAGTTTTTTTAGCAGCGCCTGATGACTGTTTTGCTGAGCAAAGGCTAAACACGGATGAATTACAAACAAAGCAGCCAGTATTACTTTTATAATAAGCATCACAATACCCCCAATTAATAAACTTAAGTTATAGTAGCATTCTTAAGGTTGGAATGTGTTATTCAACCCCCATATCGATCAAACTTTAACGTATCAAAAGGCATAAACATATGCAGCGTATTTTTCTTTTTCTGGCAACCAATGTGGCCATATTGGTTGTGGTCAGTATTGTTTTTAATGTGTTGGGCTTAAGCGGCACGCTGGATGCTCAAGGCATCGACCTTAATCTGAATGCTCTGTTAGTCATGTCGGCCATCATTGGTATGAGCGGCTCTGTTATTTCTTTGGTCATGTCTAAATGGTCGGCAAAAAGAGCGATGGGAGTACACGTTATTGAACAACCTCAAAATCAAACCGAGCAGTGGCTGATCGACATCGTAGCCAAACAAGCCAGGCAGGCGGGTATCGGTATGCCGGAAGTCGGTATTTTCCAAACTCCTGAAGCCAACGCGTTTGCTACCGGCATGAGCAAAAACAGCGCGTTGGTGGCGGTTAGCAGCGGTCTGCTGCAAAACATGGACGCCGATGAAGTCGAAGCGGTAGTCGGTCATGAAATCAGCCATGTTGCCAACGGCGATATGGTGACGATGGCATTGATGCAGGGTGTAATGAACACCTTTGTATTCTTTTTTGCCACGATTATCGGTCATCTTGTCGATCGTGTTGTATTTAAAACCGAACGTGGTTACGGTCCGGCCTATTATATTACCCAGATAGCGGCTCAAGTTGTCCTGGGAATTTTGGCGTCGATGCTGGTGATGTGGTTCTCCCGTTACCGGGAATTTAAGGCAGATGCCGGTGGCGCTAAGTTGGCAGGACGGGAAAAAATGATCGGCGCTCTGCGCGCCTTACAGCGCGGACACGAAGCGGAAGATCTGCCCGGACAATTGGCGGCCTTCGGCATTAACGGCAGCGGTGTGGCTAAGTTGTTTATGAGTCACCCGCCCTTGGAAGCGCGCATTGCTGCGTTACAAAACAGCCGCTAACTCAAGTCTGAAGCCATAAAGCCACGAACAACACGATATTTTTTATTTTTTTCGTGGTTAATCAATTCTGTTTATATTATGACCCAATATCAAACCATCCGTTTTGCGCTAGCGATGTCATACGACCAGTATCTTAAGGTTTATCAAGGCATGGCTAAAAATGTATCGGTCGTCGCCGATGATGGCAGAAGAATCGCTTTTCCGGCGGGAAGGATTCAATCGTTTTTAACTAGGCAGGGCATCAATGGTTATTTTGAAATGGAGTTAACGCCCGAAAACAAATTTGTCAGCATTAAAAAGTTAAACTAAATTCTCATTAATCAAATTGAAGGTGTGCGATTGAAAACAGAAGTTCTGGTGTTGGGCGGTGGCCCTGGAGGTTACACGGCGGCGTTTCGTGCAGCCGATTTAGGCAAACAAGTCACCCTGGTCGAGCGTTATCCTGTTTTAGGCGGCGTTTGTTTGAATGTCGGCTGTATTCCTTCAAAAGCGCTATTGCATGTAGCTGCGGTACTCAATGAAGCCAAAGAGATCAGTCCTGCCGGAATCGGGTTTACCGAACCTAAAATTGACCTTGATGCCCTGCGTAACTGGAAAAACAATATCAGTTCCCAGTTGACTGAGGGCTTGGCGGCGCTGGCCAAGCAGCGCAATGTGACGGTTGTAAAAGGTGTTGGGCGATTCATTTCCGACACCCAAGTAGTGTTTGAAGACGGTGATGACAGTCAAACGATAACGTTTAAACAGGCTATTATTGCGGTCGGCTCCCAACCGATAAAAACACCGTCATTTCCCTATGATGACCCACGGCTGATGGATTCTACCGATGCGCTCAACCTTGAGAATATTCCGAAAAAACTGTTGATTATCGGCGGCGGCATTATCGGCCTGGAAATGGCGACCGTTTATCATGCGCTCGGCAGCAAGATTACTGTGGTAGAAATGCAAAATCAGCTTATCCCCGGCTGCGACAAGGATCTAGTCAGGCCGTTAATGCAGCGGATCAAAAACCAATATGACCATGTTTTTCTGGAAACCCGGGTAAGCCATATTGAAGCGCTGGCGGAAGGCTTAAAAGTCAGCTTTGACGGTAAGGCATCTCCAGAAACCGATGTATTCGATAAAGTACTGGTTGCCGTGGGCAGACGCCCCAACGGTCATTTAATCGATGCCGAAAAAGCCGGCGTTAATGTTGATGAGTACGGCTTTATCAGCGTCGATAAACAACAGCGCAGCAACGTGAAACATATCTTTGCGATCGGCGATGTGGTCGGTAACCCGATGCTGGCGCATAAAGCGGCGCATGAAGGCAAAATAGCGGCTGAGGCACTGACCGGCAAGGCGACCGAATGGCAAGCGCTAACTATCCCCTCTGTTGCCTATACTGACCCTGAGATTGCCTGGATGGGCTTGACTGAAAATGCGGCTAAAGCCCAAGGCATTGCTTATGAAAAAGCCGCTTTTCCTTGGGCGGCAAGCGGACGATCGTTAAGCATGGGGCGCAAGGAAGGTACCACCAAACTGCTTTGCGATAAACAAACCGGTCGAATTCTTGGTGCCGGCATCGTCGGCACTCATGCCGGTGAACTGATTGCTGAAGCTGTATTGGCTTTGGAGATGGGGGCAAGTGTTGAAGATTTGGCATTAACGATACATGCGCATCCTACCTTGGCCGAAACGTTGGGCTTTTCCGCCGAGATGATAGCGGGCACTATTACGGATTTATTGATTAAAAAACGATGAAAAAACTATTCAACAAAAGCTTTATTACCAATTTTATTGCAGTCGCTATCATTGTTACCGGCTATATTTGCCCGGTACAATCGGCGTTAATTAAATCCATCGGCTTTTTTGCTTTGTCCGGCGCTATTACCAACTGGTTGGCTGTTTATATGCTGTTTGAGAAAGTGCCTTTATTATACGGTTCGGGCGTCATACCGGGCCGGTTTGAAGAATTTAAACTGTCGATCAAGCAGCTGATGATGCAGCAGTTTTTTACCGCAAATAATATCGAGCAGTTTATTGAAACCGAGGAGCAGCAAGGTAAAGGTCTGCTGAACCTGGAGCCTTTATTGAATGCCGTTGATTATGACAAGGTCTACGAAGGTTTGGTATCCTCAATTATGGGCTCTTCTTTTGGCGGCATGTTAATGATGATGGGCGGCGAACAAGCGCTGGTACCGTTAAAAGAGCCGTTTACTGAAAAGATGAGAATCACTCTGAGCGAAATGGTCGAGTCGGATCGCTTTAAAGCCGCATTAAAACAGGGGCTGGATGCGCACAAAATCGGCGGCGATATTATCGGAAAAATTGAAACGGTGATCGATAAGCGTCTGAGTGAATTAACCCCTCAACTGGTTAAGGAAATGGTTCAGGCTATCATTCGACAGCATCTTGGCTGGCTGGTGGTTTGGGGCGGTATTTTCGGCGGTTTGATGGGCGCATTATTCGTTTTTGTCTGATGGAAACAGTAGAGCTGGCTTTTGAGGAATTCGGGAATCCGGATCATAGACCGCTGATTATCCTGCACGGTTTTTTTGCCTCCTCGCGTAACTGGCGGCAGATAGCGCAAAGATTGGCTGACCGGTTTCATGTGTATGTCCCGGACATGCGCAATCACGGCGCATCGCCGCATCATCCAATAATGGATTATCTTTCCATGAGCGCTGATTTGTTGCAATTTATGGAACAGCAAGGTTTGGAAACAGTCCATTTACTGGGGCACAGCATGGGCGGCAAGGTGGCCATGTGGTTTGCGCTGACTTCTCCGGACAGGCTGGCTAAGCTGATTGTCGCGGATATTGCACCGGTCAGCTATACACACAGTTTCGACAACACCGTGTTGGCGTTAAAAATGCTGCCGCTGACTGACATCAGCAACCGCAAACACGCTGAATCGCTGCTTGCGTCGTACATACCCGAGCTGAGTTATCGCCAGTTTCTGTTACAAAATCTAATTCTAAAAGACGGTAAATATTGTTGGCGGCTTGATCTGGATATTTTTCAGCGGATGGCGCCCAATATTGCCGCTTTTCCGAATACCGATCATTTAGCGCCGTTTACCGGCAAGGCTTTGTTTATTGCCGGAAGCGATTCGGACTTCGTCAAGCCGCGAGATATAAAGTCATTATTCCCCGAGGCGGCTTTCGGCACTATAGCCGAGGCCGGACATTGGCTGCATGTACAACAACCGGGGGTTTTTACAGTCATGGTTAAAAAATTTTTAGCGTAGAATAAAAACATAGCGGGGATTTTAGTTGCTAATCGCTTGTTGAGGGCAGAGATGACTGGATACTGCATCTCGCATCTGATTTTTAATGATATGTATTGTCGGAGTGTCTTAAGATGAATAAAAAAGTAACAAAAGCAGTTTTTCCGGTTGCGGGTCTTGGAACCCGTTTTTTACCTGCGACCAAAGCCAGTCCAAAGGAAATGTTGCCGGTTGTGGACAAACCACTGATTCAGTATTGCGTTGAAGAGGCGGTAGCGGCTGGAGTCGATACCATTATCTTTATAACCGGGCGCAGCAAAAACGTGATAATGGATCATTTTGACAAAGCCTATGAGCTGGAGAACGAGCTGATTATCCGGGGCAAGACCGGAACATTAAAAATGGTTCGGGACATGATGCCGTCGCATGTTTCTTTTGTGTTTATTCGTCAGCCTGAGGCATTAGGCTTGGGTCATGCGGTGCTTTGCGCCAAGTCTGTCGTTGGCGATGAGCCGTTTGCCGTTATTCTGGCCGATGATTTAATTACCCATAGCAGCGGCAATGGGTGCATGGCCCAAATGGTCGAGCAATACAATAAAAATCAATGCAGTATCCTGGGCGTAGAGCAGGTCAATCCTCAGGAAACTGACAAATACGGCATTGTCAAAACCAAGGCGTTATCGCCCGCACTAGGCCAGGTTGAAACGATTATTGAGAAGCCGTCGCCAGAACGCGCTCCGTCAAATCTGGGTGTGGTCGGCCGCTATATATTAACACCGGCTATTTTTGACAAAATTGAACAGACCAAACGTGGTGCCGGCGGCGAAATTCAGTTGACTGATGCCATCGCTGGATTGATGAGCGATGAGCAGGTGCTGGCCTACGAGTTTGAAGGCAAACGCTATGATTGCGGATCAAAACTCGGTTATTTGCAGGCGACTGTTGAATTGGGTTTGATGCATAAAGAGTTAAAGGACGATTTCCGGGATTATTTAAAGAATCTGGTGCTTGATTAAATCGCTAATTTTTCATATAAACGAGGCGGCAAGGCGACGTCATTGGTCCCTGCCGCTTCCTGTACTCACCACAACTTGTGCAAAACCGCCGCCCGGAGTGCGGAAATTAGTCGTTTGTCCCTGGTATAAACGGGCGCTGGTTAACTGCACTTGTCCCTTGTAGACATATTCGCGCAGATCCAGTTTAAGATCGACCATTTTATGGTTGACTTTCAGTTGCCGCTCGGTGGCTTGCACCAGCGATTGCGCGACATAATTTCCCTGTAGAATCTCCGCGAACACCCGTTTGGTCATTTTGTCGCCTCGATAGGCCCCCTTGCTGCCGTAGCCTTTGGCCGGTTTAAAAAACAGCCGTTTACGCGCGGCCCATAAAGTCTCGGTATCTTCCTTATGTACGCAAATCGTCTGAGCAATACCTTCAAGCAATAAGGTTCTGATTTCTGCGGCAACGCCCATATCCCGTAATATGGTTTCATCGGTCAATATAGTCAGATTTCTTTTATCGGCGTATAGTGCATAAGCTCTTGGATGAGGTGTAACGACGACGGCTTTTTCCAGATAAGCATCGCGCAATGGTTTTAGTGTTTTTGCTTCCAAGCCGAAGTCAGTCAAACGGTTGTAAACAAGATCAATCGGCAGTTCCTTATGCATAAGTGTTCCATTGCGATAATCAAGCTCGGCAGGATCGCAAATAACAGTGTTAATAGGGTATTGTTCAAATAGCTTTTTAAACAATAAAAATTCCGGCAGCATGAATTGCCCTTGCGGATTTTCATCGACGATAGCGATGGAATGTAAGGGTTGAAGGCCGCGTTCAGCTTGCCATTCTTCAACAAACATCGCCATAAATACCTGTTCCATATTTTGGGCCTCATGTGGTTTAGTCGACGTACCGCTGGCCATTTGCGCATTTGCAAACATGACATTTACTAAAGCGCCGCCGGCATTGCTGTTGATCTCAATTAATTGAGGTCCTTTAGGGCTTAAGTGAAAGTCATAGCCAAAAAAAACGCCGTGCGCCTTGGGTATGAATTGTGCGGTTTCCGGCGCATAAGCCAGAACACGCTGCTGATAAGCAGGCAGCATAATGACGCTTTCTATTGCGGCAATAATGTCGCGTTGTTTGCGTATATTGGCCTGGTCGACAAACACAATAGCGTCGGCGAAAAGGTGAGGGCGATCTTCAATGAGCATCCGGTACAGAAAATCGTCATTCAGTTGTTGCGATAATGCCTTGAACACGGTCTCCCGGTTGAATGACATATAATGACAGTCGGCATTGCGTTCTCCGGTCAATTGAGTGGATTCATTGTAGGTGCCTTTTCGGAAAGGTGAGTTCATGCAAATTTCATCTGTCGATTAGCTGGATAATTGAATTAACCAGAAAATTATTAAGCCCTGGTTTTCAGAGCCTCAGTTCAGGGGACCAATAAACGGTTGACCTGTTCAAGGTCATCTTGACTAAGGCTGCTGGCCGCTTGTTTTAACTGGATGCTGTTGATCAAATAATCATAACGGGCGCGTGAAAACTCCCGTTTTGCCCGGTATAAATTGCTTTGTTCATTCAGTACATCGACCATGGTTCGGGTGCCTACGCCAAATCCTGCTTCGGTTGCCTTCAGTGCGCTGGTTGCCGATATTATCGTGGTTTTTAGAGCGGTTACGCGGCTGATGGTGGAGATGACACCGCGATAAGCGTCTTTTACCTGACGCTTTACCGCGCGTTTTTTTCTGGATAAATCCTCTTTGGCGGCTTGGTATTCATAGTCGGCCTGACGGGTTCGGGAATTGACGGCGCCGCCTTCAAACAGCGGTACATTCAGCTGCATACCGACACTCCGGGTATCTCCCCGAAAACCAAAGCTGCTGGTATTGTCGGCTATACCGTAAGAAGCGATGAAATCCAGCTGGGGCAGGTGGCCGTTGCGCTGCAGGTCTATGGCTTTACGCGATATTTCGGCCTGATTAAATGCTGAAATAATGCTGAAATTGTTGATCTCGGCTAAATCGCTCCACGCCGAAATATCTGCCGGTTCAGGCTTCAATAAAGGCAGGTTTTCCCCCAGTGCATTCAGCGAAATATTATTTTCACCGATGATTTCTGTTAACGCCTCTTTCTGGTTGTCCAGATTATTAGCAGCGTCAATTTCATCAGCATTGGCTTGGTCGAACCCCGCCTGAGCCTCGTTAACGTCGATTATCGAAATAATGCCCACTTCAAAGCGTTGCCTGGCTTGTTCCAGTTGGCGGGCGATAGCCTGTTTTTCTGCCGAGGCAAAGGCTAAATTATCCAGGGCATAGAGCACATTGAAATAGGCTTCGGTGGTGGTCACCATCAGGCTTTGTAATTCGCTTAAGTAGTTGGCTTCAGCCAGCGCGATTTGGTTGTCAGATTGGCTTAATTGTATCCAGTGATCCCAGTGGAACAGGGGTTGGGTTAAGTTGATGTTAAAGTTATTATCCCAGTAATCCTGGTTGGCATCAGGTCCCCTGAAATTTCCGGTTTTCTTATTATGAAATTGTTCTTTACGGCTGGCTCCGGTGGCCGAGATATTGGGCAGAAACCGTGCAATGCTTTGATCTTTCGATTCGCCGATCACCGACCGCCTGGCTTTAGCCTGTTTTAAAACAGGCGCATTTTGCAAGGCAAGTTCAAAGGTTTCTGATAAATTTTGTGCCTGCAGCGGTGAAATCCCCGCTAGCAAGCTGACAATAATGACGAATAGGTTAACTGGTACTTTCATGAGCAGGATAAATAAATCGTTTTAAGTGCTGGCGGGCATTGATTTCAAAGAATGTTATTTGTTTTTACCATGAAGAGGCTGAAGGGTATGACGCATTTGCTGTATTGACTTCCTGGGTTATCTTGATGTTCTTCATGGTAATAAACCGGATAATAAGGGATGAATGAGACGTTGTTACGCAGCAGTAGTACCAGTGTCAGGTCTAATTAAGACACTGTTTTCCATTAAAAATATACTATGCATTATCATCGAATAGTTTTTTTCCGGCTAGTTGATGAGTGGCTTGGTTGTTTTGAGAGCCGTTTTGAGTGCCCATGTGTCCGGTTGTTAAACCCGATTCTTCAAGTTGATGTTTTAGATAATCCAGGTTGTGTTTGATCAGTTCAGTCGTTTGAGCCTTTTGGCTGTTGAAATAGGTATTGATGACATTGTTTTGGCAGGAAACCCTGCAATGAATGGTACCCAGTCCCGGCGGTGTAATGGTGATAGCAACCGACCAATCGTTGCTGTCGGATTGCGGGTTGTTTTCGTGGTCGCGCTGTATTTCAATCTTAACCGATTCCGCCTGTTGCCGGTCGATAAAGGGAATATCGATAAGCCATAGCTGTTTTGGATTATCTTCCTTAGGCAGAGGCAGAGACATTAATTGATCCAGCACTAGCTTGGCAATGGTGTTTTCAGTTTTATTCTGCAGGTTTTTAAGCAGATCAAGGTCGGCTTGATTGACTTGTCGTTCACCTGGGCTTGTAAGCTCCTGTTTTAAAGCCTGAATAAACTTAAGCAAATTGGCTTTAAAATCCTCATTGCCTAAAGCCTCTGCTTTGGGGAGTTTTGTCATATTTAACGGTAAAGTTAACAATTCGGTTTCAGAAAATTGTTTAGGATGAGCGGTTGACGGGCTGTTAACTAAAGGTTCTTTTTGCGTAAGGTTTTGTAATATCTCAGCGGCAATACGCTGCAATGATTGCGGCGCAGTTTCATTTTTTATCAGTTGGGGTAATGCTTTAATTAACCCGGCCTGAACCATTGCTGACGGCAGTTTGGCTTCAAGAAATAATCCCGAATTGGCAATGGCTTGTTTGATGCCTTGGCTGGTGATCAACTGTTCTTTGGAGGGCAGGTTCTGAATTATTTTTGCGGCTATATCCTTTAGCGTCTTTGGAACGCTTTCATTTTCCATCAGTTGTGGCAAATTCTTTATTAACTGATTTAAAAAGAGAGGGCTAGCTTCATGTCGCGGTAGAAACTGCTTTATAAATTCGGCTATTTTGGCTTCAGGTACCGCATTGGAAGCTGAAATAACGTTAAATTCAGGCGTGGTTCCTGCTTTGACTATTTCCAGATTCAGCTTTTGCCCAACGGTTAAATTTTGCGGTGTATTGGTCAGTTGAGATCGTTGAATATGGATAAAACTGATTTGTTTATTACCTGTATCTGCGGACGTCTGGGTAAAAATCTGTAACTGGATTTTGGTGCCGCTGATGCCTGTTATTTTTGCATCTAACGGTTGTTTTGCCAGCGATGACAGGGTTGTTGCTGCATTTTGTTTTTCACCGGTTGTCGCTCGTGCCAATGCGACACTCCCACCATCCCTGGCGATCGGTCGCATTGGTTCCTGACCGTTTGCGACACTCCCACCATCCCTGGCGGTCGGTCGCATTGGTTCCTGACCGTTTGCGACACTCCCACCATCCCTGGCGGTCGCAATGAGTTTCAGGCGCAATTCGGGTAAGGAATTGAGGATTTTAAATTCCAATACTGGGATGGTTTGAGTTACCTGGATTTTTAAATGCTGTCCAGGGTTGGTCGTAACTGGCTTGTTGCTTTGTACGGTAATATTCTTGTTGCCTAGCGCTAAAGTCATGGCGTTTTTTGCCGCTTGAATATCGGCACCGATGATTTTTGCGTCAAGTTTTTGGCCGACTTTAAGATTTAACGTGTTTTCCAGCGGCCTGTTAGCACCGAAAATAGCCGGGGGGAGTCTTGGCGAGTTAATATCCATTGAGTAGAATATCAAGCCAACATTTGTCGAATATGCTCGATTTCATCTTTGGCGGTATCCAGTATATTGATGCTGTCACTGGCGTTTAAATGGCCAGCCAGTTTTTTATAAGCGGGTAGATCGTCTATTTTAGGTATCTTTTTTATGTCAACTTTGCCGATAAAACTGTGTAACTGCGAAATCATTACGATGTCTGTATAGTTGGCCGGATTTTTGTCATTACGAAACCAGTTTTCGGCATTAATCACGACATCTTCAAAATCCTCTGGAAAATCCCACTGACGGATGATTTGCACGCCAATGCCGGCGCGTAATTGTTTTACCGTTTCTACAAGGTCTCTAGGATTAGCAATAATATCGGGATGATTGTCGGCATAAGTCAAAATGGGCACAATACCAATATCATGAGTCAGTCCGGCCAGCATGGCTCGATCCGGATCAAACCCCGGTATTTTATGGGCAAATACGGCGCTGATGGAGGCAATGTAACTGCTGTGTGCCCATAATTCCGTCATTTTTTGACGAATAAAAGGGGACTTTGCATTAAATATCGATTTCATCGCAAACGCGGTAATAATGTCCTGAGCCGGTTTTAATCCGAGTCGGGTCAGCGCTTCCGGGCAGCTTTCAATTTTTTTTCGTCCCCTGTATAAAGGACTGTTGGCAATTTGTATCAGTCGGGCGGTAATCGAGGGGTCAATTTGAACGATGCGCGCTATTGAAGAGACGCTGGATTTTTCATCATTAATCGCGCGGCGAATTTTAAAAGATACATCCGGGATAGTCGGTAATACCAGGTTTTCGGATTGCATATGCCGATAAAAGTTCATTAACAGTTTGTTTTTGGCTAAACTTGCGGCGCTATTGCTGTTGTTGTTGTGGGGTAGGCTCATATTGTATTTATATAATATTCAAACAAGCTCATAAAGTTTAGTTTAAAATCTCCTTCTACGTCGAACCGTATTGACGCTATCTTACTTTGTCCTGCAATGAAAACAATACCCTCTGAAGCTTTAACCACTTTATCCACTATTCGCGATTACATCCGCTGGGCCGCCAGCCGTTTTACCGAGGCCGAAGTGAGTTTCGGTCATGGTACGATAACGGCGCTGGATGAAGCCGCAGCACTGGTTTTACACACGATTCATCAGCCTTATGATCTGGCCGATGCGTATCTGCAAAGCGTTTTAACGCTCAGTGAGCGCCAAGCTGTGATCGATATAATCGACCGGCGTATCAACGAACGTATACCGGCCGCTTATTTAACCCATGAAGCTGTTTTTGCGGGACTATCGTTTTATGTGGATCAACGGGTTCTGGTGCCCAGATCACCGATTGCCGAATTAATCGAACAGCGATTTTCGCCCTGGGTCGAGGAACAGCAAGTGCTGCGCATTCTGGATTTGTGTACCGGTAGCGGCTGTATCGCGATAGCCTGCGCTTATGCCTTTGCCGACGCTTATGTCGATGCGGTGGATTTGTCGGCCGATGCGCTGGCCGTCGCCGAACTGAATGTCGCCAAACATCAGCTGGACGATGTGGTGACTTTGTACCAGTCGGATTTGTTCACGGAATTGCCGGATAATTGCTATGACATTATTGTCAGCAACCCGCCTTATGTGAGCCTTGAAGAATGGGGGCAATTACCCGCAGAATTCCGTGCCGAGCCCGATATGGGCTTTAAAGGCGGACATTCGGGACTGGATATTGTGTTGCGTATTCTGGTCGAAGCTAATCAGTATCTGACGGAACAGGGGATATTGATTGTGGAAGTAGGCAGTAGTGCGGAAACTTTGCAAAATACCTTTCCCGACGTGCCTTTTTTCTGGCTAAACTTTGAACGCGGCGGCGATGGCGTATTTTTGCTGACGGCTGAACAGCTTAATCAATATAACGAATTATTTTTAGCGGCTTTATAACTATGTCTGGAAACTCAATAGGAAAATTATTTACCGTCACTTCGTTTGGCGAAAGTCACGGCCAGGCAATCGGCTGCATCGTTGACGGCTGTCCTCCGGGCATGGCTTTGACCGAAGCCGATTTGCAGGAGGATCTGGATCGCAGAAAGCCCGGAACGTCGAGACACACCACTCAGCGGCGAGAAGCCGATGAAGTCAAAATCCTGTCCGGGGTGTTTGAAGGCAAAACTACCGGTACCTCGATTGGCTTGTTGATTGAAAACACCGACCAGCGCTCCAAGGATTATTCCGACATCGCTGATACCTTTAGGCCCGGCCATGCGGATTATAGTTATCAGCACAAATACGGCATCAGGGATTATCGTGGAGGAGGGCGCTCATCCGCCCGGGAAACCGCCATGCGTGTGGCGGCGGGCGGTATTGCCAAAAAATATCTGAGGGAACATCACGGTATAGAAATACGCGGTTATTTATCGCAATTGGGGCCGATAAAAATCGAAAAAATCGATTGGTCTGTTATCGACAGTAATCCATTTTTCTGTCCTGATGTCGATAAAGTCGCAGCAATGGAAGTTTATATGGATGCTCTGCGTAAAGAAGGCGAATCCATCGGCGCCAAAATAGAAGTGGTCGCAAGCAATGTTCCTCCGGGCTTGGGCGAACCTGTTTTCGACCGGCTTGATGCCGATTTAGCCCATGCCTTGATGAGCATTAACGCAGTAAAAGGCGTGGAAATCGGCGATGGCTTTGCCTGTATCGACAGCAAAGGCACACAGTTTCGCGATGAAATTACTCCAGACGGTTTTTTAAGCAATCATGCCGGCGGTATTTTGGGAGGAATTTCCAGCGGCCAGCATGTCATTGCCAGTATTGCCTTAAAACCTACTTCCAGCTTGCGCTTACCGGGCAGAAGCATCAATGTGCACGGTGACGCTATTGAAGTCGTTACCAAGGGTCGCCACGATCCCTGCGTCGGCATAAGAGCAACCCCGATTGCCGAGGCGATGATGGCGATAGTGATTATGGATCATCTGTTGCGGCATCGGGCGCAAAACATCAATGTGCAATCGGGATTGCCGGTTTTAAGGTAAACGTTTTTGTTGTATCGTTCTCTCGTTTCAACGCGCGGCGTCACTGCCATTAAGTGTTATTGTGGGGCGACTTTAGTCGCCCAGTAAGTAACTCAATTGGCGACTACCAAAACAGTAGGCGCCGCCCCCAAATCAGCAATTCCCTGGCTCCCACGGGCTCCGTGGGAGCCAGGGAAACCAGCCTACACAAGCTTAAAATGTCTATCCCATACTGGCGCCTGTCAGCCTTTTACTTCTTTTATTTCGCTGCAGTCGGTGTTTTTCTCCCTTACTGGGGTCTCTACTTAAAAGAAAGGGGCTTTAACCCTGTCGAAATCGGCGAACTTTCGGCGATGTTAAACGGTACAAGAGTTATTGCGCCGGTTCTATGGGGTTGGATTGCCGATCATACCGGAAGAAACGTGCGGATTATTCGCATAGCCGCGTTTTTAACTGCGGTATTTTTTGTCGGATTCTTATTTGTTCAGGGTTATTTCTGGTTTGCCTGGATAACCATAGGCTTTAGCTTTTTTTGGAACGCCGCTTTACCGCAGTTTGAAGCGGTAACCTTATACCATTTAAAAGACGAAGCGCATCGCTACAGCCAGATAAGGCTGTGGGGATCTATCGGTTTTATTGTTGCGGTTCTGGGCGTAGGTTGGCTCTTGGATTATCTGCCCTCGCTTATCATCCCGATAGCGGTTACTTCATTGATGACCCTCATCTGGCTGGTCAGCTTAATGACGCCACCCATTCAGGCTACGCATCATCAGACCGCCGCTGTCGGCATGATGCACATCATCAAAAAGCCGGAACTTTGGGCTTTTCTGGCGGTTTATATGCTGTTGCAGCTGGCGCACGCGCCTTATTACGTTTTTTATTCGATCTATCTCAAGCATTATCAATACACGGCAAGCCTGACCGGGTTTTTGTGGGCGCTGGCCGTTTTCGCCGAGATTATTTTGTTCATGTACATGCGGCGCGTGTTGAAACGCATTTCGCTAAGAGCCATTTTATTGATCAGTATTTCATTGTCGGTTGTTCGCTGGCTGGTGATTGCCTGGTGTGTCGATTATTTTTGGCTGTTGGTTTTTGCCCAGCTATTGCATGCGGCAACATTTGCCGGCGCGCATGTTGCCGCCATTCATTTGGTGCACCTGTATTTTGGCGACCGGCATCAGGGTAAAGGTCAGGCACTATACGCTAGCTTAACATTTGGTTTGGGCGGAATGCTGGGCAGTTACTATAGCGGTTATTATTGGGAGTTATTAGGCGCGGAGTTTGTCTATTCTATGGCGGCAGCATTTTGTGGTATTGCTTTGGTGATTGCCTATATCTGGGTTGGACGGGAAAGTTCTCAAAATCAAGCTGTCTTGGGTTAAAATAATAACCGGCTATATAAAGTCGGCGTGTAATTTTTTTGGGAAATAATGTGTTTGAAATTATAAAAAGCGGCGGCTGGCTGATGCTGCCCATCATACTGTGTTCAATCGGTGCCATGGGGATCGTTGTGGAACGTTTCTGGTTTTTACGTAGAAAAAAGATTTTACCGCCAGAACTGGTTCCGCAAGTTTGGCGATTATTTCGTGAAAAAAAACTGAATGACGTTACTTTACGACATTTGAAAAATAGCTCCCCGTTAGGGTGTATCCTGGCAGCAGGTCTCGCTAATAGCCATCATGGCCGACGGTTCATGAAGGAATCTGTTGAAGAAGCGGGCAGGATGGTGGTGCATGATCTGGAACGTTTCCTGAATACTTTGGGGACTATTGCCTTGATTACCCCGTTGCTGGGGTTGTTAGGAACGGTGTTCGGCATGATTAATGTTTTTTCTGCACTGATGGAACATGGCGTCGGCAATCCTGGTGTACTGGCTGGAGGCATTTCGGTAGCGCTGATCTCGACGGCGGCAGGATTGACAGTGGCTATTCCCAGTGTGATTTTTCATCGTTATTTTGAAAGATTGGTTGATGAATATGTGGTCAGCATGGAAGAAGAGGCTGTCAAGCTGATTGATATTTTGCATGGAGATCGCGGGGAATCCTGATGAAATTTCAACGCAAAAAAAAGGATAAGATTGATATATCGATGACACCTATGATCGATGTAGTTTTTTTGTTGCTGATTTTCTTCATGGTGACGACAACGTTCAATCGGCAAACACAAGTCAATATCAAGTTGCCTGAGGCACAAGGAACAGAAGCTAAAGAGTATCCCAAAACGGTATCTTTGATTATCGATGCCGACGGTATTTATTCCTTAGTCGGCGACGATAACTTACCTCATCAGTTAATCAATCAAACCAGGGCAGGCTTAAAAGAAAAATTGAGCAAGCTTGTTATCCAATCAAAAAACCTTCCTTTTGTGATCAATGCCGATGATAAAACGCCTAACAAAGCAGTGATGATGGCTTTGGATATTGCCGGCCAAACGGGATTTAATCATATTACTTTTGCCACATTGAAACCGAGCGACTGAGCATGAAAAAAACCTTATCTCGTTGGTTGCTTGACATTTGGTACAAAGATCCGTTTATTGGCGTGTGGCTTATGCCGCTGGGTTTTTTATTCAGTGATGTTGTTAAATTCAGGAGGTTTCTTTACCGTATAGGAGTGTTAAAACGATACACCTTGCCGGTTCCTGTCATCGTGATAGGTAATATTACCGTGGGCGGTACCGGCAAAACGCCATTAATTATCTGGATGGCTGACTTGCTTAAAAAACAAGGTTTTAAGCCTGGAATCATTAGCCGAGGCTACGGCGGACAGGCTGAAGTCTGGCCGCAATGGATCGATGTTAACAGCACGGCTGGGAATGTCGGCGATGAAGCTTTGTTGATAGCTAAACAAACTGACTGTCCCATGGCCGTAGGCCCGTTGCGAGTGGATGCCGCTAAACTGTTACTTGAAAGGTCTGACTGTAATGTCATTTTATCCGATGATGGCCTGCAACATTACGCATTAAACCGGGATATTGAGATTGCAGTGATAGACGGAGAAAGGCGTTTTGGTAACAGCTATTGCTTACCGGCAGGCCCGTTGCGCGAACCCATAGAAAGATTGCAAGGTGTCGATTTTATCATTGTGAACGGAGAAAAATCGGAAGACAATGAATTTTCGATGCAGATTACCGGAAATACAGCAGTTAACCTGGTTACGGGCCAGCAAAAATCATTACAGGAATTTAGTGTAACCAGCTGCCATGCCTTGGCTGGTATAGGTAACCCTGACCGGTTTTTTAAGCTGTTAGAGTGTGCCGGTTTAACCTGTAAAACACATAGTTTTCCTGATCATTATAAATTTCAGTCTGGCGATATATTATTTTCAGGATCCGAACCGGTATTAATGACTGAAAAAGATGCAGTAAAATGTATTGCCTTTGCAGGCAATCAACATTGGTATATTCCTGTAAAAGCTGATCTTGAAATCGGGTTTTCAGAACAATTATTAAAGCTGTTACGAAGAAAGTAGTTGTTTTTTATCGGAATCGGTATCGACATGGGTATTGCCTGTTTTGTCACGCTGATCGATGGTTCCTATCTCGCTCAGTGCAATAGTTTAAAAGCCAAGAAAAAGCCTTAGTGAAAGTTTAGCGAGTCATGAGCCGCAAATAGAGGTTCAGCAACAACTGGAAAAAAGCTAAAGCTAACGTCCAAAAAATCCATGTCCGTATCTGCAATACCCGCCGCGACTACCCCAAGGAGAGTCTGGAAAACCGGTTAAGAGCGGTTTCGAGGAAAACACCGATCCGGGTTGGTGCGATCAGGAATTTTTATAAAAGTCTATTATCAAATAATAGACTCTTCATGGGTTCCCATTATTAGCGTTGGAAACACTGTCGGCAAAGTTTTCGTTGGCTTAGAGGAAGGGCAGCGTGTATTGCAAGCCCCTGAAAACCAAGGAGGTCACAGGTAGAATTGATTTGTTTTTTCGGAATGAAAACATGAAAACAATTTCAGTGTCGATGCTTGTATCCCTTATGCATAATGCAAAAGTAAGCCAGTTATTTTCATACGGTCAAAACCACAGTAATACTCGGAGAATATCACCGTTACCATAGACTTTTAATACAAGTATATTATTTGATAATAGACTCTTTATAAAATAGATCTCTTATAATAGTTTTATCTCGTTGTAACCGGCGATAGCGTGATTTTGTATCAGCCTCACTCGCAAAAGCCAGGGCCAATTGCGCTAGGTTAACGTGTTTCAGTCGTAATAAAGCCAAGAGCATGCCGATAAAACAATCCAATCGACACTTGCCCCAGCCTAAATGT
>JAGXGY010000037.1 GCA_024636505.1 Methylobacter sp. | reverse complement strand
GGTGCTGTGTTTAAGCAGCTAAAGCCATTGAGTAGTTTTCGTCATTTGCGAATACTTTAGTTTCAGTAGATTTTACGAGGTGTACTGTCCTCGGCATGCACTTAAGGTTTTGCTACCCACGTCGAAGCCATGTCGCCCCCGTGATGTGTATATTATACGAATTGACCAAAATTTGTACAATTATTTTTTTTGACCCGTGTTGATGCAGGATTCGTGACGATATTCACCGCCTTAGCACCCGCCTTTCCGCACACGGTAAAGCTTAAATAGAGTCTTCCGCGTTAATCAATCAGCATCCGGGCTAACGGACTGTTGCTGTCTATTGACGGTTGTTGGTCGGCATCGGCAACACGACAAAGCTCAATAATACGGGACAGCTGCCTGGTCTGCTCCGCATGTTGGTTGCTGACATTTTCTATCGCCAGTAACACCTCGCCATCTATCATGTTAATCGCATTAATCAAGCCTCTATTTAACCCCTTTAAAGCACTTTTTTCCAATGATGGCTTTAATTTTTTCAGGATGAAAAATGGCGTCAACCAGGCGATGACGATTAACAGGCTGCTATGTACGGCAAAATCCACACCCAAATAGCCTGCATCGGTCATGCTGCTAGTGTAATAACCGATAAAAACCTGATAGCCGACCCAGCCAATGGCGGTAAGCGGCAGGATAATTTCACATAAGCGCATGAACTTTAAAAAGGCGCGATGCAATACGTTGCCGGGATTCGCCAAGGACTGTCTGGCGGCAAGCTCGCTTTGCGCCTGAACGATTTTCGGGGCTTTTTCGCATAGCGCGGACAGCTGTTTTTTAAGAGGGCTGATCGGAATGCCCAGCTGGTCGGCATTGCCGATAAACTCATCCAGGGCATCGTCAAATCGGGCTTCGGCCCAATCATCCCATAAGCTCAATTTAACGTCGGCGGCTGCATATTTGGCAGCCGCCGGATTGCTTAACAAATCGGCAGCGTGGTCGGCATAGTGATGCGCCAACTGCTGTATGGGCCAGGCAAAACCCTGCCGCAACACAGTGGAGCTAAGCCGCCATTGCTGATGCCACAGCACCGGTAATTGCTGAAAAGCCTCATCAGAACCCAGTAATCGACCGGCATTTTGCAGGTTTTGCTTTAATTCATCTTTCCGGGCTTGAGAACTTCTTTGTTCCAGTTGTTTAACGATATGCTCGGTCGCCAACGAGCCAATGGTCGATTCCAACGCAGTAAATTCATCGTCTTGCAGACTTTCGGCGCAGGCAGTCTTGAAGATCAGCGGTTCGGCAAACCCCGCCTTATGCAGCTGCTGTTTGAAATCTTCATACTGCTCTGTCTGGCCTCTGTCCCACTGGTTCAGGACAAACAACCAAGCATGCTTGCCGCCTTCTGCAAGCAGCAGACGCCAGGCTTTATCATCCCGATAGCGTTCGGGACTGACCACATAGATCAGCACATCAATATGCGGCAGCCATTCCAGTACCTGATGTTTATTGCTTTGCTCGGTGCTGTCGAAATCGGGCATATCGATCCAGATGACATTTTTTCGGGATTCATCGTCATGCTCGGCGATGTTGATTTGCGCCAGCGGCAGCTGTTCCGGCAAATGCCGTATCGCAACCGTATAGTGATGATATAAGGTCACTTCCCGCGAAGTGGGGCGCTCGACTCCGGCTCTGGCAATCGCCTTGCCTGCCAGACGATTAAGCAAGGAACTCTTGCCCACGCCGGTGCCGCCCATGAAGGCCACAATCAACGGTCTGGAACCGTTATGATCAAATAAGGTATCAGGCGTTCCGGCATTTACATGACTTAACTGCTGCGCAGCATTTGTGTTAATCCAGCCCGCCGCCAGTGCTTGCTCAGCCCAGCGCTTTGCGGCTTCTACCAAACTAAAGTAATCGTAAGCCATGGCGCTTTTCTGTGAGTTGATGCTCTGCCGCATACAGCTGGTCAGGGGATATATTAAAATGAGTGCTCATCGATAATTGCTCGGGCAGTTGCAACAGTTTATTACGCAGACTTTCGATAAACAATGTCCGCTTAACGGTATTGAATTGGTTTTGTTTTAACTCGGATTCCACTTTGTGCATATAGCTGCCGACGGCACTTTCAGCCAGCAACGAAGTCAATGTTAACATCGCCGGAGCAATCACCAAATCATGCAGCCCTATGCCCCCCATTTGCAGGGTCAATGCAATCATGGCGGCATCGGCAGTCGCCCGGGTAGCCCGTAAACCATTTAACACCATCGGCTGTTGTTGCAGTTTGTCATACAATCGATGTGCGGCGCTTTCCACATCCTGCTGAAACGACAGATGATAATCTTTTGCCGCCTGCCCAAAATCCTGCAACAGCTCCTGCCGCTGATTGCGTAACACGCTATTGACTTGTCGCCACCACTGGCTTTGCTGATTCTGCTCAGTCTTATCCAGCAGCTTATCGGCCAGTTGAATCAGCGCATGCCCGGCTATTTGATTTAACAGGGTTATTTCGTAACTGCTGTCGGCAATATGCCGTCTTCTTCGCCCCAGTTTCATGACCTGCCTGACCGGCCAAGTCAAAATCTTGCGGGTTTCGGCCAGAATGCGGGCTAATCCGGGAATTTCCATTAAATGCAGCAATTCAGTCATGGCCAGCTGAAAGGTTTCATAATGATGCGGATGATTCAGGTAATCGCGCCGGTAACTGTCCATCGCCTGCCTGATCATCAGGTCAACTAATGCATGCCACTCATTGACGAGCTGATGTTCAGCAAAAACCGGTTCCAGCCAGGTTTGCCAATGCTTTTTTAATAAGGCCTGTTCAAAACGCACGTGATTTGCAAGACTTACTTTATTCGCTATCTGTTCAAGCAGCTGCTGCCTGGACTCCGGCCACAGCGGCAGCTCACCCGGTTTTTGATAATACAGAGGAACGACCTCGGGAAACTCATCGGTTCTTGCTTGCCGCCACTTTTCTTTTAAGGAGCGGATAATCACCGACTCTGAACCTTCAATCAGCTTATTCAGGCAAATAACGGTTGGTTGATGCAATTCCTCAACAGCGGCCATGATGTCCCAGACCGATTGATCGGCATATTTTTCCTTGCTGATCACCAGAATCACCATATCCGCCAACGCAATCGCACGGATAACGCCTTCGCGGTAAGTGGCCGAGTCTATCGAATCGAAATCGGGCGTATCCCATAAAACGCCATGCGGCAACAGCGCCGAATCGATAGTATTTTGCGTTAGCGAATAGCAATCGTGCCGGTCTTTACTGAGTTGCGCTGCTTGCAACTGCTGAAAACGGCCGAAATAACGCTGCAGGCCGTTACAGTCCGCAATACTGACGCCGTTGCAAAAACCTTGAGGATGAACAGTGTAACCCGCCAGGGGACTGACTCCAGCGATATTACTGCTTAACAAGACATTGGCCAGTGAACTTTTTCCGGCCTGAGTCGGCCCCACTACAGCTATGTGCAACAACGGCGGCTCGGATGCCGCAATCAACCGACCTTTGCGAATGAAAGCCTCAGCCAAGATAAGCTGATCGATCCGCTGCTGATAGCTTGTTTTGACAGCGTCACTACCCTGTTGGGTCAAAGCCGCCTGATAACGTTGTTTTAATAATTGAATAAATTCCAGCATGAAAAGCCAGCTCAGCATTATAATAATCCGACTATTTTACGTTGTTTAGCGATTTAACGTTATATAATAACCGTCGTTATCCATGTAAATACCATGGCATGTGCTCCACTTAAACTTGAAGGTTATCTTTATGAAGAAACTACCTATTCTTCTGCTTATTCTTTGCTTCACATCGTTAATCGGATGTAGCAAGGGTTCTCAAATCAACGGCCACACAACTCGCACGGCTTTCAGGTCGGTAAAAGCGCTGAAAAACCGTTTATCTCCGGATGCCCGCATTGAATTTGAAGTCTCTTTCTGGACGCTTCGCGATTCCATTAAAGATGAAAAAGAATTTCTTAATACGGTTGACGGCAAAACACCTGAAGAAATCATTGCAATGGGTAAAGAACTCTACCAACAACGAAAAAATTCCGGTTTAGCAGGCTATGAAAAGTATGCTAATTGGGATGAAATGATAGCCAAATTCGGCAAGGAAAGAATCGATCAGGATAATCGTAAAAGTAAAAACCAAGCTGAACCTAAAGACAGAGCTAACGACGTTTTATACAAACTCTAGAGTCATCTACCAGGCAAGGCTTTTTGATGGGTTAGCGCCGCAACAAATTGACTTGCCTCAGCAATCGTCAGCTCCATCGCCTGGATAAGCTGTGAAATATCAATACCGATTTCAATAAATTCATGGCGTAATGCCGCGATAGCCTGAGCATTCAGGTTATGCTTAAGATATAGCACCTGATCTTTAAATGCGGCCAGCACCGGCTGAATTTTAGCTTCCGCTCTCTGCATAGACCGGATCAACCGGGCATAATTTTGCCTAGCTATCTTTAATTGCTGCTTACTGTGGGCGCGCAAGCTCCGGCTTGTATATTCATTGAGTTCGTGCTCCCATTCTGCAAACAGCGCTTCGCTGACCTGCTCAATCGCTTTAATTCTGTTGCTTACCGCATCGGATTTAGCGCAGCAAAACTGATATTGCCTGTTCAGCAGATGGTATTTATGATCCAGCGCTGCGTCATTGACGCAGACCAAGGTCTTAAAGTGCTTCAGCGCATCCTCAAATTCATCCCGGGTTTCCTGTAAACCCACGCAGGCCTGTTCAACATGAGCAACGACTATATCGCGTTTATGTTCGCCAATGGATTCTCTGGCGCTGTAATAAACGGTGCGGATTTTTTTGGACAGAAATCTGCCGATTAAATTCAATGTTTGTTGTGCCATATCGCTTGTCGGCGGTTTGTTATGATCGGCCATATAACCTTAATATGCTTTTATTTCGATTTCCTGTGAAACTAAGGCGCTCGCAGCGCCCCGCTCCGGGACTTATCGTATCAGTCGCGTCGCCAGCTGGTTGTGCCGTCGGGCGAATCTTCCAATATTACGCCCTGTTCTTTCAGGTCGTTGCGGATTTTGTCAGCCAACCCCCAGTCTTTGGATTTTTTGGCCTCAATACGCGCCTGAATTTGTTGGTCGATATTTTCTTTCCCAGACTCAATTTCCCCGCTACCTTTAAGAAAAGCCTCAGGATCATCCTGCAATGTTCCCAGCAAGCCACCTAAATATTTAAGGGTAGAAGCCAACGTGCGAGCTTGCTGCTGATCGGTTTTTTTGGCTTTATTCAGGTCTCTAGCCAAATCAAATAACACTGACAGCGCGACCGGCGTATTAAAGTCATCATTCATCGCCTGCTCGAAGCGGATTTTATATGCGTCTTCAGTTACCGCATTGGTTGCAGTTTCGATCCCACGCAGGGCAGTATACAGTCGCGTCAAAGCCGCTTTTGCGTCGTTCAAGGATTCACCGGCATAATTCAGCGGACTGCGGTAATGACTGGACAGAATGAAAACCCGTATGATCTCAGGCTGATACTGTTTCAACACCTCTCGCACGGTAAAGAAATTACCCAGCGACTTGGACATTTTTTCATCGTCAACGCGAACAAAACCGTTATGCATCCAGACATTAACAAATCTCTCGCCGGTCGCGCCTTCAGATTGAGCAATCTCGTTTTCATGATGCGGAAACTGCAAATCCATACCACCACCGTGGATGTCGAAATGATTTCCCAGACAGCAAGTAGACATCGCCGAACATTCGATATGCCAGCCGGGTCGACCCAAGCCCCACGGCGAATCCCAGGCAGGTTCATTAGGCTTGGCCATCTTCCACAACACAAAATCCATCGGATTGCGCTTGGCCATATCGACATCAACGCGCTCGCCTGCCTGCAAATCGCCCAGGTTCTTGCCCGACAATCGGCCGTAATCCTTGAACTTGGTCACCGCATAAAATACGTCGCCATTACCGCCGACATAAGCCAGTTTTTTGTCCACCAGAGTTTTAATCATCGCAATAATGGCATCGATGGATTGTGTAGCCCTGGGTTCAAGGTCGGGCGGCAAAACCGCCAACGCCCGCTCATCCTCGTGCATCGCGTCAATAAAGCGCTCGGTCAGCTTGCCGTAGTCCTCGCCGTTTTCGATGGCCCGTTGAATAATTTTGTCGTCAATATCGGTAATATTGCGCACATAGGTCAGCTCGTAGCCCTGATAACGGAAATAACGTGCCGCCGTATCAAACACTACCATAACCCTTGCATGACCGATATGGCAATAATCGTAAACCGTCATGCCGCAGACATACATCCCAACTTTGCCCGCTACGCGCGGCTGAAACAGTTCTTTTTTTCGGGTCAGGGTGTTATATATTTTCAACATGTCAATTAAGTTATTCAGTTAAGCTCCGTTTACCACTAAACGGAGCCGATCAAGTCGAGGCAGGTTAAACAAAACCGCATAATCTAGCAAGCGCATGCTTCTCTTTCAAGACAAAAACACTTAAAATCTATTATTTGCATCACTCTCCAAGGAAAAACCATGCGCACTTTCATTGTCTCCATGATGCTGATTTTAACCGCAACCCTCTCATTTGCAACGGAAAACAACATGTCTGATACACCATCAAAAGTTAAATTAACCACGTCTCTGGGTGAAATTATAATTCAACTAAATCCTGAAAAAGCGCCTATTTCATCGGCAAATTTTTTGACTTACGTTAATGAAGGCTTTTACAACAACACCATTTTCCATCGCGTAATTCCTGGGTTTATGGCGCAAGGCGGCGGTTTTGATACTGATTTTAATCAAAAAGCGGTTCACGACCCAATTAAAAATGAAGCCGATAACGGCTTGCCAAACAAACGCGGTTCTATAGCCATGGCGCGCACCAATGTTCCCGATTCGGCAACGGGTCAGTTTTTTATCAATTATAAAGATAACGCCTCACTGAACCATACCAGTCCAACACCAAGCGGCTGGGGCTATGCGGTATTTGGCGAAGTCATTGAAGGCATGGAAGTTGTCGATGAAATGGCTAAACAAGCTACCGGTAACCGAGGTGGACATCAAGATGTGCCTAAAACCGACATCGTTGTTGAAAAAGCCGAGGTTATAGAATAAACGACAGACACTAGGCGAAAGATGAAAGATAGTGTTTACAACTTCCGTCTTTTGCCGTTTACCTTATTGCCTTATTATCCGTCTTTTTCTACCTACCCTTGAATCAAGAAATCCTGTTCATCTCAGATCTGCATATCTCCCTGGAAAAGCCTGAAATCACCGGTCGGTTTCTGTCATTTCTCAGCGATAGGGCTCCGAAAGCCGCCGCCGTTTATATTTTGGGCGATCTTTTCGATGCCTGGATAGGCGACGATGACTTTACCCCGCCTAATAATAAAATCCGAAAGCAGCTTAAACAACTGACCGACTCGGGTACGCCGGTTTATTTGCAGCAAGGCAACCGCGATTTCCTGCTGGGCAAACAATTTGCCGAGGATACCGGCGTTATGCTTATCGATGAGTATACTGTCATTGATTTGCATGGCGCACCGACGCTGCTCACCCACGGCGACTTACTGTGCACAGACGATCTGCCCTATCAGGCATTTCGTGTTAAAGCACATACTCTGACATGGCAACAATCAGTGCTGTCTAAACCCTTGTTTTTACGTCTGCTGGCAGCGCGTTGGTATCGCGTCCGCAGCTACTTGCACAAACGTAAAAAATCCCAGGAGATTATGGATGTTAATCAGGATACGGTAAGTAACATTATGCGTGAACGGCATTGCCTTCGTTTGATTCATGGGCATACCCACCGCCCTGCTGTTCATAACTTTACCCTGGACGACCAAACCGCCCAGCGCTTTGTACTTGCCGCATGGCGCAACAATTACGCAGAAATATTATGCTGGAACAGTAACGGTTATCACATTGAGGTTCTTTAGGCCGAAAAATCCCGAGCTATAATATGGTCGCCGCCTTCAGCATGTCGTCGAAAAAACCTTAGACCGAACAATAGCCGCAGCTCTCGTTACAAAGGAACTTGTCACTGACGCATTAATTACAGCGCCAGGCATCACTTAGCGCTTCATTATCCCCAGCACCATGGCAATATGAGTCAATTCGGCGACGCTTGATACCTTGAGTTTGCTTCTTATCTGAGTGCCGTAATTGGCAGCGGTTTTATAACCCAGACACAATTCATCGGCGATTTTATGGGCGGTCAAGCCTTTTGCCAACAACAAAAATACGTCAAATTCCCTGGCCGACAGGCTGTCGACAACGGTTTGATAATCTTGCAATAACGGCCTATTTCTCATCAAGCCCTGCTCGATATAAATCTCGCCTGCGGCTATTTGCTGTATGGCGCTGACCAAAATATCGGGGGCGCTGTTTTTGGTGATGTAACCACGGGCACCGGCGCTCATAGCCCTGTCGACATAAACCATTTCATCGTGGACGCTAAACACCAATATTTTGGCGCTGCTGTCGCGGTTGCAGATGCGGCGTATGCTTTCCAGTCCGCCGATGCCGGGCATCGACAAGTCCAGCACCAGCACATCCGGTTGTTGCTCCAGATACAGCTGGCAGGCGGACTCGCCGCGATCGGCTTCGGCAATTACGTCAATATCGGCTTCGGCCGACAGCAGCATCCTGAAACCGGCGCGAACCACGGCATGATCGTCGACCAGGATGACTTTTATTTTATTGTTCATGATAGCGGAATGGTTGCGGTGATGCTCATGCCTTGCTGCGGCCGAGTATCTATGGTGAATTCGCCGCCCAGACTATTGATCCTTTCCCTCATGCCCAGCAAACCGAAACCGCTTTGAATCCGGTCGATAGCGCAGCCTTGGCCGTTGTCGGTCACTTGCAGGCACAGCGCTTTGGGATGATGCCCGACTTCTAGGCTAATCTCGGCTTGACTGGCCTCGGCATGACGGACAATGTTGGTCAGGCATTCTTGCACGACCCGGAATATCTGGATGGTGATTTTTTGTTCCAGGCCGTCGACTGCGTCCGGGCAAGCTATGTTGAGTTTTAAGTCCGGGTTCCTTTGCGCCCAGTGGTTGAGCAAGTCTTCCATCGTCGCTTTCAGACCCAGCTCGGTCAATATCAACGGATGCAGCTGATGCATCATCGAACGTACCACGGTCATTAAATGGTCGCAAACCGAGACAATCGATTCGGTCGCCTGTTTGACGCCCAGCGCACCGGCTTGGGCACGACCTGCGGTCACCGCCATGACTTTAATCGCGGTCAGCGATTGCCCCAGTTCATCGTGCAATTCCTGTGACAGCCGCTGCCGTTCGTCCTCTTGTATCGCCAGGGTATGCTGGGTTAGCGCCCGATTTTGCTGCTGGCTGGCATCGAGTTCGCCGGTCATGTGATTGATGGCTTTGGCGATGCTGTCATATTCCTGAATCGAAAAGTCCGGCAGTTTTTGGCGGTACTGCCCGGTTTCAATGGCTTTTAGCGCATCGACAATAACCGCAATGGATTTGAGCGCTTTGTTGAACGCCAGATTGACCGCCAAAAAAGTGAACAGCGTCAGCAAAAACAACGAGCCGAAAAAAGCGACGCTTTCTTCCCAGACTTCGGTGATTTCGTCCAGCGGATTGGCTTGGACAATCAGCGTTAGCTGTTTGCCGCCCGATGTGGTTATCGGGTATTCGGCTTTAGGATGCCGGCCTTCGACCAGTTTGATGAACCAGCGCGGCGGCGTTTCCTTACGACTGGCTTGTCGGTTGTTATGGGTAACGCTGATAATGTCGCCCACCGGTGTTTTTAATTGAATGTTGAGATGCCGGGTTTTGTTCAGTGCATTAAATTGAGGCAGCCAGTCGGTTTCATTAAACGGCGATTGGGCAAAGCCGAAAGTGATCAGCTGCACGGCCAGATTGATCGATGAACCGACCTCTTTATTGACCGCATCGCGCGCCTGCCAGATGGCTATCGAGCCGCCCAATAGCAGAATGCACAGGGAGGAGATCAAGATTCGCAGGTTGATTTGGTAGCGCAGACTCATGGGCTTTAGAAAACTCGACAGGTGCAACATCGGGCTGATGGATTGCAAAAATCCATCATTATTCTGTTTTGCAGCCTTATTCGCTATAGGAAAAATTCTTTTTTTTCTGTATGGCGGTTGTTTTGATGAAAAAGCTGGCGCTTAATTGTTGCAGAATTATCCTTATAATTGATAATTCCATAGAAATTATCCTTATAATTGATAATTCCATAGATTAAAGTATCTATGTTCATCTATACGCTTCAACACTAACGGCTACCCCCGATAAATTCGGATTACAGGAATTCACATTACAGCTATTGCCTGGAACGTACGCGCTAATCTTAGCTTTTTTCATGGTCTCTTTGACAATTTCTCTTTGTTCTGTTGATACCTCAATAATCTTACCGTTAGCTGCATTTACTTCGACTTTGATTTCTTCGCCTTTTATTCTTTGTATTATTAATAATATCAATTTCAACAATGACATCAGCATTTGCTTCAATCTCCACCCCAACCTCCTTGACGCTACCGGCGTGGATCGCCAATCATGATGGACCGGGGAGTCTTTAATCTCAAGCCAAAATCAATGATATTTTAGCCTGCCAGCATCCGTGGCGATAAGTTATGAAAAATTTGAACCCTTGCAAAAAACACCGCGTGTTTTATCAGAATGTTACAGGAATCGCTTTACGCTAACGCCTATAAAAGTTGACTTTTGAGGCAAAATCATTAAATTTAGGCTCCTAGAGTGAAAATTTCCTGTCTCCATGGAACATGAAAACCACCCTAAAAACTAATATTAGTCCTAAAAAAACACAATCACTATTCTGTCAAATTAACAGGATACCAGGAGAAATATAATATGAAGAAGCCTTTGAAAAGTTGGCTGCTTGCTTCCAGTGTGGCCGCTTTATTAGCCGCACCAGCAGTTTCAACTGCTAACAGCGATCTTGAAAAACTCACCAAAAACCCAGACAACTGGGCAACTTGGGGGGGTGATTATGCAGGTACCCGTTACAGCAAACTCAGTGAAATTAACGCCACTAACGTAAAGAATCTGCAGCCAGCCTGGTCTTTTTCTACCGGCGTCTTGCGTGGACACGAAGGCGGACCATTGGTTGTAGATGATATTCTCTACATCCACACCCCTTTCCCTAACACCGTTTACGCGATCGACCAAAAAACTCAATCTGTCATCTGGGAGTTCACGCCAGTACAAGACGCGGATGTGACAATTCCTGTTATGTGCTGCGATACTGTCAACCGTGGCTTGGCTTACGGGGACGGCAAGATATTCCTGCAACAAGCAGATACCGTTCTAACCGCTTTAGATGCTAAAACCGGTAAACGTATCTGGAGCGTACAAAATGGCGACCCTAAACTGGGCATGACCAATACTGCTGCGCCATTAGTTGTTAACGATAAAGTTTTGACCGGTATTTCCGGCGGTGAATTTGGTGTTCGCGGCTTTTTAGCGGCTTATGACATCAACACCGGCGAGTTGGCTTGGAAAGGCTACAGCATGGGTCCGGACAAAGACACCCTGATTGATCCTAAAAAAACAACTACCTGGAAAGACGGTAAAGTCACTCCAGTAGGTAAAGACTCGAGCTTAAGCACTTGGGAAGGCGACCAGTGGAAAATCGGCGGCGGTACTACTTGGGGCTGGACTAGCTACGACCCTGAATCAAACCTGATTTATTACGGATCCGGCAACCCATCCACCTGGAATCCTGTACAACGCCCCGGCGATAACAAGTGGTCGATGTCTTTATGGGCGCGTGACGCTGACACCGGTGAAGTTAAATGGGTTTACCAAATGACGCCGCATGATGAATGGGATTTTGACGGTATCAACGAAACCGTCCTGGTTGACCAGGAAGTGAAAGGCAAAATGCACAAAACTGTCGTGCATTTCGACCGTAACGGTTTTGGCTACACTTTAGATCGTGAAACCGGTGAACTGCTTGTTGCTGAAAAATTCGATAAATCAGTTAACTGGGCAACACATGTCGACATGAACACAGGTCGTCCGCAAGTTGTATCTAAATACAGTACTGAACAAAATGGCGAAGATGTCAATTCAGAAGGTATCTGTCCTGCTGCGTTAGGCAGCAAAAACCAACAACCGGTTTCTTACTCTCCACAAACCGGCTTGTTCTATATCTCCGGCAACCATTTGTGCATGGACTACGAACCATTCGAAGTGTCGTACACAGCGGGTCAACCTTACGTTGGCGCCACATTAACCATGATGCCGGCAGGCGCAGACGTTCTGACCGGAAAACCGGATGGGACAACCAATCTGGGTCAGTTCACAGCTTTCGATGCTAAAACCGGTAAAATTGCCTGGTCTAACAAAGAACCATTCTCTGTTTGGTCGGGTTCTCTGGCAACAGCGGGCGGCGTAGTCTTCTACGGTACTCTGGAAGGTTACCTGAAAGCCGTTGACGCTGAAACAGGCAAAGAACTGTATAGATTCAAAACACCTTCCGGCATCATCGGTAACGTGAATACCTGGAAATATAACGGCAAGCAATATGTTGGCGTTCTTTCTGGTATTGGCGGCTGGGCAGGCATCGGTATCGCTGCCGGTCTTGACAGCGGCGAAGAAGGTTCAAACTCGGAAGGCCTGGGAGCTGTGGGCGCATATAGAAGCTTGAGTTCTTATACAAAACTGGGTGGAACATTGACGGTATTTTCATTACCTAGCAACTAAGTATCCAATGAATTTACTTGCCACTGAGGCAAGTAAATTCAAATACTAAATCAATCTGATTTTTCTAGATTGTGCATTAAAAGCTCCGGTTAATGTATTAACCGGAGCTTTTTTTTGACTGTTTTGCCGCCAGCATCGCTTAGGAATAGATTTTTTTGTGCTGTAACTCAACGGAAAGTTGCATTAGCTTGCCGACTTACGCTACGCTAATCCGATTATTCAATACACAAGGAGATCTTTAATGGGGACCTTACCTCAAATTAATACCCTGCTCGCCATTTCATTTCTTGCCACACTCAGCTTTACTGCTTCGGCAGACGAC
The DNA here is from genome assembly GCA_024636505.1 of Methylobacter sp. Taxonomy (GTDB): domain Bacteria; phylum Pseudomonadota; class Gammaproteobacteria; order Methylococcales; family Methylomonadaceae; genus Methylobacter_A. The sequence goes on along the minus strand of JAGXGY010000037.1, from coordinate 68,034 downwards.
CTCATGGGTGCAGGCGGTAGAGCAATACACGGAGCAATTGCCGGAGAAAAATTCAAGGTCTGTGCCGACCCGCTGAATCCGCCTTATTCCACAAAGCAACAAGACGGCTTTGAAAACAAAATCGCCGAGCTGTTTGCTAAAGAACTTGGACAAAGCGTTGAGTACACCTGGCTTCCGCAACGCATAGGTTTTATCCGAAACACCTTAAATGCACCGTTAAAAGACAGCGATGTGGACAGTAACGACTATAAATGCGATGTTATTATGGGCGTTCCGGCAGGTTACGACATTACCTTAACCACCGATTCCTATTACCAATCAACTTATGTGCTGTTAATCGCCAAAGGTCGCGGCTGGGATGATATTACCGATGCGGCCCAATTAACCGATCTGCCACTACAAAGACAGCAATCATTGAAAATCGCCATGTTCGACCGTGGCCCGGGAACGACTTGGCTGCAAAAAAACGGCCTGCTCGACGTGGGTATTCCTTATCAATCGATGACTGGCGACTCTAAAAATAACGTGGCGATGCAGATAGAAAAGGATCTTAAAGCGAAGAAAATCGATATGGTTATTCTATGGGGGCCTATGGCGGGCTATATCACCACACAAAGCCCAAAAAACAGTTACTCAATGATTCCGATGAAATCAACTCCGAACATAAAATTTGATTTTGCGATGGCGATGGGTGTCCGCCGTAGCGATAAAGCAAGAAAAGAAGCCCTTAACAGACTAATAGCGAATAAAGCAGACGAGATCCAATCCATTATCAGCAGTTACAACGTTCCTTTATTACCGATCTCTAAGCAAGCTATTCGTAACGATGATGATTAACCTCTATCCAGAGAACTAACTCCCTCCTTATGTGTTTGATGTTACACGCTGCCCACGAAAGAGTAATCCATCCCTTTCGTGGCTTTGGTGTCGCCTAAAGCGCCCTCTTTTGGTTTTATGTTTCAATCCACACCCGGCCTCATCCGTCGACGGATAGAGGTCGGTGGATGAATCACCCATCAGACGGCGTAACATCACTTACTTACGATTAAACAACCCAACCAGATAAGCAAATCTGACCGCCCGTTCGTCTGATAACTGATCCCACTGAAAACGCCACTTCCAATTACCTTCCATGGTACCTGGAGTATTCATCCGGTGCTCAGAACCCAACTCCATAATGTCCTGCATCGGAATGACCGCAAGGTTGGCAACCGATGCCAATGCCGCATGAATTAGCGCACAATGCAATGACAATGTCGGATTACCCAGATAATTGTAAATGTAGTTTTTCTGATCATCGCCAATACCCTGCAACCAGCCTGCCGTTGTGTCATTGTCATGAGTACCGGTATAAACAACGCAGTTTTTTTCATAATTGTCAGGCAAATAAGGATTACCCGGATCATCGCCAAACGCAAACTGCAAAATTTTCATGCCGGGCAAATCAAACTCATCTCTTAACGCCTCGACTTCGGGAGTAATAATTCCTAAGTCTTCAGCAACCAGTGGAATCTCTCCATACGCTGCTTTTAATGCATTCAATAATGCTTTGCCGGGCGCCTTAACCCATATCCCATTAATGGCGGTATCTTCATTTGCCGGGATTTCCCAGGCGGCTTCAAGCCCACGAAAATGGTCGATCCGGATAATATCAAACAGCTCAATCTGCGTCTTCATCCTGTTAACCCACCAATGAAAGCCGGTTTTCTTCAGATAAGTCCAGTTATAGTGCGGATTTCCCCAACGCTGACCTGTTTCAGAAAAATAATCAGGCGGCACACCGGTCACAACAGACATTTCGCCGGATTCATCCAGCTTAAAAACATCACGATGAGTCCAGACATCAGCGCTGTCATAAGACACAAAAATAGGAATATCGCCGAATAAAGATACGCCATGCTGGTTGGCGTGGGCTTTTAATTCCAGCCACTGCCGAAAAAATACATATTGCTCAAATTGAATACATTCGATTTGTGTTTTTAAGCGGCGACGCGCTTCTTTTATGGCTGTTTCATCCCTTTCCTTAAAAGGCTGCGGCCACTGATTCCAGCATTGTTGATTAAATTCAATTCTAAGAGCCAAAAACAAGGCGAAATCATCAAGCCAGAACGCTTTTTCCTGACAAAATCGTATAAAACCCTCCTTATTTTGTTGCTCGGCGCACTCCAAAAACCCGGCATAAGCCTTTGCTATCAAGCACGACTTTTCATGATGACCGGGACATTCATCGCATTTATCAGAACGCTGTAGCCAGCCCTGCGTCACTAGCCAATCAATATTAATCAACGCCGGATTACCTGCGTGGGCCGACAGGCACTGATAGGGCGAACCATCCGCATGGGTCATGCCTAAAGGCAAAACCTGCCATACGCCAGCTCCGGAATCGTGCAGGAACTTTACAAAATTATACGCTTCCTGCCCCAAATCGCCCTGACTTCCGCTACCCGGTAACGAAGTAATATGCAGCAGAATGCCGGCACGGCGTTTATTTAAAATGTCATTCACACTCAGTGATCTCTCGTTTAAGTTTTTAGATATTGAATATTAAAGATGATTGCTATCCATTAGGCAGCTCAACGCCTGGACGCATTGCGCCACCCATAGCCGGGGCACCGGAACCCTGAGTAAATGTCATCGCCAGATACGCTGGCGACTCCTCACCCAGCAGCCTATACAAATTAACTAAATTAAGCCGGAATTGTTTCTCGAAGTTACTGACCGCTTCTCCGGGATTATAATCGCCAAACCACCAAAACCAATCAGAACCTTCACAAACAGCCAGCTGAAGCTCAGCCTGCTGCACTTGCTTATCCGTCAGTCTGTCGGCTGACATCACCTTGTCAAAAGCCCGTTTAGCGTCGCCGAGCATATCCCAGCCACGATTTTTGTCGGTATCGCCTATCCAGGTTGAAAAGGTACCATAAACCCAGCTGCCTGCAACCATTTTCGCCAGCGGTTTAACCTCAACCTTATTTTGCAAACATTCCGAAAAAGTTGTTAATTCAATACCTGGATGATTGGCCAACTGTTGATACAAAGCACTGAGAAAATGATAACCGTTATCCGGATAATACTCCCAGGCATTCTCTCCATCCATGATAATGGATACCACCTTATCGCCGCGCTCATGGTCTGCAATATTTTCCAAATGATGAATCAAATCGCCGACCGCATCATCGGCATGCCATTTTGAATACTCAAAACCGATAAGATCGGATAAACCGTCATCCCGAAAAAAACAGGCTATATCGGTTTTGACAAGCTTAAAAGGATGATGAATGCCTGATTGTTTGGCATTTTCAGAAAAATGCAAACTATTGGCGAGCACAGAACCGCCGCTTGCCGTCCAATCAAAGCCGAAACTATCTAATATTTTCAAGGTCTGATCGCTGACGCCGCCTTCCGAAGGCCAGCATCCTTTCGGTTTAAAGCCGAAGAATCGCTTAAAGGTCTGCACACCCTTTTCAAGATGCCACGCCACTCGATCGGCTCCGCCCGGATAGCTATCCAACTCCGGCAAAGGAGCCTCCGGCATCGCCTCATGAGTGGAATTCAAATCCAGCAACAGCGGTATGATCGGATGCGCATAAGGCGATATAGAAAGCTCCAGCTGCCCTTTTCTGGCCAATGCCTTATACCGGCAGATAACACCGGTTAATTGCTCAGCAATGACTTCTACAATTTCGATCCTGTCGTGCAGCGTATAACCGGAGCCTTTCTCTAACAGGCGCTTCACTCGGCTGTCCGTCAACTTTAGGGTTTCCCCCATCCAGATCAGATGATACCAAGCTAGAATATCGCTGATAAATTGAGAATTAACATAATTTAACGAATCGTAATGATGCTCAAGCCAGTCGGCCATTTCAATCAATCGTTGAAAACTCGGATAGCGATTTATTTGCCTGTCCCGATTCGCTCGCATGCAGGCTTTAACCAGTTTCATGCGTTCTTCAGGATCTGCCGGGATACCGGGATCAACCAGTGCCGCTAACAGGGGATCAGTAATCGAAATGCGATCATGCAAATAGCCGTTGACTTGCCGGGCGTATTCCTCAATTTGCTCCAGCAGGATAGGGGCAAAATTAATGACCGCCTTGGCATTCGGCACCGTTTCCAAATGCGCCACCATATCTACATAGTCTTTAATAACATGCAGATAGGTCCACGGCAGCTTAAATTCCCCTGTCTGTAAATCCCTATACTCCGGCTGATGCATATGCCAGCATAAGACTAGTTTTAATTTGGATTTATCTGACATAATGTTTTATTTTTCCATTGCCAAGGCAATAATTTCTTATAAAAATTTACTGCTTTTATCGAACATAGTGTCTATTTTGCCCCAGCATATCGGTGGTAACTAAAACGACTCCGCCGGGACTCACATGAAATCTTTTTTCATCGTCCGCCTTATCCTCACCGATAATAGTGCCTTCCGGAATTTCACAGCCTTTTTCTATAATCGCCTTAGTAATACGACAATGGCGACCGATATTAACTTCAGGCAAAACAATGGTATCTTGCAAGGTCGTATACGAGTTGACGCGAACATCCGAAAATAACAGCGAATGCCTGACTTTTGCTCCGGAAATGACACACCCTCCTGAAACCATAGAGTCCACGGCCTGTCCTCGTCTTTTATCGCTATCAAAAACAAATTTGGCCGGCGGCGTTTGCGCCTGATAAGTCCATATGGGCCAGGTTTTATCGTATAAATTCAAATCCGGTTTTACGCCAATCAATTCCATATTGGCAGACCAGTAGGCATCAATAGTGCCTACATCGCGCCAATAACTTTGCTCCCCGCTTTGCAAATCCAAAAAGGGATAGGCATTGGCTAAATATTTATCGATAACGGCAGGAATAATATCTCTACCAAAATCGCGAGTCGAGTCTAGGGTGTCGGCATCTTTCAGTAATTGTTCAAACAAAAAATCGGCATTAAAAATATAAATGCCCATTGACGCTAACGCTGTATCTGTTCTACCCGGCATCAGCGGCGGATTAGCCGGCTTTTCCACAAAAGCCCTGACCCGCCGATTCTCATCGACATCCATGACACCAAAAGCCGTTGCATCTTGCAACGAAACCTCGATACAGCCTATTGTCAAATCAGCATTTTTTTCAACATGATCGGCAAGCATGGCGCCGTAATCCATTTTATAAATATGATCGCCGGCCAGCACCAAAATATGTTCAGGACGGCGACTGCGCAGAATATCGATATTCTGGAAAACAGCATCAGCGGTTCCTTGATACCAGGAATTTTCGCTGTGTCGCTGTTGAGCAGGCATCAAGTCGACATATTCACCGAATTCACCGCGTAAAAACCCCCAGCCTTGTTGAATATGCCTGATCAGTGAATCCGCCTTGTATTGAGTCAAAATACCTATCTTGCGTATACCGGAATTCATACAATTCGATAATGGAAAATCGATGATTCTGAACTTACCGCCAAAAGGCACCGCCGGCTTGGCGCGCCAATCAGTCATATTCATTAACCGTGAACCGCGGCCGCCAGCCAGGATTAAGGCAATAGTATTACGGGTTAAATGACTGATATTATGATCATGTTTCTGATTACTTGATGCTGACATTTTTCATCTCCATGTGGAATAGACTGACAATTCTTGATGTGTTTGTTAATATTGACAACAATCATTATTCCACTACTCCGAGGCTATTCATAGTGAAAAAGCAATCTAAAAATGCCACAGTGCAAAAACAAGCTGGCAGTGCACTTGACTCAGATGCGATCCTTTCTTCAGAAGTACTGCCCGGCAATGTGCAAACACCAGCTAACAGCTCACTTGATGCTGACATGATAAAAATCACGGAAGCCCGGCATCACGATCCTTTTTCAGTTTTAGGCCGCCACATCAAGGACAACTGCGTTCAGGTTAAACTGTACCTGCCTTACGCAGAAACAGTCTGTTTTACTCATAACGCCGCAGCTTTAAACCGGGTACCCGGTACCGACTTTTTTGAATATAACACCAAAGAAGGCGAGCAATTGCCGGCACATTATCGCCTGTCCTGGATCGATAAATCCGGCTACAGTCACGAGAACTATGACCCGTATGATTTCGGCAGCCAATTGCCGGAATTTGATCAGTATTTATTCGGCGAAGGTAAGCATTGGCATATTTACCAAAAGCTCGGCGGACATCTGCATAAAGCCGACGGTCTTGACGGCGTTTTGTTTGCGCTCTGGGCACCTAATGCCGGACGCGTCAGCGTAGTGGGAGATTTCAATCACTGGGATGGCCGCTGCAATCCCATGCGCAGCCTAGGCGGCAGCGGCATTTGGGAGCTGTTCCTGCCGGATTTGCACGCCGGTTGCTACTATAAATTTGAGATATTAAACCGCAATACCCATGAGATCTTATTAAAAACAGATCCCTACGGACAACAATTTGAGTTACGCCCCAATACCTCATCTATTGTCATCCCTGAAAACAGCTACATTTGGCAGGATAGGCAATGGATGGATGATCGTGCCCATCACAATTGGCTGCATGAGCCTATGTCGATCTATGAAGCTCACTTAGGCTCCTGGCGACGCGATAACCGGGGTAATTTTCTCAATTACCGTGAACTGGCAATAGAACTGGTCGACTATGTCAAAGAGATGGGCTTTACTCATGTTGAGTTATTGCCGGTCACCGAACACCCGCTGGATGCCTCCTGGGGTTATCAAACCACCGGTTATTTTGCCCCAACCAGTCGTCACGGCACACCGGACGATTTTCGCTATTTTATCGACACCTGCCATCAAAACGGTATCGGTGTGATTCTGGACTGGGTGCCGGCGCATTTCCCCAAAGACAGCTTTGCACTGGCTCGTTTTGACGGCAGCGCGCTGTATGAACACGAAGACCCGCGTAAAGGTGAGCATCGCGACTGGGGCACCTTGATTTATAACTTCGGCCGCAGTGAGGTTAAAAACTTCTTACTGTCCAGCGCCATTTTCTGGCTGGAGGAGTTTCATCTTGACGGCCTTCGGGTCGATGCAGTGGCCTCGATGCTTTACCTGGATTATTCTCGTGAGGCAAATGACTGGATTCCCAATATATACGGCGGTAACGAGAATCTGGAAGCAATAGATTTTCTAAAAGACCTGAACACCGTTACCCATGACCTGCATCCCGGCACAGTGATGATGGCCGAAGAATCAACATCCTGGCCGCAAGTCACAAGGCCGACCTGGACCGGCGGCTTAGGTTTTTCGATGAAATGGAATATGGGCTGGATGCATGATATTTTGGCTTATATGAGTCAGGAGCCGATACACCGCAAATATCATCATGACCAACTGACTTTCGGGATGCTCTATGCATTTACCGAAAACTTCTGCCTGCCTTTTTCCCACGATGAAGTGGTACACGGCAAAGGCTCTCTGCTCAGCAAAATGCCGGGAGATGAGTGGCAGCGCTTCGCCAATCTTCGACTGCTGTACACCTTCATGTATACCTATCCCGGTAAAAAACTGCTGTTTATGGGCTGTGAATTCGGCCAAGGCACCGAATGGAATTTTAACAAGGAATTGGACTGGTATGTATTGGAGTATCCCCATCACCAGGGCTTGAAATCGTTGGTAAAAGACCTGAATAATCTTTATAAAAAACACCCCGCCCTATACCAGCATGATTTCGATCATCAGGGTTTCGACTGGATCGATTGCCATGATATGCAACAATCCATCATTAGCTACCGGCGCAAGACTGAGCATGAAGACTTGATTGTCATACTCAACTTTACCCCGGTAACCCGTGAGCAATACCGTATCGGCGTACCTGCTGCGGGCGCTTATACCGAGATATTTAATTCCGACTCCAGTTACTACAATGGCAGTAATGTCGGCAACGGCTCAGCCTTATCGGAACCTACCGCGTGGATGAATCTGCCCCACTCCGTCAGCCTGACTTTGCCGCCTTTAGGGGCCGTCATCTTGAAACTATAGCTATCGGTATAAAACTAATCAGCTAGCAAATAAAATGGAACGCGGATGACGCAGATGAATATGATGAACACAGATAATTTAATAAATTAAGACCAAAATAACAAGACTGTATACCTTTTAGTAAAAATACAAAGCTAAAGCTGACCGGCTGAAGCCGGTGGTTTTAACCTTGAACTTGGAAAATAAAAAATCTTATCTGATCATAATTATCCGCGTCATCCGCGTTCCATCTTTTTAACTGCAAAGTAGTTACCATTTGATAAGAACCCAACAACCGAGACAATGAAAAAAATACTTTTTGTCACTAGTGAAGCCCACCCCCTGATTAAAACCGGAGGTCTAGCCGATGTATCCGGCAGTCTACCGAAGGCGCTGGTGGAATTGGGTGAAGATGTACGCATTATCATACCCAATTATCAGGCCATTAAAACCACCGAAGAAGTTCGTTACCTCAGCACCGTCTATGTGAATAATTATGCGGTGAACATTCTGGAAACCCGGCTTCCTGATACCGATGTCATCGTATGGCTGGTAGATTCCCCGGAACACTTCAATTTTCCCGGCAATCCCTATCTTGATCAATACGGCAATCCCTGGGCGAACAATGCCCAACGTTTTGCCCTGTTTTGCCGCGTCGCCGTAGAAGTTGCGATGAACCGCAGCTATCTGGATTGGGAGCCCGACATCGTTCACTGTAACGACTGGCAAAGCGGACTGGTACCTGCACTGTTATCGCTGGAATACAGCCGACCTGCGACAATTTTCACCATACATAACATGGCTTATCAGGGATTATTTCCTAAAGCGACTTACCTTTCTTTAAATTTGCCGGGGCAACTTTGGCATCCTTACGGTATAGAGTTTCACGACCTGCTGTCGTTTATTAAAGGCGGACTGGTCTATGCGGATCGCATCACCACGGTAAGCCCAACATACGCCCGGGAAATCCAAACCGCCGAATTCGGCTACGGACTGGAAGGCCTGTTAAGCCACCGGAAAGATTTTCTAAGCGGCATTATCAACGGCATAGATGTCGACTACTGGAATCCCGAAACCGACATCAACATCTCCCAAACGTTTAATCACTCAACGCTAAACAAAAAACTGCTCAATAAAACGGCACTACAGGAAAGATTATCCCTGCCTGTAGACAAAAACATTCCGGTAATCGGACTTATCAGTCGTTTAGTAGAACAAAAAGGCATCGATCTGATCCTGAAATGTCTCCCCGAAATGCTAAGCCACCCGTTGCAATTTATCTTGCTCGGCAACGGCGACAAAGGTTTTGAGCAGCATTTATATAACTTTGTCGATAGCCACCCCGATAAAATGTCGATTACTATCGGTTATGATGAAGCCATGGCTCATCAAATTGAAGCGGGAGCCGATATGTTTCTGATGCCCTCACGTTTTGAACCCTGCGGTTTAAACCAGATCTACAGCCAACGTTATGGCACAGTGCCCATCGTCAGAAAAACCGGAGGACTGGCTGATACCGTTATTGATACCGTTCCTGACACCTTGAGCAATAATACCGCAACAGGTTTTGTTTTCAATGAAGCCAATCCCTGGGTATTAATGGAAGCCGTTAAACGTGCGCTGATTTTATATCAACATCCTGCAACCTGGAAAAAACTGCAACTTAATGGTATGCAAAAAGACTACTCTTGGAGAAAAAGCGCGAAACAATACATGACCTTATACAGTCATTTATAACGTCTCTGACTAGCGTTGAGCCATTGAAAGTTTTTATTCAGCATGTTTCAAATTTGATGAAGAAAAGCAATAATTTCGTGTCTTTATGGTTATGATTTTTTAAGCCTGTCTATCGTTTTTTTTGTGGATTGACCGGCACTAATCAGACGTTACAAATCACCGGCGCAATGCGCTACCCTCTGCCGAATTAGCCGCCGCCAAGTCTTTCACATGACATTCAAATCAACCCGTAACAGCTTCCTCATTATCATCAGTATTATCGGCTTATTGCATGTATTTTTGGGGCTCAGCCTCGGTTGGCTGGTATTGCCCAGCATAGCTTATCTGGCATTACTCATTTACGGCTCGGCAAGCATTCAATCCAGCTTCCACGCTCCGGTCTATTGTTATGCAAATACTGTCGAAAAAGAAATTACCCTGTCATTTGACGATGGCCCAAATCGGGAATACACCCCGCAGGTGCTTTCAATATTAGCGCAATACAATGCGCCGGCAACTTTTTTTGTGATCGGGAAAAACATCAAAGACAATGAAAGCGTTTTGAAGCAAATAGATGCGGATGGACACAGCATTGGCAACCACAGCTACACGCATTCTTTTTTTGTCGATTTCAAAAGCTTGCAAGGCTTTAAAAACGAACTGAACCAGACTGCAGAGAGTGTCTTTAACCTCACAGGCAAACGCATGAAATTATTCCGGCCGCCCTATGGCGTCACCACACCCAATCTTGCCAAGGCCGCCAGCAGCCTGGATTACCGTATCATCGGCTGGAATATTCGCTCGCTCGATACAACGGCCGACAGCGCACAAACCATCAGCCGACGCGTACAATCGCAAATAAAACCGGGTGCTATTATTCTGTTTCACGATACTTCGGATAAAACTATCCAAATATTAAGACAAACGTTACATTTTGCGCAAGAAAATGGCTACAAAATTGTCAGCCTAGAGCGGCTTTTGGCGCTTGAAGCTTATGAATAAACTGAACGGCAAAAGAATATAACAATGATCAATAAAGAGGATTCCATGATGGGTTTAAAAAATGATACAAGTTGCGCAACTGCTTTGCATGCCTGTGGTCTTGTTGCCGAAAATATTTCAATGGATACCGTAAAAAAACTCTTTCCGATTAGAAATTATGATATTGAAAAACTGGTAGCGTTTACATCCGATCTTAAATCTGAAGTTTTTCCTAAACAAACCACCTTGTTTCATCTTGGCGATACAGCAGATTCAGCGCTGTATTTGTTAAAAGGAACGGTTACTTTATCGGACGAGAGTGGAAATACTTATGAAATAGACCCTAAAAGCCCAAAAGCCAGATTTCCGCTTTCCAGCGGCTCCAAATATACAATAACAGCCATATCTAAAACCGACGTAAGCGTTTTACGAGTCTCACAAAAAATCATGTCGCCCAAATATGCGCCATTATCACTATTTTCAACACTGGTGATTCCGGATGAATTAGCTGGAAACTACTTGTTGTCCGGTTTTATTCATCACTATAACAATGAGGAACTTAATATACCCTCATTGCCGGATATCGCGATTAAAGTGCGCAACGCCATGCAGAATGAAGCAGGCGTTGCTGATGTCGTAAAGATCATTCAACATGACCCGGTTTTTTCTGCCAAGCTTATTGGCTTAGCCAATTGCCCTCTCTATCGGGGCGTCAATCCGGTAAAAAGCTGTCTTGAAGCGGTAAGCCGTATTGGGTTAAATGCCACCCGTAACTTAGTTATTAGCTTAAGTATCAATCGTATTTTCAAAACCGACTCCCCTCTTATCAAAAAATACTTAAATGAAATATGGAAAGAAAGTCTCTCCATTTCCATTATCAGTTTTGTTTTGGCGAGCATTACCAAACAAGCTAACCCTGAAGAAGCCTTGCTCGCAGGACTTGTCAGTAATATTGGTATCGTGCCTTTTTTAAGTTTTGCGGCCAATTGCCCTAAAGAGTATTACACGGAATCCGATATCGAGCTCGCCTTGCCTTACATCAAAGGTCCGGTAGGATATAAGGTTTTAAGCGACTGGGGATTTACTCAAGAACACCTTGAAATTCCACTCTATGCCGATGACTGGTATCAGAATAATAGCCAAGAACTTAACTTAACGGACATAGTGGTACTATCGCGCCTGCATAACAAGATAGGACAGAAAAAAACAGCCGACCTGCCGATTATCTCCTCTGTTCCTGCCGCCAGCAAATTAAAAAACTTTTCACTTTCCCCTGAACTTTCATTGAATATACTGCATGAAGCCAAACAGCAAATCAGCGATGCACTGAAAGCATTTTCCGACTAAATGTTAGACATTAGCTTAGTTGGGTTAACCGCGTTATCATTTAACCCAACCTCAGTAATACACCCTAAACGACCGCTGTATTTGTTCAAACTCATACAAATAAGGCTGCGCTACATGGTAATTGGCCGCTACGACCAATAAATCATGGGAAAAAACCGAGGTGTTGTACCAGTTGAAACTGCCTTCTATAACGATATAATCGTCAATAATGCAATACTTGGAATGTATCGGGGAATAAGGCACCGGATGGTCGTCCTGCCCGTAAACCAGACCTACCGCAATACCGGCATGTTTTAATCGATCCACCGTCGGCAGCAACGGGCGACTCAGCTCTTCCCCCATCGGCCGTTCCACACCGATACGACCTTGTCTGGCCAAATGCCCGTTAAGCAGAATATGCACATGGACGCCTCTATTTCTGGCATTAATCAGTGCATTGACCACGCTATCGTGATGATCGCCCAACAAATCGCCAATCAAAAATAACGACACTTTAATCGAATATCTGGCACGGTTAATTTCGGCCAATATCGCATGATGCGGAAGATAGGGTTTGCCGTTCAGCATCACGTGCCGGCCAAAGGTATATAGCAGATTGAAATGACTCAACGGATCGATACCGTATTGTTGATTGACGCCACCCCGCTGACTTTGAAAAATATTGTCCAGCAATCGACAGACACCTTTGGAATGAAAGGTCATCCCCGACTCCCAATTGGCCCACCAGCGATCGAAAGTAATATTGAATGAGCCCAGTATGCTGTCCTCATCATTAAAAATAATGAATTTGGTATGCATATCCGGTTCCACTTCGATCAAGTGATGTTTGGGGCTGCAAAACACGCCGATTAATTCAATCCGGGAACGCTTCAAGCGCGCATAATTTTGGCTGTTGGTCAGGGTCATTTTTCGCCAATCCACGATGCACTGAACCCAAACCCCCTGCTCGCTGGCGGCTATCAAATGGGTGGTGAAATCGTGGTCGTCGATGCAATCCACGCTGACTTTTATGGTGCATAAGCGCTCAGGATTCTGGTGCTTGCAGCGGATAACCTTGTCGATCAGGTCGTGAATATAACGTTTGGGATGATAAGGGTGATGCTGCTGTCCTTTAGTGAATTTCGGCACCAGTTGCAAGGCGTCAAAATGATGGTTATACCAATCCGCATCACACTGTAATTCACCGGCATTCAGCTCATAACTTCGATAACTATTGGTCGTGGCCCAATCACCGGTAATTCTTCGGTACTGCGGATGGTCGCACTGAAGCTGGTGCCAGTCCATAAAGATATATTCGTTCCGGGAGGCAATGGAATGCTCGTCCAGATGCACAATAAAGGCGAACTTAACGCAGTTGATCTGGCCGAAATTACTGGAAAACGGATGGATATAAAAATCCCGGGTACAGCGTTTGTGCCTATCCCAGTGAATATCATAGGCGTCGGTATCGACGATATAGGTTTCGCAGATCGTATCGCGATAGACTTTTAGGATAACTTTGACATTGGCCTGAACGCCATAAAACACATCGAAATCTATTTTTCCCCAGCGGACATAGAATTTGTCGTTGAAGTCGTTAACTCTTTGAAAAGAGCCTCCCAAATTTCCATGAGTGGGTGCGGCGTAATGTTCTGCTATCTGCATATTTTTTTATCTCCATGGTCAAGGTATTATTATCTACCTCATGCCGGACGGGGTTTGCAGCGCCGTCGGTAACGTTTACATCTATAAAACGTGAAGGTGCAGCTGGAGTGCAGGCTTCGCCTGCTGAGCAAGCGAAGCTTGCACTCCTGCCTCTCGCCCTGAATCTTTCACCTTAAATCTTAGGTTCAAAGGTCATCAAATAACCGCAATGATCGGAAACCCTGCCATAATCCCGCTCGGTAAACAGAATCGTCGCTGAGGTGACAGTCAGCTCACTGGTTTTATTCAAAAAAACATAATCGATACGATAATCGTCGCTGGGATAATCTTGCCAGTAGGGATCGTTAACTCTGAAGATTTTTTCAAACACGCCCTGCGAATTAGCGGCCAAATACTGGTCGTCATATTGATGAGCATCGACCACCAGATGATAGCCTTTTGATCCGGCAGTAATATTAAAATCGCCGCACAACAACGTGGCGCAAACTTGCGCCGTCTGTTTAGCCTTGGCCCACTCGCACAGTCGATTAAACTGCCCGGCAAATCCGTCTTCCCACCAGCTTAAATGCGCAGAAAAAACATTAAGCCGCCCGATATAAGGCACCTTGATTTGTGCCATGACCACTTTTCGGGAATGAATACTGTAAACGTCATCGCTATCGGACACATACTTGGCATCGTGTTTAAGCAGCGGGTATTTGCTTAAAATGGCAACGCCTTCGCGGTACTTGTCAAAGCCCAGATGCGCCCAGTCGGTGTAGATATGATAAGGCGTAGCCAAGCGATCATTGATTATTTTGGCGGAATTGGACTCCCAGTCCCCTGCCCCGTCATTCCAAAGTTCAGCCACTTCCTGTAGACAGACCACGTCAACATTCAATTCGTTAATCGCCTTGGCTATTTGGGAAAACTTATCATCCTGATTATCTTCCTGATAACAATGCAGATTAAGAATCAATACTTTCAGCGGCTCATGGCTAAGCGAGTAGTTTTTGCCGTGATTGTTATCCCAAAAAATCTGGCCGTTGCGTTCAACGGAAATACTGTATTGCACGCGAAAAGCCTGACCGATCCTAAGCCAGCCTTTCCAAATTGCAACACCGTACTGATTGGGATTTCTGGCATTACTGAGCGCCTCTTTGTCCCAGTAGTTTCTTTTAAAATGGCAGGCGGTTTTATGGCTATGCCGCCAATTATCGGTCGTCCAGTGTACGGTTACCTTGTCGGCATCGTTGAACATATCCACCGCCACCGTGATCGGAAGGTTTTTTTGTTCGCCCTCCAGCTGGGTCGTAAAGCCGATATTTAAAACCGGCGCGGCACACGCGACCCTGATACCTGAATCAGCCTGACTGGAATAATTTGCGCCCTGCCGGTTATCCCAATACTCGCCCGCCGCACTCTGATAGCGCAATCCGAACCGGATATTGCCGGGTAGCGAATGAGCCGGACTGAGCTGGAAATGGATTTGAGCCCGCCAGCATTCCTGATCATGTTCCAGCTTGCTGTGGAAGCTTGCAGGCAGCGTTTGCCATATGCCATCTTCACCCGACCAGAGTACATCGATCCGTTTATCGTAACTGACGTTTTCCACCCGCATAAAAAAATCCAGCGTCTGTTGAACGTTGGTTTTTTTACGGGTAATCACATTTTCAACATACAGCAGTTGGATTTTGGCCAAATTTTGTCTCCGTTACGTTATTGCTACCCTGAAACTCAGGTCAAAAGGAAAGATATAGGATTCCGGGTATGCCGTGCGTATCCTATGTACCGCCGGACGTCGGAGCGTCACAACAAAGGAACGACGCAACAGCTTAAGACCGGGCGGGTTTAAAACACACCCTTGAGGGATTGTAATCCCGAAAATCAATATCCGGAAAAAGATTGTCCATGATCTCCAGCGCTGTTAAATAACGCTCATTGAGCCTATTCTTGCGAAAACAGTCATGTAAATAGTTAAATCTGGCCAGATAATCGGTAACGCGTTTATTCGCATAGTCGATGGTGGTCCCCGACTTCATGATAAACGGCCAATCGGAAGCTTGCGCCAGCAAAATCGATCTGGCGGCCTGATTCAAGGCCCGCGTCTGTATCGGCGTCAGTGCTAATCCCTGAACATCGCGCGCCAGTTTTTCCATCTCTAATTCGGCCTTGTGCAGCAAGGGATAAATCCAGGCATTGGTTTCATTGATCCAATAACTGGAATAGCCTTGATCGCCCCAAGTTGATGCGGCGGGTGTCGCTACCTGCGGTGACGGCTGCTGCTTTAAATAATCCCCGCAACTGATCAATCGAACACCGCTGCTGTCGCTTGCCAACCTCAGCACCCATTCCAGCCAATGCGTCCCTTCGAACCACCAATGACCAAACAGTTCCGCATCGTAAGGCGCAACTATAATGGGTTGCCGACTGTCGTCCATCGTAGCGCCAAGCCGATCGATCTGCCGCTGACGCTTATCGACAAAATCCCGGGCATGTTCGCGCGCTTTGGCTAATGCCTGCCTCGGATTGTAAATTTCCTTAGGCCGGTTTTCGCCGGTCACCCGATGGTATTTAATGCCGGTGTTGATACGGGTTTTCCCGTCGAGAATAAAAGGCGCAATATAATCCAACTCCAGCTCAAAACCAATATCGCTATAGTATTCACGGTAGTCGAAATCCCCCGGATAGCCTTCTTTAGAACTCCAGACTTGCTGCGATGATTCAGGATCGCGTGCAAATGCCGCCACGCCATTGCCGCAAGCTATCGGCGCGTAAACGCCATGCCGAGGTGGCGAACGGGCATCCATAATACCGTGGCTATCGACAAAAAAATAGGCGATACCCGCATCGGCCAGAATCGCTTCAAGGCCCGGATAATAGCCGCATTCAGGCAGCCAAAAACCGCTTGGAGCACTGCCCGTTGCTGCTTTAAACATTCCGATACCGGTATTGACCTGGTTGCGGACTGCGGTTTCGCTGACATTCAACAGCGGCAAGAAACCGTGAGTCGCCGCTGTCGTGATCAGCTCAAGCTTACCGGTGCTTTGGTGTTTTTTAAAAGCCGCCAATAAATCGCCCTGATAGCGATCTTGATAAGTGTTTAACGCGTTTAGATAAAAGCGCCGATAGAGTCGCGCTAATTTTTGATACTCCGGCTGCTTGCGGGTTCGGATAATTTCCTTTTCAGCCAATTCCAGCCGACTGTGCAAATAGCTCAGATAGCGTGTTTGCAACAAGTCGTCGCGCAACATAGATATCAGCGTCGGCGACAACGACAGCGTCAGCCGGTAATCGACCTTATCTGCGTGTAAACGGTCGAGTACGCCGATTAGCGGCAGATAGCATTCGCTTATGGCTTCGAACAGCCAGTTTTCCTCAAAAAAACTGTCATGTTCAGGGTGGCGCACATAGGGAAGATGTGCGTGCAGAACAATACTCAGGAATCCTTGCCCGGAACACGGTAGGCTTGTTGTCATCACGCTGGTTTGTTGATTCCCAGGCCTGAGGCATTTTTTCCCTGGCAATAGCTGGAGTCTTGACGATCCTGATAGCAGGCCGCCCGTCCAAGCGGTACATGAATAATGTTTGAACAGGCAATAGCGATAAAACCATCATCTGCATCACATTTGCCGATGGCTGCTGAATAGGCGGTTTCATCAACAGGACGGGATAAGGACACCTGTTGTGCCGTTATCGGGTTATTAATGGCGACGTCAAACCATGATACTGTCTCGGCAACCGTCTCTTCTTCGCCGGATTGCGCATAAATTCGCAGGGTAAGCGGGTGATTATCGGCTGTAGAAAGGTCGTGACCTTGCCCAACATTCCAATACGCATAAAGGTGTCCGGGATCGACCGGCAAAAGCACTAATTCAGGCGTGCTACTGAACGGTATCGGTGTAAAATCCCGACTGATTTCTTCGCCAATATCCAATAATTCCTTGGGAGAAAGCCGGATTTCTTCATCAAGCTCCGGCACCGGACTTGAAAAGCATGGCGTAAAACAGCGACTGAGTTCCTGACTAATTTCAAACATGTCTTTTGCCGAAAGATTCATTTTGGAGTTGTGCTCTGCGTGCAAAAACATCATCAGCCTTAAACGTTGCGATTACCCTCTACTAAAATTTTTCCATACACTTAAATGCCTATTCTTAGGCTACCTTTACAGACGGCCATCAAAGTTAAGCATGTTTAAGTATACCTAGTAAATTCCACAGGATCCAGTCCTGTATGAGCCTCACGGTTAGGGATGCCGCACACCTTAGCCACCAAAGATTGAGGCTGCTTGGCAGAGGGAAGCATCGAACAAAGTGTAGACTTATAACTCATAAGAGTATGAGGTCAACAACTTACTAAATTTTTAATACTTTGGAATAAATAGCACCCTAGAAGCGGGTGCTTGATTCGATCTGCTAAAAATATTTCGATTACCGATGACAGCACCGCCCTCAAAGTATTTGTCGCATCACACAAGCCTTGGCGGGCAGAATAAGACTGTAGTCTATCGCCACGTCAGAGGAGATTATCTTAAGTTAGTCGCTGACGGCAATCTTATTCAACTGACGTCTGATAACTATCTTCCGGGGTTGTCGATACCGTTTCTGCTCCTGATTCCAGTTTAAACTTGTTCGCTATGTTGGGCGCTTCAAGATTCAACTCATCCCAGCGTTCACGAAACTTATCACACCACACGCCTAAAGCCGCCTCATCCTTGGGCGGGATGACAAGCAATTGATCTATCCCGTTGAACAGAGCCTGATAGCGAGCACTGGCATTACGATGATTTTCCGCCTGCTCCGAATACTTAAGAAAGGTTTGCAGCGAAGCCAATATCGCCAGCAACAAACTAAGCAAGCCGAACAGCATCTTCACCCAGAGAACAACATTCTGATTGATGGTGAAAAAGATATAGGTAGCGACCAACATAGCAATAATGATGCACGGAATGCCCAGGATGTAATTCAATAAGCGAATCTTGGTGGATAGCACATAATGCGTATGCATTGTTACTCCCAGCTCATCCCGCCAGGATTTCAACAGCTGTTTCTGTTCTATTCTCATAAGTACATCCTCTTGTGACAATTACGAAAACCTGATAACGAGCTAAAAAATTTGTTAAAAGGCAAAACAAAAAATGTGAAGACCAATAAATCATACACAACGCATAGACACCGCACAATTGCAGAAAACACCTAGATTAGCCTGACTTCTCGCCGACCGACTGAGCCAGATCCGTGCCACAAATACGACAATAGTTTGCTTCGGTTTCATGCCCGGTTTTTCGGCACTTCGAACAAACCCTTTCGTCAACACCAGCATTCTGCCGCTTCATTTCCTGGGATAATTCCGCCGTGAATATACCGGTGGGTACTGCGATGATCGCGTAACCGCTGATCATAACCACTGCGGAGATGGCACGCCCCAGATCGGTTTGGGGAGTGATGTCGCCAAAACCCACCGTGGTCAAGGTCACCACCGCCCAGTAAATGCTTACCGGTATGTTGGCAAAGCCATGTTCCGGACCTTCGATCAAATACATGGCCGACCCGAAAATCACCAACAGCGTGGAAATAGTGAGTATAAATATAGTGATTTTGAGCCGACTGGCCATTAAAGCGTTGATCAGCAGATTGGACTGATTGATAAAACGGACCAGTTTCAACACCCGAAATATCCGTAAAATTCTGAGGATGCGGATGACTTGGAGGTAATGCGAATCGGATATAAAAATACCCAGATAGGAAGGAACAATAGCCAATAAATCGATGAGGCCGTAGAAACTGATGATGTATTTGATTGGCCTGTGTATGCAAAAAATACGAAGAATATACTCGACAGTGAATAAAGTCGTGAATAGCCATTCTGCGGTAGCCAGTTGCTCCCCATACTGCCGACTAATGTCGGCGACACTGTCCAAGGTAATGGTTAAGACACTGCTCAGAATTAAAATCATCAGCGCAATATCGAAGCCTTTTCCCGCCGGCGTATGGGACTGATAAATAACTTGATACAAGCTGTGCCGCAAGGCTTCTATATAAGTACGCATAAATAATAATAATTCTTCATATGAATCGGACTGAGATACTGTCTGCTTGGTTGTTCAGGTGGTTTCGAGCTTTTATACCCACCGTTTACGCCGATAGATTATCGCATGTTATTGTCGATTTAATGACCGACCCGGCGGTGTCTTCATGTGTTCGCCGGACGACGACGCATCCGATTAGGACACGTATAAAAATATTGATATTATACCTTTTGCTTATTATATTTTTTCCTATGCATTCCAAGTTCGGTTTTTTAAGTTACGAAATCAGCCACATTATTCGCCAGCGCTTTAACAAGCAAGCGGAAACTATCGGCCTGAGCCATGCTCAATGGCGAGCCTTGGTACATCTGTCCAACAACGAAAACTGTCGCCAAATTGATCTGGCCGACATCCTCGACATCAAACCGATTACGCTGGTAAGGCAGATCGACTTGCTGGAAGAGGCGGGACTGGTTCGACGTAATAAGGACAGTGAGGACCGGCGCGCTTATCGTCTGGAAATCACGTCTAAAGCGCTGCCTATCATGCAGGAACTCTGGGAAATCGCCGATGCAGTGGAAGCGGAGGTGCTTAAAACCTTAACGCCGCAAGAACAACAACAGATGACCGCGTTGCTGGAGCGCATTAAAGCCAGCATGAGCGAAACTATCTGATTAATGAAATTGGATAGTGAAAAGTTTGCATAAAGCTAACCGGATAATCCGTTTTTTCCCGAAGCTGACCAACTGCGGATTATGCTGCGGACATACTAATGAAACCGACCGGCAAATGCTGACCCGAGTCGGCAAACAGTTCGTGGTGTTATTCCTTATCATTACCTTGTCTGATGATCTTCTCGATTTAATACTCGGAACACTGCATTTTGTTTTTGAATTACTGCATCTGCTTTTCGAGGTTATCGAAGGATTCATTGAAGAAATCCTCGAACACACCTTGCACACGACTCACCACGAAAGCGAAATTCTCATCATCAGCACGATTTTGATTTTGCTGGTATTCGGGCTATATCCACTATACAAAGTATGGCCGCGCTTATATCGCTCCTGGCGAAGAAATAGCAGAGCTGTCTGGTTACGATATACCAGGCGTCAATCCTTCTATTGGCGAACGTTGCCGGTTGGGCGTAAATGGAAATTAATCATCGCTTATGTGATCGGTCTTTTTTGCCTTCTATTTTGGTTTTTTCTCTAAAGGATGATCAATGACTGTCAAAGCCATGCAAACAAAGCCGCCTTAGTATTCGCTTTCATTACTTGAATAACTTTTTATGCTCCCTGGCTGTGTTCTTCCGGCATAGCCTTTTTTAATTTATCAGGATAACTATGCTTTTACTCTCAAAAAAACAGGACTGGCTCGGCAACATCCGTGGCGATGCGCTGGCCGGCATTGTCGTTGCTCTTGCCTTGATACCCGAAGCCATTGCCTTCTCCATCATTGCCGGTGTCGACCCTAAAGTCGGGCTTTATGCGTCTTTCTGTATTGCGGTGATAACGGCTATTGTCGGCGGCAGACCGGGCATGATTTCAGCGGCGACCGGAGCCATGGCGTTGTTGATGGTGACTTTGGTCAAGGATCACGGACTGCAATATTTATTAGCCGCAACCGTGTTAACCGGCGTTCTGCAAATCATTTCCGGTTACCTGAAACTCGGCGGTTTGATGCGTTTTGTGTCGCGCTCGGTGGTCACCGGTTTTGTTAATGCCTTGGCGATATTGATCTTTATGGCGCAATTGCCGGAACTGACCCACGTCACTTGGCATGTCTATGCGATGACCGCAGGCGGCCTGGCGATTATCTATCTGTTCCCGTACCTTCCCTTTATCGGTAAATCCCTGCCTTCACCGCTGGTTTGTATTGTGACTTTGACCGGCATAGCGATGTATTTACACCTGGATATCCGCACCGTCGGCGATATGGGTCAACTGCCCGACACCTTGCCTGTATTTCTCTGGCCCGAAGTGCCGTTGACCTTGGAGACTTTGCAGATCATTTTGCCTTATTCGCTGGGATTGGCGGTGGTGGGTATGCTGGAATCGTTAATGACCGCCACCATCGTCGATGATCTAACCGACACGACCAGCGATAAAAACCGCGAATGCAAAGGCCAGGGGATTGCCAATATCGGCGCCGGTTTGCTAGGCGGCATGGCCGGTTGTGCGATGATCGGCCAGTCGGTGATTAATATCAAATCTGGCGGACGCGGACGCTTGTCCACCTTGATTGCCGGCAGTTTTCTGTTAGTCATGGTGGTATTTCTGGACGAGTGGCTGTCTAAAATTCCAATGGCTGCGTTAGTGGCGGTGATGATCATGGTCTCGATCGGTACTTTCAGCTGGAGTTCTATCGTCAAATTAAAACAACATCCCTTATCCACTAATATCGTCATGATAACAACGGTGATTGTCGTGGTTTGGACACATAACCTGGCATTTGGCGTATTAGCCGGTATATTGCTGGCATCGTTATTCTTCGCTAATAAAATCGGTCATTTTATGATTGTCGAGCCTGACTTGGATGAGGAATCAAACACCAGAACTTATCATGTTATCGGGCAAGTCTTCTTTAACTCGGCAGATAAATTTACTGCAGCCTTTGACTTTAAAGAGGCGGTTGAAAAAGTCGTGATAGACCTGCATCGCGCGCATTTCTGGGATATATCTGCGGTAACCGCGCTGGATAAAGTGGTGATCAAGTTCCGGCGAGAAGGCGCCGAGGTGGAATTAATCGGCTTGAACGAAGCCAGTTCGACGATTGTCGATCGTTTCGGCATACACGATAAACCGGAAGAAATTGAAAAAATTATGGGAGGTCACTAATGAACACGACTACAAATTTGGTACTGGCGTGCATTGACGGTTCGTCACTGACAGCAGCGGTCTGCGATTACGCCGTCTGGATAGCGCAACGTGTCGATGCGCCGTTAAAACTGTTGCACAGCATCGATCATCATCATGAGACCGCTGCCATATCGGACTTGTCCGGCAACATCGGCCTGGGCAGTCAGGAATCTTTACTCGAAGAGCTGGTTTCCATCGAACAGCAGCGCAGCAAGTTGTTATTGCAGCAGGGAAAATTAATATTACAGGCGGCAAAAGACCGGATAACGCAAGCCGGTATCGCCGATCCTATCACCCATCAGCGCCATGGCAGCCTGGTAGAGTCGCTGATAGAACTTGAAGCCGACATCCGCGTTCTGGTCATCGGCCTGCGTGGAAAAGTACACGAAAACCAACCCGACCGGATAGGGGCCAAACTTGAGTCTATCATTCGCTCATTGCATAAGCCTATTTTGGTCGTCAACGACACTTTCAAAGCGCCACAACGCATCATGATCGCCTATGACGGCAGTAAAGCGGCAGAAAAAGCGGTGGATATGGTCGCTGCCAGTCCGCTGTATAAAGGCCTAAACTGCCATCTGGTCTACGTCAGCAAAGACGATACAGCAATAGAGTCGTTGCTTGAAGCGGCCGCCGACAAACTGACAAAGGCGGGCGGCATTGACGTGATCACTAAAAGATTACCCGGCAAGCCCGATCAGGCGCTTTGTGAATATCAGGCCAGTCATAACATTGATCTAACCGTCATGGGCGCGTTTAGCCACGCCCGTATTCATGATCTATTGCTGGGCAGCTTTACCGCCAAGATGCTGCTAAATACCCAAAAGCCGCTGCTGTTACTGCGGTAAAACTGAAGAAATAAAGAGGCTCGTCAAAGGAGCCTCTTACCCGCCAATTACACCCTATTCGACAATGCGATTTTCAAAAACCACAACAGCCCGGCTGTTTACCGAATAAAAATTTTCATGCAACAGCTTTTGCTCTTGTATGTCGATAATATCCTGCAGTGATGGCAACGATGAGTCCAAAGACAGACACCATAGGCGAGCGGCAATGACCGGCAACTCAATGGTCACTTGTTGATCCGACATATTCATCACCACATGCAGGTCGGGTTCGTTATTTTCTATACCTGCCAGGGTAAATGCCAGAATCCTGGCTTCCGGATCATCCCATAACGGCTTGTTAAGCTCGGTGCCATGCCACTGAATTTCGGCTATGCCTCGGCCATTAACCGGTTTACCGGTCAAAAAACGCCGCCGCATGATAGCAGGATGTCTTTTGCGCAACGCTATCATCAGTTGAACAAAGCGCAGCATATCGGCATTTTTCTCCGCCATATTCCAGTCTATCCAGGACAATTCATTATCCTGGCAATAACAATTATTATTTCCGCCCTGGCTGTTTAATAACTCGTCGCCCGCCAGTAACATCGGAACGCCATGACTGAGTAACAACATAGCAAAAACATTTTTCGCCTGTTTTCTACGCAATGCCAAAATATTTGGGTCGTCGGTTTCACCCTCAACGCCATAATTAAAACTTAAACTATGATTACAGCCGTCCTGATTATTTTCACCGTTAGCCTCATTATGTTTTTCGTTATAACTGAACAAATCGTACAAAGTGAAACCGTCGTGACAGGTGACGAAATTAATACTGTTAATAGGCAGTCGGCCTTTGTGTTCATACAAATCGTTACTGCCGCAAAGGCGGGTTGCAAGCTCGTTGATCAAGCCATTATCGCCCCGTACATAACGCCGGATAACGTCCCGGTATCTACCGTTCCATTCAGCCCAGCGATAACCGGGAAAACTGCCGACCTGATACAGACCTGCCGCATCCCAGGCCTCGGCAATCAGCTTGGTTTTGGCCAGCCGCGCTGAAAGTTCGATACCCCACAGCAAAGGCGGATCGTGCAAAACCTTACCTCCCTCCCCTCGGGCTAAAGCACTGGCCAGATCAAAGCGAAAACCATCGACATGCATTTCCCTGACCCAATATTCCAGACACTTAATAATAAAATTGGCCACCAGCGGATGATTGGCGTTTACCGTGTTGCCGCAACCGGTATAATCATGAAGAATGCTCTTATTCGCCTTATCGTGATGGTAAAAAATATCATCGCCTATGCCCCTGAAATTAATGATCGGACCGTCGGCACCCGCCTCTGCGGTATGGTTAAACACCACATCCATAATAACGCCGATACCGGCCTGATGCAGCGCTTTGACCAGATCGCGAAACTCCTGCACATGAGTACCCTGCTCCGGGGTGACGCAGTAGCCTGGATGCGGACTAAAGAAACTGTGAGTACTGTAACCCCAGTAATTCTTCAGCCCCCTATCGGCCGTGTTCTTAGGAACATCCTGTTCATCGAAAGCCATCACCGGCAATAATTCAACATGAGTAATGCCGAGTGCTTTCAGATAAGGAATTTTTTCAATCAACCCGGAAAAAGTACCCGGATGATCGACTTTTGAAGAAGAATGCCGGGTAAAACCGCCGACATGCAGTTCGTAAACAATAGCCCTTTCGCTGCGAATGCGTAGCGGCATATCGCCTTCCCAATCGTAACGATCGTCAGTGACAACGCAACGCATGGCGGTAAGTTTATTGTCGCCCGGCATACACGCTGCCTTGCGACTCCAACGCTTATCACTGACGGCGCGCGCCCAAGGATCGATCAATTGTTTGTCTTTATCAAAATGCAATCCCGCTTCACGGACTTGATTAGGTCCGTCCATGCGCCACGCATACCATATGCCCGCCGGTAATCCGACCACATAAACATGCCAGGAAAAAAAAGTGCAGTTAATATCTTCCTGCAACACGATGGTTTGAAAGGGTTCGTCACAATCCGAGCTATCAAAAAGCAACAGCTCCACATGCGTTGCATAGCGGCTGAAAATGGAGAAATTGACCCCCTTGTTTTTAGCTCTGGAGCCTGAAGGGTAAGGATTCCCCGGACTTAACTGGTATTCTTTTTGCATATCCTCGTCTCGCGCTTTGTCATGACAAAGCTAAATTAATTCGTTTAAGTTGTTTTCTACTGAAAACAGAAAATCATAATGACTATTATCCAAAGCCAGCGACTGCAAGGCAATGTCATTTAAGGCTTACAGCAAGATCACTGCAGAATATTCGCCATCAAACCGGTTCTATGCATTTCGTCCGGTTTTTCCGATATTTAGCGATAAAATACGCCACGTCTAAAAACCGATCATATACAACCAGGAAACTATTAATCAATAATTACAGGCATTGTCAACCAATAAGCACGTATGTATAGTGTATTCCAAGCTGTTTAATTCGTTCCTACAACATAGTAAAGGATATTTAAAATGACTGATCTTCACAGAGATATTCTAATAGGGCTCACGTTTATCATGGGTATTTTAGGTTTTATTTCCGGCGAATTCATTGTTTCAACGATTATGTTCGGCTCGGCTGCTCTATTCAGCAATATGTTGTTGAATCGCAGTTCGCACGACTGAGTTTTTCATCAAATTTCCTTATTGGTTTGGAACCTCCCTTTTTAGGGAATCGCTAGATTTGACAACGATGTATTAGCATCGTTATCCTCTGACAACCTCCTCGTTCACGGGGAGGCAATCTGCCGACCTCATCTGTCGAATGACAAAGCCATCAACAAATGAGGTCGGTGGATAGAAACATTATCTCCTGGCATCCTACTTCAAGCAGACTCTCTCCTGTTTGACCCCTTTCTCCCGGTACTTTTATTAGCATCGGGAGTTTTTTTATCTGTTTTTTCCGCCTGCCCAGCAAATCAACCTTTCAAAACGGCCTTCACAATAACGAATTTCGAGTTGGATGCAACGACCGAGTGTCCGCCAAAAAAACGGTCAAGATAATTGTGATAATTCAGATGCCGATTGCCGATTACCCATAATTCTCCCTCTTTACGCAATACCCTGCGCGACTGTTTAAACAAGCCGACTGCAATCTGATCGCCCACCGTATTTTGCTGGTGAAAAGGCGGATTGCAAAGAATCAGGTCGGCCGACGCTGACTCAAAATTCATCAAGCCGTCACCGACACAAAAAGTCGCCGCGCGCTGCTCTTTAAATACACGATAAAAATTGTCCCTGGCCGATGCCACTGCCATAAAGGACTCGTCAACAAAACACACAGTCGCCTCCGGACTGCGTTCGGCGGCAATTAAACCGACCAGGCCGTTACCGCAGCCCAAATCGATAATATCGCCAGCATGCTGCCGAAAGGGGAGATGCTGAAGAAAAAAGCGCGTTCCTATATCCAGACTGTCTCGCGAAAATACGTTGGCGTGGTTACTAATCAGATAATCGGTGTTTTCAAGCCGATAACTGACCGGATAGGGACTAGGCGGCACAATCAATCCGCTATCAAGCGTTGCAAAAATCAGCCTCGCCTTCTTTCTTGCCGGCGAGGTTGTGGTCGGCCCAAGCAAACGCTCCAGTAACTTCCAAACCGAAGGCGGCAAGTGTTTAATCATGCCGGCGACCACGACCTGAGTTGACGGTGTTAAATGCGAATGCAAACGTATCAACTGGTCTTCCAATAATGCCAGCGTCTTCGGTACCTTAATTAATACCAGATCAAAGATACCCTGCAACGGCTCAAGGCTATGCAGCAAGCTGACATGTTGCTCAGGCAGGTTATTAGCTGCCAGATTGAGCCTTGTGGCCTGCTGAGACAAATAGGAATCCGATACCGCATCAGGCCGTAAAGCATTTAATGCTACCGTCAGCGCACCAAAACCGTCATTCACGATCAAAATGCGCGCTGCATCAGGCAGTGTTAATTCTTCTGCCAGCGCGTTAAGCAGATATTCATCCGCCGCATCCCAAGCGCGCAACAACTCTCGCGGCCGTGTTGGCAGCCGGTTGAGTTCGAACTCGCCTTGAGCAACGCTTAACCGATTAGACATGACGATTACCCGCGTGACATGAATTTTCCGCTGTCGGTATTAATCTTAATCAATTCCTCAGGCTCCAGATATTCGGGCACCTGAACCTCCAAGCCGGTAGTTAATCTGGCGGTTTTGGTACGCCCTGACGCGGTCGCGCCCTTAATGGCCGGAGCCGTTTCCACTATCGCCAACATCACGGAACTGGGTAATTCAACAGCCAATATCTCACCGTCTATCAACAAGGCCACAATACCTTCCAGGCCTTCGGTCAAATAGTCGATTTGACCTTCCAGATCGGCACTACTCAAGGTGTACTGGGTATAATCTTCCATATCCATAAAGATATAATTATCACCGTCAATATAAGAAAACTGCACCTTGGCCCGCACCAAGTCGGCATCCTTAAAGAAATCATCCCCTTTTAACGACTCATCCAGTTTCTGACCGGTTTTAAGATTGGTAAAACGAATCTTGTACAACGTTGACGCGCCACGGGACGATGGACTTTTCGCATCGACCTGCTTAACCGCATGCGGTATGCCGTTTATTTCAACCACCATGCCCCTTTTTAAATCACTAGCCTTTGCCACGCAAACCTCTTCTCGATTAAACTTGCCGGCAAAACGCAGCAAGGGTTTATATATTAAAAAATTTCCGGCAACCAAGTACTCAGTCAACTTTATTCTGACGGCTAAGCAACTGGATGTGGGGGCGGCTAAAGCCGCCCCCACAGTGACAGGCACCCGTCATGTCTAAATTGACTGAATACTAGGCCAGCCTCAACCGAACATTATATCGTAGAACTTATCGTTAACGCCGCTGTGTCGTTTCCATTTTGAATATTAACCGGGCCAATTAATACCATGACAGATAAAAAACCCACCCTCGGCTTCATCGGTATCGGCCTGATGGGCAAGCCGATGACTTTACGTTTGCTGGATGCAGGCTTTTGCGTCAATGTCTGGAACCGCACTGTTGAAAAGCTCCGGCCGGTCACCGATGCCGGTGCTACAGCCTGCGCATCCGTTGCCGAATTAGTCGGAGCCTCCGAGGTCATTATCCTGTGTCTGGCCGACACAAAGGTCGTAGAATCCATTGTCCGCAACGATATTGCACCAAACGGTACCGCAGGCAAATTGCTGATTGACCTATCCAGCATCCACCCGGAAAACACCCGGCAATTAGCCGCGCTATTGCATCAACAATGCGCAATGGGCTGGGTTGATGCGCCGGTTTCCGGCGGCGTTGCCGGTGCAGAACTGGGCAGTCTGGCAATTATGGCGGGAGGCAGTGTCGAACATATCGATATTGCCCGACTGGTTCTGGCGCCTCTTTATCAGCAATTAACCCGTATGGGCGAAGTGGGCAGCGGCCAGACGACCAAGATATGCAATCAAATGATCGTCAGTTGCAATGTGCTGGTTATCGCCGAAATGATGGCGCTGGCCAAACAAGCCGGTGTTGATACCCAGCAAATACCTGCGGCACTGGCAGGCGGTTTTGCCGACTCCAAGCCCTTGCAAATTGTCGGCGCTGAAATGGCAGCCGGAACCTTTGAGCCGGTCAAATGGCGGGTTAAAACCCTATTGAAAGATTTGAACATGGCGGTTGATTTATCGGTCAAACAGGGCAATGCCATTCCCATGTCCGCACTGGCCTCGCAGCTGATGCAACTGCACGGCAGTCAAGGTTATCGGGAACAAGACCCGGCCACTTTAATCAAACTGTACACCAAAACCGATGCTTGATTTTACCGCCAATCTGAGCCTGTTATTTACCGAAGTACCGCTGATTGACCGCTTTAAGGCCGCCAAGCAAGCAGGTTTTAATACGGTTGAAATTCAATTTCCTTACGCCTTAAGTACAGCTGCGATAAAAAACCAACTGGACGCGCATGACTTAAAACTGGTTCTGTTTAATGTCGGTGCCGACGATTTATTACAAGGCGGCGAGGGATTGGCCTGCGTGCCTGAAAAACGCGTTCAGTTCAGGCGGGCCATCGATCAAACCATCGAATATGCACAAGAGTTACAACCGGAAGCCATCAATGTCCTGCCGGGGCGCTGTCTGGATAACAGCCGCCTGGAGCAATATCTGGCAACTTTTAAGGAAAACTTGGCGTTAGCTGTCGAGGCCTTTTCGCCACTGGACATTAACACGGTTTTTGAAGCGGTCAATAGTCACGACATGCCGGGATTTATCATCGATAGCGGCATGCAAATGCTGGAGATATTAAAGCAGCTGAACCGCCCGAAGCTGTTTATGCAGTACGATATTTATCACATGCAAATGATGGGCGAAAAGCCCGAGGCATTTATTGCCGAACATGCCAGGAAAATCGGTCACATTCAGTTTGCCGATTGCCCCGGACGGGGGCAACCCGGTACCGGCCAAATTGATTTCGACCGGGTATTTTTAGCCATTGCAACATCAGCTTATTCGGGATGGGTCGGCGCGGAATATAAACCGGTTGGCACTACGGCTGAAAGTCTGGCTTGGTTAATGCAGGGTAAGCGCGAATAGATTCACGCTCGCCTTATCAAGCACTTAGCCGGTCAATTTCAAATACTTCTGATACAGATCGTCCGGACTCTCAACATGCTTGGCATCTTTATCGATACAATCGACCGGACACACTTCCATGCATTGCGGCACACCATGATGGCCTACGCACTCAGTACATAAATCAGGGTCGATAATATAAATATCCGCACCTTGGGAAATCGCGGCATTCGGACATTCCGGCTCGCAAACATCGCAATTGATGCATTCATCATTAATAATAAGGGCCATACATATTCCTGTAAAACAAGGGCGAACAATAAGGTGTTCAGCCAAATAGACTAAAACATTTTTTATATAAACTTTCTTTGACCTGATCGATACCGTTGTTGGGACAAACCGATAGACAGATAGGATCACCAAAGCGAACGCATTCATTGCACAAAGCCGTGTCAATCACGTAAGCGTCTTCAGTCTGAGTGATCGCTTCATTTGGACATTCAGGCTCGCAAACACCACATCGGGCACATTTATCGTCATTAATAACCAAGGTCATACTTTTTTACTCACCCTTAAATTTATCAATTAAACCTTGATGAACAAGGTCAGGAACAAAACAGGATACATCGCCGTTCAGCTGGGCAATTTCACGGATCATGCTCGAAGAAATAAACTCATATTGTTCGGCCGGGGTTAGGAACACGGTTTCCAGTTCCGGCGCCAAACGCCGGTTCATTCCGGCCAATTGGAACTCATATTCAAAATCGGATACCGCACGCAAGCCGCGCAATATAACATTGGCGCCCTGCTGTTTGGCGCACTCGACCAGCAGGTTATCAAAACCTATCACCCACACGTTAGAAAATTCCGAGGTGACCGCTTTAACCAAAGCCACTCGCTCGCTCAAAGAAAATAACGGGGTTTTACTTCTGTTAACCGCCACAGCGACGACCACTTTGTGATAAAGCCTGGACGCTCTGGCAATCAAATCCAAGTGTCCATTGGTAATGGGATCAAAGGTACCCGGATAAATTGCAGTGGTTTGCATAGCGTGTTAATTTTAAAAAAATAAGCGATTTTATACTATCTGCACTAAAAGAGAGCGTTTAAATGCCCATTTATGGCGGCGCAAGGGGTAGCCTTGTTTTTTCGTCTGTCATCTTAGCTCCCCCGCCCGCTCAAACAAATGATAAGCGACTTCGCCAGCGCTCTTACTCTTCAGCTGTCGCCAGTTTGCGGGCATGTCGGCAAAATCGAAATGCCGTTCCGTTTCGACATAAATCCTGGCATGCTTGGCCAGCCAGCCGTTTTGTTCTAACAGTTGACAGGTTTGCACAACCAGATCGAGACCGAACGGCGGATCAAGAAACACCACGTCAAAGGCCTGCGCCTCCCCGGCCAGATAGCGCAAAACATCGCTTTGCACCGCTGTTATCCGGGTCGCGGACAAGGCAAGGGCATTGTCCTTCAAACTGCGGCAGGCCTGAATATTATTTTC
Source organism: Methylobacter sp. (assembly GCA_024636505.1). Taxonomy (GTDB): domain Bacteria; phylum Pseudomonadota; class Gammaproteobacteria; order Methylococcales; family Methylomonadaceae; genus Methylobacter_A. Next base: position 36,630 of record JAGXGY010000037.1, on the reverse strand, counting down.
TACCTGGACGACCGACCTGGCGCCTCGGGATGCGGCTTCAAAGCCCAACGCGCCGCTGCCTGCGTACAAATCCAGGCAGTGTTTGCCGACTATTTCATACTGCAACCAGTTAAATAGCGTTTCTCTGACTCTAGCCGGCGTGGGTCTTAAGCCCGGCGCATCGACAAAACTTAACTGCCGACTGCGCCAGTCGCCGCCGATAATCCTGAGCTTATTTTTCACTGCCGTGAGTACTCCCGCCTACGGTGATGGTCTGCATTAACTGCGGATTAACGCGGCGCTTAAACGCCTCTTTTATCGACGCTACCGTCACCTGCTCAATATTTTGTCTAAACCTATCCAGATAATCTAGCGGCATGTCATAAAAGCCGATCATCGACACATAGCTGGCCAGTTCTTTATTGGTATCGAAACGCATGGCAAAACCGCCGGTAATGTTTTTCTTGGCGGCCATCAGCTCGGCTTTTGTCGGCCCCTGCTCGATAAAATCGGCCAGGGTTTTATTCAGTACCTTCAGCGCTTGCCCGGTCTGATCGTTGCGGGTTTGCAGGCTGATCGTGAACGGCCCTTTCCTAAACATCGGCGCAAACGAACTGCGTGCGCTATAGGCCAGGCCGCGTTTTTCCCTGACTTCCTCAAACAGCCTGGACACCAGTCCGCCTCCGCCGAGAATATGATTGCCGACATACAGGGTAAAGTAATCGGGGTCTTTGCGGTAAGTGCCGGGCATTCCGACCAGTACATGCGTTTGCGAGGAGGGGAATTCGATATGCTGCCGATCTGCTTTGACCGGCATGACCACTTCCGGCAACACCTCCGGCTTTGTTCCTGTCGGCAAACCGGAGAGCAAGGTCTCGGCGGTAAGTTCGGCCTGTTTTCTGGACAGGTCGCCGACAATCACCACAACCGCATTGGCGGCGACATAATATTTTTGGTAAAAATTGCGCAAATCCGCCGCTTCAAAACCGGACACGGTGATGATCGAACCGGAACTCGGATGCCCGTAAGGATGATCGCCGTACAAAGCCTTATAAAAAGCGATGTCGGCCAATGCGGCGGGCGACTCTTCCTGTTGCTTTAAACCGGCTAGCGTACGGTTTTTTTCCCGCTGGAAATCGGCTTCATTGAAAGCGGGCCGGGTCAAAATAACCTGCATCGTCTCTAACGCCTTATCGAACAAGGGCTTATCCGTTAACGTACGCAATGAAACCGACGCCATATCGTTGGACACGCTGGAACCGAATTGCGCGCCGACGCTTTCAAAACGCTGGGCGATGTCATCGGCATTCCACGATCCTGCACCGCTGTCGAGCAAGGCCGAAGTTAATGCCGACAGGCCGAACTGATAGCCGTCGCGGGCGCTGCCGGCATCGAAAGCCACCTGTATGTCCACCATTGGCAGGCCCTCGGTCTGCACATAATAAACCCGGCTGCCTTGCGGCGTTTGCCAATGTTCGATTTTTGCAACGGCCCAGGCCGATTGGCTAAAGACTAAAAAAACAAGACTTAACAGATAGATGCGCATTATTTAACTCCTTTTTCGGTGTGGGTTTCGCCAGCGCTTTCATTGATCGGCAGGGGTTCCAAATAAGCAACGCTCAACTTATCCTCAACCAGATATTTGCGCGCCACCTCACGCACCTGTTCCGCAGTAATCTGATTGACCTTAGGCACATAGTCATCGGCTTTTTGCCAACCCAGACCCACTGTTTCCAGCATACCCAACTGCATGGCCTGATAAAAATTGGAATCGCGCTCGTAAACCGCCGCCGCCAAAACCTGCGCCTTAATGCGCTGCAATTCAACGGTGTCGACCAGTTTGATTTGCAGATCGGTAATTTCGTTCTTTAACGCAGCTTCCAAATCCCACACGGTTTTCCCGGCCGCAGGCGTCGCTTCCAGCGTAAACAATCCGGGCAATCTGGAAGCCAGCCCATAGCCGGCACCGGCAGAAACCGCCAGTTGTTTGCCGCGCACCAGTTCCGAGGACAACCGGGCGCTGCTGCCGCCATCAAGCACACCGGCTAGGACTTCCAGCGCATAGGCTTCCCACTCGTGTTCTGCGGTCTTCAATACCGGCACTTTGTAGCCCATTAACAGGTACGGCAGTTTGGCCGGCAATTTTACCGTCATCCTGCGCACGCCGAGCTGTTCGACTTCATCCTGCGGCTTGACCGCTTTAATGTCGCTGGGTTTGAGCGGAGCAAAATATTTTTCCGCCAGCGCGAACACCGCTTTAGGTTCGACGTCGCCCGCCACCACCAAGGTAGCATTATTGGGCGCATACCAACGCTGATACCAGGCTTGCAAATCTTCAACTTTATAATTAGCGATGTCCGAAGGCCAGCCGATCACAGGGTTTCTGTAAGGGCTGTTGGTATAAGCCATCGCCATAAAATGTTCCTGCATTTTTGCCTGCGGATTATCGTCGGTGCGCATTCGGCGCTCTTCGGTGACCACCTCCAGTTCCTTTTTCAACTCCCCGGCGAGCAGGTGCAAATTGCGCATTCTATCGGCTTCCAGCTCAAAACTGACCGCCAACCTTGATGCCTCCATGGTTTGGAAATAAGCGGTGTAATCGCTGCCGGTAAAGGCATTCTCGTCGCCGCCGTTCTCGGCAACAATCCGCGAAAACTCACCGGCGGGATGTTTGTCGGTGCCTTTAAACATCATGTGCTCAAGCATGTGCGAAATACCGGTAATGCCGCCCGGTTCATAACTTGAACCGACCTTGTACCAAACCTGGGACACGGCAACCGGCGAGCGGTGATCTTCTTTAACCAGCACTTTCAAACCGTTGCCCAATATATGTTCCGACACCTTAGTCTCGGCACTGCTGGCAAAAGCCGGTAGCCACAATAATGCGGCGCATAGCAATCGATAGTTCATAACTCCCTCTTGGGTCAATATTAAGGTACTCTCCAGAAAAACTCCGGGCGGCATGACTTGCCAAACCCGATAGTAACAGGGGTAAAATAGTTCTGGATAGCGATACCTGAAAAATAAGCCATTATCCACAAGATAGCGGCTTTATACGAAATACTGCTTTTATCGAAGCAGTACAAATCTTTGACTTTAGCTGCTGATGCCCCTAATCATAACGATGTTAAAACATAATATATTATCAATAATATCATTATTGGCCACCTAAGAGCCTTCTACATTTTTTCAACCGAACCCAAGGATTAACCGATGTCAGACCTTAAAATCTATGACATAAAACCGGAAATAGCGGCCAATGCCCATATTACCGCGGCAAGCTACAAAACCTTGTATCAGCGCTCCATAGCCGAGCCGGAAGCTTTTTGGGCTGAACAGGCCGAACAGTTTCTGGACTGGAGCAAGCCTTGGGATACGGTCATGAACTGCGATTTTTTGACCGGCCATATCCGCTGGTTTGAAGGCGGAAAACTTAACGTCAGCGTCAATTGTCTGGATCGTCATCTTGCCGCGCGCGGCGATCAGGTCGCCATTATCTGGGAAGGCGACAATCCGGCGCAGGATAAAAAAATCACTTACCGGCAACTGCACGAACAGGTCTGCAAATTCGCCAATGTATTAAAGGCGCAAGGCGTTAAAAAAGGCGACCGCGTGTGCATCTACCTGCCGATGATCAGCGAGGCGGCTACGGTGATGCTGGCCTGCACCCGCATCGGCGCAGTGCATTCGATCGTGTTCGGCGGTTTTTCCGCCGAGGCCTTAAAAGACCGGATTCTGGATGCCGATTGCCGGTTTTTGGTGTGCGCCGATGAAGGCTACCGTGGCGGCAAGACCTTAGCGATTAAAGCCAATGCCGATAAAGCCGCCGCCTCCTGTCCCGGCCTTGAAAAAGTCATCGTCATCAAAAACACCGGCAACCCTGTCGACTGGCACGAGCAGCGCGACCTCTGGTATCACCAAGCGATGGCGACCGCTACGGCCGACTGTCCCCCAGAGGAAATGGACGCCGAAGATCCGCTGTTTATCCTGTACACCTCAGGCTCCACCGGCCAACCTAAAGGGGTTTTGCACAGCACCGGCGGTTATCTGCTATACACTGCCATGACCCACAAATATGTGTTCGATTACCACGACGGCGATATTTACTGGTGTACCGCCGATATAGGCTGGATAACGGGCCATTCCTACATGATCTACGGCCCGTTATGCAACGGCGCGACCACCTTATTGTTCGAAGGCGTGCCGACTTATCCCGATGCCGGCCGTTTCTGGCAGGTAATCAACAAGCATCAGGTAACTATTTTCTATACCGCGCCGACCGCTATCCGAGCGCTGATGGCGCAGGGCGATGAATTTGTTACCCGCAGCTCACGCCCCAGTTTACGCATTCTCGGCAGTGTCGGCGAACCGATTAACCCGGAAGCCTGGGAATGGTACTACCATGTGGTCGGCGAGGGTCACTGCCCCATAGTCGATACCTGGTGGCAAACCGAAACCGGCGGCATTTTAATTACCCCGCTACCGGGCGCGATAGCGTTAAAACCGGGTTCGGCCTCCCTGCCCTTCTTCGGTATCAAGCCTGAGATTATGGATAACTCCGGACAAATCAGGGAAGGTGCCGCCGAAGGCCTTTTAGTCATCAGTCGCTCCTGGCCGGGACAGGCACGCACCATTTACGGCGATCATCAACGTTTTATCGACACCTATTTTAAAAACTACCCCGGTTATTATTTTACCGGCGATGGCGCGCGCCGCGATCAAGACGGCTATTTCTGGATTACCGGACGGGTTGACGATGTCATCAATGTCTCCGGTCACCGCATGGGTACCGCAGAAATCGAAAGCGCCCTGGTGCTGCATGAACATGTTGCCGAAGCCGCCGTGGTCGGCTATCCGCATGATATTAAAGGACAAGGCATCTACGCTTACGTGACCTTGAATGTCGGCATCGAACCGTCTGAACAACTGCGCCAGGAACTGATCGAACTGGTCAGGAATGAAATCGGCCCGATTGCCCATCCGGACATCATTCAGTGGGCGCCGGGTTTACCCAAAACCCGTTCCGGTAAAATCATGCGCCGTATTTTGCGTAAAGTGGCGTCCAATGAAATTAACAGCCTGGGCGATACCTCCACGCTGGCCGATCCGGCCGTAGTTGACGATATTATTGCGCACCGGACTAATAGATAGCGTTAGCCTGAAGGCCGAGGTCTAAACCAGCAAGAAAGATTGATGAACCGCACTAAAACGACGGTTTCTCTGCTGAATAGTCGGCTTAATGAATAATTTCCGGGGTTCATCCGGTGTTTTTATTCTTGCGAAAAACACTATATATTGTGTTATCCTGATCGGCTAATCACTACATATCGATAACAAGCCCTAAACAGGCTAGCCTTTACCTTTCCACTACTACTGAGACATCTCCATGCCGGCAAAGCTACACGTCATCCCCAACACCGTGACCGAAATACCTTTTCAAGACGCATCAATGGATATCTGGGATACCAAATATCGCTTAAAAACCAAAGACGGCGGGGCTATTGACGGTACTATTGATGACACCTACCAACGGGTTGCCAAAGCGCTTTCCGAAGTAGAAAAAGGTAAAGCCAAACAGGAGCAATGCTACAAAGATTTCCTGTGGGCCTTGCGTCAAGGCGCTATTCCGGCCGGGCGGATTACCTCCAATGCCGGCGCTCTCGAACACAAACCGGCGACATCGACGATCAACTGCACCGTATCCGGCACCATCGCCGATTCCATGGATGATATTTTAGGCAAAGTACATGAAGCCGGGCTGACATTAAAAGCGGGCTGCGGCATCGGCTATGAATTTTCAACCTTACGGCCTAAAGACGCTTATGTTTCCGGTGCAGGCGCTTATACTTCGGGCCCGTTATCGTTCATGGACATCTATGACAAGATGTGTTTTACCGTGTCGTCGGCAGGCGGCAGACGCGGCGCGCAAATGGCGACTTTCGATGTCGGCCATCCCGACGTGGTCGAATTTATCCGCGCCAAACGCGAAGACGGGCGTCTGCGCCAATTCAACCTGTCGCTGCTGATTACCGCCGAGTTTGTCGAAGCGGTAAAAAACGACTTGCCTTGGTCGCTGTCCTTTCCGGTCACCGCAAAAGAAGTCAAACTGGATAATCTGGATTTGGCTGACAGCACGCAAATCATCTGGCGAGACCTGCCCTACATAGACGGCTACATCCTTAACGACGACGGCATGGTCGCCTGCAAAATCAGCAAAACCATGCCCGCACGTCGTCTGTGGGACATCATCATGAGCTCCACTTACGACTACGCCGAACCCGGATTTATCCTGATCGACAAAGTCAACGAGATGAACAATAACTGGTTTTGCGAGAAAATTCGCGCGACCAATCCGTGCGTAACTGCAGACACCCGCCTACATACGCAATATGGCATGGTAAAAATCGGCGACCTTTACGCCAGCGGCGCCCCATTAAATGTGACCGTCGATCATCGCGCACTCGGCTTGGAAGATAAAGGCACCGCCATACGCCCCGCCAAACCTGCGTTTATGACCGCTGCTTCTGCAGACGTTTATCGGGTAACCACGCGTGACGGTTATGAAATTAAAGCCACCGCTTGGCATGACTTTTATACCGAGCGCGGCAAAATCAAATTAAAGGATCTGAAGTTAGGCGACAACTTACTGGTTCAATGCGCTAAAGGTCAATTTGGACAACAGGGCGACAACAGTTTTGGCCTGTTACTGGGCCTAATTACCGGGGATGGCCATTTCACCAATCGAGGCAAACAGCAACAGGCTGCGGTGATTAATTTATGGAATGGCGACCGTGATTTTGCGCCAACATTAGTGGCTTATATCAATCAATTAATAGCGGCAACGGCGTTGTCACTGAACACGGCTAGAAGTTATAAGGTGTCAGCGGTCGCGGTGCCGGATCGCAATATGATTACGATCCGCTCGGTTTTACTGGCGCGCATATTGGAATTTTACGGCTTTAATAAAGACAGCAAGCTGCGCGTTCCTGAAGTCATTTGGCAAGGCACTGAAGCCTGCGTTAAAGGTTATTTAAGCGCTTTATTTCAGGCGGATGGTACGGTTCAACGCGACGATAAAAATCATTACTGCACGATTCGCTTAGCATCAAGCCATCCCGAATTGCTTAACGACGTACAAATGCTATTAAGCAATTTCGGCATTTTCAGTCGCGTTCTCAAACGGCGTAATGCTGGGTTTAGAATGTTGCCTGATGGTAAAGGCGGACAAAAAGCTTACGCTTGTAAAGCGGATTACGAATTGATTATCGGCTCAGAATCACGCGATATTTTTATGCAGGAAATTGGTTTTTTAAGTGCTGAAAAAAACGAAAAATATTCTGAGTGGGCCAAAAATATCACCCGAGCTAAAAAAAATAGCTTTATCAGCCCAATTATCAGTATTGAATATATCGGAACAGAGGCTGTTTTTGATACCACTCAAAATGATAACAATACACTTATATTTAATGGCTTAGTGACAGGTAACTGTGGTGAACAACCGCTTCCGCCTTACGGTTCGTGCCTTCTAGGCTCAATCAACCTGACCCGCTTCGTTAAAAAACCGTTCACCGACGATGCCCATTTCGACTGGGACAACTACCGTAAAACCATCAAGATTTTTACCCGGATGCTGGACAACGTGGTTGAAATCAACGGCCTGCCCTTAGCGCAGCAGCGCGAAGAAATCACCAGCAAGCGTCGTCACGGCATGGGCTATCTGGGCTTGGGCTCAACCGTCACCATGATGGGCATGAAATACGGCGATGCCGGGTCGCTGGAATTCACCGAAGAAGTGACCAAAGTACTGGCCGTGGAAGGCTGGAAAGCGGGACTGGCGCTGGCCAAAGAAAAAGGTCCGGCGCCGATGATGGAGCAGATGTTTAGCGTCACCGGCGAAATGTTGCATAAACGCCCGGAAATGGTTGCCGACGGTCATAAAATCGGCGACCGGCTGCCCGGAAAACTGCTGCATGCCAAGTACAGCCGCTATATGCAGCAACTGGGCAATGAAGAACCTGAATTGTTAGCTGAACTGATTGAAACCGGCGCCCGCTTCACGCATCACAGCTCTATTGCACCGACCGGCACTATCTCCCTGTCGCTGGCCAACAACGCCAGCAACGGTATAGAGCCGAGCTTTGCGCATCATTATTCACGCAACGTGATCCGCGCCGGTAAAAAATCCAAGGAAAAAATCGACGTATTTTCTTTTGAACTATTGGCTTACCGCGAAATGATCAATAGCGAGGCGATGCCTTACAGCGAAGATCCCGACAAACAACTGCCGGATTACTTTATCTCGGCGGATGACGTCAACCCGACACAGCACGTCGATGTTCAGGCGGCCGCGCAAAAATGGATCGATTCGTCGATTTCAAAAACCGCCAACGTGCCTACCGATTATCCCTATGAAGATTTCAAATCCATTTATGAATATGCCTACGACAAAGGCTTAAAAGGCTGCACCACCTTCCGCTTTAATCCGGAAGTTTTCCAGGGTGTGTTAGTTAAAGAATCCGACCTGGAAAATACCACCTACCAATTCACCCTGGAAGACGGCCATGTGATGGAGTTTAAAGGCAACGAAGACGTAGAATACGACGGCGAAATCCACAGCGCCGCCAATCTTTTCGATGCGCTTAAAGAAGGCTACTACGGAAAGTTTTAATCCGGATTGAAATGAAGCAGGCACTCTAACATCGACGCATCAACAAGCATTGTGTTAGGGTGCACCACTACCCAACCCATCGAGCCGGACACCCCTCCAGCTCCAACTTTAATCACTGATAAATCACCGAATTCAGATGGACACAACAACACAAAGTACTCGTGTAATTTCACCGGACAAGCATTACCTCAGCAGCATATCCGCATTAAAAAAAGAAATAAAAGCGCGCGGACTTTATAAAAAAGACACCAAAATGGTTTTATTGCACCTGTGCGTGCATTGTATGTTTACCGCCGCAGGGATAACTTTATTTATAGTATCCACCCATTTATTGCTGACGCTGTTAGCCACGGCTTTATTGCTTGTCGGATTATTAGGGATAGGCACCCATACCCATAATTCAGCGCACTATGCCAGTACTAACAGCAAGAAACTGGATGATTTGTTATCTTATTTCGGCAATGTTGTGATATTAGGTTTTTCAATTAATTATTGGCAATATAAACACAATATTGTCCACCATAAAAACCCCAACATCGTCGGTCATGATTTCGATTTTGATTTTGCACCGTTCTTCACCATCATCAAAAACGAAAAAGACAATACGCCGGGCTTACACGGTTTTTATTATCGCTACCTGCAAGGCATTATTTTTCCGGTTGCGATTGGCTTTCTGGCGTTCGACATACAACGTCAGGGACTCGTCTATCTGTTGGGCAAGATGCGCAAAGATAAAACCAACATAAGATATTGTGTTGATTTGGGCTGCCACATTCTGCATGTTTTTCTCTGGATAGCCCTGCCTAGCCTGTGGTTTGAAATGACCGACGTACTGCTGTTTTATCTGCTAAGAAACATGCTGTTGTCCTATGCCTTGTTCTTTACGCTCGGCGCCTCTCATCTGGTTCCCGAAGCCGTTTTTGCCACTAACGATCAGAGTTCGGCCGATTTCTTCTTAAAACAAACCGCCACCACCATCAATATCCAGACCAACAGATATGGTAAATTCTTGATGTCGGGCTTGGACTATCAAATCGAACATCATCTATTTGTCGGCGTGTGTTACACCAAGCTGCCGGAGTTAAGCACACTGGTTAAAGAATATTGCGAGGTCAACGGCTACTCCCATACCACGCTCGGCATGCTGTCTTCGTGGCTAAAAGTGATCAGTGTTTTTTATAACCCCAAGCCGGTGATTAATGATTTGGAATTATCGCGACCGCCATTAAAAACTGATAGAAGTTAAGGCCCAACATCGATGAGCGGCAGAGAGTTCCTATCATCCCTTAACCTGATTAATGCCTTGAAAAAAGGCCACTACCCCATTGCTCGAGACTACAGACATGCCCCATAAAATCGCCAAAAAAATCATCAGCTACAAAGTCCTGACCAAAGACGATGTCGAAGCGGTTAAGCCAGTGCCGGAACAGCCATCGCTGGAAAGCATGAACGAAAACCTTACGCGCCCGGAAGTGCTGCTCGGCTCCACCTACAAAATCAAGACTCCGCAGTCGGAACATGCCTTGTATATCACCATCAACGATATGATCCTCAACCCCGGCACTCCCCATGAAGAGCGTCGGCCTTACGAAATTTTCATCAATTCCAAAAACATGGAGCATTTCCAGTGGGTGTTGGCGCTGACCAGGCTAATCTCGGCGGTGTTCCGCAAAGGCGGCGATGCCTGCTTCCTGGTCGAAGAGATGAAAGCGGTATTCGACCCGCACGGCGGCTACTTCAAAAAAGGCGGCGTGTTCATGCCGTCGCTGGTCGCCGAAATCGGCTACGCGATCGAATCGCACATGAAACACATCGGCATGATCAAGCCGGAAGCGATGACCGATCTCCAAAAAAAGTTTCTTGACGAAAAGCGTAAAGAATTTGAAGCCCAGCACGGCGAGTCGGAAGACCAGTCGTTTCCCGAAAAAGCGGTACTGTGCAGCAAATGCAGCACCAAAGCCATGGTATTGATGGACGGCTGTATGACCTGTTTGAATTGCGGGGAGAGTAAGTGCGGGTAGTTTATCGCTAAATGGTGTAAAACCCCGTGGTTCAGGGATAGCTGTCTGCACAACTCATTCGCTCTGCCGTGGCGCTGTCATTAAGCCGGACTGAAAAGACAGCTATGCTTTCGCTGGGTAGGATATCAAGAATTTGATGGCTCAAACCAGAGTAAAGGTGATACCTACACGTGATAATTCAATTTCAAACATTAGATAAAAAAGAATTCAGGGCTTTTATATCCCCCAAGGAAAAACACTTTGAACCCTTAAACAGCCCCGCTAGATGGCTGGCATTACTTGAATTACCTCGACCTCAAAGACCTGAGTTCCAGCGTCAACCGGGGGATGCCCGGCACGACTGAGCGAGCCTTAGGCATTACCGGCTAAACCGTTAAATTAGCCAAAGTAGAGAGCGCCCCCCATTTACCCTACCCGAAATCAAGCACTTTGATGATCAATCCATGATTTCGGGTAGGGTTGGGCATTTGTAAAGGGGCGCGATGCAAGCTCTGCCGATTATTCAAGCAGCTCAATCCGATAGGCCTCGATCATGGATTTTCTGGTGTCCGGATCGGTCGAAGCGCTATAAAGCTTGTTGTCGTAGATGACAGGCGCAGACAGGGGCCGCCCTGACCCCTTCATGACCGCTTTAGCCGCCAATGCGCCGTCTTTCAGACGAACGCCGTAAATAATGCCGTATTTTGCAATGTCGACCACCCACACATAAGGCTCGCTCTTTTTACCCAGCGTGGCAATGACCGGCAAACTCGGATGAGTCCTGAACGCATTCACCGCGTCCGGGCTTTTCGGATCGGGAAACTGCCAGAGTCGCTTGAATTGCGGCCGACCGTTTTCAACCACGATTTTCAGGGCAATCAGTCCTGCTGGATGGGTTTTATCGGAAACAAACGTAGCGATGACCACAACCGGCACCTGATCGATATAAGCCATGACCGGCTGCGTGACCATCATGCCTCGCCAGCTTAATGCGCACTCGTCATCGGCGGTGCCGCACAGCTCGACAATCTGCAAACGCTGGTACTGCGTGCCCAGATGATCGGCGTCGATCAGATAGACGCCGCCATCCTTGCCCGGCTGCACCAGCACCGAAGAGCCGTTCTGCAGATCTACCTTGATAGGCGCATTCGCGCCCAGATCATAATCCATGCGCGCCAGGCATTCCCAAAAGGTTTTGTCGTCGCATTCGCCGCCGTGCGGACGCAACGGCGGGCTGTTGTCCGGCAGACGCGGAATGAACAGATTTTTGCAGGAGGCCATGCATTCTTTGGACGGATTGACCGGATCGAAGCTAGCGCACAATCGGGCATCGCAGCCGGGATCGAATTGCAGTCCCGGTTTCAGGCGCATCACGGTGTTGGCGTAGTCGCGCCGGGCCAGATCGATTTGGCCATTGCCTGTCGGCACAAACAGTTCGAAATCATCGCCCGTTTGATAAATCTGCGGACCAGCCGGCGTCCAGATACCGCCGCCGCAGATCATTTCGGTCGTGCCATAAACCGATGTCACCGGACATTCGGCCTCCGGCGTCGTTATCAGCACATGGCTAACCGCAGGCTTTACGCCTTTTTGCTGCCAGGCGTCCATATCGATTTCGAAAATCCAGCCGTGAAAAGGCTGGCTATCGCCTGAATTGCCGAAGGAGGCATAAATATAACCGAGTTCGGTTCCCGTCTTTAGCCCATGTTTGACCGCCGAATGGGAAAATGCCATGACAGGATCGAATTTGACGGTGGCAATGCCATCGGCGGCGGGCACCTCGGCCGATAAGGTCAGCACCGGAAAATTTTCGTGCAGTTGCTTGCGGGTCAGGTCGATCACGGCAAGACGATGGCTGACGCGTCGGCCCTGCTCAAGGCATTGGTACAACACAACAAGCTTGTCGCCGATCAGCGCCGGTGTTGATATAATCTGCGCCTGCTGACCGTCGGGAGACGGGGCTTCAATCTGCCATTCCAGCGCACCGGTATCGATATTCTGAACCGCAATGATGCCGTTGGACGTCGTCACGATCAGCCGCGGTCGGCCTTGAGATTTGTCCAGCAAAGGCGAGGCGATGATACTTGCGTCGAAAGTCACGGCAGCCCGATTTTCACTGGGAAAGATGCCGGACAGATTGAAAAATTCCGGCTTGTCCGCGCCAATGCGATAAACGATACCATAGCTTAACGCCGCCAAACTCACGGCTATAGCGACAGCGGCAAAAAAACGTTGAACAAATGTCATAGCGTTATAACTCTACTTAAAGTAAGGGGACCAGGCGGTGAAAGCCAAGTTAGGGAGCGCAACTTGTACAAATACCGGAAAGCCGCGCAATTTTAAAGCATTTTGCAGGTCAATCCATGCCTCAATATCAAGATTTCCGCAACCAAAAAGAGCGCAATGCCCCTCCCGCCTTATTCGCTGTCGTGTCCCTGCCATTAGGCCAGGCTGAAAAAACAGCGATAACTGAATATTGCGGGCATGTATTTATTCGCGCATTTAGCCGCCATCTGAATAAAATATTACAACACAATCCATTTATCTATGCAGACTTTGCATAACAGCGTTTCAAAGGAAAACAATGACTGAAGTCGACATCATCATTATTGGAGCAGGAGCATCGGGTTTGATGTGCGCCATTGAGGCGGGCAAGCGCGGGCGTAAGGTGCGGGTTCTGGATCATGCTAATAAGGCGGGCAAAAAAATTCTGATGTCCGGCGGCGGGCGTTGCAATTTCACCAATTATTCTATTGAAGCGCATAACTTTATTTCGCACAACCCGCATTTTTGCAAATCGGCGCTGAGCCGCTATAGCCAATGGGATTTTCTGGCGTTAATCGGAAAATACCGGATTGCTTTTCATGAAAGAGATCACGGGCAATTATTTTGCAATGAAAGCGCCAGGGATATTCTGGATATGTTGCTGGCAGAATGCGTCAAGGCAGGGGTGATTATCCAATTAAGTACCGATATCGATTCAATTGAACGGCTGGATAACCGTTTTTCTGTTAAAACCGGCCTTGACAATTTCAGCTGTCAGTCTTTAGTGATTGCGACCGGCGGCTTGTCGATACCCAAAATGGGCGCGACGCCTCTGGGCTATAAAATTGCCCGGCAATTCGGCATTGATGTGCTACCTACCCGCGCCGGTCTGGTTGCGTTGACCTTGCAGCCGGAAGATAAAGAAAAATTCTCGGTATTGGCCGGTATTGCCGTGCCTTGCGCGGTCAGCAATAAACGACAGAGCTTTAGTGAAAATGTCTTGTTTACCCATCGCGGCTTAAGCGGTCCGGCGATGTTACAGATTTCGTCCTATTGGCAGGCCGGAGAGGAACTTACGATTAACTTATTGCCGCAGACAGATCTGGAGATCGAGCTAAAATCGAAGCGCCAACAAAAGCTTAAAAACAAGTTGAAATCGATCCTGGAAGGCTATTTGCCGAAGCGGCTGATCGCCAGCTTCCTGCCTGAGGATTTGTTGGATATGTCATTACAGGATTTATCGGACAAACAGATTCAGCGGGTTGCCGATCAGCTGAATAACTGGACGATTAAACCCAATGGTACTGAAGGCTATCGTACTGCCGAAGTGACTTCCGGCGGGGTTGACTGCGATGCCGTGTCCTCCAAAACCATGGAAAGCAAACAGGTGCCGGGGCTTTATTTTGTCGGCGAAGTGCTCGATGTTACCGGCTGGCTGGGCGGTTATAACTTTCAGTGGGCCTGGTCGTCAGCCTGGTGTGCCGGCCAATACTGTTGACTTGTTGACATCCGCTTATTCGCTCGCCCGTGCCGCTCCGCTGCTCACGAGCAAACTAGGGCTTAAATGGTACACGGACTGCATGCCCAATCCGGATGTAGTCACTTGTGCAGAGATAGACAGCTATGCCTAAAGACTATGTAAGCGATAAGTAATCGCACTTATTGAATGCAAAAGCCGAATTCTTTATTCTACAAATATCCTTACTGCATCAACCGGTTTTTTAAGGCCAATGCACGTTTATCTTTGTGGAGGTAAATGCCGACTATGTTCAATTTCACTAAAAAACACGGTAATAACCCGGCCGCCGAATCAGGCGAAAAATATGACGCCGCGATCAAAGAAATCGAACGGCTTGAGGGGGAGTTAAGCCAAAAAACATATGCATTAAATCAAAGTTGCAAAGCTCAATCTATCATGTCTGAAAGTATAAAAAGTTGCGCCGCCTCCCTTTATACCACACAAAACCAGTTACAAGCTATAGCAGGCCATTTAGACCTGGCAAACAAACATATTTGCGAGTTAATACAAAAAAACAGGTTGCTTAAATCATCAGGCGATACCTGGTTTAACCGCGCGATAAAACTTGAGTTTGAGATTTTAACCGCGAAAGACAACATCAAAAAAATCGAACATGAACGGGATTTGGCGGTAAAAATATGCGAGCTTCTGCAAGCCGAGTTAATATCAGCCGGTGAATTACCCCGACCTAAAGGACAGGGCTTCTAACCTCAACGGCACCCGCAAGAACAGAGGATTTACTTCCCCTGGCTTGGCTAACAGCGCCTCGATTAGCAGTACCGGGATTCCCGCCGCTATCATACGTTGCGCTTCATTGCGGATGTTTTGGGCGGTGTTTATATCCCGGTCATGCAGAGAACCGCACTGATCGCACCGCCATGAGCGGATTCCAAAAAATCAAGGACACACTTACATCCCCACCTGAAGGCATAAGTATCTACACAAACTTAATAACTGACAAAACAATTAGTTAAATTCGGTTATTCATAATTTCCGGTTAACAACTGACTACATTGAGCATCAAAAATCACATGGTAAAGGTGATTATCTTTATGAAAAACCGACTATATTTCCCTTAACCAACTAATTATAGATATTTAAAGTTGTGTAGATACCTATGACCTGAAGGAAGGGGTTTTAGGTGCAAACAGATAAATCCCGGAATTGGAATTATTTATCCACATCCAGTTTTTCCTGGGGTACCGAGTCGGTTTTCTGCTGATGATGGGTAATGACCGTGCGAACAACGATATATTGATACGGTTTGCCTTTTGCATTAAGAAAAGGAACAATGATGGCGTCTGCCCAATAAAAAGAACCGTCTTTGGCGCGGTCACGAATTTCTCCTTTCCAGGTATGCCCGTGTCCAATGGTTCGCCACAGGTCGCGCATAAATTCCTTGGGGTGATACCCCGGATTAATAAGACGGTGATCCCGTCCGAGCAGTTCGTCGCGCGAATACTGGGAGATGGCGCAGAACCTGTCATTCACATAGGTGATCTTGCCTTTCCGGTTGGTAACCGCTGTAATCGCGTGTTCATTCAGCACCAGCTCAAGGTTTTTGGCGAGACTGATGTCGATAAAAGTGATCACTACGCCGTCTATGATATTGCCCATGGTGTGGTAAGGCATGATGCGTACATTAAACCAGCGTCCGTCATAGGTCTGAATTTGCTTATCCGAAACCGCCAGGGTACGCAGCACCTCTATTGCATCCTGTTGCAATAAAGGATAGTTCAGATCGGTTACAATTTCAGATAACGGCCGTCCATGATCTTGCGGACGTAATCTGAAAACTTGCGTGGCATGGTCGGTAAAACGCCGCAGATGCAATTTGTTGTTGAGAAATATCGTGGCAATTTCGGTGCTGTTAAGCAAATTCTGCATGTCGTTATTGACCCATAACAGCGAATCCAGCTTGGCTTGCAGCTCCGCGTTCACCGTCAGCATTTCCTCGTGCATTGACTGCGCCTCCTCCTTGAAAATGAGCATCTCCTGATTGACACCCTGCCAGCTTTCCTGGCTGATGTTGAGTTCTTTCTGTAAATACTCTATTTCCGTGGATAATGTTTGTATTTCCATCCCGGCCTGTTGCAGTTTCTTGGATCCTGGAACCTTGACGGTAGTACGCTGACGGATATGCTCTGTCGCAACATCGGTAAATACAATGATGACCTTGCCCTGCAAGGCAGGAATCTGCTCAATGGTTACATTAATGGTGTACCTGCCGTTTTCGCCGGTTATCTGCAGGCCGTCCAGATGCACTGCGGTTAATTGTTGCAACGCCAAGCTGATCGATTCCTTTAATGCCTGACGCAAACCATCGCGCGCCATCGCATAGATATTCAAATTGGCCTTACCGGCAGAAGGCTCCAGATACTTGCCGGTATGACCGCTAAAATAAAGAATGTCGCCATCAGCGTTAACCAGTACCGCTGATGGGCTATAACGGGTAAGCAGCAGATGATCCATCAGTTGCTGCAGATTGAAGGGCAAACCGGCATTATCGAGTACCTGTCTGACAGCGGGTAATGCGGTAAATTTTTTAGTGGGAAAGTGCATGTTAGGTTTTGCTAAAGGATTATCGATATGCCAGTAGAGCCTTATTTTAGGATCCAAAGGTTTGAACAGATGACTATAATTGCTGGCATTTTCGGCAGTCCCTAATAACAGCAGACCCTGCGGATTTAACCCATAGTGAAATAGCGGTAACAGTTTTGCCTGTAAATCGGCGGAAAAATAAATCAGCAGGTTTCGGCAACTGATGATATCCAGCTGGGTAAATGGCGGGTCGGTAATGATGTTATGCGGCGCAAAGATCAGCATCTCCCGGAGTTCATCGCTTATCCGGTAGCCGTTATTTTCAGCCTTAAAATAGCGGGACAATCGCTTTGATGAAACATCGGCGACGCTGTGGGCCGAGTAAAACCCCTGGCGTCCATGGGCTATCGCATCGGCACTAAGATCGGTGGCAAAAATTTGTAGCGAATAGTATACGCCGGGATTGATCTGTTCGATGGCTTCAATGAAGGTCATTGCCAAGGTATAGGCTTCCTCGCCGCTGGAACAGCCCGGCACCCAGGCTCTTATGGTCTTACCCTTAGGATAATTCGCCAGCAATTCCGGTATCGCATTGGTTCTCAGGTAATCCCACACACACGGATCACGAAAAAAACTGGTCGTACCGATCAGCAGTTCCTTGAATAATAAATCCTGCTCTTGCGGATTTTTGCGCAAATAATCGGCATAAGCGTCGATATGCTCAATCTGATGAAGCGCCATGCGGCGTTCAATACGGCGATATAGCGTACTTTTCTTGTACAGCGAAAAATCATTGCCGGTTCGAGTGCGCAGCAGTACCACGATTTTTTCCAGGGCACGCTGGGAAGTGTCTTCCAGGATCGGTTCTGAACAGGCGAAAATGTCTTTAGGGGGATGCTGCAGGTAATCAATGATATGGTGCGGCAATTCTGCCGCAATATCGATAATATCGGCTAATCCGGCATCAATAACGCTACGCGACATACCGTCGTATTGGGCATCGGCAGGACCTTGTACCAGTACCAGCCCAAATTCTGCCTTAATGGCGCGCAGACCCAGCAGACCGTCGGACCCCATCCCCGACAGCAGCACACCGATACTTTGATCGCGCCGATCTTCAGCCAGACTACAGAAAAAAGTATCAATAGGCAGACGTAATCCCGACGGCGCATTCCACTCGAGCAGGTAAAGTATCCCCTGCAAAATGGACAGCTCTTTATTCGGAGGAATCACATAAATGCAGTCCGCTGTTATTTTCATACGATCTTCGGCCTCGAATACCTTCATTGCCGTGGAAGGTTGCAACAATTCTGGGATCATGCCTTTGTGGTTGGGATCGAGATGCTGAATAACCACGAAAGCGATCCCGGCGTTATCCGGCATATGGCTAAAAAACCGTTCAAGCGCGTCAAGTCCACCGGCCGAAGCACCGATGCCGACGATGGGCACTAATTTTTCGGTATCCCGATCAGCGCAAGGGGGAGGCGTATCCATCACGGTACTCAAAGGCAAAGGCCCGTGGGCGTCAGTTGATTTATCCATACGGAAGCCCTTACTATTTTGATGGCTACTTACAAATTTTACTTGTCATTGTCGGTTTTTAGATGGCTGATTTTCCGTCCCAAAGAGAAGCAGATGCGGCGGCGGCAGCGGTCAATGTACCATCATTGTATATTACACCGGCTCCGCTGAAGCTGCTTTAAAAACAGCTGACCCGGGCTTTTTTTACAGCGACATAGCCTTTAAAAACAAGAAGATATCGTGTAAATAATCGCCGCATTGTGTTATTTATCGGTATCAGCCTGGCGGTTAAATGCTCCATAGCGCAGCAAAATGGCGGGCAGCAATAACAAGTTCAGCAAGGTCGAAGAGGCCAAGCCGCCAATAATGATCGCCGCCATCGGCCCCATGATTTCTCGACCCGGATTATCGCTGTTAAATGCAATCGGGAACATCGCCAGCGCGGTGACCAGCGCCGTCATTAAAATCGACGGCAAGCGTTGCTGCGCGCCCTGAATGGCGGTGTCCGGATTCCAGCTTTTGCCTTCGACCTCGACCAGATAGCGGTAATGCGACAGCAGCATGATGCTGTTGCGCACAGTAATGCCGAACAGCGTCACAAAGCCGACCACCGAACCGACCGACAAGGTGGCGCCGGTCAACACCACCGCAGCAACGCCGCCGATCAGCGCGAAAGGCAGGTTGGCAAGGGTCAGCAACACGTGCCGGATGCTGCCTATTGCAATATAAATAAAAATCAGCACCCCGGCTCCGGCCAGCAGCGAATGCAGGATCAGTTCTTTCCGCGCCTCGGCCTGCTCAACCGCCGCACCGGTAAATTCGGGATAGCTATCCGCAGTGAACGGAATCTCCTTTAATACCTGCGCTTTAAGCTCCTCGACAAAAGCATCCAGATCCCGGCCTTGCACATTGCCGGTCACGGTTTGCCGCCGCTGCGAACCTTGATGCAGAATATTGTAACGGCTGGCCGCATGCCTGATTTCTGCAACCTGCTCCAGCGTGACCATCGTCCCGTCCAGCGTCCTGATCGGCAGCTTGGCTATCGATTCGGGCTGCTGTCTTAAATCCGGCGTCAAGGCCACCACGACGTTGTAGATTTTATTGCCCTGAATGTTCTTGCCGACTACCCGGGTTTCGTAAGCGGCCTGCACCGTATCGACAACCTGGGCCGGCAACACGCCCCAGAAACTGAGCTGGTCGAGATTCAGCACAATTTGCAGCAACGGCGTGCCGGGCGGCGAGCGCAACTGCACATCGGTAGCACCTGGAATGCCCCGCATAATCCCGGCGACCGCCTGGGCTTTGGCGTCCAGCTTATTCAGGTCATTGCCGTAAATATTAACCACCACCGGCGAGGTGTAGCCGGAAATGGTTTCGTCGACCCGTTCCGTTAAAAAGGTATTTACCTCAAATAAAATGCCAGGAAAACTAACCAGGATCGCCCGCAGCCTGTCCTTGATCTGCTGCTGATCAGATCCCGACATCGGCTCAAGCCGCACTTCGTACTCACTGTAATGGCTGCCGTAAGTGTCCGCGCCGCGCTCCGCCCTGCCCGCCCATTGCGACACCGACTGGATGCCGGGGATCGCCATAAACTGCTCAGTCAGCTTGCTGCCGATTCTGATCGATTCCTGTAACGACGTGCCGGGAATGCTGGTGGTGTGGACGATATAATGGCCTTCGCGCAATTCGGGCAGGAATTTGCTGTCGAGACTGAAAAAGGCCAGCAAGACTGACAGGCAAACGACAATACTGCCGATAAGCACCGGCTTGAAATGTCTGGAAACCCTGTCCAACAAATCCTTGTACAGCGGCTTGATACGCCTGATCAACGGCGGATCATCATTACCGAAATCCGCATTACCCAGCAACGCATAGCACAGCGCCGGTGTTAAGGTCAGCGCCACCAGCAGCGACATTAAAATCGCCAGAATGTAGGAATATCCCAGCGGCGCAAACAAACGCCCGGCAACGCCGTTCAAGGTCAACAGCGGCACAAACACCAGCGCGACGATAAAGCTGGCGTAAACCACGGAGCTGCGCACCTCCAGCGATGCGCTGTAAACCACATCGGCAACCGGCAGCGGTTTGGCTAACAAGCGGTTTTCGCGCAAGCGCCGGAAAATGTTTTCGGTATCGATAATCGCATCGTCAACCACCTCGCCCAACGCGATAGCCAGCCCGCCCAACACCATGATATTCAGATTGACTCCGCTTTCCAGCAGCACGATCACCGCGCCGATCAACGACACCGGAATGGCCAGCGCGGAAATAAACGCGGTGCGGAAATTGAACAAAAACAGGTACAGGATAATCAGCACGAACAGGCCGCCGATCAGCAAATGCCCGGACAAATTGCTCAGCGAGCGTTCGATATAATCGGCAGGCCGGAACAGGTGCGAGTAAAAGTTAATCGCCTGTTTGTTGAAAATAGGCTCGAACTCGTGCAGCGTTTGCTCAACCTGCCTGGACACCGACAAAGTATTGGCCCCGTACTGGCCGATCACCATCATCACGATGCCGGACTTGCCCATGATTTGCGCCGCGCCAATCGGCGGTTCCGGCGCATAGCCAATCGTAGTGACTTCGCCCAACGTCACATTGCGCCCCTGATCCCGCTTGACGATAATCTTGGCGAATTGTTCCGGCGTGGCGGGCTGTCCCGTCACCTGCAACGTGAAGCGCTGGTTGTTGTTTTCGATAAAGCCGCCGCCCTGAATGTTTCCGGCCTTTGAGGCGGCCAAAATAATATCCTCCAGCGTCAGGCTAAAGCGATGCAGTTGCAGCGGATCGACCTGGATTTGCAATTGCTGAATATCGCCGCCGAACACGTTAACATCGGCAACGCCCGGAACAGCCTTCAAGCGCGGCACAATCGTCCAGTCAACCAGACTGCGCAACGCCATCAAATCGGTCTGATCGTCTTTGCTTAAACCGATGGTCAGCACCGTCGCCGAAGACGAGGACAGCGGTATCGCCACCGGCGTAATGCCCAGCGGCAGCTGTCCCGTCAGCGTAGTCAAGCGCTCGCTGATCAGCTGGCGATTGCGGTACACATCGCTGTCTTCGGCAAAGGTCGCGGTAATAATCGACAGGCCCTGGATCGATTCGGAGCGCACCGACTTCATGCCGATCAAGCCGCTGATCGAGGTTTCGATTTGCTGGGTCACCAGCACCTCAACCTGTTCCGAAGACAGGCCGGGCGATTCGGTTTGGATGATGACCTGCTTGGGGGAAAACTCAGGAAAAATATCAAGACCCGCCGTGGCGAAGCGATAACTGCCGTAGAGCAGGATTAATATGGCAAGCGCGATGACGATGCCGTAGAAGCGGATGGAGAAGCGGACTAGAGTGGCTAGCATGGGTTAGTGGATTTGATTTGAAACGATAATAACAGTTCAATTCAGCAACAATCTTTAGCACGTCCGCCGGAACGATTCGTTATGCAGTGCCATATTTCGCTTGTGTTTCAAACAGAGAATATTGAATTGGATTTTCTTTTTTTCGTTCAATAGAAATGGCATTGAAATTTGTAACTAAGGCTTCAATAACAGGGTTTCTGTTTTTTTCCTTACCCCCAACATGATAGAAATGCTCACGGGTAAGAACGGAATGCTTAGCCCATAGGGTTTTAATGCATTCGTTTTCCCGGTAATCATTGTGATGCCATGTTGATAAAATGAACTTTCCTCCAAAATCAGAAAGTTTATCGAATAACTCTTGTTCGTGAGACTCATCCCAACCATTGTAGTAGTCAACATGCCTGCCAATATAGGGTGGGTCACAGTAGATAATGTCTGATGATGATGCCTCAGCAATGGTTTTGTTAAAATCCTGGCACTTGAATACGAATTCCTTGGTCTTGATTATTTTGCCAGCCCAAGCAACTTGATTGGTGATTTTCGTTATATACGCTTGCGCAAAGCGTTGAGGCTTTTTGCAAAATGGGATATTGAATCCACCTTTTCGATTAAAACGAATCATGCCATTAAATCCAGCGCGATTAAGGAATAGAAAATCCAGTGGCGAGTGATCGGAATTAAACCTAGCTCTTATGAAGTAATAATGCTCTTCACCTTTTGATAACAGAAGCTCACCTTCACGCATAAGGTATTCCTTAACTACTTCAGGCGTTATTTCACCGGAAGCTATGCCGGAATAGAAATTAATCAAATGAGGATTGGTGTCACATAAAACTGCATGATGAGGCGCGACATTAAAAGCTACCGCACCCGTACCCATAAAAGGCTCAATCCACGCGCCTGTAAAATCGCTCGGAACAATGCTTTTAATCCAAGGAACTAGCTTAGTTTTTATGCCTTGCGACTTGATCGGAGGCACACCAACTTTTACGGTCATTCTTCGCCATTCCTTTTGTTTACAACCAAAGACAGATCACCGTTTTTGTACTCTACGTAATCTCGAAGTGTGGATATTATTTTTGTCCCGCCGTTTCCGTCTTGAATAGTTATTTTTTTGTAGTTCATCCAGTACTCATCAAACCAGTGCTCGCCAAGCCTTGAAAACATACCTCGTCCACAGATTATATCGGCGATATTGTTGATACTTCCGATGTTGGCTGTGTTACCGCTACCACCTTTATCGCTGGCAATCTTCCATTTTTCTGTAACAAAGAAGTGAAAGTTTCTTACTACCGAAGCAATTGAATGCAGTTCATCAATGCTGTGTGCTTTTGTCTCATTAATGGTTGCGCCATCAGCTCTATCGTAAATGATACCAAGACAGAAATGCCCCGAATACGAGCCGTAAGGAAACTGAATGTTTTTGGTGCTGGCGCGATGTTCAAAATATTTGCCGTGCGAACCCAGCGTAAAGCCATTGCACAAATGGGGCTTCTTTGGGTTCCGATAGGTTGTTTTAAAATCAACGGCAAATTTGATAGATTCATCGCTAGCTTTGACAAATGATATGTCAGGGTAGTAATTCTGGTGATCGGCAAGAACCACTTTGTACCCGTTAGTTTGTGCAAAATGCAGAATTTTAGGAAATAGATGAATTTCAAGGATTTTCGATACAATCTTGGTATCTGAAGAGATTGTGTATACGTTCTTGAAAATATCAATAAAGCCTTTTACCGTCCATTGACCGTCATCTGTACTGATGTGCTCTTTAAGTTCGGTGACAAACTCTTCGAGTTTTTCTGCAAAATTTTCTTTTTCGGTCATATAGCTATTGTCTTAAATTTTTTGGTTGCCTTATTCTACAGTAAAGGTAGGGGCGCATCGCGTACCATTTTTGAGCATCTCAGGGAGGCTCCCCCTACAATACTCACACCATTACTCAAGCAGCCAGCTCATCCTTTAATTCAGGATGGTCATGCATCAGTTTTAACAAACATATTACGCCGCCCGGCGGAGTAAACCGGCCTTGTTCCCAGTCGCGTAATGTCGCCACCGGGGTCTTAATCAAATCAGCAAAGGCTTGTTGCGATAAGCCGGTTTGTTGTCGAACCGAGCGCAATAAAATTTGCTCAGGGCGGTGCACCTGCCCGATACCGTCCTGCATTTCGGCTAAGCCTTGCCGTAAATCTGTCAATACCATCCCGGCATCCGCTTCAATTGCTTGGGCTATTTTTTCAATATCCACCTTACACCGCCTTTTTTATATCGCTGGCCTGAATGTTGGCCTGCTTGGATTTTTGATACAGAATGATTAACACAATCAAATCTTGTTCTACCAAATTAAAGTAAATCACCCGCACACCGCCTCGCTTACCTTTACCCGCTACCGACCAGCGCACTTTTCGAGCGCCATCCGCCCCTGGAATCACATCGCCTGCCAGTGGATTTTGAGAAATCCAACTGATAAATGCCAGACGTTCCTCTTCTGTCCAAATAGACTCGGCTTGTTTTTGAAAAGCAGGCGTTTCGATAACTGTTTTCACTTGCTTGATTGTACGGGATTTCAGTATAAACTCAAATAGTTCTAAAGCTTAATAAAACGTGTGCCCTACCGCCAATTACTCAACAACTGAATACATCCCATCGTTTCAGCTTTGCGGTAATATTTTTCATCCGCAGTTACAAACACGGCATTCAGATGAATGGCCAAGGCGTGGTAAAGCGTATCGAATAAATGATGAGAAAACTGCTGGGAAAGACGAGCGGCTGTTTTTAAAATGTCGGCATCCTGCTGTACTTTTACTTCCATAGCGCTCAAATAATCAATGGCTAGCTCTGCGATTTCCGGGCGAATGCGGGTAATGACGGCAACCACTTCCGGCCGCCAGTGGGCGGGTTGCACCAGTGTTACCTGCCCGGATTGAACTTGCAGCAGCATAGCAATCGCCTGATCGGCATCCTGTTCCTGTGCTGAGTCTGGAAAAAACCATTTAATGCTGACGCCGGCATCAACCACCACAATCATCTGCGCAATTCTTCCCTTGCCTGCTCAATATCCGCCGCTGAAACAGGCGCTTGTGTGGTTCTTAATTGCAGGATTTTATCAATAGCCAGCTGGCGGCGTTGCTGTTGTTTTTTCTCTTCAATCGCCTGTTGCATCAATCGGGTTAAGATTGCACTTTTGTTTTCCTTTTCAAACAGCTGGTTGAATTCCTGCCTGATGTCATCGGGTACGCTAAAGTTTACGGTAGCCATGATGTCGCTCGGTTGTTGAAATATTCAACAAGAGTATAGCATTATTGAAAACACGGTAAGGCCCAATCTGTAGAAGATTGCGCATCATCAATCGAGAAAAATACGCTTTTTTCCTCTACACATCCTTCTGCCGAGAAGTTATTTTAAATTCAGAGCCTACAGCGTTAATATCCCTTTACTGCGATTTTCCATGCGCCGCAGCAGTTCGGTCATAATCAATCGATACAGCTCGTCGCCCAGATATTTGTCCTCGACGCCGCTGTCGATGTTGGGGTTGTCGTTGACTTCTATCACATAGCCTTTGCCGTCTTTTTCCTTAACATCCACGCCGTATAAGCCATTGCCTATCGGCAAGGTTGCTTTTAATGCGGCGTCCAGCACGGCTTTGGAAACCTCAAAAGTCGGCAGGGTGGCAAAACTGCCGGTATCTATTCGGCTTTCGCCATGACGGTATATCTGCCAATGATTCTTAACCATGTAATAACGGCACGCATATAAAGCCTTATTGTTGAAAATACCGATGCGCCAGTCGAAATCGGTATAAAGGAATTCCTGCGCCAACAACAATGCGGATTTTTGAAACAGCTCTTCCACTTTGAGTTCCAACTCTTTGCGGTCATGCACTTTAACGATGCCGCGAGAAAAAGAGCCGTCCGGGATTTTTATCACCACCGGAAAACCAGCTTCAGCTTCCACCCTATCCAAGTGCGCGGCATTGCCTTTGTGCAATAGCCAGGTTTTGGGCGTAGGCACTTTATGAGTGCGGAACAGATCGGCAAGATAGACTTTATTGGTACAACGCAGCATCGAGGTCGGATCGTCGATAACCACCAAGCCCTCGGCCTCGGCCTTTTTAGCGAAACGGTAGGTGTGATGGTCGATGTTGGTGGTTTCGCGGATAAACAAGCCATCAAACTCGGGCAGGCGCACGTAATGTTGCTGGGTTATCAGTTCTACTTCGATGCCCAGTTCCCTGCCGATTTTCATAAACTTTTTTATCGCGCCTCTATTGCTGGGCGGCAATTTTTCTTCGGGGTTAATCAGTATCGCCAAATCAAAGCGCGCCGCTTTACGGGCACGGCCTTTGCGCCAGACTTTCTTGCTGAATTTATCCAGCGCGTCGGCAAAAACGCTTTGCTGTTCATCATCCAGATGCCGGTGCGACACCGCCTTTAAGCCGACGATTTCCCATTGCTGCCGGTAGCGTAGCGTTACTGCCAGAATCGGACAGGAAAAGCGCTCAAACAGCAGCCGGGCAAAATCCTGAAAAGCCGGATCGGGGGTGGTGCCGAAATAACTCAACAGAGTGATTTCCTTACCCTTGTCAGTGGTCTTAAATGCTCGCGCCAAGGTCTGCGACAAGTCTTCAAGCTGTAGCCGGTACAGCGCTTTTTTGTCCAGGTCATTTAGCACTTTAACCGACGGAATAACGTGATGGCCTCTGGCTTCGGCCAGTAACGAGCAGTAATAACCGTCGGACAGATAACGGTAGCTGCCGCACAGGTTGATGATACGGACGCGCTGCAAAGAATCGCCCTGCTCGGTCGCAAGATAGGTTTCAAAGGTGATAACCTGGTCGCTGGGATAATAGGGATTCCAGTCGGAAAGATCATCAACCACCAAAAGGGTACGCGCCATAACGATAAGATCCTGTAGTAAGTAAGGCTAAATTCTGGAACCAGTCAGCTGTTTACACAAGGAGTTTTTATGGGGATTGAAAAATATTTCCTGGTTGACTTAACTGGGGCTATGCTTAGGAATACGTATGAAATAGCTTGAGCAAGTTTTATTTTTAAACCATGAAGAACATGAAAAGCATGAGGGATTTAAGTCTTCACGCCCTTGATGCTCTTCGTGGTAATAGCTTAAATTAATTTATGCATGTACCTTAAGAAAAATTTCAGGTAACCATCATGTCTTATTGTCTTCCTCTCGCCGCTATCGATATCGCCGTTTTTCCCGGCAGTTATGCCGCTGCCCGGCAGCGCTGGCTGACACAGTTAAACAAATTATCCCGGCAGACACATTGTCGGCCTTATCCTTGTGACGGAGCCGGACCTCAAAGGGAACAACTGGTCACCGATACGCTCTGGATCGGTCCGGAAGACGCAGCAAAAGTGCTGGTTTTGCTCGGCGGAACCCACGGCATTGAAGGCTTTGCAGGCAGTGCTGTACAGATCGACATGCTGGCGTTAATTGCCGACGGCCTAGTCGTTATTCCGGCCGACACTGCGGTGTTAATGGTTCATGCACTAACGCCGTGGGGCTATGCCTGGCAACGGCGTTGCGATGCCGACGGCGTCGATCTTAACCGCAATAGCGTCGATTTTTCCAGGCCGCTGCCTGAAAACAAAGACTATGATCTACTGAGAAATATTCTGTATTTGGCGGATGCTGCGGCAAGACAAATCGCCCTTACCGAGTTTGAACAGCAGCATGGCCGCGTGGCGCTGGAAAAAGCCATTAGCGCCGGACAATACAGCGATCCGTCCGGGCCGTTCTACGGCGGCAAAGCGCCCGCGCACGGCAAACTGGTCTGCGAAGACCTGATCCGCCAATACGCTCTGCAACATCGGAACTTGGCCGTCATCGACCTGCACACCGGCCTAGGTTCTTACGGCTACGGCGAAATCATTTGCGATCATCAGCCCGACAGTACCGCAACACGCATCGCCCAAAACTGGTACGGCGATTCGGTCGCATTGCCGTTGCTGGGCACCTCCAGTTCGGTGCCGAAAACAGGATTGCTGGATTATGTCTGGCACGCGATCATGAATGACCGCAGTTGCTACATCACCCTGGAATTCGGCACCTTCAGCACCGATCAGTTGTTTGAAATCTTGCGGCGCGATCATCAATTGTGGGCGCAAGCCGAAAACCTGCAAGCACGACTGGCACACCAAAAAGTCATGCGCCGTCATTTTTGCCCCAATGATCAGGCCTGGCAGGAAATGGTGTTGTTTCGCGCCCGACAGGTCATTGCACAAGCTTTGCACGGAGTAGCGTCTTGAGTATTTTAATCCGCCCTGCTCTGCTGACCGACCTTAAGCAACTGATAGAATTGGAAAAAACCTGTTTTGACACCGATCAACTCAGCTCGCGCAGCTTCAAACACTGGATCAGTACCGAACATCGTGCCCTGCTGGTTGCAGAACAGACAATCGAGAGCGGTCGCACCGGTTCCCTCGGCAACCGCTCCATGCGTTGCTCTACCTCGGCAACTGCTCCCTGCGTTGCTCTACCTCCTGCATCCATGCAGTCGTCCTGCATCCCTGCAGTCGTACCGGTTGCGACACTTCTGACCTCCACGGATGGAGGAAATGCCGACGACTGCCGGGAGCAGTCGCGGCCACCATCCCTGGCGGTCGGTCGTATCGGTTCCCTACCGATTGCGACACTTCTGACCTCCACGGATGGAGGAAATGCCGACGACTGCCGGGAGCAGTCGCGGCCACCATCCCTGGCGGTCGTCGGTTATGTACTGATTATTTATCACCCCGGCACCCGGCTGGCCCGCGTTTATTCATTGGCCGTCGCCCCTGAACAAAGAGGCTCAGGCATCGCTAAACTGCTGATGTCGGCAGGCGAACAGGCTGCCACCGATGCGGGCAGACTGTATTTGCGTCTTGAAGTCAGCGTCGATAACACCGCTGCGATTAAACTTTACGAAACACTGGGCTACCGGAAATTCGGCATCTACCGCGATTATTATCAAGACCATAAAGACGCATTGCGTTACCAGAAACGTATTCGCCGTTATCGCGACACCCTGCAACACCGCTCGGTACATTGGTTACGGCAAACCACGCCGTTTACCTGCGGCCCCGCATCGCTAATGATGGCGATGCACGGCCTAAACCGGAATTACCAACCTTCGCAGGAAGAAGAAATCAATCTGTGGCGCGAAGCCACCACCATTTTCATGACCTCGGGCCATGGCGGCTGCCATCCGATTGGACTGGCGCTGGCGGCCAAGCGGCGGCACTTTACCGTGGAAGTCTGGGTCAACCAGACCGGAACGCTGTTTATCGACGGTGTTCGCAATGAAGAAAAAAAGCAGGTCGTCGAATTGGTCGACAGCTGCTTTAAGCGTGAAGCCCAAGAGCAAGGCATAAAAATCCATTACGCCAATATCAGCCGGAATGAGCTGATCAGCGCCTTCAAATCCGGGGCGATACCGTTGATCCTGATCAGCACTTTTCAAATGGACAGAAAAAAAGCGCCGCACTGGGTGGTGATGAGTGGCTTCGACGATGATTGCCTGTACATGCACGATCCGGATCCTGAAGAAGGGCGGCAAAGCGAACTCGATTGCCAGTTTATTCCGATTGCTTGCGAGGATTTCGAGCGAATGTCCAGTTTCGGCAAGAACCGGCTCAGGACGGCGGTGATTGTTTGGCCGGGATAGCGTTTACAAAATCCGAATATTTTTAGTGCCGTGGGCGCGAATAAATTCGCGCCCACACTATTTGCTCATAGTGTAAAGTTTTGGCTTTTTAAAAAACTATAGTCATTCCTGCTTGTATTATTAAACCGATTCAACGATAATGGCCGTCCTTTAGCCAGTACGGCTGATGTTTTAATGGTGACCGTGTCGGTCCTCTCGCAACGATACGCTGTAAACCCCGCCAGGCCCGGAAGGGAGCAACGGTAGCAGCAGATTCGTGTGCCGGGATGTGGCTGGCATGGTCGCCGCCCAAACACCACTCACCTTTCGAGCCTGCCATGAATTATCAGGTTCTCGCCAGAAAATGGCGTCCCCATAATTTCACCGAAGTTGTCGGACAAGAGCATGTCGTCAAATCGTTAATGAACGCTTTACAACATGATCGGCTTCATCACGCCTATTTATTTACCGGAACGCGCGGCGTAGGCAAAACCACTATCGCTCGAATTTTAGCCAAAGCCATTAATTGCGAAAATCTCCAGGATTTCAACCCCTGCGGCGAATGCAGCGTGTGCCGCGATCTGGATGAAGGCCGTTTTCTGGATTTAATCGAGGTCGACGCAGCATCGCGCACCAAGGTTGAAGATACCCGCGATTTACTGGATAACGCCCAATACGCGCCCAACCAGGGCCGCTACAAAGTTTACCTGATCGATGAAGTCCACATGCTGTCCGGGCACAGTTTCAACGCCTTGTTGAAAACGCTGGAAGAACCGCCGCCGCACGTCAAATTCCTGCTCGCTACCACCGATCCCCATAAAATCCCGGTCACCGTCTTGTCACGCTGTTTGCAGTTTAATCTCAAACGCCTGCTGCCCAGCCAGATTTTTACCCAGATGGAATTCATCCTCCAGCAGGAACATATCGAAGCCGAATCGGGAGCCTTAAAATTCATATCCCGCGCCGCCGACGGCAGTATGCGCGACGCCTTAAGCTTGCTGGATCAGGCCATTGTTTACGGCAACGGCAAAGTCGGCACCGACGAGGTCAGCGCGATGCTGGGCACAGTAGCCCAGCAGCCGGTTGACGATATATTGACAGCTCTTGCAGAAGGCGATGCGGCCGCGATACTCGATAAAATAAACGAGATAGCCAACTTGACGCCGGACTTTAGCGATGTGCTGCAACAAATCTTGCAAGTCCTGCATCGCATCGCCTTGCTACAACAAATACCAGACGCTATAGATCACGATTTTGACGTGGAGATGATTGCGGCCTTGGCGGTCAAACTAACCCCGGAAGATGTACAGCTTTATTATCAGATAGGTCTGGTAGGACAACGGGATCTGGATTTAGCCCCCGACCCGCGCAGCGGCTTTGAAATGGTCATGTTGCGGATGCTGACCTTCAGGCCGGTCGGCATAACATCGGTAGCGGTTAAACCGGCACAGACTCATCCGGTCATTAACAAACCGCAGGCTCAACCCGCGTATAAACCGACAGCAATGCAACAACCTGACATTATCATCGAAAAAAGCGCCCCGGAAACCGTTGCGCAAAGCGACAATGTCAATTGGGCGGAAATGGTTGTTGCGATGAATCTTGCCCCGGCAACCCGGGAATTAGCCAATAACTGCGTACTGGAAAATATAGATGACAATGTATGTACGTTAATTTTAGATCCCAGTCACTTACGCATTAAACGCCGGGAAGAAAACCTGCAAAAGGCATTACAGGATTATCGCAAAACACCCTTGAAACTGGTGATTACCACCGAAAAAACCACGCTGGCCACACCTGCGGTGCAACTGACCAAAGCCCGCGAAGACCGGCAACAGGCGGCGGTTGACGCGATTAATTCCGACGAAAATGTTCAAACCTTAAAAGAACACCTAGGCGCCAGAGTCATGCCCGGCACCATAGAGCCAATCTAATCAGCCCCCTATAACGACAAGAGAAAAACACATGAAAAATGCACTCGGCAACATCATGCAGCAAGCCCAAAAAATGCAGGAAGACTTAAAAAAAGCGCAGGAAGAGCTTAGCGCGATGCAGGTCATGGGCGAATCCGGCGGCGGCCTGGTAACCATACTAATGACCGGCAAACGCGAAGCCAGAAAGGTGACCATCGATCCGTCCCTGCTCGGCGATGACAAGGACATGCTGGAAGACCTGATTGCGTCCGCCATCAACGACGCAGTCAATAAAGTCGCAAAAATGAAAAAGGAAAAAATGACAGACGTTACCGCAGGAATACCCTTACCTCCCGGATTTCAACTGCCGTTTTAATGATGAGAAAATCGGGCTTACTCGGGCAATTAATCCAGAATTTATGCTGCCTGCCCGGCGTCGGCCCTAAAACCGCTCAGCGCATGGCGTTTCAGCTGCTTCAACGCGACCGCAACGGCGCAACAATGCTGGCCAAAACGCTGCTGCTGGCGATTGAAAAAATAGGGCACTGCAATCAATGTCGCACCTTGACCGAAGGCGAGGTCTGTTCAATATGCGCTGACAAATCAAGAGACGACGCCATCATCTGTATTGTCGAAAGTCCTGCCGACGTCTGGATTATCGACCAAGCCACCGCATTCAAGGGCCGCTATTTTGTACTGCATGGCCGGTTATCGCCGCTGGACGGCATAGGACCGGACGAACTGGGTCTGGATCAGCTGGAACAACGGCTGGCAACAGGCCATATCAAGGAACTGATACTGGCGACCAACTCCACGGTCGAAGGCGAAGCGACCGCTTATTTTATCGGCGAACTGGCCAGAAAACATCAAGTGTCGGCCAGCAGAATCGCCCACGGCGTACCCATGGGCAGCGAACTGGAGTTTACCGACAGCAGCACTTTATCGCACGCATTTAATGGCCGCGTAGGCATGTAAAGGCGGCCGGATAATGATTCACCAGCCCACAACAGGTAAAAGCTATGACGGATTGTTTATTTTGTAAAATGGTTGCCGGCGTTATCAAACCGGATGTGGTTTTTGAAAACGAAAATATCCTGGCTTTCAGGGACATTAACCCCCAAGCTCCGGTGCATATCCTGATTATTCCCAAACGCCATATTGCCACCCTAAATGACCTGGATGACACTCTGCTGGCAGGTCAAATATTACAGACGGCGGCAAAGCTGGCTAAACAGGAAGGTATAGCTGAAACAGGCTACAGAACCCTATTTAACTGCAACAGGCATGGCGGGCAGGACGTTTATCATCTGCATTTACATTTGCTGGGCGGCAGACAAATGATTTGGCCGCCGGGTTAAATACACCATGCCATGCTGCTGCCGTCGTCTCAATTGAAGCCGACTTTATCGCTAAGCAGCCGCAGTTTATTTCATCATTTCTTTTTTGAACATCACATCCAGTTTCTGATTAATTTCCTGGCGATACTGCTTGGCATTATCAATCGGCTCGGGTTTGGGCGCGATTACCACAGGTGCTAAAACCGGCTCCGGGATCGGCGCTTGAGCGGCGGAGGGCTCTTCTTGACAGGTGTCCAAACGAAATACCGGGCCGTAAGCGGTGTCCACATCGAAATCTTCCCAGATGTAGATAGGCTGAGCGATCGGCTTGGTAGGAAGCGGTATAGTCACTAAATCGGCAATCCCCACGCCTATGCGTCCGCCCGTATGAATCAAGCCTTTAAACAGGCCGCCGACAACGCCATAAACAATATTGCTTTGATTGGTGGTGTTAATGATATTTTTGGGAATTTCCAGCACGCCGGCGGTCAGATTGGCAAAGGCATTCAACGCCTTGTTGCCGACCTTGCCGCCATAACTCCGGCATTGCGATTGCTTCGTTTGCATGAGCGCTACAGTGGCCGTATTGTCATACGTTTCGGCCTGGGTAATCGGCGCATAGGCTGCAAACAGGCCTGCACATAAAAGAGGAGCGAAAAAACGACTGAATTTACACATATCAAATCCTGGTGATGTATTAATAATATTTCAATCCACATTTGACCTCATCTGCCAAATGACTTGTCTTACGACCATCCATCGACAGATAGAGATCGGCGGATTGCCTCGCCGTAAACGATTACAGTATAGCAAAGCTAAAATTATTTACTGATCCGCGCCTTGGCAAAGGCGCTGGCCATTGAACCTTGCACCGGAGCCTGCTGTTTTGGCTTGTGCGCCGCCTGTTTTTGATTATTTCGCTCGGGTCTGGCGTCAGTCGCTTCAGGATGGGTTTTCATCGATAAGGAAATGCGTTTGCGCAGGGCATCGACCTCCATGACTTGCACTTTGACCATATCGCCGGTTTTAACCGCATCCCTGGGATCTTTGACAAAGGTATCGGACAAATGGGAGATATGCACCAGGCCGTCCTGGTGTACGCCGATGTCGACAAAGGCGCCGAAGTTGGCGACATTGGTGACTACGCCATCGAGCCTCATACCGACTTGAAGATCGGTGATTTTTTCGATGCCCGCTTTGAACTCGACGCTTTTGAATTCCGGCCTCGGATCGCGGCCGGGCTTTTCCAGTTCCTGCAAAATGTCGGTCACGGTCGGTAAACCGAAATGTTCATTAGTGAAATTGGCAGGATTCAGGCTGCGTAAAAACCGGCTCTGGCCGATCAGGTCGCGGATCGATTTTCCGGTGCTGCCGATGATCGCTTCAACCACCGGATAGGCTTCAGGATGCACCGAAGAGGCATCTAGCGGGTTGTCGCCGTTCATGATGCGCAAAAATCCCGCCGCCTGTTCGTAAGCCTTGTCGCCCAGGCGCGGCACTTTTTTCAATTGCTTGCGGTTAACGAACGGGCCGTTGTCATTACGGAACGCGACGATATTTTCGCTGATACTGGCGGACAGACCGGATACTTGTTTCAGCAGGGCGACCGAGGCGGTATTCACATCAACGCCGACCGCATTGACGCAATCCTCGACCACGGTATCGAGTCCCTTGGCCAACCGAACCTGATTCACATCGTGCTGATACTGGCCGACGCCGATTGATTTGGGGTCGATCTTGACCAGTTCCGCCAGCGGGTCCTGCAAGCGTCTGGCGATCGAAACCGCGCCGCGCAAAGACACGTCCAACTCGGGAAATTCCTTGGCGGCCAGTTCAGATGCCGAATACACCGACGCGCCCGCCTCCGACACAGTGATCTTGGTAAACTTCAGTTCGCTGTGCCGCTTCATCACATCGGCCACCAACTGGTCGGTTTCCCGGGAACCGGTGCCGTTGCCGATGCTGACTAAATCGACCTTGTGCTGTTCGATCAGCTTGGCCAATGTGTCGATTGATCCATCCCAGTCCTTGCGCGGCGGGTGCGGGTAGATGGTGTCGGTGTCCAGCACTTTTCCGGTTGGGTCAACGATTGCCACTTTGACGCCGGTGCGTATGCCGGGGTCCAGGCCCATCGTCGCTTTGGGACCTGCCGGAGCGGCCAACAGCAAATCTTTTAAATTGCCGGCAAACACCCGAATGGCTTCCAGTTCGGCGGCTTCGCGCAGTCTGAGCTTCAAGTCCAGGTCGATGCGGGTGTACAGCTTGATTTTCCAGGCAAACCGCGCGCTTTCCGCCAGCCAGACATCGGCCGGTTTGGTGCTGTCGGTAATATTCAAATGACGGGCGACAAACCGGGCGCAAAGATCATGCTCTTCCTTGTCGTCGGCGCCGGGTTTCAGCGTCAGGTTCAGCAAATCCTCATTGCGGCCGCGAAACAGTGCCAACGCCCGGTGCGAAGGAATTTTATTGATGGCTTCCTCGTAATCGAAATAATCTTTGAATTTTTCCGCCGCCTGCTCTTTACCGCTTGCAACCGTGGCGTGAACAATGCCTTTTTGCCAGATGCGCTCACGCAGTTCGGCCAACAGTTCGGCGTCTTCGGAAATACGCTCCATGATGATTTGCCGTGCGCCATCCAGCGCTGCGGCAATATCCGGCACACCTTTATCGGCATCGATAAAGCGGGCGGCGACTTGTTCGGGAATCAGACTGCGGTCAGCCAACAACGCATCGGCCAACGGCTCAAGCCCTGCTTCGCGGGCAATCTGCGCTTTAGTGCGGCGCTTGGGTTTGTAGGGCAGATACAAATCTTCGAGCAGCGTTTTGGTGTCGGCATCGACAATGGCTCTTTCCAGTTCCGGCGTCAGCTTGCCTTGAGAATTGATGCTGTCCAGGATGGTAAGGCGCCGCGCGTTAAGTTCGCGCAAATAACCCAAACGCCCTTCCAATAATCGTAATTGGGTATCGTCCAGACCGCCGGTCACCTCCTTGCGATAGCGGGAAATAAACGGGACGGTCGCGCCCTCGTCCAATAAGCCGACAGCGGCACCGACCTGCTTGACGTTAACGACTAATTCTTCGGCAATGCGTTGTATTACATCCATTTGTTGAATTCTTGTGCAGTTTAAGATGGACGCATTGTAGCAGCAAGGCATGGCGTTGGAGAAAAGTCTTTATTTTTCTGCTCAAGCTGTTGCGGAGATTGGACATCTGTTACACCAGTCATAAGGAAAGATCTCACAATACACGCATCATCGCTTAATCATTGACATCCTCCCCGACCTAAAGGACGGGGATTCCTGATTACTCAGGAGCAGGCGTGTATCGCTACTGCCCACTGGTTTCTGCTGCTGACGGTCTTACTGCACCGTTCACTTCACAGACTAGCCCCGTCTGCCCGACGGTTGGTTTCCTGCTAAAAGCACATGGCCTTTAGCCAGTACATTGATGGCGCCAACCAGGTCGGCATTTTTACTAAAACCGCACTCCACGCAAACAAATTCCGCTTGTGTGAGCCGGTTTTCTTTAGCGACATGACGGCAACTCGGACACGTTTGGCTGGTATATTGTGCCGGTACTCGAAGCACACTGCCATTATTCCAGTTTTGTTTGTATTCCAGCATAGTTGCAAATAGGCTCCAGCCTTGACCCAAGATAGACTTATTCAAGCCTGACTTTTGCGCGACGTTCTTGCCGGGCTTTTCGCTGGTTCCTTTAGCGGATTTGCTCATATTTTTTACCCGTAAACCCTCAATAACGATAATCGCTTGGCTTTCGCTGATTTCAGTTGAGACTTTGTGCAGGTAATCTTTACGCGCATTGCCAATATCCTCATGGCATTGGCTAGTCTTTGCTTTGACTTTTTTCCAATTATTGGAGAACT
>JAGXGY010000036.1 GCA_024636505.1 Methylobacter sp. | reverse complement strand
CCTGGATCAAACGGTTGACAAGGAAAACCATCTGTTTTTCCAAGTCAGCTTTGATGCATGATACTGTCATTGGACTGCTTATCAATAAGGTAGAGTTTGGCGTCGATATTCATACCAAGTTACAGGTTTGACCCATTACCATACCGAGGAGTCTTTCCGGGAATAGATAGCCTTCTGCGGAAAGCCTTGTAGCCAATTCCCATGCGATGATTTCTATTCCTGAATCGGTCCCTGGCCTGGAAACAGACAAGCACAGTCAAATTGTGCAATCAAAGTGCTTAAATTAGATAAAAAGAGTAGAATAAAAAATGATACATAGTGACTTGCCATGTATTGATAAATATAAAAAAAACACGAGGATTCGAACTTATGAAACGTTTAAAAAACAAGCTGTTAAGTCTTCTTATGGCTATTTCTTTTGCGAGCCTTTCGTCTATAGCTATTGCGGCTGCTGTTGATGTCGCTATTGATAATGTATCGGCAAAAGTGGCTGAAGCAAGTCAAGCTATTGACAGTGGTTCTGCTCAGACAGAAGTTGTCGATTTAATTAGAAAAGCCGGTGATTTAGTTAAAGAGATAGAAGTCAGTGATGCTCTTGACGTTAAACGTCAACGCGCTAACGGCCACTTGAAAAAAGCACGTGTTGCCGCTAAATCAGGCGATTTAGCGGCTGCAAAAGAACATTTAGCGCAAGCAGCTAAAGATTTTTCTACTTTAAAAAGTCTTTTATAATCAATATTAAGGACATTTATTTCAGGGTGTCGTCGATGCCCTGTTTTATTTTTATATAAGAACAGCCGCCCGCTAAAGCGGGTGGCTGTTCAGTTTGAATGGTTTTCCATTAACCGCACTCGCAGAGCACAATTTACCGGCTAAATACCGTTAGGATAGGCGTAGCTGTAATGCTTGCGCAATGGCTTGATCACTTCCCATTGACTTTCCAGTCCTACATGGAACGATACCAGATCACCCGGTAGAATTCGTACCGGCTCTCCATCAGCAGGCGTTACTAAGATTTCGCCATCCAGCACATAGGCGCATTCAGTTTCATCAAAATCGATTGGAAATGTTGATATTTCTTTTTCCCATATTTCCCAGCTGAAAACTTCCAGCTGTTTCAGTCGCTCTTCGCTAGGATTGTGTTCAATGGTAATTTTGCTCATGTTCTTCCTGAAAAATAAAAGTCGTTAAAAATAATAATTTTAACATCAGGTCTGCCTTTGTCCTATTTTTGACATCCTCTCCGATCTTTAGGTGGGGGAGGATGTCAAAGCCAGCCTTTTCGTTTAAAAAACCAATAAGGCGCAATTCCCGCCAGCAGCATTAAGAACAATGCGCCGGGATAACCCAGGCGTAAACTGAGTTCCGGCATAAAGCGAAAATTCATCCCGTAAATGCTGGCTACCAGTGTAGGAGGCAGAAATACTACGGCAGCAATAGAGAAGATTTTGATGATCTTGTTTTGGGCGATGTTGATAAAGCCCTGAGTCGAATCCATCAGGAAATTGATTTTATCGAACAGGAAAGTGGTATGCGACATCAAGGTGTCTACATCGCGCATGATCTCTCTCGCCGTTTCCTGCAATTCGGGTTGATTGCGCAAATGCCGCTGCAGAAAGGATATGGAGCGTTGCGTATCCATCAGGCATAATCGAATCTTGCCGTTGCTGTCCTCCAACTTAGCCAGTTGATCAATGGCGTTTTCAAGGTCGGAGTCTATTTCCTCCAGCACCAGATAACTGACATCTTCCAGTTTGCGATGGATGTCTTCCAGCGCATCGGCGAGATTTTCCACTTTTTGTTCAAACATCAGCACCAGCAATTCGTGGGGCGAATGCGCTTCGACCTGCCCACGCCGGGCGCGCATCCGCAGCAGACGAAAATCGGCCAACGCACCCTCGCGCAGGGTAATTAAGCGATCATTTTGCAAGATAAAGGCGACGGTCGCGGTACTGTGCCGACCCTCGCTTTGAGCAAGAAACAAAGAGCGTACATGAATGCCGGTGTTATCGGTAAAGTAACGCGCCGAAGATTCGATTTCTTCCACATCATCCGATTCCGGCAACTCCGTACGCAAAAAGGCTTGTAGCAGCGCCCGCTCACTGTCGCTGGCATCGTGAGCGTCAATCCAGGATGCTTTTACAACGGCTTGTTTGAGCTGATCTTCAGGTGGCGTTTGTTCTTTGAGTCGACCTTTGTCGATATTGAATAGTCGTAACATGAAATATATTCTCTTTTTTATTGCTCAAGCAGGTTATCCGGACGAGTCAGCGTGACTAATGTGGCGGTATCTTCGGACAGTTCTGCCCAGTCGCCTTTAAAGACGAGTTGGGCTAAAGCGGCGGTAGGCAGATATTTTCCGTTAGCCGATAGTGGAACTGAATGACCGGTTAATTTTAACAGTAAGTCTTCCAGGCCGGGATTATGGCCGACCAGCAGCACTCGCCTTTCTTGGTGATGGCGGGATTTTAGTATGGCAAGCAAGGTCCGGGCATCTGCTTGATAAATGCGCGGGTGACATATAATAGCAGACTCGTCTATAGCTAATTGCTTGCAAACCCGTTGTGCCGTTGTCAGGGCACGCGTAGCCGGAGAGCTGAGTATGGTGTCGGGTATCAGGTGTTGCTCATGCAGCCAGCGCCCTATACGTTTAGCGGCGCGCCGACCGCGTTTGTTGAGTGGACGAGAAAAATCATCCATATCAATCGACCAATCCGATTTGGCGTGTCGTAATAATAAAAGTTCGCGAGTCATAATGTTTTTAGTGGTTGGAAGGTGCTGTCAGGATGCTTTTAAACCGGTAATACTATACCAGTTAATGTTTACCGTTTTAGTAGACATCTTTGTTACATCGCAGAACGCGGTGGAACGGGGGGGGATCAGTTAGCCAATGCATCGAAAAGAAGCTGAATCAGGAGAAAAACCAAGTAGCTCTGTCAGATAAGGTAAAGTTCTCGGGCTTTGCGGTGATTAACGGGACGGTTGCCATTGCGTACAAAACCCTGAAAACCGCCATGAATAAAGTCAAGACACTAGCCCCGCAACGCACAAACTGTGTATGAGATACATCAATGGTACCGAGGCTGTGCGGCCTCCTCTGATCCGATGCAGGCAAATGAGTGTATTCAGGAAAGGTGTCCTATTAAATCAAAAGTGAATATTCACCTGAAACATAGTAGATGCTGTAAGCTGTCTGGCGTGTTAGTTGTTCGGTCTGATTGGTGGTATTACGTATTGATTGTAGACATTTATTTATCTACACTGCAAACGATTATCCAGCGATTAACTGGTTTTTTTATGGTAAATAATGTCCGCTAAAAATGAGGTGATTCATGTCAGTAAAAGAGGATTTTGATGATGTATTAGAGAAGTTGCAAATAGAACGCGATGAACTCAATTTAAAGCTGCATCTGGCTTCTATGGAAGCCAAGCAAGAATTTGAAGAAGCCGAAAAAAAATGGCGCCGTTTAAAAATTAAAGCTGTTGAAATAGCCGATGATTCGGTGGAGACTTCAGAAGAGTTTATTGCCAAGGCCAAAATAGTCGGTGACGAGCTGAAAGATACCTACTATCGTATTGGTAAGCGCTTGGCCGATTAGCGGTATTGCCAAAGTTGAATGCACTCTGTTGTTAAAGGGTGCTTTCTTTAGCAAGATGTCGGAGGGTGTCAATAAATTCGTGTAACCGCTTATTTATCGTCATTTCCTGTACAACGTCGGCATCCTGTCTGTTTTTGTTCTCTGATCCGGTTAAGATGAACACCGTAGCAAACTCGTCTATAAAAATATAGTCGAGCGAGAAAATCCACCCGAAAATGCCAATCGCCGCCATTGGCATTTAATGTCTGATATTAATCAATACGACTTTTGTCTATAATTGAAAGAATTTTAAGCCGGCGTGGAGCAACGAAAATATATAGGGTCATATATATTTAAGAGTCTAAGGGTCAGGTTCCAGTTAACAGGAGTAACCATTTGAATCCACAGAACAAGATTTTATTTGCAGGCGATCCGCATGGGAATTTTAAGTCACTGATAGCCGCTGTGCATGAATACAAACCGGAAGCCGTGGTGTTGCTGGGTGATTATGACTTGGATATGCCTTTAGAGGTCTGTTTGCAGGACATTGTCGGCTTAACTCAAATCTGGTGGATTGCAGGGAATCATGATTTTGAAACGCCCAGCAAGCATAAGTATCTGTTTAATTCAGCGTTGGCTGATAACGGATTACATTTGAAAGTTACAGAAATAGCCGGGTTGAGAATTGCCGGTTTAGGCGGTATTTTTCTGGGCCGTGTCTGGTATCCGCCGCAACAGCCTAAATGGCGGGACAAGCAGCATTATCTATATAGTCAATCTGACAATAGTCAACATGCTGCCTTGTCATTGAAATATAAAGCCGCGATTTGGCATGATGAGTTTGAATCATTAAAGTCGCTGCAAGCGGATATTTTGGTGACCCATGAGGCGCCGGGATCACATCGGCATGGTTTTGATGTGATTGATGAGTTGGCCGCTGCTATGGGAGTAAAAAGCATCTTTCATGGTCATTTGCATGAAAACTATGCCGGTATGATTAAGGGTAATATCAAGGTGGTCGGTGTTGCAGACAGAGCTGTTGCCGATTTGGCGGGGAATCCGTTAAGGCGGATTTAATGCTATAAGTAGGGACGATCCCGGCAACTGCTCCTGTGTTACATTCATACAAGTTGTGCCGGATCGCCTGCTACAAGCAGCATCCTACGCCTGGCTGCTTAAATAATCTTCATAATTACCGTCAAAATCAACAATCCCTGTCGGGGTTAATTCGATAATCCGTGTCGCCAGCGATGACACAAATTCCCGGTCATGGCTGACAAATATCAAGGTACCGGGGTAGTTTTCCAGCGCGGTATTCAGCGATTCAATCGATTCCATATCCAAATGGTTGGTCGGTTCATCCATCACCATGATATTGTTCTTCTGCAAGATCAGCTTGCCGAACAACATGCGGCCTTGCTCGC
The DNA here is from genome assembly GCA_024636505.1 of Methylobacter sp. GTDB lineage: Bacteria > Pseudomonadota > Gammaproteobacteria > Methylococcales > Methylomonadaceae > Methylobacter_A. Next base: position 32,314 of record JAGXGY010000036.1, on the reverse strand, counting down.
CGCCGGAGATGACTTTAACCGATTTGTTAATGTCGTCTGCACTGAATAATAAACGCCCCAGGGTGCCGCGTATGGCTTGGTCGTCGTCCGATTCTTTGCGCCATTGATTCATCCATTCGATCAGCGTCAGGTTTTCGGCGAAGTCTTCGGCATGATCCTGGGCAAAATACCCCACCTCCGAGTTTTCCGACCATTTGACCTCGCCGGTATCCGCTGTTAAGTCGCCGACCAAGGTGCGCAGCAGGGTTGTTTTACCGATACCGTTAGGGCCGATAACGGCAATGCGCTCACCGACCGGGATCATCAAATTCAGGTTTTTGAACAGAGGTTGCTCGCCGTAGCCCTTGCTCAAGTTGTCGACTTCCAGTGCTAAACGGTGCAATTTTTTGGTCTGGTCAAACCGGAGAAACGGATTAACCCGGCTTGAGGGTTTCACTTCATCCAGTTTAATTTTATCCAGTTGTTTGGCGCGCGAAGTGGCCTGTTTGGCCTTGGACGCATTCGCCGAAAAGCGTCTAACGAAGGTTTGCAGTTCGGCAATCTGGACTTTTTTCTTGGCGTTTCCAGCCAGTAAGCGTTCTCTAACTTCGGTAACGGCTACCATGTAATCGTCATAATTGCCGGGATAAACGCGCAACTCGCCATAATCCATATCGGCCACGTGGGTGCAGACGCTGTTTAAAAAGTGGCGATCATGCGAGATGATAACCATGGTGCAATCGCGTTGGTTCAGTATGTCTTCAAGCCAACGGATGGTGTTGATGTCCAGGTTGTTGGTCGGTTCATCGAGCAGCATGATGTCGGGATTGGAAAACAAAGCCTGTGCCAGCAACACTCTCAGCTTCCAGCCCGGCGCTACCGAACTCATCAGGCCGCTATGTTGTTCCAATGGAATGTCCAGACCCAACAACAGTTCGCTGGCTCTGGATTCGGCGGTATAGCCGTTAAATTCGGCAAACACCGATTCCAGCTCGGCAGCATGCATGTAGTCGTCTTCGGTCGCTTCCATGTTGGCATAAATGGCATCGCGCTCGGACATGGCCGCCCACATTTCAGTATGTCCCATCAGTACCACATCCAGTACACGGCGGTCTTCATAGGCGAATTGATCCTGGCGCAAGTTACCCAGGCGCTCATTGGGGCTGATACTGACGTTGCCGGCGGAAGGCTCCAGGTCGCCGCTCAATATTTTCATGAAGGTCGATTTGCCGCAGCCGTTTGCGCCGATCAGGCCGTAACGGTTGCCGTCGCCGAATTTGACTGAGACGTTTTCAAACAGGGGTTTCGCCCCGAACTGCATGGTGATGTTAGCTGTAGAAATCAAGATTTTGTTCCGAAGAGTAAGGGTAAAAGATATTAAAGGTAAAAGGCAAAATAGAACGCGGATGCCAAAAGTAGGCGCCTTTAGGCGACGCTGATAAATATGATAAACGCAGATAATTAAAGAAAAATCTTATTTTAATCATAACCATCAGCGTCATCTGCGTTCCATTGTTTTTGATGGCGCTTGGGTTAACTAAGCCAAACCTCCGGCACTATAGTGACCGTGTTTTGATCGTCGCTGAGCCAAATCTGCCCGTCCTGGATGCTGATTTGCAATTGCATGGTGCGTTTGACCATCGTTGCCAGTTGATCGGTCGCGTCCTTGGGCAGGTTAATAACGGTCAGGTTTTTAAAACGTTCCAGCTTGGGTTGAATCTGACTCCACCAGAGCGTATTGCGTCCGCCATAGGTGTAGAGGATAACTTTATCGGCGCGACTGGAGGCTTTGCGGATGCGTTTATCATCGGGCATGCCTACGTCAATCCACAGTTCAATGTCGTCGGTCAGGTTTTTTTGCCAAAGGTCAGGTTGGTCGTCGCTACTCAGGCCTTTGGTGAATTGCAGCTGTTGATCAGCATTGACCACAAAGGCCAGCAAACGCGCTATCATGCGCTCTTCGGTTTCCGAAGGATGCAGGGCAATGGTCAGGTTGTGTGGCTGGTAATAGCCTCTGTCCATGTCGGCAATCTGACAGTCGGCTTTATAGATGGTTGACTTAAGCGCCATTGAGCGATTTTTTACGGCTTTGAAAAATAAAGCCGTATTCTAACAGATTTTAGCCTTCGAATGTTCTACAGTAACAGCTTATCGTCTATGGCTATAAAACGGTCGGCCGAATTAATCAGCGAGGGCGCGGTCAGTGCAGGGACTCCGTAGACTTCCGTCGTTACGCCGTAAACGGTTCGGGCCTTGTCCAGTAACAGATCGAAGTCGCCGTCGCCGGATAACAAGACAATCACATCAACCTGGGCCGCGTAATCGATTACATCCAGGGTAATGCCTACGTCCCAATCGCCTTTTGAGGAACCGTCGCTACGCTGAATGTAAGGCTTTAGCTTGACGTCAAAGCCGATATTTCTCAGTATCTGCTGAAAGCACTGTTGCTTGCTGTCGCCCTTGTCGATCGCATAAGCAAATGCCGCGACTAGCTCTCTGTTAGCGGTTGCCTGCGCCCAGAATGCCGCATAGTTAAAGTGCCGCTGATAACTTTGCCGGGTGGTGTAATAGATATTTTGCACATCGGCAAAGATAGCGACTTTTTCCATGGTGTTATTTAAAATAAGAGCAGCAATAATCGCTAGGTGTTTTGATTTTCATGGTGAAGGTCGATTGACCCGGTACATTAAACGATTCTCCGCCTTTTACATTTTGCCATTCTGCGCCGGGCAATAAAACCTCAAGGTCGCCGTCGATGATTTCCATTAATTCCGGGTCGGCGGTGTTGAAGGTGTATTCGCCGGGCAACATGAAGCCCAGGGTTTTTGACGAGCCGTCGGCAAACTTGACAGTCCGGCTGCTGACATTGCCGTCGAAGTAAACGTTGGCTTTTTTGATGATGGTTACGCTAGTGAATTCTGACATGGGTTTCCTTGATGGGAATAGCTAAATAAGGGGCGCAATGATAACAGATAGTCTTAATCTAGCGCAGCTTGCGGATCACAAAAAGCCTGGGCGCTGAGTCTTTGTGTTCGCTGCTGTAGATAGTGTTGACTTTAAATTGTTCGGTATCCAGTTGTTCGCACCAATGTTTGACCTGACCGGTTTCGGTATCGCCGCCCGGATGGCCGGGATAGGCCAGCAGAGTGATGATGCCGTTGACGGTTAAAATTCGGCTGGCAACAGTCAGGGCTTTCAAGGTGGAATCGGTTTGGGTAATGACGTTTTTATCGCCGCCCGGCAAATAGCCCAGATTAAACATGATTGCGCGGACTTTGCCGTGGTGATACGCGGGAAGTCTTTCGTCCATGTCGGCATGGCTGGCATGGATCAAGGTCAGGCATTCCGGTGAGTGTGCTTGCCGGAATTTCTCCAGAGTCGAGTCGATGGCCGCCTGTTGTATGTCGAAGCCGTAAACATGGCCGCATGGACCGACTTGTTCGGCGAGGAACAGAGTGTCGTGACCGTTGCCGACCGTCGCATCGATGGCAATGTCGCCGAGGTGGAGAATGTCCAGGATCAGGTCGTGAGTTGCGTTAACCAGTGAAATGCGATTCATAATGACGTTCAATGTTGCAGGTTTTTGACAGGGGAGTGCCGTTTAATAAGGCATCGGCAAAATGTCGGCTGTGCCAGGGTATCTGCAAGCTGCCTTTGGCGCCGAAGCCGTTAAAAATAGCTATGTTGTCGTGCTCCGGGTGGTGTCCAATAAAGGGCTGTCTGTCCTGAGTACAAGGTCTGACATTGGCTTGGTGGTTGACCAAGGTTATAGGCGTCAAATTGGGTGAGATTTGCTTGAGTGCATTTAACAAGTCATTTTTACCTTGCTCGGTGGTGTGGATGTTCAGGTTTTCCCGGTCAAAGGTTGCGCCTATCCTGATTCGATGGTCGTTTAACGGGATCAGCCAGTTGCCGTAGTTGAGGATTTTATCGGGTAATTCGGTTTGGTGTTGCAGCGTTAATATTTCGCCTTTAACCGGTTGAAACGGCAGCCAGCAAAACCAGGGGTTTTGCGTTGCCTGATAGCCTTCGCAGAAAATGACCTGCTTGGGAGAAATATCCTGCCAGTGTAAAGACGGTTGCAGCTGTATGTCCCGGTAATCGAAATCAGCTTGTCGGTAGCTGTTTTTGGCAATGAAAAACGCTTTCAGGCAGCTTAATAGCGGCCGGGTTAATAAATAACCGCTCTGTTTTTGTTCCAGAAAACCGAATGGCGTTGCAAGATGATTGATGGCTTTGCCCGGGAACTGCATGTCGCCCAAATAGGCTTGATACTCGCGGTTGTTATGGCGTTTGCCGGCGTTTTTTAATTCGCTGTCGCTACGGAAAATCCGCAGCATCGGCTTTTCTATATAAAATTCTTGCTGAAAGAAACCGGCTAACTGCGAATAACAGTGTCTTGCGGTGGACATAAGCGTATCGACATCGGCGGATTTTACAAAGCGCATGCCGGTGATCGGGTTGATCAATCCGGCGGCGACTTGCGAGGCATTTTCTTGTCCGTTATCAATAACGATGACTTTGCAACCCTGTTGTATCAGTTCCCGGGCCAGCAAGCTTCCGGCGAGTCCTTGACCGATAATTAAGTAATCGATATTCATTGGGTTGAATTTATTGTACTGCGGGCGCGAATTTATTCGCGTTTTTTAATAACTGTCGCGCGAATAAATTCGCGCCCACGGCATCCAAGCTATTGACTGCAGAAAGGCCTTATGAATGCATTTTATTTGGCCATCAACGCTATATCTTTAAAACAAATACCAGCCCAGCCGTATTGCATGAAATTTCTGATGTTTTGGTGGCTGGTGCCATGCGGATCGTTTAAAACATCGCGGTAATAGCCGCCGAACAGATTTAAAGTTTGTTGTTGATTAAGCCCGTTAATTTGAGCAAAACCGAAAATCTTGCAGGAGCCTTCGTTAGTACCGGCTTGATTGACTAACAGCTGTTCATGCAGGCCGTTGCGAAATTCGGTGGCTTGGTAATGATAGTTTTCGGTAATAACGGCGATGGTTTCATCAAAACTGACCGTGTCATTATTTTTTACTTTTTCAATAAACGATGCGAGCGACATATGTAAGTTCAAGGTAAACAAGGGTTAACGAAGCAAACCGGAAATCTTTTTAAAATCAGGATGCGTGGAATCTTTGACCCATTCGAACAATACCGATTCATAGTTGGTAATGGTCGCTCCTTGTTGCTGCATGCGCTGCAAGGCATAGAATTTATGTTCCGCCTTACGGGAGCAAATGGCGTCTTCGACGACATGCACCTGATAACCTAAATGCAGCAATTCCAATGCGGTCTGCAATACGCAAACATGGGCTTCCTGGCCGATTAATATGACTTGCTTGCGGTCAGCATTGACTACCGTGTCGGTAAAGCCGGCGGCTGCGCAACAGGAAAATCCGCTCTTGTCGAAAATCAGGGTGTCTTCGGATAATAGGTCGGTGATAGTGGTATCGGTAGGGCCTAAGCCTTGAGGATATTGCTCGGTCAGCAGCACCGGGATGTTTAACCATCCCGCCGCTTCAACCAAGCTGCGGGCATTGGCGGTCATCAGCTCGGCTTCGGCTTCCGGCATCGCTGCAGATAATTTGGTTTGCAAATCGACGACGATCAGCAGGCTGTTCTCTGTAAACAGGAGATTAGGGTGTGTGGGCATTTTAGTTTGAAAATATAGGTGGTAAGAAAACTAAGGTTTGAGGGCGAAAGGCCAAAAATACGTGTTTTAACCTTGAGCCTTTTACCTGTTTTTAGCCTTTCTTCATAATCCGGGCTTTTTCACGTTGCCAGTCGCGATCTTTTGACGTGGCGCGTTTGTCGTGCAATTGCTTGCCTTTTGCCAGACCGATTTCCAGTTTGGCCCTGCCGTTTTTCCAGTACATCTTCAATGGAATCAAGGTGTAGCCTTTGCGTTCGACCGAACCGATCAGTTTATTGAGTTCATGCCGGTGCAGCAGCAGTTTTTTGGCGCGGATAGAATCAGGATTGACGTGAGTGGATGCCGATAATAGCGGTGAAATATGCGCGCCCGACAACCAGGCTTCACCCCGTCTGATCACTACATAACTTTCTTTGAGTTGGATGCGTCCATCTCTTAGGCTTTTAACTTCCCAGCCTTCCAAAACAATCCCCGCTTCAAATCGTTCCTCAATCGAATACTCATGAGTCGCTTGGCGATTAACGGCAATATTGGCGTTTTGCTGCTGGGTATTTTTCTTGGACTTTTTATCGGCCATAAGTGTTGATTAGGATTTTTAAACTGACGTAAAGGAATAATTTTGTTATTTTACTCGATATTAGCAAACAGATGTTATGCAATAACCGGAAAAATTCGCCATGAAAGAAAATTCGCGGCGATTCTACAATTATAAAGTTTTTACAGGCACATAAATGACGGATACAAAAAAATCAATACATGGCCAATGGTCATCACGTTTAGCCTTTATTCTGGCGGCAACAGGCTCCGCAGTTGGATTGGGTAATATCTGGAAGTTTCCGTACATTGCCGGGGAAAATGGCGGCGGAGCCTTTGTGATCATCTATTTGTTGTGTGTATTACTGATCGGCGTTCCCATTATGATGGCGGAAACCATGTTTGGGCGGCGCACGCGGCAAAATCCGATTAACACCATGAAAACCCTGTCCGAAGAAGCCGGAGCCGATAAAAATTGGCATTATTTGGGCTGGATGGGGGTCATTGCCGGTTTTTTAATACTTTCTTATTACAGTGTTATTGCCGGCTGGGCTTCGGCTTATGTGTTAAAAGCCTTTACCGGCAGTTTTTTCGATGCCGATGCCTCAGAGATACAAGAGCTTTTCGATGGTCTTATTGCCAGTCCGGTACAACTGATTTTCTGGCATAGCCTGTTCATCGTTGCCACCATGTCCATTGTCGCGCGCGGCATTAATACCGGTATCGAGAAAGCCGTGCGTTTTTTAATGCCCAGCCTGTTTGTGATGCTGATATTGCTGGTGGCTTATGCGATGACTACCGGCAGCTATGACCAAGGTATCGAATTCCTGTTCATGCCCGATTTTAGCAAACTGACCGGCGATAGCGTATTGACTGCGATGGGACACGCTTTTTTTACCCTGAGTATAGGCATGGGCGCTATTATGGTTTATGGCTCCTACCTGCCGAAAGACATATCGATTTCCAAAACCGTATTTTTGATTGCCGGCACCGATACCGCCGTTGCCTTATTGGCGGGTATGGCTATTTTTCCGATTGTTTTTGCCAGCGGTCTGGAACCTGCTGCAGGCCCTGGGTTGATATTTCAAACCTTGCCTATCGCATTCGGCAATATGACCGGCGGCTGGTTATTTGGGGTATTGTTTTTTGTGATGCTGGTGTTCGCCGCCTTGTCTTCGTCTATTTCATTGATTGAACCTGCGGTTGCGTGGTTGGTTGAAAATAAAGACATGGACAGAAAACAAGCTTGTATTTGGTCAGGCTGGATAACTTGGCTGCTGGGATTAGGCACTGTTTTTTCATTCAATGTCTGGTCGGGATTCAGGCTTTTTGATAGAACCATTTTTGAATTGCTGGATTATTTAACCGCCAATTTACTGCTGCCTATCGGCGGTTTTTGCATCGCCGTATTCGCTGGTTGGATCATGAAGCAGCAACACAGCGAGAAGGAATTGGATATGCCTAATCCGCTTGGCTATCAAGCCTGGAAGATTTTGATTTCCTATGTGGCGCCTGCTGCGGTGTTTTTGGTATTCCTGCATGTGGTTGGGGTTCTTTAACCATGACCGTTGTTCAAAAAAGCGCCCTAGTCAAGTTTTCAGCGCAGCAGATGTTCGATCTGGTTAGCGATATAGAAGCCTATCCCCAGTTTTTGCCCTGGTGCAGCGGCAGTCGAATCATCAGGCGCGAAGATGATATCGTTGAAGCCGAGTTAGTGATTTCCAAAGGCGGTTTTAAAAAATCTTTTTCGACTCGAAATAAGATTGATAATGGACGCCGTATCGCTGTCTCCCTGCTAAACGGTCCGTTTTCCTCTCTAGAAGGGATCTGGGATTTTATACCGTTGCGCGAGGATGCCAGCAAGATTTCTCTGGATCTGGAGTTTGAAATGTCGGGCAAACTGGCGAGCTTGGCTTTCGGCGCAGTCTTTAATCAAATCTGCAACACCATGGTGAGTTCGTTTACCTCACGGGCTAAAGATATTTATGGTTAACATCGAAGTGGCCTATGCCACGCCAAAAGAACAGCTTATCGTCACGGTGGCAATCGAAGAGGGTGCGACGGTTGAAGCAGCGATACAAGTATCAGGCCTGCTGGCGCTTTTTCCTGAGATTACCTTGTCTGAGCTTAATGCAGGCATTTTTGGTGCAGTCTGTCAACTGGATCAGCTTGTTACACAGGGCGACAGAATAGAAATTTATCGGCCTTTAGTTCATGATCCTAAAGAGGCCAGGCGTCAGCGGGCTTTAAACCGCAGTTAGCTTTGCGCTGCTGCTGTTCTTGCCGTCGTAACCCGTCGACTGCAGGCTGTTAAAGCGACAGTTGATCGGGTGATGGTTTTTTATCTAATTTATCTGACGCAGTCTCGTCATCAGTACTATCGTAGCCGAACAAGCCGGTGATCATTCCCCACAGGGTTTTTTCAAGCTTACGCTTCGGTACATCGACCGTGGTTTCACCTGATGTTTTGATGACCGGAAGGATGCTGGGTTTGAAATCGCCTTGTACGCCGATCAGCTGGTCATTGTCAAAGTGCAATGAAATTCTTTTTTGTTGTCTGTTTCCGCCGCCCAGTTGCGCCGAATAAAGATAGTCCCAGCGTTTCTGATGAAAAAAATTAATCAGCATCGGCGAGCCCATTATATACAGTACTTGGCGTTTGTTCATGCCAGGTCTGAGTTGATCAATCATGTCCTGATCGACGATGTTGCCTTGCTGGACATCTACGCTATAGACACCGGGCAGGTTGGTCAGGATAGTGGTGCATGACGCCAGTGTTAGACTCGCCGTGATTGCAAGGATGCAGGAGTAGCGGTTTTCACGTAGGGTTAAAGCAAAAAGCGGCTTTCTCATGAGGCTGCGGATGTATTATAAAATTTAAAATGATACAGGATGTTAAACAATTATCCTATAAATCTGTCATGCGCATACGGCCAAAAAAAGGCTACAATGCACGCAGTTGACTATAAAGCTGCCTGTATGCAGGGCACAATCGGAGATGAATGTTGGAAATCCATGATTTAAGGAATGCTGGTCTGAAGGTGACTTTGCCGCGGATCAAGATTCTACAAATTTTAGAAAAACAGGTTGATGAGCGTCATTTAACCGCTGAGCAAGTTTATAAGATTTTGTTAAGTGAAGATGAAGAAATCGGTTTGGCTACGGTATATCGGGTTTTAACGCAATTTGAAGCGGCCGGACTGGTGACCCGTCATCACTTTGAGGGCGGCAATTCTGTTTTTGAACTGGATTCGGGCACCCATCATGATCACATACTCTGTATGAAGTGCGGCAAAGTAGATGAATTTACCGATGACGTTATTGAAGCCCGGCAAAAAGAAATTGCCGAAAAACTGGGCTATGAGTTAACCGATCACGGCCTTTATTTATACGGTTTTTGCGCGCAGTGCAGGACATCCTGATTTATAACTGCTTCGGCGCCATCGAAAATACAATGGAACGCGGATGACGCAGACAAATATGATGGTCGCTGATAATAATTCAAAAATCTCGATTAATCATAGTTATCTGCGCCATTAGCGTTCTATTTTTGGTTCTTTAATGATATTAAAACTATAAGCTTCATGTTTAAACCTCTGATTTTTTACATCGGTTTGCGTTATACGCGGGCCAAGCGCCGAACTCAGTTCATTTCCTTTATTACCTTAACGTCCGTTTTGGGTATAGCTTTGGGCGTTACTGCGCTGATTACTGTGTTGTCGGTGATGAACGGCTTTGAAGCCGAATTACGCGAGCGCATACTCGGCATGACCTCGCATGCGACTGCCACCGGAAAATACGGTCAGCTCGATGATTGGCGGGAACTGGAGCAGAAATTAAAAAATTACCCGCATGTAGAAGGCACTGCGCCTTTTATTAATGGACAGGTGATGATTAATGCCGACCGGCGTGTCAGCGGCACCATGTTGACCGGGATCTTGCCGGGATACGAATCCCGGGTGTCCGAAGTCGCCGATAAAATGAAAGATGGCAAACTGTCCGATTTGCTTCCGGGCGAATACGGTATTGTTTTAGGCGTAGAGTTGGCCAATTATCTGGGGGTGTTCATGGGGGATAAAATCACCGTGATCAGTCCGCAGATCAACTCGACACCGGCTGGTATTGTGCCGCGTATGCGCCGGTTTACCGTGGTCGGTATTTTTAAGGTGGGCATGTATGAATACGACCGCAATATGGCGATGATTCATATTAACGATGCAGCTAAATTATTCCGTATGGAAAGTGCGGTTTCCGGTCTTCGGATCAAGCTGGACGACTTGTTTAATGCGCCGAAAATAACCCGTGATCTGTCAACCGCGCTGTATGGCGATTATCAGGTCAGCGACTGGACGCTGGCGCACAGCAATTTTTTTCGGGCGATACAGACTGAAAAACGGGTGATGTTTATTATTCTGCTGCTGATCGTGGCGGTGGCGGCTTTTAATATTGTTTCGACTCTGGTGATGGTGGTTACCGATAAGCGCGGCGATATTGCTATTTTAAAAACCCAAGGATTGACTGCAGCTTCGGTGATGGGGATTTTTATGGTATTAGGTGCGATTATTGGCGTGGTCGGTACTGTGCTCGGCACCGTCGGCGGGGTATTGCTGGCGTTGAATGTTGAAACCATCGTACCGGCCATTGAGCAATTATTTCAGGTTCAGTTTATGGCGGCGGATGTGTATTACATCAGTGAATTGCCATCCAAGCTGGATTGGTCGGATGTTTATGCGATAGCGGCCATGGCCTTTTCCCTGTCATTATTGGCAACTATTTATCCTGCCTGGCAGGCGGCAAAAGTCAATCCAGCGGAAGTTTTACGATATGAATAACAGTATCCTGCAATGTCGGCAATTGACCATGCGCTATGACCAGGGCGGCTTGCATGTTGAGGTGTTAAAAGGCGTGGACTTGAGTATCGGCGTCGGCGAGCGCGTCGCTATTATGGGTGCGTCGGGTTCCGGCAAAAGCACCTTGCTGCATCTGTTGGGCGGTCTTGAAAAACCCAGTAGTGGTGAGGTGGTTTTGAATGGCGTCAACCTGAATGAAGTCGGCTCCGGGCAATTGGCCAAATTAAGGAATAAATCGCTGGGCTTTATTTACCAATCGCATCATTTGCTGGGCGAGTTTACCGTGCTGGAAAATGTGGCTATGCCGTTGCTGATTGCCGGTCACCCGGTAAAACTGGCGAGCGCTCGTGCGACTGAATTATTGAGAAGGGTCGGCTTAGGTCATAGAATTGAGCACAAACCCGGTGAATTGTCCGGCGGGGAGCGGCAGCGCGCCGCAGTTGCCAGGGCGCTAATTAATAAGCCTAGTGTGGTGTTGGCGGATGAGCCGACCGGAAACCTGGACAGTAAAACGGCTGACCAGGTTTATCAGTTAATGCTGGAGTTAAATCAGGAGCTGAATGTCAGCTTTTTGGTGGTGACCCATGATCATGAGCTGGCTGCAAGAATGGGTAAGGTGTTGCACATGGAAGACGGGCTTATAGTGGGCTAAAGATATTTAAGGCGAAAGACTCAAGGTGAGCCGTTCCAAGCATTTGAGAACTTTAGTGTTTCTCCTTTAGTCTTTTCTCTTTTCGTGCCTTCCATTTTTTGGCTATATGATGTTCCCAATAATATTTCATGCCGAAATAGCCAGTGGCGGAAGAGATTATACCCATAATCAAACAGCCTAATAGAAAAGGCTGCCATATATCGCCAAGCCCTGAGAGCATGGTGCTAAGTGAAAATTCGACATCATCGGCGTTGGATGCCTGCCCCATAGCCAAGAGACCCACTCTATAAGCCGCATAAAACAGCGGCGGCATGGTGATAGGGTTGGTGATCCAGACCAGTCCTACCGAAAGCGGCAGGTTGGCGCTGAAATAGATGGCGCCTGCTGCGGCAATAATCATTTGCGTCGGCGTCGGAATCCAGGCGCAAAAAAGACCCACGGCAAAGGCCATAGCGATAGAGCGTCGGTTTAAATGCCAGAGATTAGGCTGGTGCAGTTTATCGCCCAGAAATTGCAAGCTCTTATGCTGCTTGATGAAGTCGGGATCAGGGATGAGTTTGTCGATCAGTTGTTGTATACGTTTTTTTGGCATCGTTATTTTTATTATTAAAGTTACATTCGCTTAAGTCTATCAGGTTTTTGTCGGCCTAAAAAACCCCGAGGTGCTAAATGGTTGTTTCCGCCCTGTCATTTTTAGCCGGACTGCTGTTAGTTCAACAATTTTCGGTATTACCTGATAGTAAATGGCTGATAGCCGGTGCGGCAACGGTCGGCATTATTGCATGGTTGCGTTATTGGCAGTGGCTGTTTTTTGTGGCTGGCGTTTTGTGGGCAATAGTGTTTGCCATGCATCGATTGTCCGGTCAACTGCCCGAGCAATTAGAAGGTGTCGAGATTCAGGTGAGCGGTATCGTAGCCGACCTAGTTAAGCAGGATGAAAAGCGTGTCCGTTTCGATTTTATCACCAGGGATGGTGTGTATGCAGCAAACCCGTCGGGAACGGGTGCTGCGATCACCAGGGATGGTGTGTATGCCGAGAGGAGTAACCGGCCGGTCGCCCCTGCAAACGTGGCGATGGTCGCCGAGTCAGCGCAGCCATTGCCCGCCAAGCTGAGATTAAGTTGGTATTATCCGGATCAGCAAATCAAGGCCGGGCAGCATTGGACTTTTACGGTTAAATTGAAACGCATCCACGGTACCATGAATCCCGGCGGCTTTGATTACGAGCGTTGGTTATTTACCGAAGGCATCGGCGCCACCGGTTATGTGCGTCCGAAGCATAAGCCGGTTTTACTGGGTCGCGATTCGGCCTGGAACAATATTTCCGTCTGGCGTCAGCGTATCGCCGATCAGCTGTCAAACACATTAGACGACAGTCCCGCGCTTGCGTTGATAAAGGCGCTGACTATTGGCGATAGCGGCAGCATTACCCAACAACAATGGACGGTTTTTCGTAAAACCGGTACTGTTCATTTGGTAGTGATTTCCGGTTTGCATATCGGTCTTATTGCCGGATTGGTTTATTTTTTGGTGCTTAAGCTGTGGGCGCGGACCGGCTTACTGGCTTTTGCGCCGCAACGGGTTGCGGCAGTTTCGGCAGTGCTGATTGCGGTTTTTTATTCGGGACTGGCCGGATTTTCGGTGCCGACCCAACGCGCCGTGGTTATGTTGGCTATCGCGATGATGGCCATTATTCTGCAACGCAACAGTCGCCCCTTTAATACCCTGGCCATCGCGATGTTTGCGGTGTTGATATTCGATCCGTCAGCGGTGTTAGCGCCGGGGTTCTGGTTATCGTTTCTTGCGGTGAGTGTAATTGTTTATGCCGTTTCCGGGCGCTTGGGCAAGCCGAGCTGTTTTTGGGGCGTGATGAAAATACATGGGGTTACGTCGCTGGGTTTATCGCCGTTGTTACTGCTGTTTTTTCAACAGGTTTCATTGATTGCGCCGCTGGCCAATTTGGTCGCCGTGCCGGTCATCAGTCTGCTGGTTGTGCCCTTGTCACTGCTGGCGGTCATGGTCATGTTTGTTTCATCATCGCTGGCGGCTACATTGTTCTATTGGATAGATCATCTGCTGCAAGGTTTATGGTGGCTGTTGGCTTATTTGGCAGAACTTTCTATGGCATCGATAACGTATGCGTCTCCCTCGTATTGGGCGCTGTTTTTTGCTGTGCCGGGGATGTTATTGTTGCTGGCGCCAACAGGCATTCCGGCGCGGTGGCTAAGTTTGGTGATGTTTTTACCGTTGCTGTTTACCGAGGTAAAACGACCTGAAATCGGCGATATTACTATGACTGTGCTGGATGTCGGGCAAGGTTTATCGGTGGTCGTGCAAACTACCGATCACCTGCTGGTTTACGATACCGGCACGAAGTTTTCTGCTGACAGCGATATGGGGAAACGGGTAGTGCTGCCTTTTCTGCGCTCGCAAGGTATAAGCAACATTGACAGCTTAATCATTAGTCATGGCGATAATGATCATATCGGCGGTGCTGCATCGTTAATGCACGGCATGAACACGGAACAGGTATTAACCAGCGTTCCGCAACGGTTAAGCGAATATGCACCAACTAAGTGTGTAGCAGGGCAGTCGTGGTTATGGGATCAGGTCAAATTTACGATGCTGGGGTCGCAGCAAGCGTTTGTATCGGAAAACGATAATTCCTGTGTATTGAAAATTCAATCGGCACACGGTACGGTATTATTGACCGGTGATATTGAAGCGACAGCAGAATCCCGGCTGGTCAAGACTTACGGCGAGGCTTTAAAAGCCGAGGTGTTAGTCGCCCCGCATCATGGCAGCAAAACGTCATCGACAGCCGGTTTTTTGCGTGCGGTGCAACCGGACTACGTGTTGATTCCGGCAGGTTATCGCAGTCAATTCGGTCATCCGCATCAGGATGTTTTGGCACGCTATCGGCAAGTTAATGCTAAGTGGCTGAGTAGTGCCGATAATGGGGCGATAATTGTTTATGTTAAGAATAATGCCTGGGTAGTGCAGGGGATGCGGCAGATGGAAAGTCGCTATTGGAATTTTAGATAATAATTACCAACGACTTTACTCTGTAATTAAATAGGACTAGAATAGTCCTCAATCAATGAGGGCAACATATGTTACGGTTGAGTAAGTTAACGGATTATGCAACGGTCATTTTAAGTTTTATGGCTAAAGATACGATAAAAATTCACGCTGCTATGGAAATAGCGGCGGTAACCGGTATTGCTTTGCCCACGGTCAGTAAAATTCTTAAACTGCTGGTTAACGCCAAGGTGTTAATTTCTACACGCGGAGCCAAAGGCGGTTATGTTTTGGCCAGGATTCCGGAAGAAATCAGTATTGCGGCGGTTATCAGTGCTCTGGAAGGGCCGATTGCGCTGACCGAATGCAGTATTTCCCATCAGGGCTGCGAGCAGGCTTCGGGCTGTGATATTGGGGGGAATTGGAGCTTGATTAACCAGACAATTCACAACGCATTAGAATCGGTGACCTTGGCCGATTTAATCAGACCCGCTGTGGTGCCGGAAGAAGTGATGATTCCGGTTTCCAGTTTATATAGGTAGAAAAATTTATGTCAGCAAGTGAACAAGAAATCAAGAATCTGATCGGTAAGGAATACAAGCAGGGCTTTGTCACTGTATTGGAAACCGATACCTTCCTGCCGGGACTGGATGAGGCGGTTATTCATCGGCTGTCGAAAGTCAAGAATGAGCCTGAGTTTATGCTCGAATACCGGCTGAAAGCGTTCCGTCATTGGCAGACGATGAAGCCGCCTGAATGGGCGTTCGTCAAGTTCGATCCTATCGATTATCAGGCGATCAGCTATTATTCCGCGCCTAAACGTAAGGAAGACGGGCCCAAAAGCCTCGATGAAATCGACCCGCAAGTGTTGGAAGCCTACAAAAAACTGGGTATTCCGCTGGATGAACAGGAGCGTTTGGCCGGTGTGGCGGTCGATGCGGTTTTTGATAGCGTATCGGTGGCGACGACCTTTAAAGGCAAATTGAACGATGTCGGGGTTATTTTTTGCCCAATTTCGGAAGCTCTGCGTGAACATCCCGAACTGATTAAGCAATATTTGGGTTCCGTGGTGCCGCCTACCGACAATTATTTTGCCGCGTTGAATGCTGCGGTATTTACCGACGGTTCGTTCGTTTATATTCCCAAAGGGGTGCGCTGCCCGATGGAATTGTCGACTTATTTTAGGATCAACGCTGCCAACACCGGGCAGTTTGAACGCACCTTGATTATTGCCGATGAAGGCAGTCATGTGTCCTATTTGGAAGGTTGCACCGCGCCGATGCGCGATGAAAATCAGTTACATGCGGCCGTAGTTGAGTTGGTGGCGCTGAAAGATGCGACCATCAAATATTCGACCGTACAAAACTGGTATCCGGGTGATAAAAACGGCTTGGGCGGCATTTATAACTTCGTCACCAAGCGCGCCGATTGCCGGGGAGAGAATTCCAAAGTATCGTGGACGCAGGTGGAAACCGGCTCGGCGATTACCTGGAAATACCCCAGCTGCATCCTGACCGGCGATAACTCCACCGGCGAGTTTTATTCGGTGGCGCTGACCAACAATTATCAGCAAGCCGATACCGGCACCAAGATGATTCATATCGGCAAGAACACCCGCAGCACCATTGTGTCCAAAGGTATTTCAGCGGGCAAGGCGCAGAATACTTATCGCGGTTTGGTCAAAGTGCTGAAAAGTGCGGAGAATGCGCGGAATTATACCCAGTGCGATTCGCTGTTAATCGGCGAACAATGCGGCGCGCATACCTTTCCTTATATAGAAGTCAAACAGCCTTCGGCTCAGGTCGAACATGAAGCGACCACGTCGAAAATCAGCGAAGACCAATTGTTCTTTTGCCAGCAACGTGGATTGTCGGCAGAAGATGCGGTATCGATGATCGTTAACGGTTTCTGTAAAGAAGTATTCAGGGAGCTGCCGATGGAGTTTGCGGTGGAGGCCCAGGCGTTGTTGGGGCTTAGTCTGGAAGGTTCGGTAGGTTAATTGCTTAAACGGGAAATTGCTATGCACTATAAACAGCTCACTGCCATTATTCACAAAGAAGACGATATTTATGTGTCATTGTGCCCCGAGTTGGATATTGCCAGCCAGGGTGAAAATATTGAGGAGGCCAAGGGCAACCTCAAAGAAGCGGTGGAACTATTTTTTGAATGCGCCTCAGCGGAAGAAATTAAGCAACGTTATTACGGTGAAACCTATATTTCCTCAATGGAGATTGCTTTTGGGTAAGCTGAGGATTTTATCGGGTAAAGAAGTTTGCGCAATTTTGTTGACTTATGGTTTTGAGCAGGTGCGACAAAAAGGCAGTCATGTCATTATGCAAAAGCAACTTAACTCATCAACGATTACCGTCCCTGTTCCACAGCACAAAGAAATTAAAGCGGGAACGTTGGTTTCGATTATCAGGCAAGCGCAGTTAGCACGTTCCGTTTTTGAAAGCTAACTTTTGTAAGCAAGCTTTAAAAGAAGGCTTGATGAGTTAAGTTATTGGGGGGCAATACAATGGAATTAAAAAGACAATATATTGTTGATGAAGACAATCATAAAGTCGCGGTACAGCTTGATATTGATACCTTCGAGAAAATTGAAGATGTTTTGGAGAATTACGCGTTAGTTCAGCTTATTAATGCGGATGAAAGTGAAACGCTGGGTATTGAAGAAGCCAAGAAATACTATGCGACTCTGGATAAGGCTTGATGAAAGTCGAGTACACTAAAAAGTTTTTAAAGCAAATAGCAGCGGTTCCGAGTGATGTTCGGTCAAAGATTGAAAGTTTTGTATTTGAAGAGTTAGTTTCAACCTCATCCATTTATGAAATGGGAAAAGTTGAAAAAATGAAAGGCTATGATGGTTTTTATAAAGTTAGGTTTGCTAACTACCGGCTGGGCTTAGTGATTGAAAATGAAATGATTACTGTAAAAACAGTCATGCATAGAAGAGAAATATATAAGTTTTTTCCTTGATTTTATAAAGCCGTTCATGAGTAAGTCGAATGCAACAAATAGTGCTGATTTAAACAATATAAAAACAGGACGGGTTTTAGTAATACTTGTTGGAATAGGCTTGGTTATTGTTGGTTTCTACTTCTTTAATTTCAATTCTCACATACTAAAAAATGAGGGTTGGTGGAAAGTTCTTCAAAACCTGTCCGCAGATGCCGGAAATTGGGGGGTATTTGGCGATTATGTTGGCGGAATACTTAATCCTGTTATTGCCGCATTTGCATTTTATTTGATAGCCAAGACTTATGAGCTACAAAAAAGGGAGTTAAAGCTATCAACGGATGCTATCAATGACCAAGTAAAAATTAGCTGCGCTGACTGCGCTTCTTAATTCGAATTTAACGAGAATTAGTTTACTTAAATCTGAGAGCATCAAATTAATTCAAGAACAAGAGACGACTGGCTCTATTAAGTACAAGCCCGAAGATCCTATGGCTGAATTTTTCAGAGCAACACTATCGGAGATAAGATGTTTGCTTATTGAAAATAACAGTAATATTTGTGAATTAAAGAAAGAAACCAATAAATTAGAAGAGCAAATAAAGGATTTTTTGAAGGAACCAACAAAATGACTTTATGTAACATGGATTTCTAAATATTTATTAGGTCAATTCATGAACAACAAATACACAGCAGTAATAAAACAAGACGGTGATTGGTGGCTAGGCCGGATTGAAGAAATCCCAGGTGTTCATTGCCAGGAAGCAACTCATGATGAATTGGTTGAAAGTTTAAGAGTCACTTTGCAAGAAGCTTTGGCTTTTTATTCGTGAACAAAAAATCAATAAAGTTTGTAAAAATCCGGGTGTAAAACCCGTTAAATAACACAGGTAAAACAACATGCTTAGCATAAAAAATCTTCACGTCAGCATTGGCGACAAGCCCATTCTCAAAGGCATTAACCTTGAGATTAAACCGGGCGAAATCCACGCGATTATGGGGCCGAACGGTTCCGGTAAAAGCACCTTGTCGCATGTGTTGTCGGGCAAGGGCGGTTACACGGTGACCGGCGGTTCGGCGACTTATCAGGGTAAAGACTTGCTGGAGATGGCCCCTGAAATCAGGGCGCGCGAAGGCGTGTTTTTGGCGTTCCAATATCCGGTGGAAATTCCCGGCGTCAGCAATATTTATTTGTTGAAAGCGGCGTTGAATTCGATACGCAAGCATAACGGTCAGTCGGAAGTCGATGCGATGGATTTTTTAACGCTGGTTAAAGAAAAAGTGCGCTTGCTGGAAATGGATGAGAAGTTTCTGTACCGTGCGGTTAACGAAGGCTTTTCTGGCGGCGAAAAGAAACGCAATGAAATCCTGCAAATGGCTATCCTGGAACCCAAGTTGTGCATCATGGATGAAACCGATTCGGGACTGGACATCGACGCGTTAAAAATCGTCTCCGAAGGCGTTAATTCCTTGCGTTCGCCTGAGCGTTCGTTTGTGATGGTCACGCATTACCAGCGCTTGCTGGATTACATCAAACCGGATAAGGTTCACGTTTTGGCGCACGGTCAGATCGTTAAATCCGGCGGTGCCGATCTGGCTTTAGAGCTGGAAGAAAAAGGCTATGGTTGGGTCGAAGAGGCGGTAGCGTAATGAATACGGCAACAACAAGCCGTTATGCGGCTGAATATCAAACCATAGTGCCTGCATTGCCGGGGCAAAACTTGCCTTGGTTGCAGGCGTTAAGGGCTGAGGCCTTGGCGCAATTTTCCGCACAGGGCTTTCCATCGCCGCGTGAAGAAGAATGGCGTTATACCAATGTGTCTGGCATTGAGAAAAAGCTGTTTGCACCGTTGGCAGATTTAACGGCCGGTGACGTTGATGTCGAGTGGCTGAAAGCGCATAAACTGCAAGATGCCTGGGTTCTGGTTTTGGTGAACGGTCATTTTTCGGCAGAGCTTTCGGTTTTAGAGGGTCTGCCCGAAGCTGTTTCAGTGACGAGCATGGCTGATGCGCTGGCAACTCAGTCGGATAAAGTAGAAAAGTATTTAGGGGCGGCAGCCGACCAAGCAGAGCACAGTTTTATTGCGTTCAATAGCGCATGGTTTACCGATGGCTTGTTTGTCCATGTGCCGACCAAGCTGGTTTTAGACAGGCCGATACAGTTGCTGCATATTGTGACCGGCAGCGATGCAATGGCGACGACCCGCAATATTATTATTGTCGACGACATGGCCGAGCTGAAAATAGTGGAGACATTTGTTGGTGTCGAGGCTTATTTAACTGCCGCAGTCACCGAAGTTTTTGTCGGGCAAAGCGCCGAGCTGACGCTGTATAAAATGCAAAGCGAGTCCGACAAAGCCTACCATTTTGGCGGCTGCTACATTAAACAGGCTTGCGATGCGCGCTTTACCCATCATAATTTCGCCTTTGGCGGCTTGCTGGCGCGTAGCGATATTCATGTCGACCTCGATCATGCTTCGGAATGCGAGTTGAATGGTTTGTATTTGGGCGTTAAGCGCCAACATATCGACAACCATACCCGCATCAAGCACTTGAAACCTTATGCGATCAGCCGCGAGTTGTACAAGGGCGTGTTGGATGACAGGGCCCGAGGCGTGTTTCAGGGCAGGGTGATTGTGGCGGAAGATGCCCAAAAAACCGATTCGCAAATGAATAACCGCAACCTGCTGTTATCGGACGATGCCGAAGCGGATACCAAACCGCAGCTGGAAATTTATGCCGATGACGTCAAATGCGCGCACGGGGTGACGGTGGGTCAACTGGATGAAAAATCGATTTTTTATCTGCAATCGCGTTGCGTTGATGAAGAAACCGCGCGCAACATGCTGACCTTTGCGTTTGCCAATGAAATGGTCGATAAGATCAAGATTAGAGGGTTGCACGATATGATTTTAGAACAAGTACTGACGCGCTTCCCGCAACAAGGCGTGAACAAGGAATGGTTATGACGACAAGTTTAGACATTAATAAAATCCGCGCCGATTTCCCGATATTGGCTGAACTTATACGCAACAAGCCGCTGGTTTATCTGGATAACGCGGCCTCTTGCCAAAAGCCGCAGGCGGTTATCGACAGTATCGTGCATGTGTACAGCCACGATTACGCCAATGTGCATCGCGGCGTACATACCTTAAGTGTGCGTTCTACCGATAAATTTGAAGACGCGCGTACCAAGGTTAAAGACTTCATTAATGCGGCCAGCGACAAAGAGATTATTTTCGTCAGAGGCGCTACCGAGGCGATTAATCTGGTCGCGCAGACTTACGGCAAAGCCAATATCAGCCCCGGCGACGAGATTTTGATTACCGCAATGGAGCATCACTCCAATATCGTGCCCTGGCAAATGCTGTGCGAACAAACCGGCGCCATCTTAAAAGTTGCGCCGATTAATCTCAAAGGCGAGTTGATCTATACTGAGTTTGAACAGCTGATCAGCGATAAAACCAGACTGGTTTCCGTCGTGCACATGTCCAATGCCTTGGGCACAATTAATCCGGTTAAAGAAATTATCGCCGCAGCGCATGCCAAAAATATACCGGTACTGCTGGACGGCGCCCAGGCTATTCCGCATATGGCGGTGGACGTGCAGGAGCTGGATTGCGATTTTTACGTTTTTTCCGGTCATAAACTTTATGGGCCTTCCGGCATAGGGGTACTGTACGGCAAACAGGCGTTGCTGGAAGCCATGCCCCCGTACCAGGGCGGCGGCGATATGATCCGCAAGGTCACCTTTGAAAAAACCGAATACAATACCTTGCCTTACAAGTTTGAAGCGGGTACGCCCAATATTGCCGACGTCATCGGCTTGGGCGCGGCCATCGATTATCTGAATGCCATCGGCATGGGTAATATCGCCGTTTACGAAGCCGGGCTGCTTGATTATGCGACCGAAAAAGCCAAACAAATTAAAGGGCTGCGGATTATCGGCGAGGCGGAACATAAAGGTGCGATTTTGTCTTTTACGTTGGATAAAATACATCCGCACGACATCGGCACTATGCTGGACAGCTTGGGCATTGCGGTCAGGGCAGGGCACCATTGCGCGATGCCGGTCATGGATTTTTTTGAAGTCCCGGCGACGGCAAGAGCCTCCTTTGCCCTGTATAATACCAAAGCAGAAATTGACGTTTTAATAAAAGGCATAGAGTCCTTGATTGAGGTATTTGGCTAATGTATTACACTATCAAAGCATATATTCATACAGGCGAAGAATCAGGCTTTGTTGCTGAATGTGTCGAATTGCCTATTGTTACTCAGGGCCAAACACTCGATGAAGTGACGTTAAATTTGCGTGAAGCGATAAGCCTGCATTTGGAAGGTGAAGATTTAGCCGCCTTAGGATTTGCGCCTAATCCGCCCATTGTAGTGAATTATGAAATGGAAGCTGTGTGCCAAAGTTAAAGCGCTTAACAACTAAATAAGTATTAGCTATTTTGATGCGGTTTGATTTTGTTATTGTTTCTCAGCGAGGTAGTCATATTAAATTGGAGCGAATCGTTTATAGTCAAAAACAAATTCTGACCATTCCGAATCATACTCAATGGGATACCGGAACTTGTAAAGCCATTATGCGCCAAGCAAGCCGCTATATCAGTTCAGAAGAACTTTATCCCCATTTCTATACTGAATAACCACGCAAGAGAATAACTATGTTTGATGATTTACGCGACCTCTATCAGGAGGTTATTTTCGACCACAACCGTAACCCGCGCAATTTCCGCGTCATGGAAAATGCCGACCGGAAAGTGGAAGGTTTTAATCCGTTGTGCGGCGACCGTCTGACCTTATATTTGAAAATGGACGGCGATAGAATTACTGATGCCAGTTTTCAGGGTTCAGGTTGCGCCATTTCGACGGCCTCGGTTTCGTTAATGACCGAGATAGTTAAAGGCAAAACCGAACAGGAAGCCGAGAATTTGTTTAAAAAATTCCATGAAATGACCACAGGTAAAGATGAAAACTTTAATCTTGAAGCGGTCGGAAAACTGGCGGTATTAGCCGGAGTTCGGGAATATCCGGCGCGGGTTAAATGTGCGACCTTAGCCTGGCACACGTTGGATGCCGCGTTGAAAAACGAACAAAAATCCATTTCTACAGAATAATAATTCACCACGAAGACACGACGTTTTTACTGGTGTTCTTCGTGGCTAATTCAAATCATGATCACGAAAGCATCGCAGCAATACACCGGCATCGCGCCTGTTCCCGATAGGCTTGCGGCATACACACCATCCCTGGCGATTGCCGCGCCTATTCCCGACAGGCTTGCGGCATACACACCATCCCTGGCGATAAAGTTGGCCGTACTTTACCAAGGGCAGAGCGATGTTCTTCCGTTCCAACAGTTGGCAGAAAGATTGCGTATTCCTTTGTACCAGTCGCTTAGCGAAGATAGCCCAGAAGATTATTTTTTAACTTGGCGCGACGGCTGTTTGAAACTGCTCGACAAAGAGTTGCTCAAAAAAGGCGGCTTGGCTGTCGATATAGAACCGCGCAATGGCGAACAGCGCTCATGGCCTGCGCCGAAAGACGGCGCTTTGGCTCAGGCGCTGGGCCGTAAAACCAGAACCGTTGTCGATGCCACCACCGGTTGGGGACAAGACAGTCTGCACATCTTCCGTATGGGCTACCACCTGCTGTGTATCGAACGTTCGCCGGTTATGGCAGAATTACTAACGGATGGCTTTGCAAGGTTGGCGCAGCTCGACTGGATGCTGCGGATTAATCTTGAGCCTCCCCGGTTGCTGCAGGGCAATGCCATTGAGCTGTTGGCCGAATTGCAAGGTGCTCCCGATTGCATTTATCTTGACCCGATGTTCCCGCCCAAGCGCAAGAAATCGGCACTGGCCAAAAAATCGATGATGGTGTTGCGCGATCTGCTCGGCGACGATCAGGATAAAGAGCAGCTTTTCGAGGCCGCCTTAAAAGCCGCCGGAAAGCGCGTGGTGGTCAAAAGTCCCGATTATGCCGAACCTTTAGGCGGCAAGCCTAATCAAAGTTTTCAAGGTAAATTGTTGCGCTATGATGTTTATTTGAAAAGTTAAAAGCGAAGAGTACATATGCGGCCTACCAGCGGTCGCCAAGTTTAACATACAACGATAACGGATAAAAAATGTCGGATTGGATAGATGTAATTGATCAAAATGCCTTGGCGAATGGCGAGAATATTGTCATAGACGTTGACGGAACGGATGTCGCGATTTTTAAAATCGACGACGCATTTTATGCGATTGAAGATGTTTGTACCCACGACGGCGCTGAAATTGCCAGCGGCAGACTGGAAGGCGATGAGATTATCTGTCCCCGCCACGGTGCGCGTTTTTGCGTGAAAACCGGCGCAGTCACATCCCCGCCCGCCTATGAGGACATCGACTGCTTTCCGGTCAGAATCGAAAACGGTAAAGTACAGGTCAGAGACAATCGCTGGGATTAACGTTAATCGGTGTTAGCCTATGCTTGTCTTAAGTCTATGGCGGCGACGCAACAAAAGCAGATAAACTCAAAAAACGTGACTATCTTCAAAACGGTAAAACGCAGCCTGCAATTTTTTCGGATCGGACTGGCGGCAAAAAAACTGCAACGTACTCAAAACGAGACCGAACGCTTACTTGCCAAACAGGCGCTTGTCGGCCTATTTGCCGATGCGCGCGGCATTACCATGAAAGTCGGGCAGCTGTTCGCGGGCAATGATGGCGAAACGCCGTTTCAAGCACTGATCGAAGGCATAGAGCCTTTGCCGTTAAAAACCCTGATTCCGCAGCTTGAAATGGAGCTCGGAAAAAAGATAAAAACCGTTTTCCGCTCCATAGAGCCTGCTATCGCGGCAGCCTCGCTCGGACAAGTGCATCTTGCCGAACTTAAAAACGGCGACAAGGTGGCGGTTAAAATTCGCTACCCCGATATTAGCGATGCGGTCGATGCCGAATTGCGCTTGCTCGGCTTGCTGCCCGGTGTTGGGCCGGTTAGCCGCTGGGGTTTTGATCTTGATGCGTATAAAACAAGCCTGCGCGACAATATGCGTCGCGAACTCGATTATCGCTCGGAGGCTCAGCGGCAGGACTGTTTCGGCAAGACGGTGCAAGTGCCGGGACTGCGGGTTCCCGAAGTCTATAGGGATTTATGCAGCGAAGGGGTGCTGGTGCAAAGCCGGGCACAGGGCGTACTGATCGATAAAATCGGCGACTGGTCAGAGCAGGATCGCCGTTCTATCGCGCAGACGCTGATGGTGACGTTGTTTAAAAGCCTGTTTGTTGCCGGCGAAGTCCATGGCGACCCGCATCCCGGCAATATTTTTTATAGTCATGACCAATATGGTCAGCCGCTGGTGACCTTGCTTGACTACGGCTGTACGATTACCATTGCCGAACAGCGCAGACTGGCGCTGCTTAAATTGATTATCGGCTGTCGCGAACGCAGCGCTGTCAAACCGCTGGATTGCTTTTCAGCGTTGGGTTTCGACAGTAAAAAACTGGTGCCGATCAGCGGCTCATTGCCTGCCTTATGTCAGATATTATTCCGGCCTTTTTTAGTCGACTATCCGTTTAATTCCGCGCAGTGGCAGCTGGGTCAGGCTTTTAACGATTTGCTGGGTGATTATCGCTGGTGGTTTCGGTCGGCCGGGCCTTCCGACCTGTTTTTACTGATGCGCGCTTTTCAGGGGCTTATCCAGCAATTGCAACAACTGGATATTCATCTGCCGTGGTGGCCGCTATTGCAGCAAGCGGTTGGCCGGGAACTTATTCAACAGGCAATGGCTTATCAGTTGCCTGTCATCGGACAGCAAGCTACCGTCACGGCGCTGCGCTTTGATCAGCAGGCAGGCAAACTCTGCGTGCGCGTCACCGATGGCGGTGAGCCGCGCGTTTCGATCGCTATGCCCGCTGAAGCGGTGCTGGATCTGGAGCATCTTATTCCGGACGATGTCTTGGAGCGCATCATCCGTTCGGGAAAAATCGACCTCAAACAGTTAAGCCATTCTATCCGCGTCAATGGCATGACTCCCCAGCAGCTGTTCATTTTTGAAGATGACCGTAAAACCTATAAGGTATGGCTGGAGTAGACTGATGTTTATTCGTAAAGGCACTCGCTTAAATCGGGCGTTTTAGCCTGTTTGGATAGTTTGCTCTGATGGACTGTTTGAAAGGCTTTATCGAAATCGGCATTGATGAAGTTTCCGGTTAAATGCCTGCACAAGCAATAAACCGCCGAATAATCATCGCTGTTGCCGGAACTGCAGTTGTGGATTTTTTCCGACAGAATGCGAACCATCGATACCACAAAACCATCGTGCCGCCATGTTACCGGCTTGTTTGTCACATCATCGCCTCGCATAGCCACAGCGCCCAATGCACAATAGGCTAGGTTAGTCAGACCTGCTAATATTTCAACGATATCGCCCGTTTTAATGGCTTTGAAAACCGCGCTGCCTTCATCCATCAGTAAGGCCTGGCGCATAACAATATCCATGTCGGATAGCGGCAACTTTGCTCCGTGTTCTGCTTGCGGAAATGAAAATACCTGGTGGAATTCCCTAACTAATTGCAAATGCTTGTTCATGGCTTTTGTCCTCTGTCCGCTTTATTTAATCGGGTGTTGTTTTTCCTCAATGCAATGATCAATTCCACCCGCATCATTTTAATTTCCAGGGTCTGGAAATCATTCAGCGTTTCGGTTTCAACGGCTTTGAATACAGTGTGTTCGATTTCGCGTTGAGAAGTTTTCTGATGTTTATATTTCAAGGTTTCTTCATTTTTTGGCTCTCCGGGATTTTTTGATCAGAAACTGTTCGTCGCATCATTGCAAATAACGCTTAAAATTATCCAGCAGATTTTCCAGGACATCGTCACGCTCGGTATCAAGCGTTATTACGCTCGCTTGTTCATGTTCCGATAGCGGTTGCGCCGATCGCTGTTGCTGATGCAGGACGGCCGCCGTCGCTTCCGAAGCATCGTCTTGCCGTTGCTTGATGCGTCTATATAATTCCCGGTCAGACGCTTGAAAATTAATGATATGAAACGGCACGCCGCAGCCTGCCGCCAACTGCCGGAAAAGGTCGCGTTGCCCGGCTTTAAGAAAAGCCGCATCGATAATGACCGGAAAACCGGCTTCAAGCACGGCTTGGGCAAGTTCTTTAAGGTGCAGGTAAGTTTTTATGCTTGCCTGTGGGCTATAAACTCCGCTGCCTATGTTGCTGCCGGTTTGCTCTAATGGCCGGTAGTCGAACAGCCGTTTGCGTTCTAGATCGGAACGTATCTGGAATGCGCCGATGTGTTCGGCGAGTTGGCAGGCGAAAGTCGATTTACCGGAACCTGAATAGCCGTGGGTGATCATCAGTACGGTTGATTGTGGCTGGATAAACCGTTCCGCCAGATTGGCAAAAAGACCGTATTCATCGCGCGCCTGTGTAACAACGGCATCGTCATCTTGCTGCGCCATGCGCAATAAGGACACTTTAGCTCGAACCAGCGCACGGTAAACCAGGTAATAGCGGAGCAATGCCAGTCCTTGATAATCGCCGCTGTGCTGCAAATAGCGATTAAGAAAACGGTAAGCATAACGGCGGTAACCAAAGCGCAGCAAGTCGATAAACAAAAAAGCCGCTTCGCTGATTACGTCAATCCAGCGCAACATCGGATTAAATTCGATACAGTCGAACAGAGTGACTTTGCCGTTGATCAGCGTCATGTTGCCCAAATGCAGGTCGCCGTGACATTCGCGCACAAAGCCTTGCTGCTTGCGCCGCTGCATCAGATCGGCCAGATTGCGCCATTCGCTATCGCCCCATTGCTGAATATTTTGCAGCTGTCGTTTTTGAGCGTCATCGACCAGCAAGGGCCTGATATGATCGAAGTTCTCGGCAAACCAATGGTTGATGTCAGCACTATCGCCATAAAGGGAATTGGCATCGGTCTGTTCGATTGTTTGATGAAAACAGGCGACACCGTCAGTCAGCTGATCGATTTGATCGGCGTTTAGCTGTCCACGCGCGGCATAATCGCTTAGCAATTGCCCGGAAGGGAACCGAACCATCTTGACTGCGTATTCGATCACTGTATCGGCACCGCCTATTTGAGGATGATCCGGGGTGCCGGTTATGGGCACGACCTCAAGATACAGTTCGGCGGCCAAGCGTCTGTTCAGTCTTAATTCTTCATTGCACAAAAAGCGGCGTTTTTCCAGCGTGGAAAAATCCAGAAAACCGAAGTTAACCGGTTTTTTGATTTTGTAAGCGTATTGATCGGTCAGCAGCACCCAGGAAATATGGGTTTCAACAAGACGACAGGCATTCATTTCAGATAATGCCTTGATGAGAACTCGGCTAGTATCCAGTGCTGTTTTATTGCTCATGTTGTTAAACCTCGACGTCATCAATAAGCCGATGTTATTACGATCATGACATCAAGCGCAATGCCGGAAGAACAGGATGGCTCAAAATACGTAATTCGCGCAGTACCAAAACTCGGGTTTTAATCCGCTGTTTTTATCGCCAGCGTCAACATAAAGTCGGTTTCAATGTCGAGGTGTTCTGCGTCTTTCATGGCTTGCCGGACGTTTTCGTTGGCTCGCCACGCAAAAGGCGTCATCTGTAACAGCGCCATGCGTTGTTGGGGATTTGGAGAGATTGTATAACGGATGCGTTGGGTGTCGATGCGCTTAAAGCCTTGGGGAACAACACTTTCTAAAGCATGCTCTTGCACCTCGGCATAGATGAATTCTTTTAATTGCCATAGATGTCTGGGGCCGGGCGTGACCGTTAGCAACAGTCCTGACGGTTTCAATACGCGCCTCAGTTCATCGTTATTTGACGGGGCAAATACTCTCAGCACAAAATCAAAATACTGATCGGCATAAGGCAAGCGGTTTGAGCTGGCCACTATAAATCGGGCATTGGCTTGTTTTTGGGCGGCAGCGCGTATCGCAAACTTGGCAATATCGACGCCGTGCAACATCATGAGGTTTGAGCAATGCGCTTCAATTTTCCGGCTGTAGTAGCCTTCGCCGCAGCCAATATCCAGCAGCTGTGTAGGCTGGCTTGCCTCGATTATCATCGCCGCTGCTTTAGCCATCGGTTGATAATATCCGGCTTCCAAAAACTCGCGTCTGGCCTGCATCATTTGTTTGCTGTCGCCCGGCTCCCCGGAGCGTTTATGCTGCACCGGCAACAGATTTAAATAGCCTTGTTTCGCAAGATCGAAGTGATGGTTGTTTTGGCAAATATAACTTTTAGTGGTTGGCTTTAGCGGTAGCGGCGCGTCACAGAGCGGACATAAATAGCAGGAGTTTGATGTGTGATGTTGATGCATGAAAGCAGGTATTTTACGTAGGTTTCAACCAGGGCTAAACCGTGTAAAAAAATGAGAGGATGATTTTAAAAAAAAGACAGGATCAACAATGTTGATCCTGTCCTGATTACGCGTCGGATCTAATAATAATTAGATAGACCGGTAAAAACCTAATGCTTTGTTTAATTCAGCATTGGCTTTTTCAGCATCTGCTTTTTTACCGAGTATTTGCGCTTGAATCAAGCTTTGATATCCTTGTTTGGCAACGGCTTGGTTGCTGGTGATTTGCTGGGAAGCTGCACGCGCTGCTTTCTCATGCAAATAAGCGGCATTAAAATCATTTTTTTCGATTTCAGCTAACGCAGCTTCAATATGTGTAATAACTTCAGTGGCTTTTGCATCTTCGGCGAAAGCAACGTTAGTTGCGCCTAAAGACATTGCCATAAAAAAAGTAACAACTGCTTTTTTGATTAAATTCATCATATACCTATGAAATGTTTTGATATGATTTCCAGACGTCGCCTGAAAATTAATGATTGGAAAGTAAGTTGCTTTCCGGGTCCTATGATATAGGATTATAAGGCTCCCTTATACAGTCAATTTCAAATTAAAAGTTTTTACCATGCGAAATAAGGCGGGAGTTATTTTAGCTTAAAATATATCAATATTTTGATTTTAAAGGATAATTTTTATTTTTTTATCAAATTTTCTTGCTGGTTTGAAACATGGATGAAATTGGCTAAATGACAGTGCAATATTATTTGCCGACAGTCTTTGGATTCGCCTGAACATGAACAGTGGCCGGTCGCCAGCAGTATCTAAGTGAATTTCGGTATTTTCGTCGGCTTCCAATCAGCAAACCGGAAGCCGCCGTCTTCGCTATCGTTAACTATTTGCTCACTTGAGCAATCCAGTCTTGCAGATTGTAATAGTTGGTGATTCTGGCCACTTTATGGTCGCGGATGTCAAAAAAAGCGCCGGCAGGCAGGCGGTATTTTTGTCCTTGTGCGGCAGGCAAGCCTTCGTCGGTTTTGATGTATTCGCCCAATACCACAAATTCGGCAGCGGCGCGTTTGCCGTCAGCTGTCGCCATGATGACCATGTCGACCAACTGTTCTTTATAATTGTTGTTCATGCAGGCCATGAACTGGGTGAACGCGTCTTTACCGATTTCGCGTTTGCCTTGATTGATGTCGTGAATGACATCGTCAGTCAGCAGG
This sequence comes from Methylobacter sp., assembly GCA_024636505.1. Taxonomy (GTDB): domain Bacteria; phylum Pseudomonadota; class Gammaproteobacteria; order Methylococcales; family Methylomonadaceae; genus Methylobacter_A. Next base: position 2,132 of record JAGXGY010000036.1, on the reverse strand, counting down.
TTAAGGAAGGATTCCATATCACCGCCGTTGAATGCGGCATAATATTGTTCTACAAGCTTGATGCTGTCTTGGTTCATAGTGTGGTTCCGTGGTTAATAAATTAAATTGATGAGTTAATCTTTTGTCCAGTTATCCCGCAAGGTCACGGTGCGGTTAAACACCGGTTTGCCATTAATGCTGTCGAGCGCATCAAAACAGAAATAACCGATGCGCTCAAACTGGTAGCGGCTTTCCGGTTGCGCATTAGCTAGGCTGGCTTCAACCCTGCAATCGCTCAGAATTTCCAGTGAATTCGGGTTTATTGCATCCAGGAAATTTTCTTCATTGTCCGGATTAGGTACGCTGAATAAACGGTCATATAAACGCAGTTCCGCAGCTAGCGAATGCTGTTCGGAAACCCAGTGGATCACGCCTTTGACTTTGCGGCCTTCGGGGTTTTTGCCCAGGGTGTCCGGGTCGTAGCTGCAACGCAGTTCGGTGATGTTGCCAGCGCTATCTTTGATGATTTCGTTGCATTTAATCACGTAAGAACCGCGCAAACGCACTTCGCCGCCTTCTATTAAGCGCTTGAATTTCGGCGGCGGCACTTCGGCAAAGTCATCCTGTTCGATCAGTATGACTTTGGAAAACGGCACGGTGCGTTTGCCCAGTTCGGGTTTTTGCGGATGATTGCCGACTTCCAGTTGTTCAACTTGATCGTCCGGATAATTGTCGATGACCACGCGCAACGGCTGTAAAACCGCCATGGCTCTGAGTGCGTTGTCGTTTAAGTCTTCGCGGATGCAATATTCCAGCACGCCCATTTCGATCCAGGAGTTTTGTTTGGTCACACCAATGCGCTCGCAAAAATCGCGTATCGATTTTGGCGTAAAACCGGCGCGGCGAAGTCCCGCGATAGTCGGCATCCGCGGATCGTCCCAGCCGCTCACGTGTTTTTCGGTGACCAACTGGTTGAGTTTGCGTTTGCTGACGATGGTGTATTCCAGCTGCAAACGGGCAAATTCGATTTGCTGCGGGTGGCTGGGCGTTTTAAGCTGATCCAGCACCCAGTCGTAAAGCGGGCGGTGATCTTCGAACTCCAGCGTACACAGCGAATGGGTGATGCCTTCCAGCATATCGGAAATGCAGTGGGTGTAATCGTACATCGGGTAGATGCACCAGTCGTTACCGGTGCGCTGATGATGCACGCGACGGATACGGTACAAGGCCGGGTCGCGCATATTGATGTTGGGCGAGGCCATGTCGATTTTGGCGCGCAATACGTATTGGCCGTCGGCAAATTCACCGGCACGCATGCGTTTAAATAAATCGAGGTTGTCCGCTATGGTGCGGCTACGATCCGGGCTTTCCTTGCCGGGTTGGGTCAAGGTGCCGCGATATTCCCGGATTTGTTCGGCGGACAGGCTGTCAACGTATGCCCGGCCTTGCTCGACCAATTGCACCGCATAGTCGTAAAGCTGCTCGAAATAATCCGAGGCGTGGTGCAATTTCGACCATTCAAAGCCCAGCCAGTGCACATCGCGCATGATAGCCTGCACATATTCGTCGCTTTCTTTTTCGGGATTGGTGTCGTCAAAACGCAGGTTGCAGCGGCCGTTATTTTCGGCGGCGATACCGAAATTCAGGCAGATCGATTTGGCATGGCCGATATGCAGATAGCCGTTAGGTTCAGGCGGAAAACGGGTAATGACTTGGCCGTTGTTTTTGTTGTCTTTGAGGTCATTGGCAATGATCTGGCGGATAAAATTTGACGCAGCTGGAGTATCGTTTGTGGACATTGGGTCGGTATCAGTTATTGAAGGGAATTTGTGTGTCAAAAAATCAAATTATACATTGAATGAATCTGGAAAAAGCAGCTGCTCCACGAAAAACCCTAAAAGCACCAGGAAACGGAAAAAGGCGGAAAAAGGGGTCAGGTTACTTTTTCATTGCCATTGTTCATTTTTTGGGTCGTCCCTGCGGTACAATTTTGGAGCGCCGACCCAAAATGACTTCGATTTCATCCTGAAATTTGCCCGAACCAAGCGCACAATCCTTATTCAGATGTGTACGTATGGCTCAATGCAGCGGTTGCTTGAAAAGCTCGCGATAAGTCAGCGCACATGCTTCTGGATTCGTGGCTAGGTGGAGGT
>JAGXGY010000035.1 GCA_024636505.1 Methylobacter sp. | reverse complement strand
CGACTGGCAGTACCGGATATTCCCTCCGGCAGGCTGAATTATCAGCACGGGAAAAATCGTACGCGGATGCACATGAAAAATCAAGAGCATCCTTATATCCCCCACCTGAAGGAAGGGGATTTACGGACAAAATGGTTAAAACATCAAAAATAATTCAAGCATTATGGCTAAGTTGCAACATGACAATGAGCTGATTTTCAGGGTGGCTATTGCACTGCCTGTTTATCGGTTATTCGATTATCTGGCGCCGGATAATATCGAGATGACGGCTATCAAACCGGGTGTTCGTCTGGAAGTGCCTTTTGGCAACGCTAAAAAAATCGCTTTTCTGGTCGAATGCGTTGAGCAGAGCGATATAGCCATCGGTAAATTAAAACGCGTCGAACGGATACTGGACCAAAAACCCTTGTTGTCAGTAAAAGACGTGGCGCTGTTGCATTGGGCCAGTCGTTATTACCATCATCCGTTGGGCGAAGTTTTCAGCGCTGCGTTTCCTGCGGCGCTGCGCCAGGGCAAATCGACGCTTATGCAAACAGAAAAGCGTTATGCCTTGACCGAGACGGGTAAGGGGCTTGCTAGCGAGCAATTGAAGCGCTCGCCCAAACAAAAAAGCGTACTGGAAAAATTTCAAATTCACGCCAACAGTCTGTCCGAAGCGGAGCTTTCCGCGTGGAATCAAAACTGGCGCAACGCTGCAAAGCAGCTGCTGGATAAGGGCTTACTGCAGTTTGCCGCTGCAGAGCCCGGAATCAATAGCCGGGAACCGATCGTCAGAAACGATGCGCTGCACTGTAATCCGCAGCAGCAAGCGGCGATAGATGCGGTATCTGGTCGTCTGGGGCAGTTTGGCGTGTTCTTGCTGGAGGGGGTGACCGGCAGCGGCAAAACCGAAGTGTATATGCAGATTATCCGTACCGTGCTGGAACGGGGGCAGCAGGTGTTGGTGTTGTTGCCGGAAATCACCCTGACGCCCCAACTTGAAGAGCGCTTCCGGCAACGCTTTACCGTCAGCATTGCCCTTTCCCATTCCAAACTGACCGACCGGCAGCGAAGCAGTGCCTGGCTTAACATGCAGCGGGGTCAATGTGCCATTTTGTTGGGTACCCGGTCTGCGCTGTTTACGCCGTTAAAAAATCCCGGCCTGATTATTCTCGATGAAGAGCATGATGCCTCGTTCAAGCAACAGGAAGGCTTTCGTTTTTCGGCCCGCGATGTGGCGGTGGTGCGCGCCAAGTTGTTAAATATTCCGGTATTGCTGGGTTCGGCAACGCCGGCGCTGGAAAGTCTGCATAATGTCGATAATAAACGTTACCGCTTGCTGCATTTGCCGGAAAGGGCAGGGAATGCCACCGCGCCGCTGTTGCAGCTATTGGACATCAGAAACAAGAGGATGCAGGAGGGTCTGTCCGAGGCGCTGGTTGCCGAGATGCATAAAACCCTGGCCAAAAACGAACAGGTCTTATTATTTTTAAATCGGCGAGGGTTTGCGCCGACGCTGATTTGTCACGGTTGCGGCTGGGTGGCGCGTTGTCGGCGTTGCGATGCCAATCTGGTGATTCATCGGGATGAGGGAATATTGCGCTGTCATCACTGTGCACAGGAACAGCGTTTGATCGGGCAATGTCCTGCCTGTAAAACAGGAGAGCTGACGCCGTTAGGATTGGGTACCGAACGGGTGGAAAAAGTGCTGGCGGAATTATTTGCCGATAAAACGATTGTTCGCCTGGATCGCGATTCTACGCAGCGCAAAGGCGCATTGGAAAATTATTTGCAGCGAATCAATCAGGGCGAAGTCGATATTATTCTGGGTACGCAAATGCTGGCGAAAGGCCATCATTTTCCCAATGTGACCTTGGTGGCGATATTGGATGTGGACAGCGGCCTGTTCAGCATTGATTTTCATGCCCCGGAAAAACTGGCGCAAATGATCGTGCAGGTCTCAGGTCGCGCCGGTCGCGCGGAAAAACCCGGCAGAGTCATCATGCAAACCCGGCAGCCGGAGCATCCTTTATTAACAACGCTGATCTCCCGGGGATATAGCAGCTTTGCCAGAACCGCGTTGGCGGAGCGGAAAGATGCGTCGTTGCCGCCGTTCAGTTATCAGGCTTTATTAAGAGTGCAGGCCGCAGATGCCGAGATGCCGAAGCGGTTTCTGGATGCGGTTGTCAAGTTGGGGCAGCAGCACAGCAAGGAACATACTCATATTTTGGGGCCGGTTGCGGCGCCGATGGCCAGACGGGCCGGTCTGTATCGCTATCAATTGCTGTTTCAGAGCAGTAGGCGACCGGAGTTGCATGCCTTGCTTGATGTGCTGATGCCGAAAATCGAAAAGCTCAAACAGGCAAACAAGGTACGCTGGTCGCTGGACGTCGATCCGGTGGATTTGTATTGAAGGTTAAGAAATTTTCACGAAGAAAAACCGTAATTACTCAGCGATCAAATTCAATGGAACGCAGATGACGCAGATGAATATGATTAACGCTGATAATTCAATAAAAATCTTATTTGATCTTAATTATCAGCGTCATCAGCGGTCCATTTTTCTCGTAACGAAAAACCAAGCCTACTTTTCCAAGCCGATAAAATCCCAAACCTTATGCGAAAAGGTTGCGTCTTTATGTTCGGGTACCGGCGGGCCATTCGGATAGTTTAGCTGATAGACCCGGGCAGTATCTTTGGCCAGATCCGGCAGTTCAAGTTTAGTGTATGCCTCCTGCATGATTTGCAAGGCGAACGGAACTGCCGGGGTGCGCTGGTATTTATCAACGACGGTAGACGCCCTGTTGATGGCGGCAACATAGGCTTTGCGCTTCATGTAAAAACGGGCAACGTGGACTTCATACATGGCCAGATTGTTTTTAAGGGCAATCATGCGTTGCCGGGCATCGGCTACGTATTTGCTGCTGGGGAATCTGCGAATCAGCTCGGAGAAATTGTCGTAAGCATCGCGCGCCGTTCCAGGGTCGCGTTGCGACATATCGGTTGGCAGGAAGCGGTCGATAAAGCCTATGCCGCGATTGTAATTAATCAGGCCTTTTAAATAGTAAGCGTAATCAACGCTGGAACTGCGCGGGTTGATTTTAATAAAACGGTTTGCGGCGGCGATTGCGGCCTCAGGATCGTCATTCTTGTAATAAGCGTAAGCAATATCCAGTTGGGTTTGAGCGGCTGCTTCGCCGAACGGATAACGCGATTCAAGCGCTTCGTAAAGCTTGATAGCCTTGGCATAATTGCCGCTATCCAGCGCCGCCTTGGCTTGGTCGCGAAACTTTTCGGCATTCCAGTCAGCATATTCTTCTTCGCTGTCGGAATCGCTGCTACCGAGGCTTTTAAGCGTCTCGCAACCTTGAAGAGACAAGCCTAAACAACAGATAAATAAAAATTTAATTAAAATTAATCGCATAGTGTGAACGACACGTTGTAATATTGTGAGTTTTCTCGCTGGAAATAACTGCGATACTTGAAATAGCCGGAAGTGTCCCGCGAGTATAACTTAACAATGGGTTAATCAGAAGAACTTGATGACAAGATTGACAGAAGAAGTGCCATTTGAAATGGCTGGTATGCGCTTAGATCAGGTGCTGGCGGAGCTATTTGCTGATTATTCGCGCAGCAAACTGCAAACTTGGGTTAAAGCCGGTCGGGTGCAGGTCAATGGACTTGCACTCAAGGCAAAAGACAAGCTGGTTGGAGGAGAAACCATAGAACTGGATGCCGAGGCGGAGATTGTGATAACCGCCGCACCGGAGCCCATCCCATTGGAAATTGTGTTTGAAGATGACAGCCTGCTGATTGTCAATAAACCGGCAGGGTTGGTGGTACATCCGGCGGTAGGAAACTGGAACGGTACGCTGCTGAACGCTTTGCTGAACCATGATGCCCATCTGGAAACTTTGCCCAGAGGCGGTATTGTGCACCGGATTGATAAGGACACTACCGGACTGCTGATGATAGCCAAAACCTTGCAAGCTCATAACAGTTTGACGCAGCAGTTACAGGATCGGACGATTACCCGTGAATATCAGGCGATTACCCGCGGCCGGATGACCGCCGGAGGTACGGTGGATGAGCCGATCGGCAGGGATCCTGGCGATCGCAAACGCTATACGGTCAGGGAAAACGGCAAACATGCGGTGACCCATTACCGGGTCGGTCAGCGCTTTACCCGACATACGCTGATTCAGGTTAAGCTGGAAACCGGTCGTACCCATCAGATCCGGGTGCATATGGCGCATATCCGTTTTCCGTTGCTGGGTGATCAGGTTTACGGCGGGCGCTTTCAAATGCCGCCGGATTGCAGTGAACAGCTGGAAAAAGAATTGCGCAGCTTCAAGCGGCAGGCCTTGCATGCGGCAAAACTGGGTTTACAGCATCCCGTTACCGATGAATATATCGAGTGGGAGCAACCGTTGCCCGAGGATATGTCCCGGCTGCTGGATGCCTTGGCGAAAAATGAGCGGGATTAATCACTGGCTGACCCCGGACTGGCCTGCGCCGGCCAATATTCACGCGGCGACTACCTTGCGTACCGGCGGGGTCAGCTGCGGCGCTTATGCCAGTCTTAATCCGGCCATGCATGTCGGCGATGACGTTGATAAGGTCAATCGAAACCGGCAGATTATTAAAGACTTGTTGGGATTGCCTGGCGATCCGGTCTGGCTGGATCAAATCCACAGCCATCGGGTAGTGCAGGCGGTAACATCCGAACCCTTGCAACAAGCCGATGCCAGTTATACCGGTGAGTCCGGCATTGTCTGTGCGGTGATGACGGCGGACTGTCTGCCGTTGCTGGTTTGTTCGGCTGACGGCAGCCGGGTGGCCGCCATTCATGCAGGGTGGCGGGGCTTGCTGGCAGGCGTGATCGGCAATACCCTCAGCGCCATGCAACAGAGCGATTTTCTGGTTTGGCTGGGGCCTGCAATCGGCCCGGACTGTTTTGAAGTCGGCGCTGACCTCAGGGATGCTTTTTTGGCAAAATCGGCCGTATTCATTCCGGCTTTTAAACCGCAAAGCAACGGCAAGTGGCTGGCAGATATTTATCAACTGGCCCGAATCGAGCTGGGCCTGTTGGGTATAGAGAAGGTTTACGGCGGCGGTTTTTGTACGGTCACCGAACAGGAACGTTTTTATTCCTATCGCAGGGATAAACAAACAGGGCGTATGGCTACGCTAATTTGGAGAGCATAAAGAGTGAGCTTACTGATATTAATTATCATCTTTACGGCGGTCGGCGGCGTATTAAGCGTTATGGCGGCCGCCGTTTTTTTATTGTTGCCCGATCATCTCAGGAATGCGGTGTTGCCGCACGGAATCAGCTTTGCGATTGGCGCCTTATTGGCCGTGGCTTTTTGGGGCTTGATTCCCGAGGCATTTGAGCAGGTTAAACCTGAGCAGTTTCAAGCCTTATCCGGGACAATTTTGGCGGGTATACTCGGCTTTTTTGTACTGGAAAAACTGCTGATCTGGCGGCATTGCCATTCCGGCGATTGCGAGGCGCACGGCGATGAAGATGAGCATCAGCACAGCCACAGTCATGGCACGGCTAAATCGGCCGGGGCGTTGATTATTCTCGGCGACGGTATCCACAATTTTGTCGATGGGGTTTTAATCGCGGCAGCGTTTTTGACTGATGTGCATTTGGGCATAGTGACCAGTCTGGCGGTTGCAGCCCATGAAATTCCGCAGGAAGTCGGCGATTTTGCCATTTTACTGCACAGCGGCTATTCCAAAAGCAAGGCGCTTTTTTACAATATGCTTGCCAGCTTAACCACGGTTGTGGGTGGCGTGTTGGCGTATTTCAGCTTGGAAGGCTTGCACGACAGTTTGCCGTATTTTTTGGCGCTGGCATCATCAAGCTTTATTTACATCGCAGTAGCCGATTTAATACCGTCATTGCATAAAAAGACCGATATGAAGACCTCGTTGCAACAGATTGGCTTAATTGCTATGGGGGTGTTGCTAATCTGCTTGTTGCACGGCATTGCACATAATATGGAAGTTTAAGACGAAAGGCGAAAGACCAAGGCTAGGCCTTTCGCCTTGAATCTTTGGTCTGCCTTTAAGTGATTACGTCAGGTTCAGTTCTGCCGGTACGTTTTTTGATTTCACACAGCTGTTCGGCAAGGCAGATAAGCTCTGCCAAGGCCACTTGGGCATCCTGATCATGTTGGGAGGCGTCTGCTTCAAAGCGCTCCAAATAGATTCTTAAGGTTGCACCGACGGTTCCGGTTCCCGATAAACGAAAAACAATGCGCGAACCATTCTCAAAGCCGATGCGTATGCCTTGATTGCTGCTGACGCTGCCATCGATAGGATCCTCATAGCTGAATTCATCGGCATATTTAATCGTATATTCACCGAATGTTTGTCCCGGCAAGGTGGGCAGTTGATGTCTTAGATGCTCAACAATACCATTGGCACTATCCATGTCTACGGCTTCATAGTCGTGTCGGCAATAAATATCCCTGCCGAATTTTTGCCAATGTTCGCTGACAATATCGGCAACAGACTGGCGTTTTCTGGCGATTAAGTTGAGCCAGAATAACACTGCCCATAAACCGTCTTTTTCGCGTACATGGTCGGAGCCGGTACCGAAACTTTCTTCACCGCACAGGGTGATTTTTCCGGCATCTAAAAGATTGCCGAAAAATTTCCAGCCGGTCGGGGTTTCGTAGCAAGGGATGTTGTAGCAGGCGGCGACGCGGTCGACTGCTTGGCTGGTGGGCATTGAGCGAGCTACGCCGCGTAAGCCTTGGGCATAGGCAGGAATGAGATGCGCATTAGCCGCCATAATGGCCAGGCTGTCGCTGGGGGTTACAAAAATATGACGGCCGGTAATCATGTTGCGGTCGCCATCGCCGTCGGATGCGGCGCCGAAAACCGGCGGAGCTGAGCCGAACATGCGTTCCGCAAGTTCCTGAGCATGCGCTAAATTGGGGTCGGGGTGATGACCGCCAAAATCTTCCAGCGGTTCGGCATGAATGACCGAATCCGGTGTTGCCCCTAACATGTCCACTAGAATTCTTTTGGCGTAAGGGCCGGTAATGGCATGCATGGCATCGAACAGCAGCGTGATGTAGCCTGAGCCAATGCTTTGTTTGAGTAAATTGAAGTCGAAAATAGACTGCATCAGCTCAGCATAATCGCTTACCGGGTCGATGATAGTGATAGTCAGGTTGTCTATTTGCTGAGTACCGGTGTGATCAAGGTCTATATTCTCGATATGCGCTGTTTTATAGCTGTCGATAACTAGACTGCGTTGATAAAAGGCGTTGGTGTCCTTTTCCGGAGCAGGTCCGCCATTGCTGACATTGTATTTAATGCCGAAATCTTCGTCAGGGCCGCCGGGATTATGGCTGGCAGAAAGAATCAGGCCGCCCAATGCGTTATATTTTCTGATGATATGCGATGCTGCCGGAGTGGACAGGAGTCCGCCTTGACCTATAATGAGTTTGCCGAAGCCGTTAGCCGCCGCTATTTTGATGATGATTTGTATGGCGGGCCTGTTAAAATAGCGCCCGTCTCCGCCCAGTACCAATGTTTTTCCGGTACAGTCATCTAGCGAGTCGAAAATTGCTTGAACGAAATTTTCCAGATAACCGGGTTGCTGAAACACCTTGACTTTTTTTCTGAGTCCGGATGTTCCTGGATTCTGGTCGTTGTATGGACGTGTTGCGATCGTTTCTATTTGCATGGTAGATCCTTCTTTTTCAATTAACCTGGTGAACTTAAAGTACACCAAAATTCTTCCTCAGTGTCGATCATTTATGTTAAGAATTTATTTATTACTGTGTTGTAGTCTTTTTCCTTTTATTGTCATCGCAAGCGACGATGTCTGGCTTTTAGTTGATACCAAAGCCCTCACTATTGAGGTAAAAAAAGGCTTGAAAACGCTTGAGGTCATAAATGATATTGCCATTGGTCAAGGAGGTGCCGGGTTTAAAAACCATCAGGGCGATAATATTACGCCTTTTGGCAGTTACCAAATAGGCTGGGTTGGCAAACAAAGTTCCTTCAGGAAATTTTTTGGTTTGACTTATCCGTCCACCGAGGATGCTCAAAAAGCCCTGGCACAGGGCGTTATTGACCAGGTAGCTTACAATAGCATCATGACTGCGCATCGATACCATCAAGTGCCGCCGCAAAATACCGCTTTAGGTGGAAGAATCGGCATTCATGGCTTGGGTCGAGCGGATGAGAAAATTCATAAATCGATGAATTGGACTCATGGTTGTATTGCTTTAACTAATGGACAGATTGATCATTTAAGCCAATGGCTGGATAAGGGAACGGTAGTAAAAATAAAATAACGAAAATTGCCGTTATTGAGCGGTTGATAGAAAAATATTTGTTTTAATAACCGATGTTACGCACTGTCCACGAAAAGCATAAAAGCCACGAAAAATTAAATTCCGGTTTCTCTTGATTTACGGCATCATGCCGCATTATTCATTGATGTCAATGTGGCTGACATGCATTGAAACATAGGTATGCGCGATATTTTTTGTGATGCAGGCGGCATTATTATTTGAGCTTTCCTGAAATAAAACTGGAAAATAGTTTGAAAACAGTTCAGAATTTGAATTTGGTCAGTTTTTTTTGTGTAATAACTTTTAGAAGGGAAATAAAAATGAAAAAAGTAATGAAATTATCAATAATTGCTATGGTTGCTAGTTTAGCTGTTGGCTGTGCGAGTACTTCCGATATTGAAAACTTGCAATCACAAGTTGATGGCTTAAAAACTTCTGTTGCACAAGCATCTGCTGATGCAGCCAGCGCAAAAAGCGCTGCTGACTCTGCTTCTTCGCAAGCTGCTGCTGCTGAAGCGGCTGCTAATCGTGCCGCTCAGTATGCTCAAGACACAAACAGCAAGCTGGACAGTATGTTCAAAAAATCAATGATGAAATAAATCATCGCTGATTTAAGAAAAAAAGCCCGGTGGAATTTTCCACCGGGCTTTTTTTTTGAGCATATGATTCAGCTATGATGTTTTGAATTCAAGCCGGGCTTAGCCATGATAGAATAAAGCTTTTTTAAATTTAGCTTATTTCATGCGTCTCATTAGAGGATTACCTCATTTAAAACCTTTAAAATCGGGCTGTGTACTGACGATTGGTAATTTTGACGGTCTGCATTTAGGGCATAGAGCGGTGATAAGCAAACTGGCTGAACGAGGCGAGGCATTAGGCTTGCCTGTTGTCGTTCTGATTTTTGAGCCGCAGCCGCTGGAGTATTTTCTGGGAGAAAATGCGCCGTCACGGTTGATGCGTTTGCGGGAAAAAGTACTCGGATTTTCCAAATTACCCGTTGATGAGGTATTGATATTACGATTTAATCAAAATTTTGCCGACTGCGATGCCGAGCGGTTTATTGAAGATATTTTAGTGAAAAAATTGAATGTAAGGCATCTGGTGGTCGGCGATGACTTTCATTTTGGCAAGGCCCGGCGCGGAAATTTCGCCATGCTCAAGGACAAGGGCAAGCTGTTCGGTTTTGATGTTGAAGACACCGGTTCTTATCAAATAGACGGTCTTCGCGTCAGTAGTACCTTGATCAGGGATGCGCTGGGCGATGGCGATTTGGCGTTGGCTGAAAAGCTGCTCGGCTGTTGTTATTCTGTGTGCGGACGTGTTGCGCATGGCGACAAACGCGGCAGAACCATCGGCTATCCCACCGCCAATATACAAATGTTTAGAAAAAATACTCCGGTGAACGGCGTATTTGCAGTGACCATGACCGGTATTGATGACCGCGAATTTGAAGGCGTTGCCAATGTAGGCACCCGGCCCACCGTTGATGGTGGGGAAAAAGCCATATTGGAAGTGTATTTATTTGATTTTGATAGAGAGATTTACGGGCGCTATGTGGAAGTGCATTTCAAACAAAAAATCAGGGATGAAATGCGTTTTCAGTCGCTAGACGACCTTAAAACACAGATTGTAAAAGACGTGGCGAAGGCTGAAGCTGCGCTTTCTTCTCTGCGTGCCTGCAACAGACACACCATCCCTGGTGATCGCTGCGCCGGTTCCTTACCGGCTGGCAACATACACACCATCCCTGGTGATAAAGATTTTTGCCGAGATTAATTGTTATGACAATGGATTATAAAAAAACACTGAATTTACCCAACACGGCGTTTCCGATGAAAGGCAATCTGGCTCAACGGGAGCCGGAGCGGCTGAAAAAATGGAACGATGCCGATTTGTATCGCAAAATCAGGCAGGAATTTGCCGGACGCCCCAAGTTTGTCCTGCATGACGGCCCGCCTTATGCCAACGGCGAGATCCATATCGGCCATGCGGTCAATAAAGTGTTGAAAGACATCATTATTAAATCCAAATCGTTAAGCGGTTTTGATGCGCCTTATGTGCCGGGCTGGGATTGTCACGGCTTGCCGATTGAATTGCAGGTCGAGAAAAAAATCGGCAAGGCCGGGGTTAAGGTTTCTCCCGCCGTATTCCGTAAAGCCTGCCGCGAATATGCCGGAAAACAAGTCAACATACAAAAAGAGGCTTTTATCCGGCTGGGCATTTTAGGCGATTGGGAACAGCCGTATTTAACCATGGATTTCGCTTTTGAAGCCGACATCGTGCGCGCACTGGGCAAAATCAGCCAAAACGGTCATATCACTAAAGGCGCAAAACCGGTGCATTGGTGTACCGATTGCGGTTCGGCGCTGGCCGAAGCGGAAGTCGAGTACGAAGACAAGCATTCGCCGGCGGTTGATGTGCGTTTTCAGGTGGTCGATGAAGCCGGATTTTTGGCGCAGTGCCACCATGTGCCTGAACATGACGGCAGCGGGCCGCTATCGGTGGTGATCTGGACAACCACGCCGTGGACCTTGCCTGCTAATCAGGGCGTGGCGTTAAACCCCGAACTGGAATATGCGGTGGTGCAATGCGAAAAAGACGGCAAACAAGAACGTCTGGTCGTTGCCGAAGCGCTGCTGAAAGATGCGATGCTGCGTTACGACATCGAAAACTACCATGTGATTGCTTACTGCAAAGGCTCTGAGTTGGAGTATCAATTATTGCAACATCCTTTCTACGACCGGCAAGTGCCGATTATTTTGGGCGATCATGTTACTACGGATGCGGGTACCGGCGCGGTGCATACCGCGCCGGGACACGGCCAGGACGATTATGTGGTCGGCTTGAAATACGGCTTGCCGGTTGATAATCCAGTCGGCAACGACGGCGTGTTTCTGCCCAATACTGAACTTTTTGCCGGTGAGCATGTGTTCAACGCCAATGCTCATGTCATCGAAGTGCTAGAACAGCGCGGCAAACTGGTGCATCACATCGCCATCTTGCACAGCTATCCGCATTGCTGGCGGCACAAAACCCCGATTATTTTCCGCGCCACGCCGCAATGGTTCATTTCGATGAACAAAAACGGGCTGCGCGAACAGGCGCTGGCTGAAGTCAAGCGCGTGGCCTGGATTCCCGAATGGGGGCAGGCGCGTATCGAAAGCATGATGGAAGGCCGTCCTGACTGGTGTATTTCCCGCCAGCGTACCTGGGGCGTGCCGATTACCTTTTTCGTCCATAAAGAAAGTGGCGAATTGCATCCGCGCACCGCTGAATTGGTTGAACAGGTGGCGCAGCGTATCGAACAACAGGGCATCGAAGCCTGGTTTGAACTGGATGCTGCTGAATTGCTGGGCGATGAAGTCGCGCACTACGACAAAATGACCGACACATTGGATGTTTGGTTCGATTCCGGCGTCACCCATGCGGCAGTTTTGGAACGGCGCGAACAGCTGCATTTTCCGGCTGATTTATATTTGGAAGGTTCCGACCAGCATCGCGGCTGGTTCCAGTCGTCATTGTTGGCTTCGGTGGCAATGAATGGCGTAGCGCCTTACAAAGCGGTGTTGACGCATGGTTTCACCGTCGATAAAAACGGCGAAAAAATGTCCAAATCGAAAGGCAACGTGGTGCCGCCGCAATCGGTGATGAAAAATCTCGGTGCCGATGTGTTGCGCTTATGGATAGCCGCAACCGATTACCGTGGCGAAATGCGCGTGTCCGATGAGATTTTGGAGCGCACCTCCGACGGTTACCGGCGCTTAAGAAATACCGCGCGTTTTTTGCTGTCCAATCTAAACGATTTCGATCCGGCACAGGATATGGTCGAAACCAAGGACTTGTTGGCGCTGGATCGCTGGGTGGTTGACCGGGCATTCCTGTTGCAGGAAGAAGTCAAAGCCGCTTACGAGACTTACCAATTCCAGCTTATTTATCAGAAAGTGCATCATTTTTGCGTGATCGATTTGGGCGGTTTTTATCTGGACATCATTAAAGATCGTCAATATACCGCCAAAGCCGACGGATTGGCGCGGCGTTCGGCGCAAACTGCGATGTATCATGTACTTGAAGCCTTGACCCGCTGGCTGGCGCCGATTATCAGCTATACCGCCGATGAAATCTGGCACTATCTGCCGGGCCAACGTAGCGAGTCGGTATTTTTGGAAACTTGGTATCAGGGCTTGGCTACACTGGATGCCGATGCTGTTTTGAACCGCGAATTCTGGAAAAAAATCATGAGCGTTCGCGGCGCTGTCGGCAAGGAACTGGAAAAGAGTCGCGCCAAAGGCGATATTGGCGCGTCGCTGAACGCGGATATTGAACTGTATTGTAGTGCCGAATATTTTCATGTTTTAAATCAGTTGGCGAGTGAGTTGCACTTTATCTTTATTGCGTCCAATGCTTCGATCACGGCAGAACACCATGCCCCGACAGAAGCCATTCAGACAGAAATTGAAGGTATTCAATTAAAAATTGCCGTTTCCAAGCATAAAAAATGTGTGCGTTGCTGGCATCAGCAAGCTGATGTAGGTGCCACAGCAGAACACCCTGAACTCTGCGGTCGTTGCGTGGAAAACGTAGCGGGCGAAGGCGAGCGCAGGCTTTATGCGTAATGCCGTGATGTTGAAATGGTTATGGCTGTCGCTGCTGGCGGTTATTCTGGATCAAGGCAGTAAACTTGCCATCGCCGGTTCGATGCAGCTGTATGAATCCATTGAGATTATGCCGTTTTTTAGGCTGACTTACGTACACAATACCGGCGCGGCGTTCAGTTTTTTAAGCGAAGCCGGCGGCTGGCAACGTTGGTTTTTTGCCGGTTTGGCACTGGTGATCAGCGCCGTCATCGCGGTTTGGCTGGCGCGGCTGAAACAACACGAGACCCTGCTGGCGGTCGCTTTGTCGCTGATTCTGGGCGGCGCTATCGGCAATTTGATTGACCGCTTGGCTTACGGCTACGTGATCGACTTTCTCGATGTTTATTACGGTACTTGGCATTGGCCCGCTTTCAATGTTGCCGATTCTGCCATTACCTTGGGGGTGATGTTAATGCTGGCGGAATCGTTCGGCTTGGTGCATTCGAAAGAGTCGGATGTATTGTAGAGACGACTACTCAGCGGTTAGGAAAATGGAACGCTGATAACGCAGATAATTTATGATGCGTAAGATTTTTATTGGATTATCAGCGTTAATCAGTCTAATCGGGGTTTTATTTTTCCGGTTACTTTAATAACCCTAAAAGCTTTTGCCAGTCAAACGATGCGCCTGGATCAGTTTTTCGTCCAGGTGCAATATCACTGTGCCCGATAATGCGTTGTGGCGATAACTTTGGATACGCTTCAAGCAAGGCCTGAGTTATTGCGGCGAGTTGTCGATATTGCTGCTCGGTATAATCGACGAATTCGGTGCCTTCAAGTTCTATACCAATAGAAAAATCATTGCATCGTTGCCGACCTTCAAATATCGACTTGCCTGCATGCCAAGCGCGCTTATTAAAGGGTACGTATTGAACGCAGTTTCCATCGCGCTTAATCAGCAGATGCGCTGAGACAGTAAGTTGATAGACATGTTTAAAGTAAGGGTGCTTATCAGGATCGAGTTGATTACAAAATAGCTGGTCTATATATGGATTGCCGAATTCGCCGGGCGGGAGGCTGATGCAGTGGATAACCAGCAATGAAATGTCCTCCGGGTCGGAGCGGTCGTCAAAGTTGGGTGTAGGGCTTCGGCTAATGTCAGTTAACCAGTGCCTGTCTATTTTCATCAAATTTCCTTGCTGGTTTGAAACATAGGTAAATTAAAGAAGTAAAAAACGGAAATAAAGCACAGTATCTAAGCTGAATATGCCTATTATTAGTCAAAATACTATCGGAGTACCAGGCTATGACTAATTTATCTTTAATTGACAGCAGATATGTTGTTATGGGTAACCGGCAGCAAGTAAAATCAGGTGTGGGTAAGGTGAAAAAGATTATGATTTTAAGCAAAGTTAAGCCGATTTTTTTTCAGTATCTTGAACAGGCGGTCGATGATTGCTGTATGCGTATTGATCTTGAATTCGGTTTGCAGTTAGGCAAGAATCGCGAAAAAATGGATAAAGAACAGTATATGAAATTACTGGAATATATTCGTTCAGTTCGCAGGGATCTTAAACAAGATTATTTGCTAAAAGTGAATGAGTTTTTCGACGACAGCCCCCGGAAATCAAAAGTACAGTTGGATTTTTCTAATATCTCGCTGATCAGTGCCGATGCGGTACAGGAAAATCATGCCATTGCTGTCATTATTCGGCAGTGCGAGCATTTATTTTATGAAGAATTAATCAGCCTTAATAAACTGATTGCCATTCAGCCGGAAAAACTGGTTCGCGCCTTGGTTGAGGTTGTTAAGCCGCTGAAATTGAATACAGATGGACGAATTGCATTATATAAAACATTTGACCTGATTGTCTTTAATCAATTGGGGTTTATTTATCGGGAGCTGCTTAAGCAGTGCGAGGTTGAGGCGACCCCGGAAATAGTGTCGATAGATCAGTATAGCGGAACCTCGATTGCTGTACCGTTGTACCTGGTCGATGAGATTAAAGAGAATGCCGAACCTGCTTCTGAGGGTGCAGAGCAGGTTAGTGCCGAGTTTATCCGGCTACAGCAGAAGCTTGAATTATGGCGGCGGGCTCATTTCCCCTCTGTTTATGATTTAATTCCGGCTACCGGGCATGGGTTTTATGAGCATTTTGAAATAAAAAATGCATTGCAAGTGCTTCAGCAGTTTAATGATGATACAGACACAGATGAAAAGCCGCCGCCGTTAAAATGGCAAGTATTTGAAAAACTGAAGGAACTCAGCTTTAGTGTTGATGTCAAAATGCTGGCCAAACAGGATGAGGATGTACTGGATCTGGTGGCGTTGATTTTTAGCGAAATAAACAAAGACGAATCGCTTCAAGATAGTGTAAAAATGGCTGTTTTGCAGCTGGAAATTCCTTTGGCTGCGAGCTCTTTAGGGCGATACGGGATTTTTTTCAATCCGGAAAATCCGGCTAGGCAGTTACTCGATGATGTGTTTGCCGCCGGAAAGTTTTTAAATGCTGAGCAGGACGAGGGTAGGCTGATTCAACAGCGTATTGCCAGCGCCGTTAAAAAAATAACCCAGAGTAGCGGTTTTGAACTTTCCGCTTGGACCGCGGAAGCCAGCGAGTTTTCGCTGTATTTACGCAAACAACGGCAGCGTAGCCGGAATATCGAAGAAAATACCAAGCAGTTGATGATAAATGAACGGGCATTGAGGGCGAACAGAAAGATTATTGCTGTAGCGATTGAAAACAGTTTGACGGGTAAAGTGGTGCCCGCAGCAATAGTCGAGTTTTTGCATGATGTTTGGTCGGATGTATTGCTAGACGCCTATACAGGTAGAAATGAGTTGCCGGAGCAGTGGGAAAAAACGGTGCAGGCTATGAATCAGCTGATTATAAGCGTTATGCCGCCGACAGATAATTATCAAAGAAAACAGATATTAAAATTGTTGCCCGGATTAATTGCAGCATTAAGAAAAGGTTTAAAGCAAATTTCATACGATAAAGCGGCACAGGCGCGTTTTTTTAAAGATCTTGCCGTATGGCACATTATCTTAATGGATAAAAAAGAAATTAAAAAAATAAGGGGCGACACCGGCGAGCAAGGGATTAAGGGCGAAAAAATAAAAGCGGTAACATTAGCTGATGAGAGCTCGGAGCGGGCTAAAAATCTTGCTGTAAATAGCTGGGTGGCATTTTTTTCTGCA
The DNA here is from genome assembly GCA_024636505.1 of Methylobacter sp. Taxonomy (GTDB): domain Bacteria; phylum Pseudomonadota; class Gammaproteobacteria; order Methylococcales; family Methylomonadaceae; genus Methylobacter_A. Next base: position 41,211 of record JAGXGY010000035.1, on the reverse strand, counting down.
TCAGCAACGCAATGGGGTAAATTACTTTGGAAAGATGTCGAGACAGCCGCTATGCTTATTGTTGATAAAAACGGAGTAAAAATGTTCGAGGTTCAACTAGATGAGTTGGCAGAAAGGCTGCGCCACGGGCAAGCCGCTATTGTTACACTTGATCAAAAAACAATTACCGAACGCGTACTTTTAGAATTAATGAGTTTATGACAGAACAATTGAACAGGGTGGAAATAAAATCTTTCCTCGAAGAAGATATTGGTTCCGGGGATATAACTGCCGCGATTATTCCTGAATCGATGATGGCTGAAGCCGATGTAATTACCCGTGAAGACATGGTGCTCTGCGGTCAGGCCTGGTTTGATGCAGTATTTAAATCTCTGGATGCAAGCATTAATATCGACTGGCTGGCGGCTGAAGGCGAGTCTGTCGGTAAAGATACGCTTTTATGCAAGCTCAGTGGTTCGGCTAGAGGTTTACTGACCGGTGAGCGTACCGCGCTGAATTTGCTGCAAACCTTGTCTGCGACAGCTACGGTTGCCAGGCAATATGCCGATGCGGTTTCCGGCACGGACTGCAAGGTGCTGGATACCCGAAAAACCATTCCGGGCCTTAGAAATGCACAAAAATATGCAGTAGCCTGCGGCGGTTGTTATAACCATCGGATCGGCTTATATGACGGGGTCTTGATTAAAGAAAATCATATCATAGCGGCAGGATCTATTGCTCAGGCAATCCGCTCTGCGCGTGATTTGACGTCGGTTCCTGTGGAAGTGGAGGTTGAATCGATGCCCGAATTTCTGGAAGCTGTTGCCGCCCGGCCTGACCGGATCATGTTGGATAATTTCAGTCTTGAAGATATGGCTGAGGCGGTAAAATTGAATGCAGGAGCCATAGAACTTGAGGCTTCCGGTAATATCGGCCTGGACACTATCAGGACGATTGCCGAAACCGGGGTTGATTTTATTTCGATTGGCGCCTTAACCAAGCATGTCAAGGCGGTCGATTTATCGATGCGCATTAAGCTGGTGCATTAACATGATTGAACATGCCGAAACATTGCTTCAACAGATCAGTCACGGCGTCTATGTGATCGGCGTCGGTGTTGGGGAGCATCAAAATGCCTTTACTGCGGCCTGGGTGATGCAGGTGTCTTTCGACCCTTTAATGCTGGCGATCAGCATTAATCCCAAGCATTATTCCTACCAATTGTTGCAGGAAAGCGGCATTTGCACAGTTAATGTCTTGGCACAGGATCAGTATGCGCTAGCGGAGCATTTTGGCCGATCGGCGAAAGACAAGATGACAGGATTTCAATGGCAGACAGCCGAAAGCGGCGCGCCGGTTTTATCCGAAAGCCTGGTCTTCTTTGACTGTCAGGTGAGCCATTATGCCGATGCCGGAGATCATAAAATCGCCGTGTGTAAGGTGGTTGCTGCCGTAGCACTCAATCAGGGGCGGCCCTTGTTGTATAACCAGACCGGCGACATGGACGGCAGCGCCGGGTTGTATCGATAAGCTAAACCAGCGGAAACATTTTATCGGGATTGAGTATGCCGTTCGGATCGAATTGGCGCTTAATATTTCTCATCAGCTCCAAAGAATTGGCATCCAGTTCCCGATCGACAAAATCCCGTTTTTCCAAACCGACCCCATGTTCGCCGGACAATGTGCCGTTAAGTGTCAACACCAAAGAAAATATTTCATCGAGACACGCGTGGGCTTTTTTGCCTTGTTCAGGCTGGTCGGGGTCAAGCAATAAATTGACATGAATATTGCCGTTGCCCGCATGACCAAAGTTGATAATGGGCAGGTCGTATTTTTTTGACAGCTCGCCCAGTCCGGCTATTAATGCGGGCATTTCGGTAACCGGCACCACTACGTCTTCATTGATTTTCTTCGGCGCTACTTTGCGCAGCGCCGGAGACAAGGCTTTTCGGGTTTGCCAGAGCGCTTTAACTTCGGCATCGGTCTGAGCCAGTCGGATGTCCAAAAGACCGTCGTTTTTGGCGGCGGCCGCCACTTTTTCAGCGGCGGTATCCAAACCTTGCCGTTGTCCATCGACCTCGATCATTAGCATCGCGCCGGCATGTTCGGGCAGGTCGGATTGCGAATACTGCCGGATCATGTTGATCGCATTGCCGTCGATAAATTCCAGCGCACAGGGAATGACCGGCTGCGACATGATCGCGGAAACGGCTTTGGCCGCATCGAAAACAGAGTTGTAGATGGCCCTGAGCGTTTTGGTCGCTTCCGGTAGCGGTGTCAGTTTTAACGTAGCCTGGGTAATAATCGCCAGCGTGCCTTCCGAGCCGAGTATCAGCCGGGTCAGGTCATAACCGACTACGCCTTTGCTGGTATGGACGCCGACGCGGATTTCCTTGCCTGCGCCAGTGACTGCACGCAAGCCCAGCGTATTTTCCCTGGGCGTGCCGTATTTTACCGCCCTGGGCCCTGCGGAGTTATAGGCCAGATTGCCGCCAACGCTACAGAATGCCGCGCTGGTCGGGTCGGGCGGCCAGAAAAAGCCCCTCTCTTTGGCGATATCCTGTACTTGCTGGTTGGTCATGCCCGGTTCGACGATGATGTAGCGGTTATCGGGAGAAAACTCGATCAGCTTATTCATGCGTTCCAGCGACACAATCAATCCGCCTTTTAGCGGGACGGTGGCGCCGGTGGTTCCGGTGCCGCGTCCTCGGGCGGTTAGCGCAACCTTGAACCGGTTGCAGGCGTTAACGATGCTGACGACTTGTTCATGCGTGGTCGGAAAAACCACGGCTTGGGGCAGTACATGGCGGCGGCTGTTGTCATAGCCGTAAGTCCAGCAGTCTTCAGGTGCAGTTAACAGGTCGCTGGCGGCAAAGATTTCAGCCAGCAAGTTTAAGAAATCGGCAGGTAAGGGGGCGATATTGGTCAATGTGTTCAAAAAACTCTAGTGGTTTGTTTTACGTAGGATCTGATCAGAAAATATCCGTTCAAGTCGTCGTCAGCCGCCAAATAATTGATGATCGATTAAGTCGCATAAACAATGGGTAATCATGGCGTGTACTTCCTGTATATGGATGCTGGAATTTGACGGTACGCGAATTTCCAGGTCGGTTTCATGGAGTAATGGAGCAATCATGCCGCCGTTATTACCGGTCAGTGCGATGACCGAGATGTCTTTATCGTGTGCGGTGCCGATGGCTTTGGCAATATTGGCCGAATTATTGCCGTCGGTGTAAGCGACCAATATGTCGCCGCTTTGCGCTAAGGCTCTGAGTTGTTTGGCAAAAATGTCATCAAAATGATAGTCGTTGGCTATTGCGGTGATAGTGGTGGTGTCGGTGGTTAAGGCGATGGCAGGTAATGATGGCCGATCACGTTGGTACTGGTTCAGCATGGCCGATGACAGCAGCTGGGCGACAGCCGCCGAACGCCCATTGCCGCAAGTAACTATTTTCTTGTCATTTAGCAAGGTGGCGACTAGCCGTTGCGAGGCAAACTCGATAAGCTCAGAGAGGTTGCCCAAGGTATCCTGTTGAATTTGGATGCTGTTTGAGAAATGGTTGATGATGCGATTTTGTAAGCTCATGACGAAGAATTATAAAGGCTATCGTACTCGCCTGCGACACTTTTTAAGTTCAAAAGCTCGAGGATTTGCGGTGGTTAAAATGCATTTTGTATCCAGTCGATGTTGCCATTGCCGGAAATGGCGATCACGTCGAATCGAATCGGGCGGTCGGTTTTTCGGGAGGCAAGGTATATATGCGTTGCTGCGATAATGCGCGATTGTTTGGCGCGGGTGATGCTTTCAGCCGCGCTGCCGTATTTATCGGTTTTACGAAATCGGACTTCAACAATAACCAGCGACTGCTTGTCGGTCATGATGAGATCGAGTTCGCCCTGTTTGCAGCGAAAATTTCGACTGACCGGTTTAAGTCCTTTATTGATCAGAAAGTTATGGGCTTGTTCTTCAGCGCTTTCACCGCGAATTAAATGCGCCGCTTTTGTCTTGAGTTTAGTAAACAACATGATTAAGTTGTTTTTGATCCATATCAACTGTTGGAGCGGTGTATTGGTCATCATGAGTAAAGCCGGTTATTTCCGGCTGTCCATCGATGAACTTGGCGCAGCTCAGTTCGCGTTGGATACGCCGGTCGGCGGTCAACGATAGTATCCCGGTAGCGCCGGGATAGGGGTCGGTTTCGAGAGTGTCCAGGCGGGTAGATAAGCTGTAGGCATCAATGCCCATAGCAATCAAGCGTAAATAAGAACGAGGGAATTGTCTTAAGGTTTCTTGTAGCGCATCCATTCCAAGCTCTCCCTGATAAGCTTTGTTGAATAACCAGGGAATGTCGCAAAATGTAATGTTATTAAGATCGGCATCCAGCGACACGTTAATTTGTCCGGTGTAAACAGTAGGCATCGCATAAACGGGAAGGTTGCCAGCTCCATAAGACTGGAGTTGATGATTGATAGAGCGAGCCTCGGCACTATAGGCGCTTAATAAGATAGCATCAGCATTCTGTGGTCTTGGCGGCGTGTATTTTATTTCAGGTATCAATGTATGGATTTTATGGTAACGTTGCTCGCCTTCATCCAGGTTAAGCAATTTTTGAACGGGTGATGAAAAATCTGTCTCTTTGGGCTTATAGGTCTGTGTTTTCAGAATCGTGCCGCCCCGGTTTTGCCAGTTTTCGGTTAAATAATTGGCGATACGTTTTCCCGGCGCGTTTTCAGGAACGAGCAGCAGCACTTTTTGATGGCCGTCTTGCCATGCTTTGTGGGTGATTTGGTCGGTATCATCCAGCGGGCTGAGGCTAAACTGATAGAGTCGGTTTTTTTGCAGGCCTGGAATATGATTTAATGCCAGTACCGGTATATCAAAGCTAACGGTGTCGACCAGACTCTGGAGCTGTTCTTTAGCCAGCGGACCGATGATTAACTCGGCGCCTTCCGATACGGCTTGGTTGTATAAGGCTTGCGGCGTCAATTGTTCGCTGTCGTAAAAGTGAATAATGGGTTTGGTGGTGTCTGCATGGTTGTAAGCCCCCATAAAACCGGCGAGGATGGCTTTTCCTGCCTGGACAAAAGCCCCTGATTCAGGTAATAACAGTGCAATGACTTTGGGTTGTCGGTGGGTATTTTCCGATACGTCCTGGGAGCTATCTAAAAAGCTTAAGTCGGCAGGGTGCATTGGAAAGTTTGCTCGCCATTGATTTAGTTGATCATCGAGGTCAGGCCGGTTTAGGTACTTTAAAATGTTGGCTAGCGACATCCAGCCCGCTAAAGCGTTTGTTTGGTTGGTTTGCAGGTCAGTATCAGGCAGCAGGCGTAATGCTTCAAGAATAGCCGACTGATTTTTTTCGCGCTCGTCGGGAGATGTTAATAATGTATGCAGTTTACTCCTGGATTTGGCGCTACCGAGCAGGTCGCCGGTCAACGAGTAGGCAAAGGCCTGCGATTGAAAATAGCTGATCTGATTGTCCTGGTTGAGCCATTGCGGCTGAATCTGTGACAGACTTTCAATGGCTTGTTCAGCCTCGCCGAAACTGAGCAGGATCTGGGCGTAAAGCAGACTTAGATGAGTGCGTTGCTCGGACGACAGCTCATTAGGATTAATTGTATCGGCCATCTGTTTGGCGGTATTGCCATCACCTGATTGAATTAATGACTCGATGGACTGCAGGCGCTGCTGGTTTCGTTCCGAAAACGATGGATTTGCGGGTTGCTGGTATAATTCAACCATCTGCTCCGGCCGATCGTTTCTTATTAAAGGCTGTGTTGTCAGTGCCGGTTGTTCGTGTATGGTGCTGCTTGCAGGCAGGGTTGAGCAACCGGAAAAAAATAAAGGAAGCAGAACGTATAATAATGGCGGCTTATATTTAGGTTGCATTTTTTTTGAGGATTTCAAGTGAGTGTATCGAATGTCAAGTGAATACGGCAAATTATACGTTGTTGCCACGCCGATAGGTAATTTAGCGGATATTACGTTCAGGGCAGTTGAAGTATTAAAGCAGGTTGATTTGATTGCTGCCGAAGATACCCGGCATGTGAAAATGTTGCTGCAGCATTACGGCATCAGCAATAAACTGATTTCGTTGCATCAGCATAATGAAGACAAAGCTGCGGTCGGGCTGCTGGAAAAGCTGCGTGAGGGCTTATCGATTGCACTGGTTTCCGATGCAGGAACGCCGCTGTTAAGCGACCCCGGCATGCCGCTGGTAAAAATGGTCAAAGAAGCGGGTGTTGATGTGGTGCCGGTGCCGGGCGCTTGTGCATTAATTGCAGCCTTGTCTGCGGCAGGATTACCGGTCACCCAGTTCGCGTTTGAAGGTTTTTCGCCGAGAACCTCATCGGCCAGAAAAGCTTTTTTTAGCGAGCGCTTATTGCGTCCGACCACCTGGGTATTTTATGAGTCCAGTCATCGGATTTTGGCATCCTTGCAGGATATGGCCGAAATATTGCCGCTAGATCGGCAGATCGTGATAGCCAGAGAGCTAACTAAGTTGCACGAAACCATTATCAAAACCAGTTTGGCTGAGGCGCTTAAACTGGTTGAACAAGATGCTAACATGAGGCGAGGCGAGTTTGTGGTGATTATCGATGGTGCTACCATCGACAAAAAAGATCAGGTTATTACGTTTGAGCAGGAAAAAATACTGCGCGTGTTGCTGGGTGAGTGCTCTATTAAAACCGCTGTTGCACTGGCTGTTGACATTACCGGAGTCAGAAAAAAACTGCTGTATCAAGCGGCGTTGGATATGGAAAAAGCCGAAGAGGCTTAGTGTTTCCGTTAAGGTTAATCAGGGTTTATTCCTGATCCGGTTTTTGCAAATAAAACAGCCGGGATCGTCTCATGTATAAAAATAAAATCGTTTATAATCAATGTTATGTAAGTGTAAAAGCGCTTAAGAACGGCATTTAAAAGCTCAATTCGGTGTTGCGTATATCTGCAAGATAAGCATTTAATATCCATTGAGTAAAGAATAATATCATTTAATTTCAATGAATTGGCATGAATATGCGGAATGTCGATTAATATAGCAATTTGATAGTAATTTGAATATTGAAATCGGGCTGGTTCTGATAAAAAAGCGATGTGCGTATCATGTTAATATGAATATATATGATATACTTCTCCGTTGAAAGAGTCGGCTGAGCAGTCGCTGTTTTATCGCGAGATAAGATGGAGGAAAGTCCGGGCTCCATTGGGCAGGGTGCCAGGTAACGCCTGGGAGGCGTGAGCCTACGGAAAGTGCCGCAGAAAATATACCGCCTGTCACTTAGGTGATCGGTAAGGGTGAAAAGGTGCGGTAAGAGCGCACCGCGCAACTGGTAACAGAAGTGGCATGGTAAACCCCACCCGGAGCAAGATCAAATAGAGGGACAGACGCGTGGCCCGCGCGGTTCCTGGGTAGATTGCTTGAGTTGCAGGGTGACTTGCAGCCTAGATGAATGACTGTTCTCGACAGAACCCGGCTTACAGGCCGACTCTTTCTTTCCTTTTTCGAGTATTTCTGCTCGGTATCCGCTAACCGCTAACCGTCTGTACATCTATGCAGTCATTGCTGTCTCTCTGAACGCGTAAAAATCACCAAGTTACTACACGTAGCGGTATTTTGGTTCCAGCTCTCATTTCTTATCAAAAAATCTGGAGATTTCCGGCGGCTTTATAGTTAAAGTATTTTCTCATTAAGGTTGCATAATTTATTGATAAAAATGCGAATTATTTTTCAATATTTTATATGGTTATAGTTTGTCCTAGCTGTCGTGTAAGTCGTTGTCGAAAAAGAAAGAAGTCTAAATGAAATCATTCTTGACTAGGAGTTATTAGAAAACTATAGTGGGTATAAGTGGGAAAAAGTGGGAAAAATAGGATTTTTAGGGCGTTTGGGGTAAATCTTGTTTCGGGGCATTAGTTCAATCAATCTAGACAGTAAGGGGCGTGTTGCCATTCCTACCCGTTATCGGGAGGAATTACAGGATTGTTGCGAGTGTCAGATGGTGGTGACAGTCGCGGTCAATGAACGGTGTGTTGGAGAAAATGGTTGTCTATGGCTTTATCCGGTGCCTGAGTGGGAAAAGCTTGAGCAAACGATCAGTAAATTACCTACGTTAAATAAAATGGCCGGGAAGTTAAGGCGGTTTGTTATCGGTAATGCATCTGAATGCGAGATGGATGGGCAGGGGCGCTTGTTGCTGCCGGAAAAGTTGAGAACATTTGCGCATGTAGACAAGAAAATTATCTTGGTCGGTCAACTCAATAAATTTGAACTCTGGAATGAACAAGCCTGGGGATTAAAGGAAGCTGAATGGCTGAATAGTGATGATAATGAAGGCCTGGAAGACTTAGGTTCATTATCCTTTTAATACGGGAGATTTGTTAGTGGAACATTTGCCCGTTATGTTTGCAGAAGCTTTGCAACAGTTGGCTATTAAAGAAGATGGTATTTATTTGGATTGTACGTTCGGTCGGGGCGGACATAGTCAAGGAATTTTAAATTTACTGGGTTTATCGGGCCGTTTGCTGGCGTTTGATCGAGACTGGGATGCGATTAACGCCGATTATTCGCAGGCCATGCTGAAAGATAAACGCTTTGAGCTGAAGCATACGCATTTTTCTGAGCTGGAAAACATCATTAGCCGTGAAGGTTTAGCTGGAAAAATCGACGGTATTTTGATGGACCTGGGTGTGTCATCGCCTCAATTGGACAATCCGGAAAGAGGCTTTAGCTTTTTGCGCGATGGGCCATTGGATATGCGCATGGATGGCAATGCAGGTGTTACAGCTGAACAATGGCTGGCCAGCGTTGACGAAAAAGAACTGATAAAAGTTTTATTTGAATATGGTGAGGAGCGGTTTGCACGGCGCATAGCTCACGCGATTATTGAAAAAAGAGTTGAGGCGCCAATTACAACCACCAGGGAGCTGGCCAAGCTAATTGAAGATGTCATACCGATAAGAGAGAAGCATAAGCACCCGGCAACCCGCAGTTTTCAAGCGATTCGTATTGAAATCAATAACGAGCTGGATGAGTTAAAGGCTGTTTTGCAACAGTCCGCCCGGATTTTGAAGCCCGGTGGGCGCTTGGTGGTCATCTCTTTTCATTCACTGGAAGATCGCATCGTCAAACGCTTTATCAGGGCGGAGTCTGGCGCGAAATACAATCCGGGCAAGTTGCCGATTAAAGAAATCGATATAGCCAAGGGTATTTTGAAGAAAACAGCTAAAGCCTTGAAAGCAGGGCGGCAGGAAGTGACTCAAAATACCAGGGCACGAAGCGCAATCATGCGAGTGGCTGAGAGGGTGTAAGTGGCAATAAGTCGCTATTTAGGATTAGGCGGACTGGCCTTGCTGTTGTTGGTATCTGCTCTGGCAGTCATTTACAGTAAATATCAGTCGCGATTAATTTTTATCGATATTCAAAAGCAGGAAAGAGCGCTGGATCAGTATGAAGTGGAGTGGGGGCAGCTGCAATTGGAGTTGACAACCTTGGCGGAACAGAATCGGGTAGAACAGGTGGCGCGTGAGCAATTAAAGCTGGTTATGCCGTTACGGGAAAAAATTATTTATATCAAGCTGTAAATGATACATTTTCAAGGCAAAAATAAGACAACAGAGTCGGAATACACTTTTTCAGGCCGGTCGCATCGGTTCCCTACCGATTACGACACTTCCACCATCCATGGCGGTCGAAGGAAGATAGTCGTCGTTTTTATAATGGTTTGTATGGCGGTATTAGTGGGTCGGGCTGTCGATTTACAGGTGCTGAATAAGCAGTTTCTTAAAGATCAGGGTGACATGCGTCATGTTAGTGATGTGAAGGTGGAAGCCTATCGAGGCATGATAAAAGATCGGAATGGTGCGCCGCTGGCAATCAGTACGCCGGTCGAGTCTATTTGGATGAATCCGCGACAGATTCAGCCGGGAAAAGAAAACGAAATCAGGCAAATGGAAAAGCTGTTGAATTTGCCGAAGGGGAAGGCTACTGAGCTTATTAACGCTGATGGGCATAGGCAGTTTGTTTATATTGCTCGCCAAGTGAATCCGATGGTTGCCGATCGGGTAAAAGCATTGAAGCTTGTGGGTATTTATTTTGAGCGGGAATTCAAACGCTTTTATCCGGCAGGAGAGGTTTCCGCGCATTTAATCGGATTCACCAATATTGATGATATTGGTCAGGCGGGACTTGAATCGGGCTATGAAAAATTATTAAAAGGCATTCCTGGCAGCAAACGGGTTATCCGGGATGGACAGCGTCGAATTATTGAGGACGTAGAAAACATTAAAGAGCCGATTGCAGGCCGGAATCTGGAGTTAAGTATCGATCAGCGCATCCAATACCTGGCGTATCGGGAGTTGCAGTTGGCATTTAATCTTCACAAGGCAAAATCGGCGGTATTAGTGGTATTGGATGCAAAGAGCGGGGAAGTTCTGGCGGCGGTAAATCAGCCATCATTTAATCCCAATACCAGAAAAAATTTAAAGGAGAGTCTGTACAGAAATAGGTCGATAACCGATGTATTTGAGCCGGGATCGACGATCAAGCCATTTGTTGTTGCCGCTGCTTTGGATGGCGATTATATCAAGCCAAATGACCTATTTGAAACCCACGGCGTCTACCCGATCGGCAGGCATGTCGTTAGGGATGTGCATAATTACGGGACGCTGGATTTGACCGGCGTGCTGAAAAAATCCAGCAATGTTGCGGTAAGCCAGATTGCATTAACTATGCCGCCGGAATATTTTTGGAGCGCTTACCATAGGTTGGGTTTTGGTGTTGCGGCCGGTTCCGGTTTTCCCGGGGAAGCCAGTGGAAGCTTGCTTGATTATCAACGCCGGAGCGATTTTGAGACGGCAACTTTGTCATTCGGTTACGGCGTGAGTACATCCGCATTACAATTAGCAAGAGCCTATACCGCGTTAGCGGATGACGGTATTTTGCATTCGATTAGCTTGTTAAAGCGAGATGAAGATATTGACGCGCAACGGGTGTTTTCGGCCAACACTGCCAAGAGAGTCAGAGCCATGATGGAAACGGTGCTGATGAAAGATGGCACTGCTTACGAGGCCAGAGTGGATGGCTACAGCGCCGCAGGTAAAACCGGCACGGTAAAAAAAGCCGGTGCGCGGGGCTATACCGAGAAAAGTTATTTTTCTGTGTTTGCCGGCATGGCGCCGGCAAACAATCCGCGATTGATTATCGTCGTCATGGTTGATGAGCCTTCTGCGGGAAAATATTACGGTGGGATAGTTTCCGCTCCAGTATTTTCCAAGGTGATGGCGGGAGCCTTGAGGGTGTTGGAGGTTGCTCCAGACCAACAGGACAATATGCCTATCTTGCTGACGCGGCAAGGATCTTAATATGCCGACGACAACAGAGTCAGGGCGCACAGTATCTCTGCTGAAGGATTTATTGTATGGATTTACCGTGTTTCAGGATCAAAGCGATATGTCTATCACTGGATTGGTTTTGGATAGTCGGGCTGTGGTTGGCGGCGATGTCTTTATTGCTTTAGCGGGTGCTAAACAGCATGGCTTGATGCATGTTGAGCAAGCTATTGATAATGGAGCAAATGCGGTTATTTTTGACCCGGCCGGGGATGGTTGGCAGCTGGCAGATACATTGCGGCGCAGTGTCCCTAACTTGGTGCAGATGATCGCAGTGGAAAATCTGGGTTTGAAGTTAGGCGAATTGGCCGCGCGTTTTTATGGCGATCCGTCCCGGTTTATGAATGTTATCGGCATTACCGGCACCAATGGCAAAACCTCTTGTAGTCAGTTTTTGGGGCAGATGCTGGATGACTGCGGAATTATAGGAACGCTTGGCTGGGGCGAATGGGGCAAGCTCAATAAAACCTTGAATACCACGCCCGATGCCCTGGCAATTCAGAAAATACTGGCTGAATTATTAACGGGCAAAAAACGCACGGTGGCGATGGAGGTTTCCTCGCATGGTCTGGAGCAAGGCCGTGTCAATGGCGTGACGTTTAAAGGCGCGGTATTTACCAATATCAGCCGCGATCATCTGGATTATCACGGAACCATGGAGGCTTACGTGCAGGCGAAGCTGGCGTTATTGAAAATGCCGGGATTAGCTTTTGTTGTAGTCAATCTGGATGATGAATACGCTAAGAAAATTATTGCAGCCTGTCCTCAATCAGTACAGCTGTGGCAGTTTAGTATCAAAGGGAAAATAGCCCATTCAGGTGAGTGTGTAAGGGCTGAAAATATCGTGCATAACGCCGACGGAATTGAATTTGATGTGTACTGGCTGACTGGGATTCAGCAAATTAAAGTCCCGCTGTTCGGTGATTTTAATGTAGAGAATGCCCTGGCTGCTTTGACCGTAATGCTGGCAGTGGGTATTTCATTCGATGAGGCCGCTAAGAAACTGGCCGATATAAAGCCGATTGATGGCCGTATGGAGCGAATTGGGACCGAGAATGATCCATTGGTTTTTGTGGATTATGCGCATACGCCGGATGCCTTGGATAAGGTTTTACGCAGTTTGCGTAAACATTGCAAGCAGGATTTATGGGTGGTTTTCGGCTGTGGCGGCAATAGAGATAAGGGTAAACGACCCCAAATGGGAAAAATTGCCGAGCATTGGGCGGATCATGTGGTTATTACCGATGACAACCCGCGTTACGAAAACGGATTAGATATAGTTAACGATATTCTGGCAGGATGCAGATCCGGAAAGGTTGATGTTATACAAAACAGAGAGCAGGCGATACAAAAAGCAGTAACAAATGCGGCTAAAAATGATTGCATTGTAATTGCGGGCAAAGGCCATGAACAATATCAGGAAATCAACGGTGTACAGCAACTATTTAGCGATAGACGGGCAGCAATGGAGGCTTTAGGCAGGCGTAAGGCTCAACAATGAATATGACCCTAAGTGAAATTGCAGCGTGTGTGCAGGGAAAATTGATCGGTGAAGATGTTGTGGTTTCATCGGTCAGTATAGATACCAGAGGGATAAAGCCGGGACAATTGTATGTTGCGATTAAAGGCCGTAATTTTGACGGCAATGAATTTGTAGATAAGGCGGAACACGGCGGCGCTTCGGCAGCCATTGTTCATAAGGGCGCTACAGTAACAATACCGCATATCGTGGTTGACGATACGCACTTGGCCTTGGCCGAGTTGGCAGGCGCTTGGCGAAAGAAAGCGACCGTGTCGGTCGGTCGCATGGGTTCCCTACCAATGGCGACACTTCTGACCTCCATGGATAGAGGAAATGCCGACGACTGCCGGGAGCAGTCGCGGTCACCATCCCTGGCGGTCGTCGGTATTACCGGCAGTAACGGTAAGACCACGGTCAAGGAGATGGTGGCGGCAATATTAAGCGTCAATGGCAATACCTTGTTTACTCAAGGTAACTTGAATAATGACATCGGAGTACCGTTAACGTTATTGCGTTTGAACGAACAACACCGCTATGCAGTCATCGAGATGGGTGCAAACCATCCGGGCGAAATTGAATATACCAGTAAATATGTGCAGGCTGATGTTGCGATTATTAGCAATGTGGGACCGGCGCATATTGAAGGTTTCGGCAGTATCGACGGTGTTGCCAAAGCCAAAGGAGAAATAATCCAGACGCTTAAACAGGACGGCGTGGCAGTTCTTAATCACGATGATATCTACTTTGACTACTGGAAATCGGTAGCGGGGACAAGAAAAGTCATATCGTTTGGGTTGGATCGGTCGGCGCCGGTAACGGCACGTTTTGTTAAAACAGAAATTATTGATCATGAGTTTGCTACTGCCTTTGACTTAGTGACCGTGGCAGGCGAGTTGAGGGTAAAGCTGAAGTTGGCAGGTCGGCATAACGTCGTCAACGCCTTGGCAGCGACTGCCGCATGCCTGGCGCTGGACATCGATCTGCAACAGATTAAACAGGGACTGGAAAGTGTAAAGCCGGTCACGGGGCGATTGCAGCCGTTAGTAAGCCGTCTAGGGAATATCGTAATAGATGATACTTATAACGCCAATTCAGCCTCGTTAAAAGCCGGGTTGGATGTATTGGCGAGCTGCGCAGGTGAGCATTGGCTGGTTTTAGGGGCTTTTGGCGAACTGGGACCTGACAGTCCGAAAATACATGAAGAAATGGGGAGGCTAATTAAATTAAATGGTGTCGTGCGCCTCCTTGCTATTGGTTCTGATGCCCGGCATACGGTAAAGGCATTTGGCAAAGGAGCTGATTTCTTTGATAGCCAAAATGATTTGATTGAAGTATTAAACCGGGAGCTCAAAGGCGATGAAACGATTTTGATCAAAGGATCAAGGGCTCAACATATGGAGAATGTAGCAGCTGCACTGGTTGAAAGATTCCGCCCCTTGCCAGCAACCATGTAGACAGAATTTCAGGATATAGCATGTTACTTTATTTTGCCGATTATTTAATGGCCTTTGATAGCAGTTTTAGGGTATTTCAGTACCTGACATTTCGCGCCATTCTTGGCGCCTTAACCTCGCTGGTTATTTCTTTTGTTATCGGACCGGTCATGATCAGGAGGTTAAGCCGTAATAAGATCGGACAAAGTATCCGTGAGCTAGGGCCTCAATCGCATTACGAGAAAGCCGGTACGCCGACCATGGGCGGAACTTTGATACTGGTTTCAATTGCATTCAGTACGCTGTTATGGGCAGATCTGGGCAACCGCTACATATGGGTTATTTTATTGGTAACCCTGGGTTACGGCATTATCGGTTTTGTCGATGATTATAGAAAAGTCATCAAAGGCAACAGTGACGGATTGTCAGCCAAGGCTAAATATACTTGGCAATCGGTCATCGGTTTGCTGGCGGCGGTTTTTTTGTACAAAAGCGCAATATTGCCGGCAGAAACACAGTTGATCGTCCCTTTCTTTAAAGACGTTATGCTGGAGTTGGGATGGATGTATATAGTGCTGACTTATTTTGTGATAGTTGGAACCAGTAACGCTGTCAATCTAACCGATGGCTTGGACGGACTGGCGATTATGCCGACGGTGATGGTTGCAAGCGGTTTGGGGATTTTTGCCTATTTATCGGGTCATGTGACTTTTTCGCAATATTTGGCGATACCTTATTTGCCTAATGCCGGGGAACTGATCGTATTTTGTGCGGCATTAGTCGGTGCCGGCTTGGGTTTTCTGTGGTTTAACGCTTACCCCGCGATGGTTTTTATGGGTGATGTCGGTGCGCTGGCGCTGGGTGCGGCTTTAGGCGTATTGGCGGTACTGGTCAGGCAAGAAATCGTATTGATGATTATGGGGGGGGTCTTTGTCATGGAAACCGTATCGGTGATCATCCAGGTGGCTTCGTTCAAATTGACCGGAAAACGTGTTTTTCGTATGGCACCGATCCATCATCATTTTGAATTAAAAGGCTGGCCGGAACCTCGCGTTATCGTGCGCTTTTGGATTATTACCGTCATTTTGGTGCTAATCGGTTTGGCTACTTTAAAATTGAGATAAAAAATGGATAGTGCAGCCATTACAGTATTGTTAAAACAGCATTTTGCTTTGGATCCGCAAACAGCCAAAATTCTGGTTGTGGGTCTTGGTAACACCGGCGTTTCGGTTGCGCATTATTTGCACAGCTTGGGCTTTAAATTTGCCATTGTCGATAGCCGTGACAAACCACCGATGATGGCTGATTTTTTTCAGCAAATGCCCGACACACCGGTGTTTACCGGAGGTTTCGATGAGGATGCCTTTCAGGTGGCGACCCATCTGGTGGTCAGTCCCGGTGTATCGCTGAATGAGCGAGCCATTATTAAAGCCATAGCCAACGGCTCGAAAATAGTCAGCGATATAGATCTGTTTGCCTGTTCGGTGAATGCACCCATTGTCGCTATCAGCGGCTCCAATGGCAAAAGCACTGTGACCACGATGCTGGGTGAAATGGTAAAAGCCGCAGGAATAAAAGTCGGTATAGGTGGAAACCTGGGTACGCCGGCCTTGGATTTACTGAAGTTAAATGCGCAACTGTACGTACTGGAACTGTCGAGTTTTCAACTGGAACGCACTTCAGCCTTGAATGCGGTTGCCGCAACGGTACTGAATATCAGTGCTGACCATTTGGATCGGCATGTCGATTTAGCCGAATACGCACGAGAAAAACAACGGATATTTAGAGGTGATGGCGTGATGATCATTAATGCCGACGACCCTGTTGTTTATGCGATGCAGGATAAAGACAGGAAGATATTTACCTTCTCTATTAACAAGAAAGCCGATTTCCACCTGGCATTTAAGGAGAGCACAGAGTATCTAATGCATGATGAATCCTGTTTGATGCCGTTGGCTGAATTACCGCTTGAAGGCAGGCATAACGCGGCAAATGCCTTGGCTGCATTAGCCTTGGGCCGGGTCGTGGGACTGGATGAACCGGTGATGTGCAATGCTTTGCGAAAATTCAGAGGATTAGACCACAGGATGCAGCGTGTCGCAGAAATACGGGGTATTACCTGGGTTAATGATTCCAAGGCGACCAATATCGGTGCCTGCATTGCAGCTTTGCAGGGTTATTCGCGTAAGGTGATTTTGATTGCCGGCGGTGACGGAAAAGGTGCCGATATGAATGAATTGGTCCCCGTCATCAAAGAAAAAGCCAAAAGCGTGGTATTGATAGGTAAGGATGCCGCGCTGATAAAACAGGCCTTGAATGATTGTGTGCCGGTTTATTCGGCAGATAATATGGCGCAAGCAGTACGGGTTGCAGCGGATATTGCCGATGCAGGGGATAGCGTTTTGCTATCTCCTGCATGCGCCAGTCTGGATCAATATAAGAATTATCAAGACAGGGGCGATAAATTTACCAAAGCTGTGTTGACGTTGGTTGACGGTGCAGCATCGCCTAAGGCAGCTGCTTTGGTTTTGCCATCTGTGGCGGCGATATGAGTTATCAACAACGTCGGGAGCATCAATGAAAAATCGGATCGGCCGATTTCATTTTGATCCGGTGTTGCTTTCGGTGAGCATCAGTTTGTTGTTGATCGGCTATGTGATGGTTGCCTCCGCATCATTGCATCTGGGTATAAAAATGACTGGCGATGGATTGTATTATCCCGTCAGGCAGATAATGCACATAGGATTGGGCGTGTTTTTTGGCGGATTAGTGGCAGCAGTGCCAATGAAGATCTGGGAACAGAATGCCCCCCGGTTATTTATCGCGGGATTGCTGTTGCTGATTATTGTGTTGATACCTGGTCTTGGCGTAAAGGTTAACGGCAGCATGCGCTGGTTGTCGATAGGCGGGGTAAGGATACAGGTGTCTGAAGTCGTGAAGTATTTTTCCGTCATCTATATGGCCAGTTATGTCACTCGATACCAGGAGTCGGTACAGACGGAGACTTTTGGTTTGCTAAAGCCGTTAGGGTTGTTTTCAGTGGCCAGTCTGTTGTTGTTATTGGAGCCGGATTTTGGCTCAGCTGTCGTTATTATCATGATAGCCATGGGCCTTATGTTTTTAGCCGGAGCCAGACTGACGCAATTTATCGTGCTGCTGTTAGCTCTTGGGGTGCTGGCAATATTATTGATTTATTTTTCACCCTACCGTTTGATTCGGGTGACCAGTTTTATGGATCCTTGGGCTGACCCGTTGAAAAGCGGTTTTCAATTAGTCCAAGCGCTTATTTCCTTTGGGCGCGGCGAATGGTTGGGGGTAGGTTTGGGTAGCGGCATACAAAAATTATTTTATTTGCCTGAAGCCCACACCGATTTTTTATTCTCAGTCATTGCCGAAGAATTAGGATTAGTGGGCGTGGTTATTGTTATCGGTTTATTTTCGTTATTGGTCTGGCGCATCTTTGCCATAGGTGTAGCAGCCGAACAGGCAGGTCAACGGTTTTCCGCATTTATTGCTTATGGACTGGGCATTTGGTTTGGCTTTCAGTCATTCGTCAATATGGGGGTTAATATGGGAATTCTACCGACTAAAGGGCTGACATTGCCATTAATGAGTTATGGCGGCGGCAGCATGATAATCATGTGCAGTGCGATTGGCTTGTTATCTCGGGTGCAAAGTGAAGTTATGGAGATAAATGCCGGTACAGCTTCTGCGCGGCGTATCGGAACGAGAAAACGATATGGTTAAAAGCTTCCGCTGCTCGCCTATGCCCTATCGACGGCGCATCGTTATTATGGCCGGAGGAACCGGCGGACATGTGTTTCCTGCATTGGCGGTAGCTCAAGAGTTACTCGAAAACGGTTGGCAGGTCAGTTGGCTGGGTACGCACAAGGGTTTAGAAAGCCGGGTAATTCCTGAACAGGGTATAGATATAGACTGGCTGTCGGTTTCCGGCGTCAGGGGAAAGGGATGGCTGTCGAAAATAACAGCCGTATTGTTGCTGATAAAGGCTTGTGGTCAGGCATTGAAAACATTGCAAAAGCGTAAACCGGATGTGGTATTGGGTATGGGCGGGTTTGTGGCAGGTCCCGGCGGCTTGATGGCAAAGCTATTAGGCATACCGCTGATCATTCATGAGCAAAATCGGGTTCCCGGTACCACCAACCGTTTGCTGGCACCCATGGCTAATCAGGTATTGGAAGCATTTCCGGGTAGTTTTGATAAAAAGCTGAAGGCCACATTTACCGGAAATCCGTTAAGAAAACAGTTCGTCATTCCCCCTGCCGGGCCTTTTTCAACACGGGAGTTGGTGGGGATTAACATATTAGTGGTCGGCGGCAGCCAGGGAGCTCAAGTATTGAATGAAATCGTACCTGAAGCTCTGGCGGTGTTAAACAACGCCAAAGTAAAACACCAAACCGGCGCGGCCATGCAGCAGCAGGTCGAAAACCGGTATAAAACCTTAGGCGTGAATGCCGAAGTCAGAGCCTTTATAGACGATATGGTGTCGGCCTATCAGTGGGCGGATCTGGTGATTTGTCGGTCCGGCGCTATGACTGTCAGTGAAGTGGCGGCAGCAGGCGTTCCTGCGATATTTATACCGTTGCCGACCGCGATTGATGATCATCAAACCGCCAATGCCCGCTATTTAACCGATGCCGGTGCAGCGCAGTTATTGATGCAAAAAGATTTGAACGCAACAACGTTGGTAGAACAGATAACACAGGTAATGAAGCAATTGGATGTGATGAGTAAAACGGCAAGAGAGTACGCACGCTTGGATGCAACAGAGATTGTTGCCGGTATTTGTATTGCGGAGGCCGGTCTATGAATCGCCCAAGCAGCCAGATGCCGACCCAGGCATTAGGTAATATTGACCGGATACATTTTGTCGGCATAGGCGGCACCGGTATGAGCGGCATTGCCGAGGTGTTGTCGAATCTGGGTTATCATGTTTCAGGTTCCGATATTAAAGAAAGCCCGGTAACAAAAAGACTGGCTGACTTAGGCGTGACCATTAATATTGGACATAAGCGGGACAATATTGCGCAGGTCGATGTGGTGGTAGCATCCAGTGCAATTGATCGTAGTAACGAAGAAATTGATGAGGCTTATCTCAATAGAATACCGGTCATACCGCGTGCGGAAATGCTGGCCGAGTTGATGCGTTTCAGATTCGGCATTGCCGTTGCCGGAACCCATGGCAAAACCACAACCACAAGTTTGACTGCAAGTATTCTGGCCGAAGGGGGGCTTGATCCTACCTTTGTCATCGGTGGGCGTTTAAACAGCGCGGGCAGTAATGCTAAATTAGGTTTGGGTCATTATTTGGTTGCAGAGGCGGATGAAAGCGATGCTTCGTTTCTGTATTTGCAGCCGATGATGGCCATAGTCACCAATATTGACCAGGATCATATGGCGACCTATGAAGGCAGTTATCAGCGATTAAAAGATACTTTTATCGAGTTTTTACATCATCTTCCCTTTTACGGATTAGCGGTAATGTGTCTGGATGATGAAGGCGTCAGGGCGATTTTGCCGGAAATATCCAAGCCGGTAACGACTTACGGCGTCCATGAAGATGCCGATGTACGTGCGATAAATATCAAACAGCAGGGCATGCATACGTCTTTTGAAGTGATGCGAAGAGGCGACTATCCGCCGTTGCATATTACGTTGAATATGCCCGGCTGGCATAACATGCTGAATGCACTGGCGGCGATTAGCGTCGCAACGAAGCTGGCGGTAGATGATGATGCCATTATCAAAAGTCTGGGAGCGTTCAAAGGTATAGGCAGGCGTTTTCAAATTAACGGTGACTTGCCGCTGGGTAGCGGAAAATTGACGCTGGTCGATGATTATGGACATCATCCGCGTGAGATTGCGGCAACACTTGAAGCCTTGCGTCAGGCATGGCCGGATCGGCGTTCGGTAGTTGTCTTTCAACCTCATCGATATACCCGCACCCGGGATTTGTTCGAAGATTTTGTGCAAGTGCTGTCAACCGTTGATGTGCTGATTTTGATGGATGTTTATGCGGCCGGTGAGGCGGTTATTCCTGGCGCGGACGGCAGGGCGTTAAGCCGGGCAATTCGGGTGCGCGGACAAGTCGATCCGGTATTTATCGAAAACTGGGAAGAATTGCCTGAAATATTGGTAGGCATCGTAAACCCTGATGACGTGATATTAACCATGGGAGCGGGTAATGTCGGGCAGGTTGCGTCACAGTTGCCACAGTTGTTAGCAACAATTCTCTCTCTGTAATAAAACCCGGTAAGTAATTTTCGCATATTGATAAGCCATTGGTTTTGATGTGACTCTCTAGGCTGTCAGCCAAGTCTATGTAGTTCTGCTTATGTCATTCTATTAATTAATGCCGTACATTATCGTTGCTTAACGAATAAGATAGGGAGTCATGTTGTATATTTTTGGTGAATCCCTGAAATAGACAAGATTAAAGTAGGTTTTACTGGCCAAAATTAATTAAATCGATTTTTAGCAAATTATGAAAATACTGACGAATTATTGTTCTGTGGTGACAGAACTTAGTACACACTTTTCAGTGTGAGGTCTCTACGAGAAATGACAATTGAATTAACGATTGCAAGGGCGCAGGACGATAGCATAAAGCTGTTGCTGACGATTGCATGGTTGCAGGAGGTAAAGTAATGCAGGAGCAATTACTGAAAGGCCGCTTACTTAAGCATGAGAAACTGGCGAAGTACACCAGTTGGCGCGTTGGCGGCCCCGCAGATCAGCTGTACATCCCGCATAACCTGCAGGATCTGATTGACTTTATCAAGGCTTTACCCGAATCTGAGTCGGTGTTCTGGATGGGGCTGGGCAGTAATTTATTGGTCAGGGACGGCGGCATACGTGGTACGGTGGTCAATACCAGGGGACGATTAAAAGAAATACGCTTGACCGACGATGGTTTGGTGTATGTCGAAGCGGGAGTTCCCTGCGCTCATGTGGCGCGATTTTGTGGGGAATGCGGCTTAACCGGTGCAGAGTTTTTGGCCGGCATACCCGGAACCATGGGCGGAGCCTTGAAGATGAACGCCGGAGCTTTTGGCGGGGAAACCTGGGCCATTGTTAACGGTGTGGACATGCTGGATGCGTCGGGTAAGGTAACGCATAAAAAGCCACAGGATTTTTCGGTGAGTTACCGATCGGTCAAAGGCTTAAATAACGAGTGGTTTTTATCCTGCCAATTAACGTTACAGCAAGGCGATACCGCCTTAAGTCAGCAAAAAATCAAGGGTTTATTGGAAAAGCGAGGTGCAACGCAACCGACCAGTCAGCCCAGTTGCGGCTCGGTATTTAAAAATCCGAAAGACGATTATGCGGCAAGGATGATAGAGCAAGTCGGCTTAAAGGGCTATGCAATCGGCGGTGCTTGCGTCTCGGAAAAGCATGCGAATTTTATTGTCAATACCGGTAATGCAACGGCAGCAGACATCGAAGCCCTGATTTATTATGTACAGGATAAAGTTAAACAACAGCAGGGAGTCGTCTTGCAGACTGAGGTTTGTATGGTAGGCGTAGCAATATGAAAGCATTGACAGTAAATGAGGCGAAACAATTCGGTCGAGTCGCGGTAATGATGGGCGGTTCGGCGGCGGAAAGGGAGGTTTCGTTGAGAAGCGGGGCAGCCGTTTATGAAGCCTTGAAAAATAACGGCGTAGATGCGGTAGCTATCGATGTTACCGGTAGTCCGATTGACGCGCTGGCAGGGCTAAAGATTGACCGGGTATTTAATATTATCCACGGACGCGGCGGTGAAGACGGCGTGCTGCAAGGCGTGCTGCAAGTGCTGGGAATTCCCTATACCGGCAGTGGCGTGATGGCATCGGCATTGACTATGGATAAACTGAGAACCAAGTTGTGCTGGCAGGGTTACGGTCTGGTCACGCCAAAATGGTTTTTGTTGAAAAATGAAAGCGATCTTGATGCTTGTATAGCCCAGTTGGGTTTTCCTGTCATCGTTAAACCGGCGCAGGAAGGTTCCAGCATCGGTATGAGCAAGGCGGGTAATCGGGATGAATTGCAAAAAGCCTTAATTGTGGCAGCAAAATATCATTGCGATGTTTATGCAGAAGCTTGGGTTATTGGCAAAGAGTATACCGTTGCGGTGCTGGATGATGAAGCGCTGCCGGTTATTCGCTTGAAAACCCCTAATGCATTTTATGATTTTGAAGCAAAATATCAGGCAACGACTACGCAATATCACTGTCCTTGCGGTCTGAGCTCCGATCAGGAATCCGTTATCAGGGACTTGGCGGTAACCGCCTGTCAAGTGGCCGGTGTTGAAGGTTGGGGAAGAGTGGATGTATTTATCGATAATTTGGGTCAGTATCAATTGATAGAGGTTAATACTGTTCCGGGTATGACTGATCACAGCTTGGTACCGATGGCAGCTAGACAGGCAGGTATTGATTTTAATGAGTTGGTTTGGCGTATTCTGGAAACCAGTTACAGGTAATACTGGATGACTGTTACAAAAATCATGATCGTCGTTGCACTGATGGCCGGCCTAGTCTGGATGGCAGGTTTAGGCATTAAGAGCATACCGATTAAATATGTAAGAAGCGAAGGGGTTTTTCAATACCTCAGCAAGGATGAGATACAGGCGGTTTTACAGCCCTTGGTAATGACCGGCTTTTTTGATGCCGATATGCAAGCCATCCATCAGGCTGTTTCGGAGTTGATTTGGGTGGATAGCGTAACGGTTAAACGAGTCTGGCCAGATGCGATAGACATCAAGATCTATGAAAAGAAACCCTATGTACGATGGGGACAACAAAGCCTGATTACCGTCCGAGGCGAGATCATTACACCGAAGCATATAGATCAGTTTAAAAATATGCCTATTCTGCAAGGGCCTGAGCAGCAACAGGCGAAGACCCTAGAAATCATGAAGGGCGTCAATATAGCATTAGCGGATCAGTCCCTGAAAATGGCGGAGTTTACGATTAACGATCGATGGGCATGGAAGATAAAATTAACAACAGGGCTGGAAATACTGTTGGGACGAAATGAACAATTAAAAAAATTGCAGCGGTTTTTGAAAACGCTGGAAGTATTGGGACAAGAACATGTTGAGCGAATAGCCATAGTTGATTTGAGATATCCCAATGGATATGCGGTTTCATGGAAACCGGGAACCAAGGAAATTGACTGGAAGAAAATTGCCAATCCGCAACATGAAATAGATGGCTAATCTTATAAAAGTGACACAGAGTAAACAAAATGGCGAAAAGAACAGAGCGTAATTTGATAGTCGGACTGGACATAGGTACGTCGAAGGTCGCGGCTATTGTTGGTGAACTTAGCAGTGACGGCAATATAGAAATCATCGGCATTGGATCAACACCATCGCGCGGTCTGAAAAAAGGTGTCGTGGTCAATCTGGAGTCGACTGTGCAATCCATCCAGCGCGCTATCGAAGAGGCTGAATTAATGGCGGGATGCCAGATCAAGTCGGTTTATGCCGGTATTGCCGGCAGTCATATCCGTAGTCTTAATTCTCACGGCATCGTGGCCATTAAGGATAAGGAAGTGACGCAGTATGATATAGATAGAGTAATCGATTCCGCTCGCGCTGTGGCAATTCCTGCGGATCAGAAGATTTTACATATTTTACCTCAGGAGTTTGTGATCGATCTTCAGGAAGGCATCAAAGAGCCTATCGGAATGTCGGGTATTCGTCTGGAGGCTAAAGTTCACATGGTCACCGGTAGTGTCAGCGCCTCGCAAAATATCGTCAAGTGTATCCGGCGCTGCGGCCTGGAAGTCGATGATATTGTGCTGGAGCAATTGGCATCCTGCAATTCGGTGCTTACCGAAGATGAAAAAGAATTGGGCGTTTGCCTGATTGATATTGGCGGCGGTACTACCGATATTGCGATCTTTGTCGAAGGCGCTATCAAGCATACGGCGGTGATCCCCATAGCAGGCGATCAGGTGACCAATGATATTGCTGTTGCGTTACGTACGCCGACGCTCAATGCTGAGGATATTAAACGCAAATATGCCTGCGCCTTAACGCAGTTGGCCAATGTAGATGAAGTGATTGAAGTGCCCAGTATCGGCGATAGAGCGCCGCGCAAGATTTCAACGCAAAATCTGGCAGAGATTATTGAACCTCGCTATGAAGAGTTAATGCTGTTGGTTCAATCGGAATTAAGGCGCAGCGGCTATGAAGAATTAATTGCTGCCGGGATAGTGTTAACAGGCGGCAGTTCAAAAGTCATGGGATTAATTGATTTAGCAGAAGAAATTTTTCATATGCCGGTTCGTATGGGTGGGCCGCAAAATGTGACCGGTTTAACAGAAGTGGTAAAAAATCCGATTCACTCTACCGGGGTCGGATTGTTAATGTATGGTAAAGAACACCAGGGTGTCGGCGTCAGAATTGATTCTAATGGCCCCAGCGTGTTCTCAAGAATGAAGAGTTGGTTTCAAGGTAACTTTTAATAGTTTATTAAATAGAATAAGGGGCAGCGGTAATGGCAATGAAATATGAATTAATGGATATGAGCAACGAACATGCAGTCATCAAAGTTATTGGTGTCGGCGGCGGTGGCGGCAATGCCGTCAGTCACATGGTTGGCAGTCTTGTCGAGGGAGTTGAGTTTATCTGTGCAAATACCGACGCGCAGGCCTTAAGAAAGTTGAACATTGATACGATTATTCAATTAGGTGTCGAATTAACCAAAGGTTTGGGGGCAGGTACCAATCCTGAGGTTGGCAGAATGGCGGCAGATGAAAACAAAGATCGCATTAAAGAGGTTTTAGAGGGGGCTGACATGGTGTTCCTGACAGCCGGCATGGGCGGCGGTACCGGTACCGGGGCACTTCCGGTTATTGCGGAAATTGCCAAAAGCATGGGGATTTTGACGGTTGCCGTGGTCACCAAGCCGTTTTCATTTGAAGGTAAAAAGAAACTGGCAACTGCCGAACAAGGGATAGCGGAGCTTGAAAAATTCGTCGATTCATTGATTATTATCCCCAATCAAAAATTATTGCCGGTACTGGGTAACGATGTCTCTTTGGTCAATGCGTTTAAAGCGGCTAACGATGTATTGCTGGATGCGGTACGGGGCATTACCGAACTTATCGTTCATCCCGGTATGATTAATGTTGATTTTGCCGACGTCAGAACCGTGATGTCCGGTATGGGTGCTGCGATTATGGGTACCGCTACAGCAGATGGGGAATATCGGGCTCGGGAAGCCGCTGAGAAAGCGATTGCCTGCCCATTACTGGAAGACATTAATTTGCAAGGTGCACGGGGCATTTTGGTGAATATTTCTGCGGCTGATATGGGTATTGCCGAATTCGATGAAGTGGGTAATATTGTTCATGAATTTGCTTCCGAAGATGCCGTTATAAAAATCGGTATGTCTATTAATCCTGACTTAGGCGATGAGATTAAAGTGACGGTAGTCGCGACAGGAATGGGTTTGCCATCCCGGACGGTTAAGTTGGCTCCAAAAGCGCCAGCAGGCTACGTTAATCAAAATGCGGCAGGCGAAGTCAGTTATGAAGGTCTGGATACCCCGACAGTTATGCGTCAAAACAAAGCGGAAAGCAGAGAAACGCGTTTTGGTGCTCAACCCAAAAAAGATATGGATTTGGATTATCTGGATATTCCGGCCTTTCTAAGGCGTCAAGCAGATTAATGAATGCGCGAGTAACAATGGATTCAGTTTTCGGGGCTGATTGTGATAAAATTTGCGCCTTTTGCCCTTCTTACTTAGCGTTATTGATTTTATGATTAAACAGCGAACTTTAAAGAACACCATCAGGGCAACAGGTGTAGGGCTGCATACCGGCGATAAAATTTATTTGACTTTGCGTCCGGCTGAAGCAAATACCGGTATCCGATTTCGTAGAGTCGATTTGGATAATCCGGTGACCATTCAAGCAACACCGGAGAATGTCGGCGAAACCATGCTCTCGACAACTCTGGTTGCAGGTGATGTCAAAATTTCAACCATAGAACATTTACTTTCGGCATTTGCCGGCTTAGGCATAGACAACGCCATTATCGATGTCAGTGCCGCAGAGGTTCCTATTATGGATGGCAGCGCCGGGCCTTTTGTGTTTTTACTTCAGTCTGCGGGGGTTGAAGAGCAAGATAGTCCGAAGCAGTATATCCGTATAAAGCGTAGCATAAGAGTTGAAGATGGCGATAAATGGGCGGCTTTTGAGCCGTTTGAAGGCTTTAAGGTGACTTTTACGATTGATTTTGAACATCCGGCTTTTGAAGAACACGTAAAAACCGCCACTATGGATTTTTCATCGACTACCTTTGTCAAGGAAGTGAGTCGAGCCAGAACGTTTGGTTTTATGAAAGATATTGATATGATGCGACAAAACAACCTGGCTTTGGGCGGCAGCCTCGATAATGCCATAGTTGTCGATGATGACAAAGTTATCAACGAAGACGGTCTGCGCTATGCGGATGAATTCGTTAAGCACAAAATTCTTGATGCGATAGGTGACTTATATTTGTTAGGGTATAGTCTGATAGGCGAATTTACCGGTTATAAATCGGGGCACGGATTGAACAATAAATTACTTCGTGCTTTATTAAATGATAAGGATGCCTGGGAAATGGTCACCTTTGGCGATGAAGAAACCGCACCGATTTCTTTTATGCGTTCAGCCGAGACTCCTAGGCCGGAGGCATAAGAAAGCCGATAGCGCCTGCCTGGAGACTAGGCGGGCGCTTGCTGATTGGAACGTTTTTCCAGTGTTGCACTTAACCTCAGCAAGGCAAGCTTCAATTGTTCATCCGAAACCGTGAGGCTGTGGTTATGGATCAGCTCTATTTTTTCTGCCGATGGAATGATCGGCGTCCGTCCCGGTAGCGATGTTGCAGACAATGTTTCTACCCGGACTTTAATCTGCATAATCGAGACCGATTCCCGGGTCAGCGGGGCGATGGCGGCAAGAATTGTACTATTATAAAAGCGCAGTTGTGAGGCCCAGGCTGCGGTATCGGTATAAACCAGCAGTTTTTTGCCGTTAATAACGCAGTGCAGTGCATGTTTGGCACACGCCGCCGGTAAAATATCATGAATGCGTCGTAGAACCTGTTTTTGTTGCTCAATCTGGCTATAAAAATGAGTCATAGTGCGATTTGGAAACGATAACGCCGCTTTAAACGAAGTGGTTTTTTTTGCCATGAGTGCTTAATGAGAAGTCCTGTCAGCTAATAATTGGTTTATCTAAGAGAGTAAGATATAGTTGGTTTTTGTTTTAACGTTACTGCCCCTTATCTACACCCGATCTTTAGGGTTAAGGGCATTCAAAATGATTGCTCGAAGTGATCACTGCCATATAGGCTAATGTAATCATTCATTAATATCATATCCACAAACATCCAGAAAGATAAAGCCGGGGAGATAAAGTGAAACAATTCATTCAGGGTATCGTAGAAAATAACCATCAGGCAACCCCTTTGTTGCAAATGCTAAGGCAGATCCAATCGCGATTTCATTATATCCCGGAGGAGGCCATAGAGCAGCTGTCCGGCTTACTGAACATGCCCCGAACGCAAATTGTCAGCGTGATTGAATTCTACAGTTTTTTTCATTTGACCCCCAGAGGGCAATATGAGTTGTTGATCAGCGATTCGATAACCGATCATATGCTGGGCAAGAAAGACCTGCTCGGTTATCTGGAAAATAAATTGGCTGTTGCCGTCGGCAAGGTCAGATCAGATGGCCTGGTCAGTCTGAATAATACTTCCTGTACCGGCATGTGCGACCAAGGTCCGGCCGGTTTGGTTAACGGCTATGCGTTGACCCATTTGGATCATTCTTCAATTGATAAAATTGCAGCGCTGATTAATCAACAAAAACCCCTGAGCGAATGGCCTAGCGAATTATTTCAGGTGGATGACAATATTCATAAATCCGGTTTATTGCTGAATCAGCAGATTGAGCAAGGCGCGGCGCTCACAGCAGTGTTAAAGCGGGGTATCAAGGAAACGCTGGCTGAAATCGATACATCAGGGTTGCGGGGGCGGGGCGGCGCAGGATTTAAAACAGCGATGAAGTGGCAGTTTTGTTCCGAAGAGCAGCAGACTGAGCGTTATGTAGTCTGCAATGCCGATGAAGGTGAACCCGGCACATTCAAGGATCGGGTGCTGCTGAATAGTTACGCAGATCAGGTTTTTGAAGGCATGACGGTGTGCGCCACGATTATCGGAGCCAAACAGGGTTTTTTGTATTTGCGCGGCGAGTACTTGCATCTACACGATAAGCTGCAAAACATTCTACAGCAGCGTCGCCGAAACGGTTTGCTGGGCATTAATATTCTGGACGCAGGATGGAGTTTCGATATTGAAATTTGTCTGGGCGCCGGCGCTTATATTTGCGGCGAAGAATCCGCACTGATCGAGTCGCTGGAAGGCAAAGCCGGCATTCCGCGCAATCGTCCGCCTTATCCGGTCACCCAGGGCTATTTGGGTAAACCGACCGTGGTCAATAACGTAGAAACGTTTCTGGCGGCGGCCGGCATTGCGGTCAATGGCGGCAACTGGTTTGCCGGTATCGGCACCGAAAAATCGAAAGGCACCAAGATACTCAGTATCAGCGGCGATTGCGCGCGTCCCGGCATCTATGAATACCCCTTTGGCGTGACGGTTCAGACTATTCTGCATGACTGCGGCGCCGACGATGTCTTGGGTGTTCAGGTTGGCGGACCGTCAGGAATGTTTATTTCCGATCAGGAGTTCGAGCGTAAGCTGGCTTTTGAAGATTTAGCCACCGGCGGCTCATTTATTATTTTCAACACCAGTCGCAATATTCTCGACATGGTGCATAACTTTACGCACTTTTTTGCCCATGAAAGTTGTGGATTTTGTACGCCATGTCGGGTCGGCACCTCTTTATTGCAAAAACAGATGGATAAAATTGTCGACGGCCATGGTTCGGCGGGTGATGTTGTTGTGTTGGAAGAATTGTGTCAGCTGGTCAAGAATTATAGCCATTGCGGTCTTGGACAAACCGCAGCGAATCCGATATTAACCACGCTGGAGCGTTATCCCGGTTTATACCAAAGCCGATTAAAAGAAATCAGCTATGAGCCGGGATTCGATTTAGATGGCGCACTGGAAACAGCGCGGCGTATGGCCAATAGGGACGATGCCGGTGCGCATTTAGCTCAAATAGAGGTGAACGAACATGAGTAAAACCATTACCATCGACGGCAAAACCATTCCTTTTGAAGATGGACAGACCATTATGGACGCGGCGATGACAGCCGACATCTATATTCCTCACTTATGCCATCAGCCGGAATTTACTCCGCATGGCAGCTGTAAACTGTGTACGGTCAATGTCAACGGGCGCAACTGTACTGCCTGCACCTTTCCGGCCATGGACGGGCAAGAGGTGCTCAGTGAAACTCAAGAGCTGATTGACGACCGGAAGAAAATCACCCAGATGCTGTTTGTGGAAGGCAACCATTTTTGCATGTCCTGCGAAAAAACCGGTAACTGTCAGTTGCAAGCCGTGGCTTATCACTTGAATATGCTCGATAACCATTTTCCATTATTTTATCCGGATCGAAAAGTAGACGCCTCTCATGCCGAGGTGATGATAGACCATAATCGCTGCATTTTTTGCACCTTGTGCGTTCGCGCCAGCCAACAAACAGACGGTAAAAATGTATTTGCGCTCAGCGGGCGCGGCATCCACAAGCATTTGATCGTCAATGCAGAAAGCGGGTTGTTGAAAGACACTGACGTGGATGTGAACGATCAGGCCGTCCACGTTTGTCCTACCGGCGCGATTCTGGTTAAACGCACCGGTTATCAGGTGCCGATTGGTGAGCGTATTTACGATCATCAACAAATCGACCAAGTTGCTTTAGCTTCGGAGCGTCCTAAACATGGCAAATAAAATTAGAGTAGCAACAACATCGCTGGCAGGCTGCTTTGGCTGTCACATGTCTTTTCTGGATATCGACGAACGTATGCTGCAATTGGTTGAAGTCGTCGAGTTTGACCGCTCGCCGCTCACCGACATAGAACACTGTACTAACTGCGATATAGGTCTGATTGAAGGTGGCGTGTGCAATTCCGAAAACGTCCACGTATTGCGGGAGTTTCGTAACAACTGCAAAATCCTGGTTGCGGTCGGCGCTTGCGCCATTAACGGCGGACTGCCCGCGATGCGTAATCATATCCCGCTCGAAGAATGCCTGAGCGAGGCTTATCTGGATGGAGTTGGCGTGGAAAATCCACAAATTCCCAACGACATAGAGTTACCCTTGCTGTTGGATCAGGTGTACCCGATACATGAAGTGGTCAAAATAGATTATTTTCTGCCCGGCTGCCCGCCGTCAGCAGACGTGTTCTGGAAATTCCTGACCGATTTGATTGAAGGACGTGAACCTTCATTGCCTTACGAGTTGGTTCATTACGATTAAGCGACCTACAAGTGAGAGGAAAACTATGTACACAGTTTATAAAATCAATGCTGATGAGCTAAACGAAAATTTTATAGCATCCATCAAAGCGCAGTTTCAACATAAAGAGATTGAGATTGCCATTTGTGAAACGGCGCAAGCCGAACAGGATGAGACCGATTATTTATTGCGTGACCCTGCTAACAAGGCGCGTCTATTAGAAGCGATAGACAATGTTAAAAAGGGTAGATTGGTAACTGCCCATTTAAACGATCTGTAATGGATATTGCTTTTGAACAAGGTGCTTTTGAGGATTTTACCCGCTGGGCAAGCGAGGACAAAAAACTCTATAAACGTCTTGTTAGTTTGATCAAAGAAACGTCGCGTAATCGATACATAGGCTTGGGTAAACCCGAAGCCTTAAAGCATGAGTTACAAGGTTATTGGTCGCGCCGCATCAATGATGAGCATCGCTTAGTGTACAAAGTTGAAGCCGATAGGCTGATTGTTATTAGCTGTAAGTATCATTATAAGAAATAACAAATACGGGAATTATCATGTACGAACA
This sequence comes from Methylobacter sp., assembly GCA_024636505.1. Classification (GTDB taxonomy): domain Bacteria; phylum Pseudomonadota; class Gammaproteobacteria; order Methylococcales; family Methylomonadaceae; genus Methylobacter_A. Next base: position 9,889 of record JAGXGY010000035.1, on the reverse strand, counting down.
TTTAGAAACAGCCAAAAACCGGGACAGTTTAAAACGTGTTGTCGTCGATCCTGTCTCGCGCGTTGAAGGCCACGGCAAAGTCACTTTACTACTGGACGAAAATAATAAAGTCCAGCAGGCCCGCTTGCATATCGTTGAATTTCGCGGCTTTGAGCGTTTCATTCAAGGCCGGCCCTATTGGGAATTGCCGGTTCTGGTGCAGCGCTTATGCGGCATCTGTCCGGTCAGTCATCATTTAGCTGCCGCCAAAGCCATAGATCAACTGGTTGGTGTCGACCCTGAGAGCCTGCCGGTAGCGGCCGACAAATTAAGGCGCTTGCTGCATTTCGGCCAAGTGCTGCAATCCCATGCCCTGCATTTTTTTCATTTATCCAGCCCGGATTTGCTGTTCGGTTTTGAAAGCGACATCAGTAAGCGTTCGATTGTCGCGGTATTGGCCGAGTATCCCGAAATCGGCGTACAGGGCGTCAAATTGCGCAAATACGGCCAGGAAGTCATTCGCATGGTGTCGGGCAAACGCATTCACGGCACCGGTGCAATTGCCGGCGGTATGAATAAATCGTTGACCAAAGCCGAGCGCGACTATCTGCTCGAAGACATCGACCAGATGATAACCTGGGCGACAGGATCGGTTGCGCTGATTAAAAAAGTGCATTGCTCCAACCTGCCTTATTACGATGAATTTGCGACTATACGCAGCAATTATCTGGGACTGACCAAGTCGGACGGCGCCCTGGAGCTTTATCACGGCGGCATCCGCGCCAAGAACCAGCACGGCGAAACCATCATGGATCAGGTCGATTATTGCCAATATAACGATTATATCCATGAAGAAGTCCGTTCCTGGACCTACATGAAATTTCCTTATTTGTTGTCGCTCGGGCAGGAAAACGGCTGGTATCGGGTCGGGCCGTTGGCGCGGGTCAATAACTGCGATTACATTGACACCCCATTGGCGGAAGCTGCCCGCGTCGAGTTTAAGGCGCACAGCGGCGAAGCCATGGTGCACAGCACTCTGGCATTTCACTGGACGCGTTTGATTGAAGTATTGCATTGCGCCGAAAGCATCAAAACCTTGCTCAACGATCCGGACATCATGAGCTCCGATCTGGTTGCGCAAGGCGAAAAACGCTATGAAGGCATCGGCGTGATCGAAGCGCCGCGCGGCACCCTGTTCCATCACTATCAGGTTGATGAAAACGACATCGTCACCAAAGCCAACCTGATCGTGTCGACCACCAGCAACAACATGGCGATGAACGAATCGGTGCGGCAGGTGGCGGCGGAATATTTGTCCGGCCGCGAACTGACCGAACCGTTGTTGAATAACCTGGAAGTGGCGATACGCGCTTACGATCCCTGTTTGTCCTGCGCGACCCATGCGGTCGGCAAAATGCCGCTGCAACTTGAATTGGTCGATGTTGACGGCAAGCTGATCGATAAGCTGATTAAGCACGACGATGGTCAGATTGAGCGCAAACATGTCTAAACCGGTGTTGCTGTTCGGCTACGGTAACCTCAGTCGTGGCGATGATGCCCTGGGACCGTTGCTGCTGGAATACGCCGAAAGGCATTGCGACTTAGAGCAGATAGAAATATTGACCGACTTCCAATTACAAATCGAACATGCGCTGGATCTGGAAAACCGGCGCTTGGTGTTATTTGTCGATGCCTCCGTCGCCAGCGTCGATGCGTTTGATTTTACCGTGCTGGAGCCGGCCCGGGATAAAAGCTACACGACGCATGCGATGAGTCCTGCGGCGGTTTTAGACGTGTATCAATCGATAAAAAAGCAAACGCCGCCGCCGTGTTTTCTGCTAAGCATCAAAGCCGAGAAATTTGAATTAGGCGAAGGCTTAAGTGCTAACGCTGAACATAATTTGGCAAAAGCGTGTTCATTTGCAGGGCAATTATTGGGCAATCCCGATGTTGATTTTTGGCTGAAACAGGCAAGCCATGCATAACAAAGCTGCCGGGAGCAGATTTGCACTGGCCCGAAGGGTGCCTGGCTGGGTTATCATGCATGACAAATCTGCCGGGAGCAGATTTGCACTGGCCCGAAGGGTACCTGGCTGGGTTATCATGCATGACAAATCTGCCGGGAGCAGATTTGCACTGGCCCGAAGGGTGCATGGCAGGGACAGCCATGCATGAACTCTCCCTCCTGGAAAACGTCAGGGAAATTCTGGAAAATCATGCCGTGAGCCAAAAGTTCAGCAAGGTCACCAAAGTGACCCTGGAAATCGGCAAACTTTCCAGTATTGAGCCGGATGCGTTGCGCTTCGGTTTCGATGTGGTCATGAAAGACTCGCTGGCGGAAAATGCCGAATTGATCATTTCCGATATAGCCGGACTGGGAATTTGTCGGCAATGCGGACTTGAAGTTGAACTGGAAACTTCGCATGATCCATGCCCCCATTGTGGAAGTCCTAAGGTTAAAGTTATTCAGGGCGCGGACATGAAAATTAAAGACTTGATTGTTATTTAAGCAAACAAGTAAAACATAAAATACTTTCACTCCTAAAGGCCACTATTTATGTGCGGAATATGCGGTTGCAGCCAACCTGGTAAAATTAACAAACTCCAGCCTGTAAACGGGCAGGTTCATCAGCATGACCATGACCGCGGTCATCACCATCATGATCACGAAACAGAGCGTCTGGTTAAAGTCGAGCAGGACTTGCTCAGTAAAAACAATGCCTATGCGCAGCAAAACAGGATTTATTTTCAGCAGCATCATATTTTCACGCTGAATCTGGTTTCCAGTCCCGGCGCGGGCAAAACCACTTTGCTGGTCGAGACGATTAAAGTCTTAAAAGACCGGCTTCCTATCGCCGTCATCGAAGGCGATCAGCAGACCGAGCATGACGCGGATCGAATCAGAGCTACCGGCGTGCCTGCGTTGCAAATCAACACCGGTCGAGCCTGCCATCTCGATGCCCACGGCATTGGTCATGCGCTCCAGGCGCTGGGCATAAAAGACCACAGTTTTTTGGCCATAGAAAATGTCGGCAATCTGGTTTGCCCGTCTTCATTCGATTTGGGCGAAGCGCATAAAGTCGTGGTGTTGTCAGTGACTGAAGGCGACGATAAACCGCTCAAATACCCGGACATGTTTGATGCGGCAGATTTAATGATCATCAATAAAACCGACTTGCTGCCTTATGTCGATTTTGATGTACAGCGTTGTATTAACTTCGCCAAGCAGGTCAATCCAGACATACAAATCATCCAGTTGTCATCAACCAAGGGCGATAATTTTTCCGCCTGGACAGACTGGCTCGCCGGGAACGTTAAGATGGAAGCGTAGAGCGGGTAGTGCGTTTTTTGTTTTTCTTGATTGATGTTCGACCGACCTCTATTTCAGGTTATTTTAGAGTATGTCCGGTATGAATCTTGTGGGAGCGATGAACTGGCTACACTAACACTGAAGCAGCTGAAAAAGGAAAAACGCCCGATTAACAGGGAACGCGGCCTGTTAAAAAAGCAGCGACGTACCCTTCGACAAGTTCAGGACAGGCTTTGCCAAGGAGCAATGGTCGACTGCATGGACAAGAAATGATTCTGTCATTTCCCTGGATTCACCCCATATATGGGGTGAATCCAGGAGATAGAGCGCCAACAGTAGGCGCTTTAGGCGACGCAGGAGCGGGTTGCCGAGAAGTACCCCTGGATGAAACAACATCAGCGCGAATTTTCGGTTAAATCGATGTGCCAGTTCATGAGCGTTTCTCGTAACGGCTTGGCTGAACGGTTAATATGCATAGAAGCTGGCATTTAGATGGGGACGATAGTTTGGCGACTAAAGTTTTCCGTCATGCCAGCTTTTTCTTTTTAATTCACTTGTTTATCGCTTAAGTTAAGTGCCATTCGGGCCTGTCCAGGGTTTTATTTTTTTTGTTGGCGCTGTTCCATCTTTTGCTGACGGTGGCCCATCATTTGAGCATGGTGGGCTTCCATGAGTTGTAATTGCTGGTTTTTTAACGATTCTTTTTTGGCGGGATCTTTTTCAATTAAAATCTGATTTGAGAGGTCATGCATTTGCAGCATATGTTCCTGCATGGAATGCATCTTTTCGGTTTTTTGTTCTTCGGTCATGGTCATTCCCTGATGCTGCATGTCCATTTTTTTCATTGGTTTATCGGATTTTTGCTGTTCTGCAGCGGAACTTATCATGCTGATAGGCAGTAACAGTAATAGAGCAGCGGTTGATTTATAGATATGTTTCATCGGGATCACCTTGGGTTGACTGGGTTAAAGGGGTAAAGGGGTAAAGGGTAATTCATCAGTATTTACGAACCGAAAATAACAGCTGTTATTCTAAGTGAATTTCCTGGTATTTCAATAGGTTAAAATACTTAGTGTGTGGTGCCGGTTTTTTATCATGCCCTAATTTAACAGATAAATTATTAGCCTTTCAAATATAACGGTGAACGCCCATGGCGGCAATCGTAGCGCACAGCGGCAATGAATTAACTCTCCAAGTCACCGTCAATTGCTTTTATCCCTCTGCGCATTGGTTTAGTCTCAAGGAAGATGGCAACAGTTTTGGGATAAGATTGACTAATAGGTTTCTGTTGTTTACGCATAATTGACATTATTTTGAATCAAAATCCCTAGTGGAGAAGTCGTGCGTTATAAGCCGATCATCATAATGGCCAATAGTGAATGGTGAATATTTGCAGGGAAGGTCTTAAGGGGTATGGCAATAAGAAAACTCTTTTTGTCATAAAAAGGTAACATGCCATTTGTTAAAATATATTATTTATTATTATGAACTCAAGTATGTCTAATTTAAATATTCTCGTTGTTGACGATGAAGATGCCATTAGGGAGATGTTGATAATGGTTCTTGAGCAGGCCGGCTTTAGGTCGATAGCGGCAGCGGATGCGGAAGACGCGCAAAAAATTCTGGATGATGCCTTGCCCGACTTGATTTTGTTGGACTGGATGTTGCCGGGAGTCAGTGGTGTCGAATGGGCCAGACGCTTAAAAAAAGACCCCATATATCGGGAACTGCCTATTATTTTACTAACCGCGCGAGGAGAGGAAGAAGACAAGGTTAAAGGCCTGGAAATCGGCGCAGACGATTATATGACTAAACCTTTTTCGCCCAAAGAATTAATGGCTCGTATCCGCGCAGTTTTGCGGCGTAGCGGAAAAATAAATGATCTGGCGCAAATCACGGTGGGCGATCTGATTCTTGATACTGAACAGCATCGACTCAGTATCGGTGATAAACAATTGGATGTCAGTCCGACCGAATTTCGTTTAATACAGTTTTTTATGACCCATCCCAATAAAGTATTCAATCGTACCCAGTTACTGGATCAGGTCTGGGGGCGTAGCGTCTACATCGAAGAACGTACCGTTGACGTCCATATACGGCGCTTACGAAAAATTCTGGCAGAACATGATCGGGAAGAGTTATTACAAACTGTACGAGGTTTCGGCTACCGGTTTTCCGTAGCGGATTCATCAACGGCTCCGGCATGATCTATATGGCGGGAATGAAAGCTTTTGCTCCTTACCTGGGTTCTGCAGGTAATGCCGATATTGCGGCAGCATTAAAAATAGGCGCTTTAGGTGGCGTATCTGCCGATGCGTTGTAATCGGTAATGAGACTTTGGCAAAAAGAACTCGTTACCGGGCTGCTGCTGTTTTTAGCGGTATCGATAGTGGGTGGCATGACCGGGTTGTTTATACCCTTGGTGCTGGCGTTGACGCTAGGCACGTTGATGCGCCAGCTATACCAGATTAATCGTTTTGAAAAATGGATACGAACGGGGGGCCGAACTAAATATCCCAAAACGACCGGCGTTTGGGAAGAAATTTATTATCATGTCTACCGCATTAAAAAGAACGAAAAAAAACGCAAAAAGAAACTGGGGAAAATGATTGACCAGTTTCGCCAATCCACAGAAGCATTACCGGATGCGGCGGTGGTTTTGGGTACCAATGACGAGATTGAGTGGGCCAATAAAGCCGCCAGAGAAGTTTTTGGCCTGCAGCAGTCGGATAAAGGCCAGCGTATTCTCAATCTTATCCGTTTTCCGGAATTTATCCGCTATCTTAAATCCGGAAATTTTAATGAGGCGGTTATCTTGCCTTCTCCGGTAAACCATCGCATAACGCTGGCGGTTAGAATTATCACTTATGGTGCAGGCTTGCGCCTGTTATTGGCCCAGGACGTTACCCAGCTGAAAAAAATGGAAAGGATGCGCAAGGATTTTGTCGCCAATGTATCGCATGAGCTCAGGACGCCGCTGACCGTATTGAAAGGCTATCTGGAGACCTTACAGGACATGGACGATGGTCAGTCGCCGTTATTAACCACCTCATTTCAGCAGATGCAGGGGCAGACTGAACGCATGCAGCATTTGGTGGATGATTTGCTGTTGCTGACCCGGCTGGAAACCCATCAGAAGAAAACCGAGTGCATTAATGTCCCGGCTTTATTGAGTCAGATTTGCAAGGAGGTAGAGACGATACAGAGCAAAACGTCTGACTTATCTGCTGTAGGCAATCTTCCCGGCCGGATCGAATTAAGCCTGGAAAGCGACGTGAACATAATGGGCGATGAGCAGGAGTTGCGTAGCGCCTTTACCAACCTGCTGGACAATGCGCTTAAATATTCACCGGATGATTCCGTGGTGAAAATGCGCTGGTATCGATCCAGCGATACTATCATGCTGGATATCGAAGATCATGGCGAAGGCATTGCGACTGCTGATATTCCTCGCGTTACCGAACGGTTTTACCGGTCTGAAGCCAAACGCGTCAAGAAAGTGGGCGGCACCGGCTTAGGCCTGGCTATCGTCAAGCATGTATTGATGCGTCATGATGCCACGTTAAACATCAGTAGTGAATTGGGCAAGGGCAGTCTTTTCAGTTGTCGTTTTCCGGTTAAGCGCGTTTGTCATTAGTCGCAGAGCGCCTCCGCAAGGGTGGTTATGTGTCCTACATACGACTGATCTTAACCTTGCATAATGATTCGTTATTTGCTCTGTCCAAGCCGTCCGGCTTGAAAACAATCGCACTATCCCCCATGCTAGACATATCTTAAAAAACTCACAGATGAGGCAACTATTATGCGGATGGACAAATTAACCAGCCTATTTCAATCGGCGTTGGCCGATGCACAAAGCATGGCTTTGGGCAAAGACCATCAATTCATCGAACCCATCCATTTAATGCTGGCCTTGCTGGATCAACAGGGCGGCAGCATCAGGCCGTTGCTGGCACAAATGGGCATTAATACCCAGTTGTTGCGTACCGAGCTGGTTAGGGATATGGAACGTTTGGCTACGGTCAGCGGTTCCGGCGGCGACGTGCAGCTGTCCAATGAATTATCGCGCTTGCTGAACGTGACCGACAAACTGGCGCAAAAGCGGGGTGACAAATTCATCTCCAGCGAACTGTTTTTATTGGCGGTTTTTGAAGAAAAAGGCCTGCTGCAAGACCTGCTGAAAAAAGCCGGGGTTACGCAACAAGCGGTGGAAAAAGCCATCGACGCAATGCGCGGCGGCCAGCCGATTGATGATCCGAATGCCGAAGAGCAGCGCCAAGCCTTGAAAAAATACACTATTGATCTGACCGAACGTGCAGAACAAGGCAAGCTCGATCCGGTAATCGGGCGCGATGATGAAATCCGCCGCACTATTCAGGTATTGCAACGGCGCACCAAAAACAATCCGGTGTTAATCGGCGAACCCGGCGTGGGCAAGACTGCGATTGTCGAAGGTTTGGCGCAACGCATTGTCAACGGCGAAGTGCCGGAAGGCATCAAAGGCAAGCGGGTATTGGCCTTGGATATGGCGGCATTGATTGCCGGTGCCAAGTTTCGCGGTGAATTTGAGGAGCGTCTGAAAGCGGTGTTAAACGACCTTGCCAAGCAGGAAGGCCAGGTGATTTTATTTATTGACGAGTTGCACACCATGGTTGGCGCGGGCAAAGCGGAAGGCGCCATGGATGCGGGTAATATGCTGAAACCGGCGCTGGCGCGCGGCGAACTGCATTGCGTGGGCGCGACAACCTTGGACGAATATCGTAAATATGTCGAAAAGGATGCGGCCTTGGAACGCCGTTTTCAAAAGGTGCTGGTCGATGAGCCGTCCGTTGAAGATACCGTGGCGATTTTGCGCGGACTGAAAGAAAAATACGAGGTGCATCACGGCGTCGATATTACTGATCCCGCCATTATTGCGGCGGCCAATTTGTCTTATCGCTACATCGCCGACCGGCAGTTGCCGGATAAGGCCATCGATCTGATCGACGAAGCGGCCAGCCGCATCCGCATGGAAATCGATTCCAAACCGGAGGAAATGGACAAGCTGTACCGGCGCTTGATTCAGTTGAAAATCGAACAGGTGGCGCTGAGAAAAGAAAAAGACGCCGCTTCCAGAAAACGCCTGGAAATTCTGGAGGAAGAAATCGCCGAACTGGAAAAAGAATATTCCGACCTGGAAGAAATCTGGAAAGCGGAAAAAGCTTCATTACAGGGTTCGGCATCAATCAAAGAAAAACTGGAACAGGCCAGAACCGAACTGGAAGCGGCCAGCCGAGCCGGTGATCTGGGGAAGATGTCCGAGTTGCAGTACGGCATTATTCCGGCACTGGAAAAACAATTGCAATCAGCGGTACCGGCTGAAACAAAGAAAATGACCTTGTTGCGCAACAAGGTCACCGAAGAAGAAATCGCCGAAGTGGTGTCGAAATGGACCGGCATTCCGGTGTCGAAAATGATGGAGGGCGAGCGCGACAAGCTGCTGCGCATGGAAGAATACCTCAGTAAGCGGGTGGTCGGGCAGAAAGAAGCCCTGAAAGCGGTCAGTAATGCGATTCGCCGTTCCAGAGCCGGATTATCCGACCCCAACCGTCCCAATGGTTCATTTTTATTCCTGGGGCCGACCGGCGTCGGTAAGACCGAGCTGTGCAAGGCGCTGGCCGAGTTTATGTTCGACACGCCCGATGCGATGGTGCGCATCGATATGTCCGAGTTTATGGAAAAACATTCGGTGGCGCGGCTGATCGGTGCGCCTCCGGGCTACGTCGGTTATGAAGAAGGCGGTTATCTGACCGAGCTGGTTAGACGCAAACCGTATTCGGTCATCTTGATGGATGAAATTGAAAAAGCCCATCCCGATGTGTTCAATATCCTGTTGCAGGTGCTGGACGATGGCCGCTTGACCGACGGGCAGGGCAGAACCGTTGATTTTAGAAATACCATCATTGTGATGACCTCCAACCTGGGTTCGGACATTATTCAATCGCTGTCTGGCGAGGCGCTGTATTCGGTGATGAAAGCGGCGGTGATGGACATCGTTAGCAGCAAATTCCGCCCCGAATTCATTAACCGAATCGATGAAGCCGTGGTATTTCATTCTTTGGGACGTGGACAAATTCGCGCCATTTCCGGCATTCAAATCGACTACTTGCGCAAACGTTTGCAGGATCGCGAAATCGGCTTTGAAATTTCAGAAGCAGCGCTGGATTTGTTAGGCGAGGCCGGTTTCGATCCGGTTTACGGCGCCAGGCCGATGAAACGAACCATTCAGCAACAGCTGGAAAATCCGCTGGCTCAAAAGATACTGGCAGGCGACTTTGTCGCCGGGGATACTATAAAAGTGGATGTTGACCATGAGACCTTGCAGTTTTTGAAAGGCTAAGGCGGGGGTAAAGGCGGGTCATTGCTTTTACCAAAGAGTCCGTAAAGCCTGTTCCTTTAGGTGAGGGATGTAAGGATGCGCTTGACGTTGTTTGTTCATCATTTATAATTTTTTCTGTTGGATGCGCTGTTGCTGCGTATCTCCTGCCATCAGGGTAACTGAGATGGCGTGAAGTAAGACGATTTTCAGAGTCGTCCCCTTCGGGCATGGAGGGCTGTACT
>JAGXGY010000034.1 GCA_024636505.1 Methylobacter sp. | reverse complement strand
GTCGACCAGTGCATATTCATAAACCCAGCCGACGCCGGTGGCATCAGGGCCCAGCGCCGGATTGACGCCTTGCGGCAGGCGACTACTGGCGTAATTCAGGTATTCCAGTACCCGTGAACGAGCCCAGTACATATCGGTGCCGTCTTCGAAAATAATGTAAACAAAAGACAGACCGAAAAAGGAATAGCCGCGCACGACTTTGGCTTTCGGAACCGCCAGCATGGCTGTGGTTAACGGATAAGTCACCTGATCCTCAACCACTTGCGGCGCCTGGCCCGGATATTTGGTGAAAACGATGACCTGGACATCGGACAAGTCCGGTATCGCATCCAGCGGCATGGTTTTAAAAGACCAAATACCTGCCAACCCGAGAATAACGGCGCCCAAGAGCACGATAAAACGATTTTTCAGTGAACTGTCGATCAAGGCCTTAATCATGTTGATGACCTCCAAGCTGATTTGAGTCCGTTTTCTGATCAACGTTATCAACCGTGCTGTTTAAGTTTTTCTCTCCCGACAACTGATTAGGGTTCATGGCATCAGCTGATTTATCCGGCTCAATCATTTTTGCCGTCACTTCGCGCAGACTTGATTCCGAATCGATCAAAAATTGTGCCGAGGTAACCACTTCTTCACCGGCTTTAATGCCTTCCAGTATGGCTATTTTGCCATTAGATAACAATCCTAGCGTCACTGTTCGGGGCTCGAACTTGCCCGGAGCGCGTACCACAAAGACTTTATTTCGAGTGCCGGAACGGATTACGGCTTCGCTGGGTATGGTGACTGCGTCTACCTGTTTATCGGCATGAATCGTTATTTCGGCGAACATGTCCGGTTTTAGCAACAACTCCGAATTATCGAATATCAGTCGCACTTTGATGGTCCGCGTTTTGGGTTCGGCATAGGGATAAATAAAAGCCAGATGCCCTTTAAACACACGTCCCGGCACACCGGCCAGACGCATTTCAACCGAATCGCCTGCCTTGACCCAGGGCAGTTCGTATTCATAAATATCGGCATGGACCCAGACAGTGGACAGATCGGCAATCATATAAAGTTCGGTGGCCGGGGTAACATATTGGCCTTCGCGAGCGCCGATATTCATCACAATGCCGTCTGCCGGGGTATGAATATGCAGGCTTTTTTTAATCCGATGGCTATGGGTCAAATCGTGCAGTTGATGGGCGGGAACATCCAGGAGTTTTAAGCGTTGACGCGAGCTATCGACCAACTCTTCGGCACCCCGGCGGATGTCTTCAATCGGACTTTTTTCCAGCACCTTAAGATTGTCTAACGCCAGAATATATTCCTGCTGACTGGCCACCAATTGCGGCGAATAAATGCTCAGTAAAATTTCATTTTTTTTGACCCATTGCCCGGTTTTATCGACGCGTAGCGTTTCAATCCAGCCTTCGGTTTTCGGATGCAGGCGCACCAAATGTTCTTCATCGTAGGCCACCCGGCCAACCGCGCGCACGATGTGCGAGAGCGTTTCCTGGGTGGCAATGGCTGTACGTACCCCGATATTTTGCACAGTAACCGCATCGATTTTAACGGTGCCTGCCGGTTCGTCAGTTTTTGTTTCGTCGTCGGCATAGACCGGGACATAATCCATGCCCATTGCATCCTTTGCAGGTACCGGCGAGGTGACGGTTGGATTCATCGGACTGCGATAAAATAAAGGTTGTTTGGCGGCTATTGAAGCGACCGCCGGTTCATTGTTTTGTAAATGAGCAAGCCAGTAGCCGCCTAAACCTGCGATTAGCGTCAAAAAAGCTGTGATGATGAGCCGCTTATTCATAAATTTCTTCCTTGCCGACTGCGGCCTCCAATTGTGCTAAAGATTGGTTAGCCTCTGCAAAGGCATTCCAGTATTGCATTTCATAATTAAACAAAGTGATCTGGCTTTGCACTAGATTAAGAAAATCGACTTTATTAACCTGGTAGCCAGCCAGCATGGACGCAACAGTTTGTCTTGCCTGGGGCACGATGCCGGTGTCAAACAACACCACCTGATCTTTGGCGCGCCGGTAATCGTTGTAACCATGCGTAATTTGCGACCGAACCTTGTTCCACTGATCCTGTAAGGCATACTTCTGCTGCATTAATTCGCTGGTACGCTGATCAACCTCTTTAGCCTGTTTTTGAGCGTAAAAAATCGGTACATTCATGCTTAGATTCAACGTTAACAAATCTGCCCGCCTATCACCGGAAAGCGTGTTGGCACGAGCGCCATAAGCGGCGCCCAGTTTGAAATCAGGCAGCACACCTTTTTTTGCCAAATCCAGACGGGATTGCGCGGCATTAATGCCTAAGCGGTTACCTTCCAGTGCGGCTCTGGATGATTCCGCCTGTTGATAAAGCAGGGTTTCCTGCTTAATGCTCGGCAATTGTGTGCCAACCTTGTCCGGTAAACGCAGTTCTTCATTGGTCGGATTATTCAGCAGCGCGCTCAGGCTGGCGGCAGCATTGCGACGCGATGCCTTCAGCAGCAATTGCTGATCTAACAACTTGGATAATTCCAGTTGAGCCAGCAATACATCCTGCTGCAAACCTTCGCCGACTTCATATTTAGTCCTGGCAATCTGAACAAACTGATGCAACAGTGCATGATTGCTGTCAACAATCTGAATCGCCCTGTCCAGATAAAAGATCAGCCACCAGGTGGTTTTAACCTCGCTCAGTAACCGCCAGCGCAGCTCTGTGACACTTTGAGTTGACGCTTCGGCTTCAAAAGCCGCCGCCTGTTCGCGCAAGGCCAATTTGCCGGGAAAAGGCAAGGCTTGCGAGATGCCCACTCCCAGTTGCGTCATATCTACCTGCCTAGTATCAAAACTACCAACCGGTAGGCTCATTGCGTTGAAACTGATTTGAGGATCTGGCAGGGCGCCCATTTGCGACGGAATAGCGGCCATCGCCTGAGCCCTAGCCTGCATCTGCGCTAAATTGGGATTATCTTGAACGGCCTGCTCGGTCGCAGCTTTTAAGGTTAATACGTCCTTGATTACCGGCTGTTCAGCGGCAAATACACAGACAGAAAGCAACAGCATAATCAAAATTTGTAGGATAGGCTGACGAAGGATGCCCATCGTTCGCGATTGATGCGCGTCGCTGCGTTCAGCGCATCCTGCGAGCTTGAAAATAATTTGTAGTGACATATGTCCTTCTATACTCGTGATAAAGTCCGTGAAACGGATATGTTATGTTGAGCCGGTGCAAGCAAGATACGGGCAAAAAAGCCTAGCCACACTGCGACTAAATACTGGGTTTCATCAACTAGGAAAACCTATAATATAATTATCGAGATAAGAACAGCTACACTTTCCTGAATAACTATATATCAAAATTGAGCTATTTCGCAGACTATAAACCATGACCATCAATGTTGATGTGCTGTGCGTAGGGCACGCCTCTTATGATTTGATTTTTTCGGTAAGCCGACAGCCTGATGCCGATGAAAAAATTGTTGCCGATGGTCTGCTCAGTTGCGGCGGCGGCCCGGCTGCCAATGCCGCCGTTTGCGTGGCCAGACTGGGCTTAACCTCCGCCTTTGCCGGTTACTTGGGACGCGATCTTTACGGCGACCAACATCTTCAGGAACTCAATGAGGACGGCGTCAACACCCAGCTGGTGATACGCGGCGATTGCCCTACCCCGCTATCAGCGATATTGGTTAAACCCGACGGCAAGCGTTGTTTGATCAATTACCAGGGGGATACCCAAGCTTTATCTGCCGATGCGTTGAACTTTACTGATATCGCGGCGAAAGTGATATTGTTCGACGGACATGAACCCTTGATCTCATTGCCGCTAGCTGAAAAGGGCCGGCAAAGCAACATTCCCACGGTATTGGATGCAGGCTCGGTGCATCAAGGCACCTTGGCGCTGATGAATCGCGTCGATTATCTGGTTTGTTCGGAAAAATTTGCCAAGCAGTACGCCGGTGACGAACGCAACGCCTTAAGCCGACTCGCGGAACTGGCACCGGTCGTCGTTATTACGCTGGGCGAACGGGGGCTGATTTGGCAACGCGGCAATCAGCAAGGCGCACAGTCTGCTTATCCGCTGACTGCGCTTGATACCACCGGCGCCGGCGATGCATTTCATGGCGCTTTTTGTGCGGCGCTGGCAGCCGGGATGGAGTGGCAATCACTGCTTCGATATGCCAGTGCGGCAGGCGCTTTATGTTGTATGCAAATGGGCGCACGTTTAGGACTGCCCAGCTTGGCAGAACATGCCCGGTTGTTTCTATCATCGACATCTTCCCCGACCTAAAGAATTGCTATTTACGCAAGGTATTCACCGGTTCCCAGGCTCCGCGTCACTGCCATTACGTTAGCGCCCGGATACGATTGCGGGGTAACTTCAGTCGCCCGACCAGCGGTAGGCAACAGCATGTCAATACACTACCAATGACTTATAACTCAAAAAATGGAATTTCTTGAATAACTAAAATAATACCGTCTATAATTAAAATTCGTTTAAAGATGTGTCTCCACAATAATGGCAAAACTCACTGTTTTTTTTAAAGATAAAGCAATCCATTCGGGCCTGTTTGAAAACGGTATTGTGCATATCGGACGCGATGAAACCAATAATTTAACTATTGACAGCCTAGCAGTTGCTCCTGCTCATGCCGTCATTATTATTCGCGATGACGATTGCATAATCAAGCAACTGAATAATGAGTTTCCGCTGATCATCAATGGCGTAAAAACAGCAACATGCAACCTTAACAACAATGACACCATTTCAATAGGAAAGCATGACATCATCTTCAATACAGCAAAACCGATAGAGGCTCCTGTATTGGATAGTTTTGCTGACAAAGATCCGCCATCGGTTGATCAGGACGTTAACGGCGAATTTTATTTACCTGCCGCCAGCTTGCAAATTATGACCGGCGACAATATCGGTAAGATCCTGCAATTAAAAAAAACCATGACTCGGCTTGGCCATAATGGTAACGGGGTTATTGCCATATCAAAGCGGAAAGAGGGGTATTTTGTTTCCGTATTAGAAAATATTGGCACGATAACGCTAAACAATACCCCCTTAAACGACAAATCAATAAAACTGAACACGAATGATGTGCTGGTTATTGACAAGACATCCCTGCAATTCTTTTTAAATTAGCCCCATAATGCATCCTATAGAAAACAACGACAACCGCCATTTTCATCGCATTCATTTTGCGAGTAAAGCCACCTTAAGCTGCGAAGGAAAAACCTGGGACTGCGAAATTATTGATCTGTGCTTAAAAGGCTGTCTATTGCGCTTTGAATTTCCCTGGGAAGACGATCTGGAAAAAATATACACACTCAGCTTGCCGTTGTCTAAAGACATCCTAATAAAAATGGAGCTGAGTGCAGCACATATTGTCGATAATCAAGTGGGCTTTAAATGCGAGCACATCGATATAGACAGCATTTCCGAACTACGCCGTTTACTTGAATTTAATCTTGGTAATAGCGACTTACTGGAAAGGGATTTGTTGGCGCTAAGCGAATAGATCAAAGGTTCAAGGTCAAAAAGGTCGGCCTTGAACCTTAACCTCACATTTCAGCAAGAATATCCAGCGCCTCCGAAAGCGTAGAGACGCCGTGAATTTCCAGCCCCTCAATCGATTTCTTAGGCATATTTGCCTTTGGAATCACCGCTTTTTTGAAGCCGTGTTTTGCCGCATCGTTAAGCCGCGCATGACCATTGGCGACCGGCCTGATTTCGCCGCTCAGGCCGATTTCTCCAAAAAAGAAAATATCATGCGGAATCACCTTGTCCCGCAGACTGGACACCACGCCTATCACAATGGCTAAATCGGAACTGGTTTCAGTCACCTTAATGCCGCCGACCACATTGGCATAAATTTCATCATTTGCGGTAAAAACGCCGCCGTGCCGGGACAGTACGGCCAACAGCATCGCCAGACGGTTTTGATCGAAACCCACCGCCAGTCGCCGTGGATTGCCGTACTGGCATTCGGTGACCAGCGCCTGAATTTCCACCAGCAATGGCCTAGTTCCTTCCCACAGCACTGTTACCACGCTACCGGAAGAAGGCTTGTCCGGCCGGTTTAAAAACATCGCCGAGGGATTTTTAACTTCTTTAAGGCCTGTGCTGTCCATCGCAAAAAAACCCAGCTCGCCGACGCTGCCGAAGCGGTTTTTATCCGCTCTTAATACCCTGAATCGGGCGTCATCGGTCGATCCCAGCATCACCTGGGTATCGACAATGTGGCTCAAAGTCATCGGACCGGCGAGCGATTGATCTTTGGTCACATGACCGACCATAAAGATGGATACATCGTGCTTTTTGGCATATTGGGTCAAATAACTGGCCGACTCCCTGACCTGGGAAACCGAACCCGGCGCCGATTCGGTATCCTGAGTATGCATCACCTGAATCGAGTCTACGACCAGAATGTGCGGCTTGACCTCATCCAACACATCGCAGATGCGCTGCACCGAGGTTTCCGCCAGCATCATGATTTTATCCGCAGGCAGATTGAGCCGGTGCGCACGTTCGGCAATCTGTTGCAGCGACTCTTCGCCGGACACATACAATACACTGACGCCACGGGCGGCAATATTGGCAATCGCCTGCAACAACAGGGTACTCTTGCCCGCTCCGGGTGCTCCGCCGATCAGCACCACGCTGCCGCAAACGATGCCGCCGCCCAGCACCCGGTCGAATTCGGAAATGCCGCTAAAAATCCGCTCCGCCTGGGAAAGATTAACATCCGATAATAATTTGACCTCAGACCGGCTACCGGCATAACCTGCGCTACGGCTATGACGCTCGGTCGAGGCGGTGGCCAACCTGATCTCTTTAATAGTATTCCATTCACCGCAACGGGTGCATTGTCCGCCCCAGCGGGGATAATCGGCGCCGCACTGGTCGCAGACAAACGCCGTTTTTATTTTCTTGCTCATAGTTTTTCCTGATCCAGTAAGCGCTGGTACTCAAGCTTATCGGGCTTACCCAGACAATACGAAGCACTGGGATCGATAATAAAGCGGGTATCCATCGCCGTGCGCCCCAGCAACATCCTAAAACGCATGCTGTCCCGATTGGTCAAGGTCATTTCAGCCCGAATCACCGATTGCCCCAAAAGCAACTGGGTTTCTATCACATAACGACGCTGTTTATGCCCGCCGGAATCCATAACCAGACGCCGGTCTTTAACCGGTGCATGGCATTCAATCACCACATCGCAACGTTTTTGCAAAGGATGAATCGCAAACATCAGCCAGCGTTGTCCGCCCTTTCGATAAGGCTCGATAGCGAATGCATGCAAAGCCGAGGAGCGCGCCCCGGTATCAATTTTCGCCTTGATCTTTGCCAGCTTAAGTTCCGGCAATGCCACCCATTCGCGCCAGCCCAGCATCGGTTTATCTATCATCTGTATAATGCCTTGTTTTAAAATAATACCGTATCCGAACAACAGTCGGAACATCGGTGAGATATCCGCCATTATGCTTGAATAGACCCATCGGATAAAAACATTTATCAACAAGGATAAGCCATGTCTGCATCATTGAGTTACGCTTCCGAAAAATCGGGCTTGCCGCCCGGCTCCCTGGTGCATGTCGGCGAGGTACATAAACACCAACATAAAATCACCGTCATTGATTACAATAAATCAACGCTAACCAGACGCACCATCAAGACCATAGAAGAACTGCTGCCCTACAAGACCACCGATACCATTACCTGGGTAATTATCGACGGCCTGAAAGACGTTTCAATTATTGACGCGATCGGACAACATTTTGATATTCATGCGCTGGTGCTTGAAGACATTCTCAACACTCACCAACGCCCGAAATTCGAGGAATTTGACGATTATTTGTATATTGTCATCAAAGCGATTGCGCTAGCCGATGAATTCAATGTCGAATATGAACAGGTCAGTTTATTGCTGTTAAACAAATTTGTTTTTACCTTCAAGGAAAAGCCGGATGCGATATTTGAGCCTCTGTTCAGTCGACTTAACAACGATAAAAGTCATCTCCGAAATCTTGGCACGGATTATCTAAGCTACGTGATCATGGATACCATCGTCGACGAATATTTTACCCTGCAAGACAGCTTTGATGAACTGATTGAAAATGTTGAAGATGAATTATTATCCGACCCCTCGGCGCAAACTTTGATCACCATCCAGAAAATCAAGCGCGAATTGATTTTTTTACGCCGAAGCGTATCGCCGCTACGGGAATTGCTGGCCACCATTCAGCGTAGCGAATCGCCGCTGCTCAATGACAAAACCCAACGCTATTTCGGCGATATTTACGACCACGTCATTCGCGTGACCGAAGCCATGGAATCCTACCGGGACTTGATCGCCGGTATGCTGGACATTTACTTATCCAGCGTCAGCAACAAAATGAACGAAACCATGAAGCTGCTGACCGTATTTGCGTCCATTTTCATCCCGTTAACCTTTATCGCCGGTGTCTACGGCATGAATTTCGAATACATGCCGGAGTTGAAATGGAGATGGGGCTACCCGGCATTGTGGGCGGTGTTTATCGGCGTATCGGTATTTTTGCTCCGGTTTTTCAAGAAAAAGAACTGGCTTTAGCTACGTAAAATTTACCGACATGTACCGATTCTAAATCTGTAGACTTAAAGTGGACCCTGTCCAATGTTTTGTTGTCGTCAGCTCAGAGCCCATTTTCTGCTTTGTAACACGGGCAATCCCCAGCTTGATACGAACATCGCCACATATCTGGCTTGATGTCGAAGGTCGGCGGTTATTGGGTTATGCCTAACACTATATGTTGTGGTCACCCCACGAAATCGGGAAGAGTCGAAATATCTTCTGGTCGCTGCACCAAAAACCGCTCTACAACTGTCGCGAAGTTATAACCGGACTGGCTTTCTATTTGTCTCTATAAGTAGCCGCTTCGATATGATGTTTTTTCAGTTTTTGATGGACAGCTCGTGGAGTCATTCCAATTTCTTTTGCAGTTGCACTCACGTTTCCAGAAAATCTCTTTAATGCATCATGAAGCATCTTAACTTCAATTTCACCAGCAACTTTCTTCTTTGTCATATTAAGACTTCCTGTGTAAATATGACCTAAATTTAAATCAGCACAATCGATAGAAACATCCTCAATAATAGCTCCCTGTGCGAACAAAAACGCATGCTCCAAAACGCTTTCCAATTCCCGAATATTGCCGGGCCAATCATAGATCATCACTTTGTGCCATGCCTTTTCACCAAGAGTTTTTCTAGGCTTTTGATATTTATTCGATAACTGCATTAGAAAAAAATCAATTAAAGCTCCAATGTCTTCGCGCCTATCTCGCAAAGGTGGGATCTGAATAGGAACAACGTTTAACCGATAAAAAAGATCTTTTCGAAAATCGCCTGCTAACACCATGTCTTTGATTGATTGATTAGCGGCAACGATAATCCGGACATCCGCCTTGATCGCCTGCCTGCCACCCACTCTTTCAAATTCTCCTTCTTGAAGTATACGTAGTAGCTTTGCTTGCCCTGACAAACTTAAACTGTCTATTTCATCCAAAAACAGCGTACCAGTACAAGCTCTCTCGAAAAACCCCTTATGAACATTATAAGCGCCAGTGAATGCACCTTTTTCATGACCAAATAAAGCACTTTCAATTAAAGTCTCAGCAATAGCTGCACAATTTACTGCAATAAACCTTTCTGGATTACGTCCGCTTTCGGCGTGTATGGTTCGAGCAACAATTTCTTTACCAACGCCCGTCTCACCGCCTATTAGAACATTAACCATGGTCGGAGCAACTATTTGTATTGAATCAAAAACTTCTTGCATTGCTTGCGATTGCCCAATAACAATATTTTGCGAATTTTGCATGGGATCAGATTCAGTCGTTCCACAATGATACCAATTTTTCTCTATCCCCTCTGTTACCTGCACAATAGTTTCGGTAGCATTCAATTTAGAAATGATAGAGCTTTCCTGGTTGTGGTATTCATCCCCAGATCTCGCCTGACTCAGTTCCTTATCCAAATGAATACTGATGTCGCAATACGTATCGCCAGTAGCAATCCGTTTTTTTAATTCGACTTTTGCGTACCCGAAATTTCGCGCGGCAATACCACCAAAAACCGAAGATGTCATTTGACACAGCTCAGGCGTTTCTTTTACCATCTCACCAAACGGACAACGTGTATTTTCAACGCGGATAGTACCTACATCGCTTGAGACCCTAGAAAATCCGCCACCGATTTGATTCTTAATTTCGATGATAACATCGGCATATTGGTCAAACGTTAATGTATTTTCATACTCTAATTGCTCCCTAACAATTTTTTCTAAAGAACTACTCGCCAACAAGCCAAGATGTTGGATATAGTTGTCATTGCTCTGTTGCCCTAAATTTTTCTTGCGCCATAACTTCATACTTTGAATCACAAAGGCCTGAAGAAATGAAGTTGGAGTTAAGCGAGACAATAATTTATTTTTCATTATCATCAAAGACCTTGTCTATGAAAATTTAACTTTATGTATTGCTTGGAACAGAATGTCATGATGACGATGATTTGCAACCGCAACTGGGGCCATGTTGATGCCCATTATTCGATGATTTCGGTTGTAACGAGTGCATCGCCTGTTCTCGACCGATCGCTTTATAACCATGCGCAGCTGGAGGCGATAGAATGAGTTTCTCACATGCCCCGCCGCAAGTCGGACAAGTAGGACGAATATCATTCATTCGATGATTTGCTTCAAACTGCACCTTGCATTGAGTACATCTATAATCATAAGTTGGCATATTTTACCCTCAACTATAAAAAAACTGGAGAATGGTTTATCACTCTCCAGTCATGTATGGCCCTTTAACCCCAACGCGCAGGTTGTTTAGTGTTCACCCCAAATGCAGATGAAGACGCATCGGTTCTTAACCTTTTTTCAGGATCAAGTGTAGGCGCTCTCAATCGCCTAGTTTCAACTTCCCAAACCCAACCACTGATAACAATATCCTTAGGTATAAGTGGGTGATTCTTAAAAACATCAATCGTTCTCATACAAGTTACATCGACATCGTCCATCATACCGACCCACTTTGCAAATGAACCTTTTTCAAGTTTTTGTTCAGGCAATGTTGGATCGAGTACTATATTGTCTGTGTCGATTCCTTTATCACTAAACATTTTTTCAAGATCCTGAGCATTCGCTGACAGCATTCCACACTGGGTGTGCTGCACAATTACAATTTCCTTCGTCCCAAAAAAATTACACGTCAACATAGCAGAGCGAATCGCATCGTCCGTTACAATTCCACCCGCATTACGAAAACAATGCGCATCTCCACCGCCGACAGGTGTATCTACATGAATGCCCAGTGCCTCGTCTACCGGCAAACGCTCATCCATACAAGCAAGAACCCACAAACCTGCGTTATTGTGTCCTTCAGCCCCATAACGGCGACGTTGCGCCCAATAATCATAATCTGTAATCCGCTTTTCCAGCTTACCTTTCAATGTTGTCATAATCTTATTATCCTCAATAGTGAAGTAAAAAACTTAAAGCCTGAAATGGTGTCGCCACCACAACATAACTTCAGCAATTCACATGCCACTCGTAAATATAATTACATATCAATTACTTACAAAAATAATTGATTTATACGCGGACACCTATCTCTTCGGAAAACATACCTAAAATAAATTTTATTTCTTTAAAAATCAATCGGATAAATATAATTAAGTAAAATATTTTTACTGCGAAGTAAAAGTTCTTACTAGGAAGTAAAATTTCCCTAAAAAATCCTATATCTCGATGCTCAAGTTTTTTAAATTTCTTGTAACTGGGTTCTTGGAAAAGCCATCCAGAAACTACGTACTGTAGGGAAGCCGTCTGTCCTAGGTATAGTGGACCCAGAATTCCGGACAATAGTTTAAGCTAAAACTCTGTCGAAAAATGAGAAGCCGTAAGGTAGGTCGGGCGACATCTTTTCGTTGCCCAACATTTTGATGTATATAAATGTCGGGCATAAACTACATGCCCGACCTACTGGACTGGGCCGAGAGGGTTTTTCGGCTTTGCTGGAACTGCCCGGAATCGGCGAAGGCATTGCCCGATCCATTAATGAATGCGTGATGACCGGGCGCATGAGCCGTTTGGAAAGCTTGCAGTCAGGTCATGATCCTATCGCATTATTCGAACAGATTCCGGGCATCGGCCCCCGATCGGCGCACCGGATCATTGAAACGCTGCATATCGACACCCTGGAAGCCCTGGAACTGGCCGCGCATAACGGCCGCTTAAAAAAAGTCCCCGGCTTCAGCAGCAAAAAAATCGCCCTGGTGCAAACCTGGCTTGCCCATGTCTTGGGTTTTCGTAGGCCGCGTTTCGAAGCGAAACAAACCATTGCAGAGCCACCGGTCGATTTATTGTTGAAAATAGACGAACAATACCGCAAAAAAACGCAAGCCGGAAAGCTGCCGACCATAGCGCCGAAACGCTTCAACCCGACCGGCGAAGCCTGGCTGCCCATTTTGCATGCGAGCCGGAAGGGTTGGCATTTTACCGCGTTATATTCAAATACCGAGCGCGCTCACCAGCTGGATCGCGTCAAAGACTGGGTAGTGATTTATTTTTACGATGATAGTCACCACGAGGGCCAGCATACCGTCGTCACCGAAACGCGAGGCCCTGCAACCGGCAAGCGCGTGGTTCGAGGCCGCGAAAAGGAATGCAGCGAATATTATGCGGAACAGGCAAAAGGCGATGCCGCCGGGAGAAACTTCAGCGACGGCAGTTAAAAAATCGGGTAACTATTCAGCGTGAACGCAACATCCTTTTTTATGCACGATGGATACCGTAGGAGCGGGCCATGCCCGCGACATTTTCGCTAGTTCCCAAGCTCAAGCTTGGGAATTCAGTTACGGAAGCTCCAGCTTCCCGTCTCACGAAGCTGGAGCTTCGCATTCTGGGTTCCCAATCTGGAGATTGGGAACCAGCGTAGAATAATCAATGGGGTTAATCAATGGGGGCAGATTAAATTGATTTTCAATCCACTCTGACCCCATTGATTCTTTATATTGTTTTCCGAGGGAGAAAAAAAGTGATATTTGTGCATGGCTGTTTTTGGCACGGACATCCAAATTGTAAGGCGTCGAAACTCCCAGAAACACGTAAAGAATTTTGGAAAAGTAAAATAGTTTCCAATCAAGAAAGGGATATAAAAAATATAATAGAACTGGAAAGCTTAGGCTGGAAGGTTATTGTTGTTTGGCAATGTGAGCTTAAATATATTTCAAATATTACCGAGAAAATCAGATCATTTTTAACTGACTGAATTTTTTACGATAAATTCAAGTGTTTTTATCAAGTTTTTCATATCATCACAATCATCTGGAACCTTAGCCAACATTGATTGCTGGAGGACAAAAATTTGTTCGGAATTCACATCCTCTGCGCCTAAATCATCTAAGGTATAACCTTCAAATGCCTGCTTATAACATTTCGGCTTTTCTTCTCGTTTTTTTAAAAAATCCACATTGTCCCAAATAAATTTTTCAGGCGTTTCAGCAGAAAGATAAAAAACTCTATTTTTATAAAATCTTAGAAATTGCAGCTGGATGTCAATTATTTGTTTTGGATTATTACTATCTTGATTAAATTTAATATATTGACCAACTTGGTTTTTTATCAATTCGGACAAGTTCTCGTGATTATTAGGAGGAATAGTCCCAGGATCGATATGTTCTTTGATAGGTTTTTGATCACCGTCCAAGATAAACCAAACGTTTTTATCTTTTTGAATCGAATGATAAGGAATGTAACTACCGATTAATGCAGTTGCTCCACCAGGATAATATTCAACATCATAATCTTGATGAATTTTTCCAATCAATTTAAGTGCTTTTTCTACTATTTTTTGGGCAAGTTTATCTTCTACAATTATCGTTTTTTTTGAATGCAGTAATGAGCCAAGATGGTGAAATGCTTCAGCCGGGTAGGTTTCGTTTTGCACTTCGAATTTACCTGTAATCGGATGGGAATAGAAAAGTTTAACAGCCTCTTTTGGCAATCCTTCAACAAAAATAGGCGAATGTGTCGCTATAATAACTTGATGTTTTTTCTTGATGATTTCTCCAAGTAAGAATTCGCGTAATTTCTTTTGCGCTGCCGGATGGAGAGAAACTTCCGGTTCGTCCAAAAGAATCAGAGAATGTTCAGGCGCATTAAGTACCTTAACCACCAATCTGGCAATGATGGATTCTCCACTGCCAGCAAAAGCCTCTGAATATTGAATTTTATCGGTTGTAAAAATTACCGAGTAGCCTTCTGATTTAAAGAAACTGTGCTCGATATATCTACCATTTTGATAATCTTTTTCTAAGATTATTGAAATTGCCTTTAATTCATCTTTGGTAAATTCTCTATTTTTCTTTATTCTCTGTTTTCTAAAATATAAATGAGAGGATAATTTATTATCAATTATGTGTTTAAGCGGTTTTGACTTATCTCTTAAATAGTCTTGCTTTTTTTGATGTGAATTAGTCAAATCATGAAAATAGAAGACCTTATCAAATGAACTCAATTCGGATCTAAAGTCCATATATTCGACATTTTTTTTAATAGCTTTCCATCTAGTTGTTGTTCTTCCAGGTAATTTTTTTATACCTGCTGGTATGGGGGGCATTTCTTCCATGTTGTCGCCTTTCAAAGGTCTTGAAGTTTCCCAATTATCAGGGTTTACATATGTACCTCCTTGTTTTTTAAATTGAACTCTTGATTTAATAACCTCAACGTTACGTTTTGCATCGATAGAATAGAAACCGTGAATTACTCGATTTCTATCTATATTATCTTCTTTGATCGGGTCAAGATGTGTAGAAAACCAAAATTCTCCGACACTTTTGTTTTCTGGCGCACCATATAAGGAATGAAGCACGGAACTTTTACCACATCCGTTTTTACCAACTAAAACGGTGAAAGGAAAATCGAATTGAATTTTAGTGTCTTGCTGAATATTTTTAAAATAAGGGAACCGAATATAGTTTATATAGGGTCTGAACTGACGGGCTTCTATCAGCTTGCTAATTTTTCCAAGACTCTTTTTAAATTCGTCCATATTACGCTGCCTTAGAATCCTTTGTTTTGCAATAATTTTGATAATGAATGAGAAAATGCTCACCGAAAACACGAGCTACATCTACAGGAACGGCATTACCGATTTGTCTTGCCATAGAGTTCAAATTGCCCAGAAATACAAAATCTTCTGGAAATGTTTGTAAACAAGCCGCCTCCCTGACACTGATCGCTCTGTTCTGCTCGGGATGGCCGAAACGGCCATTGGAATAACTAATGCAACGGGTTGTGAGTCCACTTGCCGGAGTACTCCACCTCATTCTGCCATAGACATCGGAGTGACCGGCATAATCCTTATGGCATTTTAATAGCAACTGCGCTGGCCAATGACGACGATCGCCTCCTTCAGGGGTCGCTTTAATTCTTGCCAAATTAATAGCAGATAGTTTAGCTGCTCTATGATTGCTGTCTTGGGAGCAAACTTCGCCAGCTTCGATCTCTGGCAAATGTTTTATCTTATCCGCAACAGTTGTAAATCGAGTATTGATCCGACCATCACCATGAGTAGGAGCCGGGAAAGAAATATATCCCAATCGAGAAGCGATCAATACCAATCGTTTCCTTTTTTGTGGCACACCATAATCTTGAGAAGAAATTACCTTGAATTCTACTTTATATAGTGATTTTTCAAGTGCTGTAACAAATGTATCGAAAGGGCCGCATTTGCCGTATACATTTTGTAGTCCGGGAACATTCTCCACAAAGACATATTCAGGCAAGAAAAATTGGATAAATTTTAAGAATTCGAGCAGCAAAGAAATTCGGTTGTCTTGATCGGTTTTTCCTTTTTTTTGTTTTGAAAAAGGCTGACATGGGGCGCAACCGCAAAATAACCTTGGTCGGTCTTGTCTTGATGATACGAAAGATGAAAGCGAAGCAGTTGGAAACGCTCGAATATCTTCGCAATAAAATTTCGCTTTTGGAAAATTATTTCGATAAGTTAATGCGGCATCTTTATCCGAATCAATTGCCATTTGAATATCAAGACCAGCAAGTTCGAATCCCTTGCTAGTTCCACCGCATCCTGAAAAAAAATCGAAAACGTTGATCATCCTGCTCTGCTGTGAATATTTTATATTTCGAACATTGTAGCATAATAAAAAACGACGACTTATAGCTGGCGTTAATAACACGTTGATGCCGCAGATTGGGCTAAATGCAATGAGCCCAACAATCGAAGCCGTCTTATCCTGAGAAGCCTATTTGTTGAGTTACGGCTAACGCCTAATGCAACCTACACTGAATGACAGCTTTGGGTCGGGCGGGTTGAGTCCGTGAACAATACCGATTGTCATAATTGCCACTGACCTGGGTTTTCTGCGATAGTAGCAAACGATCCAGCACAGGTAGCCGCCATGCCTTATCCAGCGCCACTTCCGTTATTGCCCTATTGCCCTTCAAGCCTCGCCGAGCAATTACTGAGTGCGTGTTTTAAAAGTCAGTCGCAAAGTCGCCCGAGCATTAAATTTATCATTGCGATGTGAATAAAGGCAGTACTGGAATCGGTCAGCACCTCGTAATCTTTGCTTAATCGACGATAGCGATAAAGCCAAGCGAAAGTTCTTTCAACAACCCAGCGGCGCGGCAATAATTGAAAACCCTTGGCATCATCTGAGCGTAAAATTGTTTCTAAAACAATGTGGAAACGTTGCGCAACCCAGTCCATCAGCTTGGGACCTCGATAACCGCCATCAACCCAAATGCGACGTATTTTCTTGCAGCTTCCGGTAAATGTTTTGAAAATAAGTTTTGCCCCATCACGTTCTTGAACCGAAGCCGCCGTCACAACAACGACCATAATCAACCCCAGTGTATCCACAAGAATGTGACGTTTTCGACC
>JAGXGY010000033.1 GCA_024636505.1 Methylobacter sp. | reverse complement strand
TATAAAACGCTTCATTTGAAGTCCTTAACGTTTAATTAGGGCTCTATTTTACCACTTATTACATTATTTTATCTTATAATTCATCTGCTTAAGTTATATTTTTACGGCTTATACTATGGCTTGCGTTTTGACACACCCTGGGCCAATAAGAGACTTTTAACTGGTACAAGTGAAAGTTGTCAATCGTCCAGTCAGTAAATGAAAGCAGCCGTTCACAAGTCATGTAACTCAATGAATCCTATTTAAGCAGCATTTTTTAAATTTTATCCCACTACCACAAAAACACGGTTCATTTCTTCCTGGTATTTTTGATCTATCTATTGGAAGAAACACTGGTTCATTTTCAATAACCTCATTAAATTCGTTATTTTCTTCCCAATCATATTCAATATACTGCATGTTATGAAATACAGATTTATTTTTGCGCTTATTGCAAACTATCCCTATTCCAATACTTTTATTAACTTTCCTTCGATACTTCTCAATTTGTGCTCTATAAATTGTTCTATTGACTAATTCCGATAATGAGGCTTCGCTTGATCCGACAACTGATATAACCGTTTCCTTGTTTGAAAAAGAACACCTTCTAAAAACTCCAGGCTTAATTTCAGAACTTTTAATATCAATAATTGCTTGATTCAACGCATTCAATATCTCATTTTCCAAATCGAGTAATGCAAACGATATGAATTTAGCCCAATCATCATCCCATATTTGTAATTGTTGCAATAGTTCCAGAATTTGCTCCGGTACTTTTAAGGAAAAATTAGGTTTATCCTTAAATTCTCCTCTCTCATACATTGCCAATTGTTCGAATTTTTCTGAATACCCACTAAATGTGAGAGTATCAAATGTTTGATCACTCTCTATTGGCATATTTTTTATGTCTAGTCGGCAATCAAGGTAAGCAGGAAACAAATCTAGCTCTTCACCTAACCACTCTTCAGAAGCATGTAGCAAGGTTAATCTTCTTTCAATATAATGAAGAAAAATGATTGGGGTAATATTGGTTTTTGTTATGCAATCTAAATCAGCAATACAAATAGAAAATGGAAAATATCCTTGTTTAAAAAGACCTAGCTCGCATGTTTTCTGAAGTTGAGTTGCTACTCCTGCCAAGTGATGCAATGAAAGTGAAATTGGATAAACTTTGTGAATCGACTCCTTGTTTATTTCAAGCTTTCTTCCAGTATTTCGCTCTGTAAAAACTGCGTTTTCTGATAAATTTATAAATTTTGCAGCTCGCAAAGTTTGGGCGTAAGCCTCTTCTATATTGTTCTTCAAGTCGCTTCTTAAGCGACCGGTATCTCCACGCATGGATTCAAAGCGAAATTGTTTTGCCTTTGCTTCTACCAATATAACAAATGGACCCCATTTAATCGCAATATCGAGTTCCGCTGTTCCATCCTTATCGGGATTTTGGTAATCCAAAGATTTATAAATAGATGTCGATGGAAATATCCTTTCAAGAAAAATACTTGCCTGATCTTCAAGCCATTTTGATTTGTATTTCTGATATCTTTGATAAAATTTTTCATCGCATTTTGCGATGACTTCAAAACTGTCCCAAAGTACATCTAAGCAGTTTGATACCTCAGATAAAATGACTTCACCTGCATTCAAAATATAAAGAGGAAATCTTTGAATTTCGGTAATTTGATTAATCGTTTCCTTTGAAACGCCAATTAATTTTTTTAAAGCATCCGCTTCACGTTTTGATGTTGTTTCTTTGGTTGCCAAATTTTCAATATGTATAGGCAACAGCTTTGGAATTATTTCGTTAAGTTTACTAAAGTAACCAAAAACTCCCGCGCTTTTGGCATCAGAAAAAGTTTCTAAAAAGGCTTTCTCAGTATCATTTAGTTTTTTCTTATTTTTTAAAGCTTCAAAATCATGTTTATATTTATTTCCACTATCAATGAATTCAAGGATATTGGAATTGATTATTGATTCCATATGCGTAATCAATAAAAAAATTATCTCAGTTGCTTTAGAGGGGGTAATGCCAATTTTACTTTTAAACCAGCTGTCAAAATGTCCTTGAATCTCATCAATTTCTTTACGCGTTTGTTCTGGATATGCAGATCCTCTCACAATTTCTGAGTGCATTAAAAGCTGATCAGATAAAGTGTTTAGTTTATCTGAGGGATTACTATTCTCAGGAACCCTTCGCATGCGTCCAATTAGCACTTTTTCTGCAAGTGAATAACACTTATTAGATTCAAACAGATTAACTTGCTTTCCAATATTTAAACCAAATCTTGGTATAGCATTTACAGCTAGAATCTCAAGCAGCGCTGGATGGCGACCAAATCTATCCCCAATCAATTGTTCTGCTGGAGCAGATAGTAATTGGACAATCATTGAGCTTAATAGAGCTTCAGTATCCATACTGTTCATAAGTTCACAAAGCTCCTTTTCTGCCTCTTCGGCCTGATCTGCTAACTTTAAAAAAATATCTTTCATGTTATATTTTGCCGTTTTGATCTGATGATAATATAGCCTGAGCCATATAAAATTATTCTTTCCGAAGAACTACTTTATATAGCCTTGCCTTGCAGTCTTTATTACCAGACTAATCTAGTCAATTTAAGTGGCTTTAACTATATAACTCAGATTACTCAATGTCTGCTTAAGAGAAGGACGTAATTTGAATTAGGTAAATAATGACTGTCGCTTATGGGTCGACTGCAGCCCTAGTACATGGAAAAAGTCCAAACTACGCAAAAAAAATAGCGGCAACGCACATAATATATAGCCTTTTCGTCCGACGCGGATTGAGTATCGTAGATAAATAAAAGCAGCAGCTGCACTAACATCAATTTCCAGTACGGCAGGGGCGATTTGACTAAATATCGCCGCCTATATCTGCGCCAAATATCTCGCCGCATTACAGAATTCATTCGCACAGTACGGATAAATCCGCATCTGCACAGCAAAAAACTTGAGCCAAACACCTGAGAGCAGGACTGAACCGTTAATCTGCCTTTATAGACAATAGACTGACTATCTCGTTACCTTCCCTTTTCGGATCAATCACTGTATTCAGGATAAATACCCGTTCGCTGGCGATGCCGCCTTGTTGCACCATATAACGGGCAATCGCTCGCGCCCTTTCTGCGGCCAGGCTGTCCAGTCGCTGCTGTTCGGGCTTAATAATGGCCGACAGTTTCTGCTTGGCGACCGCATAAAACTCGTGTGTATTGGTATCAATCTGACTACCGGTCAGGCGCAACGTACCTAGAAACGATTTTTCCACCATCTGCGGAAACCTTTCAGCAAACAGCTGCTCCATCAAACGCCGATAATCCTGATCCGAAATCACCACATGTTCTGCGCGTATTTTTTTGCCGCCCTGTTTATTCATCTCTGCGGCTTTGATTCTTTTCAGCTGATCGTACAAGGCATCATCGCTGACCGCAGGCCAGTCCTGCTCCTGAAAAGCCGCGCCTTTAATTTCCAGCTTTAAAACCGGACGTGCTTTTAATGCGGCGGCCAAATCGTCCAGTTTGCTGATTTCAGACTTATTTAATGTCGCTTCGCCCGCCGTAAAACTGATCGTACTTAAATCCGCTTCACTGCCTA
The DNA here is from genome assembly GCA_024636505.1 of Methylobacter sp. Taxonomy (GTDB): domain Bacteria; phylum Pseudomonadota; class Gammaproteobacteria; order Methylococcales; family Methylomonadaceae; genus Methylobacter_A. The sequence goes on along the minus strand of JAGXGY010000033.1, from coordinate 20,106 downwards.
TCAGCGAGGCCAGTGCACGAAAAGGCGAGCCGATCATCTTGCCGATCGAGTTGATCAATGCATCAACAACAATATGACTGATGCTGAACTGGGGGTCTTCCAGACTACCGGAAATGGGTACGTCAATTTTTATCTTGCCATCGGAATCCTTCATCAAGGCCACCGCCAGTTCCAGCGGCAATGATACCGCATTGGGATTTTCAACTTTCTCGCCCAGTTCAAACTGGTCTATCAAGATATTATTCGATGCAGTGAGTACCTTGTTCTCCACTTTGTAATTAAGCCTCAGCGATATTTTGCCTTTTTCAACTTTATAACCGGCAAATTGCACCATATAAGGCGAAATCAACGGCATCGGCATGCCGATGAAATTGACAGTCACATTGTAATCGCCCAGATAAGGACTGATTTCGCCCTTAACATCGACGGGCGATAAATCATAAGTGTTACCTTTTAAATCAACCTTGATGATGGATTTTTTTTCTGAGGATATGCCGCTGGCACCGCCGTTCAGACTTTTGATCGGCGCGGCGAACGGTAAGATCAGGGAAAGATCGGCAAAATCGGATGAGCCGTCAATGATTTGGATGTTACCCAGTTTGAATTCAGGTTTCTGCGTTTTCGTCTCTGCATTTTTAGCGACTTCCCGCTTGCCTTTATCGGCAATCATAATGTCGCCAAAATTGACGCTCTTGTCTTTTTTTATAGTGACTCTGACATAAGGCTTATTCAGTATCAGTGTTTCAGCGCTGTATTGATTTGCCGGAAAATCAACATCAATGCCGTTAAGCGCTAAATTCTCCCATTTGACAAAATCCCGGCTTTTCATCTGATCGCGAGTTAATAATCGGGCAATTTGGCTATTACCGCTAAACTTAACTGCCACTTGATCCTCTGCTGATGTGGCGATCAAGGCCCTCCCGTCAATAGCCAAGGTGCCGTCGATGACATCCAGTCGCGCATATTTATCGATATAAGCCTGGAATTTATCCAGTTCAATACCGTTGACAGCAACGGCTATTTGCGCCGATAAAGGTTCGATAACGGTGTTGCCGTCGAGCTTTATCAAACCATTTTGATTAAACCCGGTGCTGAGTTGAAAAGGCAGACTGGCACCGACTTTATTACTGAAATTTTCCAACTTAAAATCGATAGGCTTGGCGGTCAGGGTGACCGGCTTTTTTAAGGTCTGATCTTCAAAAGTAAGCCCGAAATTATTCAAGGCAATACGATTGATTTTAATATCCCACGGCGTTTGTTCGGACTCAATGGCGGTAGTTTCGGTCGCTTTATCACTGACGGGCAATAAAGTTTGATAATTAATCACGCCATCAGCATTCAGCCATGCCTTAAAATCGGCATCCTTGGCTAAAACCGATTCGATCGCCAACGCCTGTTTTTCAAGGTTAAAATCAATGCCGGATAGGGCAATCCGGGGAATGTTAAACAGGGTTTGTGGCTGCGCATTCACTGAAACCTGAGCATCAGCATCGGTCTTTAACCGTGCTTTAAAATCGGTATTTTTGGCTAAAACCGATTCGATCGCCAGTATCTGTTTTTCAAGGTTAAAATCAATGCCGGATACGGCAATCCGGGAAATGCCAAGCCGCGTCTGTTGCGGCGCATTGTCTGAAATCTGCACATCGCGCAATTCAAACTTGCCCTGCTTGAAATTAAGGTTAAATTTACCCTTGATATAATCGGCCTTGTAATCGGCCTCGAACAGTTCATAACCTTGTAAATCCAACGGCACAACATCTTGCAAAGCGGCCAGCGCCTGAATTCTCGACAGCTGCATGTTATCCACTTCGATATGCCCGGATGAAGACAGTGGACTAAGACTGACTGAACCTTGCCAATCCAGCTTGCCGCCTGACTTTATCGCCAGAGACAAGCCTAAGCCGGCCGGTTTATCCGTCTGAGTGTTAAAGTTTTCAATAACGAGATTGATCGGATCAATAGTCTCCTTTATGGGGCTTTTAAGCTGCGCATCTTCCCAGTCCAGCTTCCCTTCGACTATCGACAGCTTGACGATGTTTACCGGAAAAATCGTAGTGCTCTGCTGTTGATTTTCGTTGTTATCCTTGAGCAGGTCTTTAAAATTGAACGCGCCATTTTTATCTTTGGCGATACGAACATCCGGCTTGCTCAGTAACACTTCATCAATCACCAAAGCCTGCTGCTTGAGGGATTGCCACGCATTGATCTTGACAAGAAAATCATCAAAACCGACAAACAGCCGACCGTTCGGTTCGTGAAGTTCAAATCCATGCAGAGTTAATTGTAGCGAAAAGGGATCGAACTGAACCGTTGCAATCGAGGCTTGCCTACCGGTTTTTTGCTGAATGAATATCGGTAGTTTCGACTCAAGCAGCATCGGCAAGCCATAAAAGCCCAACACGGCATAGATACCTATAAGACCGGCTGCGATGAAAATAGCTATTTTGACTTTTGATGCCATATGTCGAATTTGCATGAACCCAGTGACCTAATCTGCTTTAATGACTGTCATTATAAACACAAAAGGCGGCTCCTCAGTAACCTGAGGGCCGCCTTTTGTGGCCGAATGAGATTATCGAGCCAAGCTATAAATCGAGATAACCGGTCTCTTCATGCAGAACGTTATCCAGACCCTGAACTTCTTCATCGGACGTCACCCGCAAGCCGATTAATTTGTCTAACGCTTTCAAAATCAGGTAACTGAATAATGCACTCCAAGCCGCCGTCACCACAATCGCCAAGGCCTGAACGCCGACCTGATTCATGATGGAAACGCCCTCAGCTAAACCGAGTCCGCCCAAGCTGCCGGCGGCAAAAACACCGGTCAGTAATGAGCCGGTCACCCCGCCTACGCCATGAACGGAAAATACGTCCAGGGAATCATCGATTTTCAGGGTGCGTTTTACATACTGGGTCGCATAAAAACACACGATACCGGCGGTAACGCCAATCACCAAAGCACCCGCCGGACCGACAAAACCGGATGCAGGAGTGATGGTACCCAAGCCGGCAACCATACCGGTCACAATACCCAACACGCTGGGCTTGCTAAAGTGTTTCCATTCGATAAACATCCAGCTTAAAGCCCCAGATGCCGCGCCGATATGGGTAACCAGCATCGCCATACCGGCATGCCCGTCTGCGGTCAACGCGCTACCGGCATTAAAGCCGAACCAGCCAACCCACAACATACCTGCGCCGGTCACCACCATAGTCATGTTATGCGGCGGCATCGCCGTGGTTGGGAAACCTTTTCTTTTTCCCAGCACCAGCGCGGACACCAGAGCGGCAACACCGGCATTGACATGAATGACAATGCCGCCGGCAAAATCCATCGCACCCAAATCGGCCAGCCATCCGCCGCCCCACATCCAGTGACAGATCGGCATATAAACCAGGATCAACCATAAGCCGCTAAACCAGATCATCGCCGAAAATTTCATCCGTTCGGCAAAACCGCCGACAATCAATGCCGGAGTGATAATCGCAAAGGTCATCTGAAACATGAAATAAACGGTTTCCGGAATATCCCCTATTAACGATTCAACGCCGATGTCAGGTAAAAATACTTTGGACCCACCGCCGATCAACTTTTGCAGGTCTCCGCCGTTGGTGAAAATAAAACTGTAAACACCGGCCAGCCAAAGTATCGAAACCAGACAAGTAATCGTAAAGCACTGCATTAATACCGATAATACGTTTTTACTTCTAACCAATCCGGCATAAAATAACGACAGTCCCGGTATGGTCATAAACAAAACCAGAGCCGTCGAGGTCAACACCCAGGCGGTATTAGCCTGGTTTAATTGATCCGCCGCAGCCAGACCGGGAAACATCATGAGACCTAAAAACAGCCTTCTAGTTATTATTTTCGACAACATTCTTTTTCCTTGCGCCTAAATGGCTTCTTCTCCGGTTTCACCGGTTCTAATACGAACAACCTGCTCCAAGTTGGAAACAAATATTTTTCCATCACCAATTTTCCCGGTATTGGCGGCTTTAACAATGGTTTCGACAGCTTTATCGACCACGTCATCTGCGACAGCGATTTCCAGTTTAACTTTAGGCAGAAAATCGACCACATACTCGGCCCCCCGGTACAACTCGGTATGACCTTTCTGCCGACCAAAGCCTTTGACTTCAGTTGCAGTAACTCCCGCAACCCCAATTTCAGACAACGCTTCTCTGACATCATCCATTTTGAACGGTTTAATGATTGCTGTTATTAATTTCATGTTTTCTCTCGGTTAGCTAGTAAAAGTATTGATCATATCGGCTGCAATCATAGTAAATTATCAAGCAACATACAATGAATAGACCTTTTAGAAAAACCGAAATAACGCAAAACGGGCGCCTGTTGCGCCCGTTTCTTTTCGAAAGGATTTATCGTTAACCTTTACTTGAGTCGGTAAATTCCGGATAGGCCTCTATGCCGCACTCCGAATAATCGACACCGTTATATTCCTCTTCTTCAGTAACGCGAATACCCATGAGCAACTTGATCGCATACCAAGTTAACAAGCTGGTAATAAATACAAAGCCGAAAATCGTGACGATACCAATTAATTGACGCATGAATGTCGCTTCAGCATTTGAAAAACACACGGCTAATAAGCCCCAGATACCGGTAACACCGTGTACAGAAATTGCACCGACCGGATCATCTATTCTAATTTTATCCATGCCGACAATAGCAAAAACCACCAGTATACCGGCTATAACGCCAATGACGGTTGCCAGCAGAGGGCCCGGACTTGCCGGATCAGCGGTAATAGCCACTAAGCCCGCTAAAGCACCGTTCAATGTCATAGATAAATCCGCTTTTCCAAACAAACTATGCGCTGTTAACAACGCGGCCACGACGCCGCCGGCAGCAGCGGCATTGGTATTAACAAATACTTTAGCGACTGTATTGGCCTCAGAGATATTTGAAATAATAAGTTCCGAGCCGCCGTTAAAACCAAACCATCCCATCCATAAGATCAATGTTCCTAAAGTTGCTATCGGCATATTGCAACCCGGAATCGGATGGATTGATCCGTTTTCGCCGTATTTTCCTTTGCGCGCCCCTAACAGAATAACACCCGCCAACGCTGCACTGGCTCCACATAAATGCACCACGCCGGAACCGGCAAAGTCGTAAAAACCCAGCACATCCAGAAAACCGCCGCCCCACTTCCAGAAACCTTGAATCGGATAAATAAATCCGGTCATAACCACTGCAAACACCAGGAAAGACCAAAGCTTCATCCGCTCGGCAACGGCACCGGAAACGATGGACATGGCTGTTGCCACAAAAACGACCTGAAAGAAAAAATCAGCCATTTTCGAATAAACCGAATTATTATCGGGATCGGCATCGCTATTGACGGAAATAACATCAGCCGCAACATTATCGGTACCGCTCAGCAGGAAATTGATTCCCGGCCAGATACTGTTGACCGCCTCGGCTGGATACATCATGTTGTAACCGCACAACATGTACATAATGCAAGCAATTGCATATAAAGCAACATTCTTGGTAAGAATTTCCGTGGTATTTTTGGCTCTCACCAGTCCCGCTTCCAACATGGCGAAACCGGCCGCCATCCACATCACAAAAGCTCCACTCATTAATAAATAAAAAGTGTCTAATGCGTAGCTCAATTCTATTATTTTATCCACTAGTCTATCCTCATCATTATGCGTTTGTTTAAAGGGCTTCTTCGCCGGTTTCCCCGGTACGAATCCTGACAACTTGCTCTAAATCGGTTACGAAAATTTTACCGTCGCCTATTTTGCCGGTATTAGCCGCTTTGGTAATGGCCTCTACGGCCTGATCCGACATTGCATCAGACACCGCCACTTCAATTTTGGCCTTAGGCAAAAAATCGACGACATACTCAGCACCACGATAAAGCTCGGTATGCCCTTTTTGGCGACCAAAGCCCTTTACTTCAGTTACGGTTACACCAGAAACCCCTATATCTGAAAGTGCCTCGCGGACATCATCCAGCTTGAAGGGTTTAACAATAGCAGTTATCAGTTTCATACTAAGACCTCTTGCTTTAAAGTTATATTCAGTTTTAACAAAGCACATAACATGCCAAGCTAAAATCGACATAAAATCCTGTGATCCGCTTTAGATAGATCAAGTAACCTGAAATTAACTCGCACTATATTAGACCGCCATTTCCTTTTTATGCACCAAAACAGCGCTTTGTTTTTACTGAAAATAACCTTCTGATACCCGCATCAAAAACAAATCACGCGTGAAAATAGATTTCTTATTATTTTTTCAACTCAAAAGGCACAGAAGACCGTTAAAAAACGCACCATAACCGATCGTTTTTCTTTATTTTGCGCAGTTTTGGGTCAAAAAATGCCTTGAATATGCAGACTATTAGCTCCCTGCATAACCCAATGCATCGATTTTATCTACGGTCGCCAGTTATGGCCCTAAAATTGCTTTTAAAATATTAGACTGTCTTAATAATGCAACGGTTTGCCTTATAAACAACAGTGCGCTACTCTATTTTTCAACTTACTACTCAGCTTTATTTAAAAGTCAATGAAGAATTCGTTTCGCTCCACTGTAAACGCAGTTCCCAAATAATTTTTTATAACCATTAATAAAAGGGCCTACTTATGAAATCTCATTTAAGAAAGAATACAGTTTTACAGCTCACCTTGTGCAGTGCTGTTCTTTGCTCCCCACTGGCGCAAGCCGATGACAAAGGTGCAGTAGAAAGCCTGACCGGGTTTAACATTAATGAAACAGCGCCCTTGAAAGACTTGGGTATCAATGTGGGCGGCTGGGTTTCATCGGGGGTTTCCGGCAATATCGATTCACCTGAAGACCGCTTCAACGGACCGGTAACATTCGGCGATCGCGCCAACGAGTTCGGCATGCAACAATTGAATGGCTATATCGAAAGAGCTGTCGATACCGAAGGTAAGAAATGGGATTTGGGTTTCCGCGCCGACATTCTCTATGGTACCGATGCCCGCTTCACCACCCAGGCCAACTTCGATGATAAACTGATTTTGGATAGCAGCTCCCGCTTTTATAAACTGGCCTTTCCACAAGTTTATGCCACCGTATTCGCACCGATAGGTAACGGCATCACCACCAAAATCGGTCATTTTTACACCATCATCGGCAATGAAGTGGTTACCGCCCCCGACAACTTCTTCTTTTCGCACGCCTATACCATGCAATATGGCGAACCGTTCACCCACACCGGGATAATATCGTCATACCCGGTTAACAAAAATATCAGCCTGACCGGCGGTGTCGTATCAGGCTGGGATTCTTTCTTCCAGGAACCGGCTAACTTCCTTGGCGGAGCTACCTTTACAACCGACAACGAAAAAAGCTCTTTAGCATTTTCGGTAATCACCGGAGATGTCGAAAAACTCGATAAACACAACCGAACCATGTACAGCATCGTGTTAAATCATGACATTACCGACACCCTGCACTACACGCTGCAACATGACTTAGGCGTAGAAGAAAAATCGACTAGTGCCGACTCGGCCAAATGGTACGGCATCAACCAGTATCTGACTTATGACGTCAATGACAAACTGGGAGCAGGCGTTCGCCTTGAATGGTTCCGTGACGAAGACGGCGCACGAGTCGGCGCAATCGGCAATGGCAACACCATGCCGGGCGGTCAAAACCATTATCTAGCGGCAACAGTCGGCTTAAATTACTCACCGGTATCTTGGTTAACCTTAAGACCTGAAGTCAGATATGACCATGCAACCGAAAACGACGCCTATAACGATGGCTTAAGCAACGACCAGCTGCTGATTTCAACAGACGCCATTGTTCGCTTCTAAAGAGTTTTTTGCCTGAACAATAACTTGGCGCGTAAGGATACGCGCCAAATTCCAAGCCTCTCGTATGCGGCTATTCAGAGCGCTTTTTTATTAGCTAATCCGGCAAAAAAAATGGTATTGTTACGCCGTTTGGCATAAAACACTGATTCCACATAACCCATTTTTAGGAGACAACATCAATGTCTGCAGCAAAAGTACTTAAATTGATCCAAGAAAACGACGTAAAATTCGTCGATTTTCGTTTTTGCGATACCCGCGGTAAAGAGCAACATGTTACCTTCCCTGCTCATTCGATTGACGAAGACACCTTTGAAGAAGGCAACATGTTCGACGGTTCTTCAGTTGCAGGCTGGAAAGGCATTAACGAATCAGACATGATTTTAATGCCTGATCCTTCTACAGCGGTTATGGATCCATTTTTTGATGACAACACCCTAATCCTGCGTTGCGACATTATTGAGCCAAACAACATGCAGGGTTACCAACGCGACCCACGCTCTATCGCCAAACGTGCGGAAGCCTATTTACAATCGACAGGCATTGCCGATACAGCTTTTTTCGGCCCTGAAAACGAATTTTTCATTTTTGACGATGTTCGTTGGGGCACCGATATGAGCGGCTCATTCTACAAAGTCGATTCCGAAGAAGCGGGCTGGAACTCAGAAAAAGTCTATCCGGACGGCAACACCGGTCACCGTCCAGGCATCAAAGGCGGCTATTTCCCTGTGCCTCCGGTCGATTCATTTCAGGACATGCGCTCCGCAATGTGCTTGACGCTGGAAGACATGGGTCAAATGACCGAAGTTCACCATCACGAAGTGGCAACCGCAGGTCAGTGCGAAATCGGCGTCAGATTCAACACCTTGGTTAAAAAAGCCGACGAAGTTCTGGAACTGAAATACGTGGTCGCCAACATAGCGCACGCCTACGGCAAAACAGCAACGTTCATGCCTAAACCTTTAGTGGGCGACAACGGCAGCGGTATGCATGTTCACCAGTCTTTAGCTAAAGACGGCGTCAACCTGTTCACTGGCGATTTGTACGGCGGCCTGTCTGAAACCGCACTGTTTTACATCGGCGGCATTATCAAGCACGCTAAAGCATTGAACGCGTTTACCAACGCCTCAACCAACAGCTACAAACGTCTAGTTCCTGGCTTTGAGGCTCCGGTTATGCTGGCTTACTCTGCACGTAACCGTTCAGCCTCCATCCGTATTCCTTACGTTATTAACCCGAAAGGACGCCGCATTGAAGTTCGCTTCCCTGACTCCACTGCAAACCCTTATCTGGCATTTTCTGCCATGATGATGGCCGGTTTGGACGGCATTCAAAACAAAATTCATCCTGGCGACGCGATGGATAAAGATTTGTACGACTTGCCTGCCGAAGAAGCCAAAAACATCCCGCAAGTTTGCCACTCATTCGACCAAGCATTAGACGCTCTGGACAATGACCGTGAATTCTTGACACGCGGCGGTGTTTTCACTGATGACGCAATTGATGGCTACATCGCACTGAAAATGGAAGAAGTTACCCGTATTCGTATGAGTACGCATCCTGTTGAATACGATATGTACTACAGTTTGTAAGAAAAACAAACCCATCCGGCTATGAGTGAGGATGGTTATTTTTCTGAATAAAAAACGCCCCATTACGGGGCGTTTTTTTTGCCTAAAATCGGCCTCTATAAATAGATACCTTGACTTATGCCGGATAAAAACCAACACGATATTACATAGCACCAGCTCACCAAAGCCAGAGCTAAGAGGGCGGTTAAAGACCCACATAGTTCCCGGTCTAAGCACCCTAACAAGCCGATAACACCCAACCCCTAGGTATTTAGCGATATACCGATGATTAGCCATTTACTTTAAAGTGTAATGATGGAAAGCAACCATTTGCAATGAGGCTTAAAATCATGACATCAGGAGAATTAGCAGCACAAGCATGGCTCTTATATAAAAAATTAATTGATCTTGATCTTGCGCGGGAGCGTCGAAATCAAGAGCGTCGAAATCGTAAAACTGTTGAGCTGATAAGCGGATATTCAGGGCGACGTAAGATTAAACGAAAAACCAGATTGTATCTTTTATCGCAACACGCCTATAAAAGATATAAACGGCGGTTAGAGGCCTGTTTGCGTTAACATTTTAACGCTATCCCGTAAACGCAGCTTTAGCCGCGCCTACGATTGCAAAAAAAAGCATTCGCCACCAACAGCAATAACATGAAAACAACATAACTTATTCAATATGTTACGCTGTATTTAGCATTCACACCCATTGTAATGACACCTTATATTTAAATAACTTCACCGTCTAGACAGCTTAAGATCGATTTACCCGTCAGTTGCTATAGTCTATTCAAAAACATCCAGAAATTGGCAACACTGCCAAGCCAATGCTGCCCCCCTGACACCAGAGCATTTCTGTCAAATTGCAAATACTGTCTCTTTTAGAGGATAATATGCGGCTACGCATAGCTTGGCTATGCTTTTGATTGACTCTGTAACTCGTCATACGCTCGCCATAGAGCCGATATGCAAGCTTTGGAATATGCTATGAAAAAGACCATGTACGAAAAAATCTGGGACAGCCACCTTGTCGTTGACGCGGCAGGACAAGCACCCTTGCTTTATGTTGACCGGCATTTGATGCATGAAGTCACCAGCCCGCAAGCCTTTGAAGGCCTGCGTTTATCCGGCCGCAAGGTGCGCAATCCGCACAGCATTCTTGCTACCATGGATCACTGTGTACCGACCAAAAACCGCGATTTGCCGATTGCCGATCCTATCGCCAAAAAGCAGATCGAAACCATGGCTGAAAACTGCCGTGTAAACGGACTGAAGCTCTATGACATGACCGACCCGAACAACGGCGTCATTCATGTGGTGGTGCCTGAGCACGGTTTCGTCCATCCCGGCATGGTGGTGGTGTGCGGCGACAGCCATACCGCGACGCATGGCGCATTCGGCGCGTTGGCTTTTGGCATCGGCACCTCCGAAGTCGAGCATGTGATGGCGACGCAAACCTTGCCGCAGAAAAAATCCAAAACCATGCAGGTCGTGGTTAATGGCTCGTTATCTAAATACGCCTCAGCCAAAGACATTGCCTTGGCGATTACCGGCAAAATCGGCACCGCAGGCGGCACCGGCTACGTCATCGAATACACCGGTTCGGCGATTCGGGACTTGTCGATGGAAGGCCGCATGACGCTGTGCAACATGGCGATTGAAGCCGGTGCCAGAGCCGGCTTGGTTGCTCCCGACGAAAAAACCTATGAGTATCTCAAAGGCCGCGAATTTGCGCCCTCCGGTCAATACTGGGATCAGGCATTGGCTTATTGGAAAAGTCTACCTAGCGATGAAGGCGCGGAATTTGATGCCACCGTCACACTGGACGCCGCCGACATTGCACCGCAAGTATCTTGGGGCACATCGCCGGAACAAGTGGTTGGCGTCGATGGCGTGGTGCCTGCACCGGACAGCTTTAGCGATGAAATCAAACGCAAAGCCTGTGAAAGCGCCTTAGCCTACATGGGCTTAACAGCGAACACCAAAATCACCGACATTCCTGTTGACCTTGTCTTTATCGGCTCATGCACCAACGGCCGCATCGAAGATTTTCGCATTGCCGCCGACGTCGCCAAAGGCACTCAAGTTGCCCCAGGCGTTACCGCGATTGCCGTGCCCGGCTCTTATCACGTCAAAAAACAAGCTGAACAAGAAGGGCTGGACAAAATCTTTATCGAAGCCGGTTGGGAATGGCGCGACCCCGGATGCTCCATGTGTCTGGCGATGAATGGCGACGAACTAACCAAAGGCCAACGCAGCGCCTCGACCTCAAACCGCAATTTTGAAGGCCGTCAGGGCAAAGGCGGACGCACGCATCTGGTTTCGCCCGCCATGGCAGCGGCCGCAGCGGCGGCAGGCCATTTTGTCGATATTCGTAAACTATAAGACCGGAAAGAATTATGGAACCGTACAAAAAACACGAAAGCATTGCCGCCTTAATGAACCGCAGCAATGTCGATACCGACCAGATTATCCCCAAGCAATTCCTGAAAAAAGTGGAACGCAGCGGTTTTGGTCAGCACCTGTTTCACGACTGGCGTTTTAACGATGACGGCAGCGATAATCCGGAATTCGAACTGAATAAACCTGCGTTCAAAGGCGCTAAAATCCTGGTGGCTGGCGACAACTTCGGTTGCGGCTCATCACGCGAACACGCGCCCTGGGCGATTGCCGATTATGGTTTTAACACTATTATTTCGACTAGCTATGCCGATATTTTCTACAACAACTGTTTTAAAAACGGCATCCTGGCGATCAAAGTCGATAAAGCTCAGCTGGACAAATTGATGGCCGAAATTGCCGCCAACGAAGGCGTGCGCTTTGTCGTTGACCTGGAAAACCAGCAAGTCACCACGCCCGGCGGCAATGGCTTTCATTTTGAAATCGACCCATTCCGCAAAGGCAATTTATTAAGCGGTCTGGATGATATTGGTTTGACCTTAAAGCATGTCGATAAGATTACCGAGTACGAACAACAGCATAAGCAAAACTTTCCTTGGCTTTGGGCTTAAACTTGTAGATACGCTGTGTGTACCTTTCGGTATTTGGGGTATGCGCAGCGTACCCCGCATGACTGGATGAAATAACCATGATTTTAATTTTCACGAATTTTTAGATAAACCTTTGACGTAATGTTTTGCGTTTATTGGGAATGGCTAATATTAATTAGGCTTTAATCGCAGTATCCAACTCACCTAAGTTATAGAGAAAAATTATGAGAAATTACGTTCAATACCACAACGTAGCCAAACAGGGCTCAATTTCCACTTGGGTTGGAGACAAATTTCAAATTTTTGCGAGGAAGAGCATTCAGCATCTAAATTACAACCGAGTTTGGCTTATCAGTGGTAACGGTACGAAAAGCCCAAAGCAATATCAACTCGAATATGTTTTCCATGTCAATCAAATCATTATTGGGGAGCCAAATATAGCAACCGGGGAAACCGGACAGCGATTTACTCCTCCTATCCCACTAAATTGTGAGCTATGGTTTAAGACGTTCCTCGACTCCCAACAAAACTTCAGTCTTGGCGTCCGTGAAATTCCTGAGCAGTTTGTGGCTGAACTAGAAATTTTAGTAGCTCGCGATTGATTCCGGTAGGCGGCGCATCGCGCCCCATTTAAAAATACCAAAATGATCGGGTTGTTTTTAAAACATTCCGCTAAACAATCCATTTTGAGAATCAAAATATCCAATACGATTGGGCGCCTAAATGGGGCGCGATGTGCCTCCCTACCGGGCTATTAAATTTTTATGCCTGTAGGCTGAAATAAACAGGTTCAAATGTGTGAATCAATGTTTCCGGCTGCTCACAAAATTACCGGAAACCGGAAAATCTACCAAGTACAACAATCTATTTGAACCGCAACGTTCAATTCGAATAAAAACTTTATTTAGAGTATGAATATGAGCAAAAGAAAAGGAATAATTGCATTAATAGCGACAACCGTTTTTATAACTGGTTGCGCAAAGACAATGTGGGTGAACCCAAATGTAAGCAATGACCAAGCGCAAAAAGATTTTGCTGAATGTCAATATGACACAGTTAAACATGGTCATGTTGATATGTGGGGAACTGGCGTTGGCGCTGGCATTGAGGAGGGGCTACGCAAAAATGAAATAATGACTACCTGTATGTCATCAAAAGGCTACAGCCAACAATCTCAAGCATCTCAAGAGCTTACCGAACAACAAAACATAAAAGATAGATATATCCTAGCAAGGGCTAAATTTACTAAAAAAGCGAATTCAATTAATGAAGACATAATTAACATATGTCGCCCGAAAGATGATGATGGTTACATTAAATGCCTTACCGAAAAACGTAACGAGCTGGTGGCTAACGCAATTTTTCCTGATATTGCGGCTAAAATGATAAGGGCCGAAGAAGAATTTAAGCAGCAACTATTGAGGAAAGAAATAACTCGAAAAGAATTTAAAGAGTATGCGACAAATTCACAAAAGCCTTTCGAGAAACAAATGGCTGAGCGCGTAGCTGGCGATATAAAAGCTGGAATTTACACAGGCAAGTATTAATTCTGCCTCGCTCCCAAGCTCTGCTTGCCGGTGAACATCAAGCAGAGCTTGAGGGTATGCGTTACCAAGCCCCGTAGGTCGGGTTAGCGCAGCGTAACCCGACAACCCCGCCGCATCTTAGAGGATAAAGGAGTCTATTCATGTCAATCGCTGAACAAATTTATGAAAGCGCCAAACCGTTACCCGACTCTTTGGCGTTGGAAGTATTGCATTTTATTGAATATCTGCGCCTTAAAAATACCGACCGTGCCGAATTATCCGACCTGACACGGGCACAAGAAACGGTGATGAATCACGTTTGGAATAATCCGGAGGATGAGGTTTGGAACGATGTTGAAACACTCTGATATTGTCCAAATCCCCTTCCCATTTTCCGATCTGACCCAGCAAAAACGCCGCCCTGTTTTACTGCTGACGTCCCCCGATATTTTTGGTGATTTCCTCGCGGCGGCCATCACTTCTCAGGCAGGTCATGATGATGCGGTTGCGCTACAAGACGACGATATGACGCAAGGTCGGTTGCCGAAAATAAGCTGGGTGCGAGGGACGAAGCTATTTTCTTTGAATCGTGAGGGGGTTGTTGTCGTGTTAGGCACTCTCAAACCCGCCGCGTTTGAACGCATCCACGGCGAAATTTGCATAAAATTAGGTTGTTCATCTTGTAGCGACATTTCAGCTCCGTAGGTCGGGTTAGCGCAGCGTAACCCGACAACCTCGTCGTATCCATGTTGGGTTACGGCTATCGCCTAACCCAACCTACAAATTGCAGAGAGGCAGATTTATGAAGAAGGTTAAATCAGAAATAACCGACGAACTTCGGCCAGAATATAAGCGGTCTAATTTCGGTCAAATAGTGCGCGGCAAGTATGCGAACCAAATTGCAACAGAAACTAATGTAGTGCTACTTGAACCCGATATTGCTGAGGCTTTCCCTAATAATGAAACGGTGAACAAGGTTGCTGGAAGTAATAAAAACATCGGCTAGTCTAACTCGGCGCCCAAATGAACTTCGCTAAAATTGTAGGTTAAATTCGCCAAAGATAAACAGATTCCTATAAGGTATTACAGCGAGAAGGTTATGATGATTTTGTTTTGCCTTTCATCAAGGTGAAGAAATTGGTAGTCGCATGTTGCAACGCATAGCCAAAAAAACAGGATTAACATCCGATGACTTGTAGCCCTGAATCAAATCTGTTCTAGCTGTAGAATAATCGGCTATCCTGATATATCACGTAAACCCTACCCTATTTAACCCGATCACTTTAAGCATACAGACCACAATCATGCCCACCAATACCAGACACATCCAGCTGATGGACACCACCTTGCGCGATGGCGAACAGACCCAAGGCGTTTCGTTCACGCCGGTAGAAAAAGTCAGCATTGCCAAGGCCCTGCTGCAATATCTGCGCGTTGACCGCATTGAGGTCGCTTCCGCACGGGTTTCTCTGGGCGAAAAAGAAGCGGTCGCCAGCATTAATGCATGGGCGAAACAGGAAGGCTTTGCCGGGCGCGTTGAAGTTTTAGGCTTTGTCGATCATAGCCGCAGTGTCGACTGGATTCTGGAAACCGGCGGCGAAGTGATTAATCTGCTGATCAAAGGCAGCGAAAAACATTGCCGTGTGCAGCTGGGCAAAACGCTGGCTCAACATACCAAAGATGTGTTGCAAACCGTCAACTATGCGCTGGGAAAAAAGCTGAAAGTCAACGTCTATCTGGAAGACTGGTCGAACGGTTATCACGACGATCCGGATTACGTTTACGGCTTGATGGACACTTTAAAAGATGCCGGTATCGGCCATTTCATGCTGCCCGATACGCTGGGCGTATTGTCGCCGGATGAGGTGTTCGCCAGCTTTAGCGATATGTGCCAACGCTACCCAGAACTGCAATTCGATTTTCATCCGCACAACGATTACGGCCTGGCCACCGCCAATGTGATGGCGGCAGTCCGCGCCGGGGTTAATGCCGTCCACTGCACGGTTAATTGCCTGGGCGAACGCGCCGGTAACGCCTCAATGGCCGAAGTGGCGGTGGTGTTGCGCGACAAAATGAACATGCAGCTGTCTATCGACGAAAGCCATATCGTCCGCATCAGCGCGATGGTGGAAAATTTTTCCGGCAAGCGTGTTGCCGCCAATGCGCCAATAGTCGGCGCCGATGTATTTACCCAGACCGCCGGTATCCATGCCGATGGCGACCAAAAAGGCGGGCTGTATAAAACTAAATTAGGCCCGGAACGGTTTTCCCGCACCCGAAGCTACGCCTTGGGCAAAATGAGCGGCAAAGCGTCGCTGAAAAAAAATCTGGAAATGCTGGAACTGGATCTGTCAGAAGAAAACCAGAAAAAAGTGCTGGCGCGGATTGTCAGCCTGGGCGATTCAAAAGAAACCATCACCACCGACGACCTGCCCTTTATTATTGCCGACGTACTGGAAAGCAAAAATTACCAGCATATCAAATTGCTTAACTGTTCGATCACCAGCGGTCTCGATCTGGAATCGACCGCCAGCCTGCGGGTCAAGGTGATCGGTACCACACATCTTGCCTCGGGGTTCGGAAACGGCGGTTTCGATGCGTTTGTCGATGCCATTAACAAGGTGTTACAGCAGCATAACTACACCTTGCCTGCGCTGAGCGATTATGAAGTGCGGATTCCAAGAGGCGGCCATACCAGCGCTTTAACCGAGTGCGTAATCACCTGGAATTGCGACGGCGAACTGCGCAAAACCCGCGCGGTGCACTCCAATCAGGTTTTTGCCGGTGTTTTGGCCGCACTTAAAATGATTAATATGCAGCTGCATGAGCTGGACTTAACTCAGGATTAAAACCTATTACAGCTGAACAACGTGAAGCCATCTTTTGCGATTGATGCGCTTCGTACCTCATCCTTGTATATTAAAGAAAACAATACATGGTTTGTTAAGGCTAGCCTGTGGTTTTGGTGACTTTCATAGCGGAAAATCACCCGCTTTATTTGTCTCAGAACCCAGCAACCGCCACTTTTCAAGCCTGGGCAGTTTTTTTATAACGATTTCCCGTTTGCTCGCCGTGCTCCGGTCATGTCCGGTCTCGACATAAACCAGCTGTTTGGGTTGCCTGCCGCGAAAATATTTAGCGCCTTGTTTATTCGCATGTTGACTAAATCGCCGTTCAACATCAACGGTGATGCCGGTATACAGCGTGTCATCGGTGCAAAGAATCATGTAAACCTGCCAGTTCATAGCCCTTACACGACAGTGCCGAAAAAAGCGCCGACGGCGGCAGTCAGTCCCATAGCCAATGCGCCCCAGAAAACGACACGAACAGCACCTTTAATAACACCTGAGCCTCCGGCATAAGCCGCCAAAACGCCCAGCAGCGTTAAGAAAAGTAATGATGCTGATGACACCGGCACGATTAAATCGGCATCCGTCGCAACCAGGACGATCAATAAAGGCAACGCGGCGCCAACGGCAAACGTGGCGGCCGAGGTCAGCGCCGCCTGAATGGGTCTTGCCGTGCCTGTTGCAGAAATACCCAATTCATCGCGGGCATGTGCGCCCAAGGCGTCATGATTCATTAACTGCTCGGCAACCTGTTCGGCCAGTAGCGGATCGAGTCCGCGCGACACATAGATGGCTGCCAGTTCTTTTTGTTCATGATGTCCATCTTCATCCAGCTCTTTACGCTCACGCTTTAAATCGGCCTGTTCGGTATCGGCTTGGGAGCTGACCGATACATATTCACCTGCCGCCATCGACATCGCTCCGGCAACCAGGCCGGCAACACCGGCCAGGACTATCTCGTTGTGCGTCGCATCGGAGGCGGCAATACCTACGATCAAGCTGGCCGTGGACACGATGCCGTCATTTGCGCCCAGCACCGCTGCGCGCAGCCAGCCGATGCGGTGAGTCCTATGTATTTCGGGATGATGAGGTGACATTGGCTTTCCTTTTTTTAAAAATCAGACAGCGTTTTGGGAGGAATGGCCGCCCGCAAGGCGTTCAATACCGCAAGCACATCGATGATTTCCTGGGTTATGGCTCCGGCTACCGGGGTCAAATAACCCAGTCCCGCAAACGCCATGCCTATCAGACTCAATGCCATGCCGCCTACCGCGCTTTGCAGCGCAATTCTACGCATCCGTTCGCCGATATGAAACAGCTCATCGACTTTTAACAGCGAACTGTCCATGATCACCGCATCCGCCGATTCGCCGGTGATGTCGCTGTTCTGCCCAAAGGCGATGCCGATGGTTGCGGCAGTCAGCGCCGGAGCATCATTAATGCCATCGCCCAGAAATACGGTTTTTGCGATTTTAGTTTCAGCGCGCACCAACGCCAGTTTCTGCTCCGGGCTCTGGCTGAAATAAACGTGTTCAATGCCGACCTGATCGGCCAAAAAACGCACTTCCGACTCCCGGTCGCCGGACACCAGCATCACCTTGTCAAACAAATGACTGGGTTTCAGGTGGTTGATGAATGACGAGCTATCGCTACGCACCTCATCGCGAAATTGCAGGGTGGCCGCGTACATACCGTCAATCAGCACCACGCACTCCAGGCCGCCGGTGACCGACGGCAGTTGATCGGCCATATCAGGACGGCATTCAACAATTTTTTTGCGACTGGTAACTTGAAGCTGTTTTCCGTCGACATTGCCTTTAAGCCCCTCACCCGGCAACTCGGTGATATTGCTTACGCTTAATAAGGTTAATGCCGATTTTTCCGCTGCGCTAACGATGGCGCGGGAGAGCGGATGCTTGGAATAGCGCTCCAGACTGGCGACCAGCATCAATACCTCCTGTTCGTTATAGCGTTCGCCGGGAATCAATGCCGTCAGCGAAGGGCGTCCATAAGTCAGGGTGCCGGTCTTATCGAAAATCGCGGTACGACAACTGCCGATGGTTTCCAGTATCGCCGGATTTTTGATGATAATTTCCCGCCGCGCGGCCAGCGAAATCGAACTGATGATGGTGACCGGTATGCCGATCAGCAACGGGCACGGCGTGGCGATGACCAGTACGGCCAGAAACCGGATCACATCGCCGCTGATTCCCCAGGCAATCAACGCAATGATCACCGCCAGCGGCGTATACAACGCGCCCAATTGGTCGCCCAGTCGCCTGATATTGGGACGATACTGTTCGGACGACTGCATCACCTCCATGATCTTGGCATAGCGGGAATCGACAGCCAATTTGTCCGCACGTATGGTTAACGCCGAATCGCCGTTGATCGCGCCGGACATGACCTGCGAACCACAGACTTTCGACATCATATAGGGCTCGCCGGTCAGATAGGATTCATCCATGGTGCTGGATCCTTCCAGTACCGTGCCGTCAACCGGGCAGATTTCATGCGGCAATATCAACAAGGTATCGCCGATATTCACCTGCGCGGTAGTGATGCCGACAAGTTGATCGCCCTCTTTTCTATGCGCGACTGACGGCATCCGCTTGGCCAGCGCCTCAAGCACCGAAGAGGCTTTGCGCACTGCATAGGCTTCCAGCACCACGCCGCCGGACAGCATCAGCACCACTAAGCTGCCGGCCAGATATTCATTCAGCATCACCGCCGTCACTATCGATATGCCTGCCAGCAAATCGGCACCCCAATCGCCCCGCCCCAATTTTATAATGAGTTGGTAAACCAGAGGAATGCCGCCCACCCCCAACACCGCAAGCAGTGGCAAAGACACCAGTTCAACCGGAAAAACCAATTGCCCATGATAGCGTTCGGCAGCTGCCGAAGTTAACTCGATATTCAGTGATAAGGTATAAAGCTGATGTCCTATATCAAGCCCATAGCGCATTATCAGATAGCCGCCGATGCCGAGCAGACTCAACACAGCGATGCTGTTTTCAAAGGTGGCGCGGGGGAGTGTTGCTTGCTTATCGGTCATGGTTTCGGACTCGCAGTTTTTTGTATGCCTCATTCTATCGTTGACATCCTCCCCGCCCTAAAGAACGGGGATTCCTACTGCTAGACGCTTATGCCCAAGCGCGAGAATGTTCTTTGCCGCATTCATATCTCTATCATGCGTCGTGCCACACTCGGCACAAGTCCATGCTCTTATTCCAAGCCCTGCTCTACCTTTCGGACTACTGGCGCTTATGCAGCCGCAGCACCAACAGGCTTGGGTAGTGTACGACTCGTTGACCTCTATAAACACGCCTTGCGTCGCT
>JAGXGY010000032.1 GCA_024636505.1 Methylobacter sp. | reverse complement strand
GCACATAGGCCTTATAGCGATAATCAAGAAGGAATGTCTTGGTTAAACAATCTTCATTCTGGCATCGATAACGTTGTGTCCCTTGCTCTGTGCGACCGGACTTTGTAATTTGGCTGCTGCCGCACTCGGGGCAGACGATTGCTTGATAGACGGGCGGCATAACGACCGTATAATTTTAGCGAATGAAAAAGCTTATAAACGGGCACAGTATCTTGAAGAACGCCGCCGAATGATGCAATCTGAGCTGATTATCTGGATGGCTTAAAGAATGGCGCACAGGTGCTACCGTTTAAGAAGATCGGGTAAAACGTGCGGCCATTGGCAAATGGTGACAAAAGCAATTATTGATAACACGCTGGCCAGAACCGGGCACCAACGGAAAAAACCGGAGAATCACGAACAATAACCTAAATTTTTATTTTGAAAAAAGGTTATGTTTGTTTTGTCACTTTGTCACTTTTTGCCATTATACAGCGCCATTCAGCTGGAGTGTGAACAGGGCTCTATCTTAAATTAAGGCATTATTTGTCTGGACAATGGGGTCCACTATACAACCCTGGGGCACTCATTATCGGATCCGGGCTTATCCTATCGAACCCTACCAGCAGTTTCATTTTATTAGCGATATGACTGTCAGAGCCAAGGCCGGATTAAAACATTTAGGTGTTACTTTTAATGTAACGCCCGCAATGCCTAATAGAAATATCAGATAATTCATGTGCTTATGATTTCCTCAGCCTCAACAGGCATAGGAGCATCCTGCAGGCGGGTAATCCAGGCCTCTTTGGCATGCGGGTCAACGTGAAAGGCAATATTCCCCGACTTATGCAATAAGCCTTTTTCGCCGGATGCGTTAGGATTAAGTTGGCGTTTTTCAATAAAGTCTGCCATGCGGCGTACGTTATAAATCAATAAGCCCCGATAATGATTTTGAGCGGGATAAATTTGATAGCCGACATTACTCTCTTTAAACGCGGGATTACGGTTTAGCCATTGTTCGATGTTATCGCTATCATCATCGGCCAGTTGCTTTAAGGTGGACTGGCAATGCTGGTTGATAATGGTTTTAAAATGGTTGCTCAAGCTATTGGCTAATTGATTGCGTTGCAGGGCGCGAATATCTTCATCGCTTAAATCAAAACTTTCGGCGACTAAATAATGCTTGTCGCGTTCGTCGTCATTGGCAAATAGCGATATTTTTTCTAAAGCCGTGTGTTGTAATGCGATAAGAAAAGAATCGGGCGCACGTATGTGTTTATCGACGGTGACTACCCACGGCAGCGCCCGTCCGGTTTGTTCAAAGCGTTGTTTGACGCTGCTGACCACGGCGGAACGCGGCAACTCGTCTTCACGTCCTTCGGGTTTAACCAAAAAGGCATCGACTGCAGTCACTTGCGTTTGAAAGCCTGCGGCTTTGAATTGCTCGACGATGGCGGCATAGCGCGGATTATAGGGAATGCCGGTACCGTCATAAAGAATGTTGAAGCCGTGAGCTTTGGCATGTTCGGCGACCAAGCTGCGCAAGCGATTAGCGAACGGTTCGACATAAACATAATCGTCGCTGTGATGGCTGGCGGCGGTTAGTACCTGATATAAGTCGCTGATCTTGCGAAATTCATCCAATGAGGTAATTACAAAGTTATCGCCGCATTGTGCTGCGGCGATTTCTTCGACAGCGGTTTTTCCTGATCCGGCACCGCCCATCGACATGAATAATTTGGGTCGAGGGTCGGGGGTTTTACCGGCAAAAATGGCTTGTTTCGCTTGTTCCAATTTTTCGACGATGATATTCAAGCGCTCATAAGCAATTTCCACTGCCCGCGCCAAGCGTTGATCACCATCGGCGGCCAGTATCATTTGGTCTTTTAACGCGTGTTGGCTCATTAGATCAAAAATACTGGCGTGATTACCGATACAGCGGCGCAATAATTCCATTAACTCGGTGTGTGCCGGTGAGCGCAAGCCGGTCAACAGGTTAATATCCAGACAAAATAACGGCGCCGCGCCGTCTGCCTTGATATTGATCCCGTCAATATCGTGCTTGTCCGGCGCACGCAAAGCTTCGGTGTTAGGTAAATAGCCGATGATATTATCGGCCTCACTGTGGGGATAGTCCGCCAAATGCTTGCCGGCAAGAAACAGTTCTTTTTGAATGCTGGCAAACGGCACCAAGCCGCCATTAACCGAAACTAGGCATTCAATGCCGTCGGCGGTTTTTTGCGATAAAAACGGAATGCCGAAAATAAATCTTTTGTTTTCCGGCCATTGGCCGTAATCGTTGGCTATATTGTTTAAGCTTTGGGTGCGGGTGGGATCAAGCGCGTGCTGGAACGCCAGGGCAACGGTATCATGCGGGCTTTGAGTGTCATGCAGGGCGATGCTGTCAGCCGATGCCAGACGCCTAAAATCGATGCCTTGCTCATACACGCTTTTAAAAGCGGGCAAATTGCCCAATGCGGTCATGAAAAAATCCAGGGTTAAACGATTACCGTAGGAAAATGCACGAACACAGCGCATTTGCTGATAAAACTGCGCCAAGCGTTCGGCGATATTGTCGGTGTGTATCACAAAACCGTTATTATCGAAAATGGCGCTGTTGATATTATTGTCATCATTCAATACCAGGCATTCGATAGCTTCGCGAAAGATTTTGCGTTTGGCCGGATCGGTCATCACTCCCGGCCGGTGACTAACAGTAACCTGTTCTTTCCAGTCGTGAAACATTTCGCGGTGAATACGGGAAAACAATTCCGTCATATAAGTAACGCGTTTAGCTTGATCATGCGAAACGGTTTCTTCGACCTCCTTTTTCAGTATGGATAACAATTTAATCCCTTGTGCGATTGCCAACACGGTGCGTAATTTTTTTAATTGCGCATAGCTGGAAAGGCGATGCATTGTTTTATCACTCATGGTGTTACCTGTGGCAAAATATTTTAAAAGGCTGGAAACTTAAAAATCTGCGTGGCTGAGTAGGTTAGCGGCTATTGGGTTTAGCCTTCCTGTTTAATGATTTTGAATACGGCTATTCTAAAAAGTGCAGGTATATAAAACACCAGTAATCCTGCAATAATACCGGCCATTCCTTCGTACACTGCGCTATGCCACCCGTAATAGCGCCAGAGAAGGGCTACAGCTAACCCGGTACAAACTGCCAGCACACTGATTTTTTGCCCCGGTCTTTCGCCGAGACATAACATAATCACCAAGGGAGCAAAAGCACTGGCTAAACCGGACCACGCCATTATCACCAGGCTGAACACGCTTTGACCGTTAACCAGCGCCCAGGTCAGGGCGCACATGGCAATTAACACGGTTCCCATTTTGAGTATTAAGGTATGCTCAATCTTATGAGGCAGCAAGTCATGCGTTAATGCCGCTGAACAGCTTAATATCAACGAATCCGCTGTAGACATGGTCGCTGCAAAAATACCGGCCAGCATCAAGCCTACAAATACCGGTGATAACAATTGTTCGGCCATGGTCGGCAGCGCTAATTCAGCATCGAAGCTGCCGGTATCGTCAAGGCAGATTCGCGACAGCAAGCCTACGCCAATGGCCATGCTGTAAAAAATAAGGTAGGAAATGTAATACCAGATTCTGGCTTGTAACATTTTATCGGGATCATTTAAGGTCATAAATCGAACCATAATGTGAGGTTGGCCTATAACGGACAGTCCGGCAAACAGCCAGCTGGCGGCAAATAAAAGACCGCCTCCCAATCCCGGCAAGACAAGGTCTTTAGGAAACCAGTCAAGAAAACCTTCAACCGTATCCATTTGATCAATCGCACCAGAGATGCCGCCAAAAGAAAATACGGCAACGACCAACAAAAGGCCCATGGAGAACATCATCACCACCGATTGCGCCGCATCCGTCCAGATGGATGCGCGGATACCGCCGGCAAAACAATAAATGATCACCATTAGCGTACCGAGAACCACGCCAGCCCAAGAAGGCCAGCCAAACAGCACATGAAGCGCTTTGCTGCCGGCAACCAGTTGGGCGCTGGCATAGGCGAGTAAAAACACCAGTGAAATGAGAGCGATCATGCGTTGCAGTACGATATATTGATCGCTATCCTGATACCAGCGGCTTAATACCCCGGCATAGCTGACTTCGCCGGTAACTTTTGTCGCGGTCCGCAGGCGTGAATGCACAAACATAGAGGCGATAAAGTCGCCGGTAATCCAGCCTATCATCAACCATATTGATGCAAGCCCCGTGGCATAGGTATAGCCGATAACGCCGATAAACATATAACCGCTGTTATTGGTAGCCACTGCCGACAGTCCGACCAGTGCCGGAGAGATTGACCCGCTGGCTAAATAATAGTCCTTTTTGGTGCCTTGACTTTTCAATAAAGAGCCGGCGCCAATGGCTACAAATAGAACCATAAAAAATAAAAAACTCGTAACCATTTATCTGTTCTCCGTAAAAAATTATAGCGGCTCCATATTGCCGGTCATTTTTTTAACTGACGCATATGTGAATAAGCCGGGAGTTGGCCGAGAATAGAAACCGTAGCGCGGGAAAGCTATTTTGAGTCAGATTTTCGGATCATTTGATGCCAATAGTTGGCGGATGTAACGAAAATGAGCAAAAATGTCTGACCGAAATGGTTTTTCCGCATAAATGCAGGAGGTAGAGCAACGCAGGAGCAGTTGCCGAGTAGGGTTTTTATTCTCGGACAATCCTCTAGTATCCACTAAAAAGTCTTTTCACGGTAATGGCAACACGGTTTTTTTTGTCGAATTTTACCGGTCTACATAATATGTAAGGTTTGAAAGTTACCGGCCATGCCGGTATCCGGGCACTTTGGGATTTGATCGGCTGTAGGCCGGATACGTAAGATGGGATAATTCACCAGGACAGGCTTTGCCTGTTTTCACAAACAGAACCTGTACTCCAGATATCCGTGGTTTAACCCAGATTGATCCGTTGCCCAGTGGCAGCAGATTGCAGGGCGGCAACAATGATTTGGCAGTTAGCCCGGGCATCGACCAGCGACAGCTTCGGGACGGTATTATTTAATACGCAAGCGCTGAAATGTTCGATTTCCAGGCGGAAATGATTGGCTGCAGGCAGTTGTTCTTCGACTTGTTGGCCGTCTTCGGTCCACCATGACACCACCGGCACATCGCCGGGCATAGACCAGACGTTGTGACATTTAATCCCGCCTTTGGTGCCGATAACTTCATATTCACAGCGTCTGGCGCGTTCAAAGCTGAAATCGAAATGCGCGTATTTACCGTCGCCAAAATCGATAATGCCGCTGGTCGCTACATCAGCACCGCTATCGACATATTTGGCGATGGCGGTTACCGAGATCGGCGCTTCGTTAAAAAACATCCGCGCCGAATGGATCGCATAACAACCGATGTCCCACATCGCGCCGCCACCGTTTTCGACACTTTCAGCCAGCCGATAAAGTCTGGCCGGTTTCATCATGAAAGAAAAGCTGGCGCGTACCGATCTGACTTCGCCGATCAAGCCCGACTGAATCAGTTGTTGAACACGATCATGTTGCGGGTGGAAGCGGTACATAAAGCCTTCCATGACGGTGACTTTCTGCCGCTGTGCGGCGGCCTTAATGGCTTCTATATCGGCTACGGTGAGCGCCATAGGCTTTTCGCATAATACGTGTTTGCGGTGTTCGATGGCGCGCTGCACCCATTCGGCATGTTCGTGGTTGGCCATCGGTAGGTATATTGCGTCGACTTCAGGATCGTCAAGCAGCATTTGCAGATCGTCGTAACTGCGCACCTGTGGCTGTTGCGGTGCATACTGCGCCCGCGTTTGTGCGGCGGCACCGGGGCGACGACTGGCTATAGCAACCAGTTCGGCATTGGATGCTTCGACGATGGCAGGCATCAGCCGTTCATTGATGCGTGCCGCACCTAAAATACCCCAGCGAAGTTGGGTTTTGTTATTCATCGGATTTACCTTGAGTTAGGGTTTGCATGGATAGGCGTGGCTTCGGCCGTTCCTACATTAAAAGAGGATGATCTCTCGGCAATTGCCGGGCTATCCATAAGGCGAGTTTGTGTTTCATATTCACTGCGTTTTCCTGGTCAAGCGCCAGCGGCTGAATAAGTTGATCATTGACCAGCAGGCGATAAAGACATTCGGTCTTGTTTTTTGATGAATCGGTTGAGGAAAAATTGGCGTAGCCGCGATTTTTCGCATAATTTTCGCCCACTTCAATTGCTTTTTTTAGCAGCTGAGGTTCGTTTTTTAATTTAGCCATTGAGTCCGTCCTTTTTTAATAGGAATTGTCAGTTGTTTAAGAAATTCCATTCTTGGTCAATAAAAGCTTGCAGCGGTTGGTATTGGTCTTTGTAGTTCATTTTTCGGCAGTTGGCAATCCAAAAGCCCAGATACAGGTAGTCAAGATTCAGTTTTTGAGCATGCTGTATTTGCCACAGCACCGCATAAACGCCGAGGCTGTAGCTGGAAAACCGGTGGTCAAAGAAGGTGTAAACGGCAGAGAGGGCGTTATCGAGGCAATCGACAATCGCAACGGCGGCAAGTTCATCGTTACAAAAAAATTCGATAAATTGGGTGTTACACCATGAACTGCCTAAAAATTTAATGTAGTCATCGGGACTGGTGTTTGCCATGTCGCCTTCGGCATGGCGCTGATTTTGGTAGCGCAGATAAAGAGCGTAATGGGCTTGTTCGAAAACGGCGGGCTTAATGACGGCGGTGGTTTGCCGGTTTTTTTGCAAGCAATGCTTTTGGCTGCGGTTGGGCTTAAATTGCGTAACGGGTAAGCGCACCGCAACGCATTGCGAGCATTGCGCGCACTGGGGGCGATAAACATCATCGCCGCTACGCCTGAAACCGTGAGCAATCAGCAGCGAATAAAGGGCGGTATCCAGCCTGAATGATGGATCAACAAACGCGGATTGTGCCGTGGCATTTTCTAAATAGCTGCAAGGATGCGGGCCGGTAAGAAATAAAGGTATAGAGGTCATGTTAAATTCAGGATGTCTGTAGTTGGCCGGATGCATGCCTTCTCCCAATCGTTGGCTTCATCCCAACGGAATGTTTTCTTATTGCTTGCCACGGAGGGCATAGATAAATATTCTCTCATTGAGAGCTTCATATTGTTGCTGGTTGCTGCTTACTGTGCATTGAAATAGAAAAGAGATCGGTGTTTATATAAGCAAATCCTATTGATCGATAAGCTATCAATATTGTACAAATGCTTAATTTTCAATATAGAATTATAAAAATTGCTTTCTTCCTTAAGCCAGAACAGGTTCCTAGTGTTATATCATCGCGCTGAAGGCGTTGCTCCCGCAGTCATCTCAACTGTCCCCGATAAACCCTGCTGTCGAAAGGATTTTTATCCAATAAAATGAGTATTATTATATGAATTTAAGCAATTCCTTTCATTGTATTGTTTTCCACTGCAGGAGAGTTTCGTCAATAAGCTGTTAAAAACAGTATGCGCAAGGTTTGGGGGCTATGATGTATTTAAATAAGCGTTTATTAAAGCCGGGAAAAATGATTGCTAATAAAGTGAAAGATAGCGCTGGACATTGCCATTTACAAATGGCGAGCAATTTAGAGTCCGGGAAATCGAGTTTGATTCATACGCTGTCACAATTTCCTGTCACTGCGTTATGGCTGCTATATCGATATAAAGCCAATGCGCCCAGGCTTGAGCAGACTGCCGAAGTGCCGACGATTAGCGTGGCAAAAATCAAGCGTCATTACTTGCTGGCCAGCCTGTCGTTTTCAGAGCGGGGTTTGCAGCACAAGATTGCTGCCGATGAAAAACAGCCATTAACCGAAGCATTGCAAGCATTTCCTTTTTCGATTGAAGATCTGCTGGTGCTGACCGAACTGATTGTTTATGTATTCAAGACGCGAGAGGATTGCGCGCAATCAGCCAAAAACTATTCCGATTTGGTTTGCAAACGACTGCAAGCATCAAGTCCGCGCGACAAGTTAAAACTGCCTGATATAATCAGCGCCATGCACGCCAGTCAATTTGATGAACAATTTTTATTTTTGTCCGGTGCCGATATGCAACAATATGTGATAGAGATGATTTTTGCCGAACATCTTTGGTTAAGTTCCAGGCAGGCATTAGCCGAGGCAAACGCTGGCCTGGTATTATTTATAGCCAACCGGTATCGGTGCGGGTTTTTAGACTTTGATGATTTGGTGCAGGAAGGTCAAATTGGTTTATTACGGGCTATCGATAAATTCGATTACCGTTTGGGGTTTCAGTTTTCAACTTATGCGGCTTATTGGATCAGACAAGCTATATCCCGCGCACTGTCTCGCTGCGAAAGAGTTGTGCGGGTGCCTTGTGAGCAGGTGGCTAATATACATAAAGTATTGCGCGCTAAAACCCGGTTGTTTTTAAAAACGGGCAAGGAGCCTGGCCTTAAAGCATTAAGCGAACACTCAAAAATACCCGATGACCAAATAAATGCTATTTTAGCCATCTCGCAAACGGCAGTATCGCTGGAAAACCTGGATGACGATGACGATTCATTGGCGCCGATAGCTTTTTTAGAGCAGCATATTTTTGATCAGCCGTTTAAAAAAATAGAGCAATCCGATCTTAAGGCCTGGATTAGCAAGGCGATTAATATCCTTGATCTGCGGGAGTTAACGATTATTTGCTGTCATTTCGGGATCAACACCGATAAGGAAATGACTTTACAGGAAATTGGCGCAGAACTTCATTTAAGCCGAGAGCGGGTTAGGCAGATTCAAGTGAGGGCACTCAAAAAAATGAAACTCAATTATGGTGAGCAACTAATGAGTTTTTTATGATTAATGCTCGTTATTAAGCGGTCACAGCGGTTCACTACCGATTGCGACAGTCCCACTATCCATGGCAGTTGTGGCCAGGAGAGATACACATGAAAAAACATTTATTTAATATTTTAATTTTCGGCATTGTTATTGCCGGAGTCTATTTAATCTATAATCGTTTGCAATCCACGCCGCCAACACAGGGCTCTCTGGCCTATTCGGAATTTATCAGTAAGGTAAAAAACGGGCAGGTTGAGCGCGTGGAAGTCAGCGGTCAGCAAATTAGCGTTCGGACGTCAGACGGCCAGAATTATCAGACCTTTAATCCCGGTGATGGGCATTTAATCGACGATCTTCTGACTGCCGGTGTGCAGATAAGGACAGTTCCGCCGGAACAGGAGACCTTGCTGATGAAGATTTTTATCTCCTGGTTTCCGATGCTGTTAATGATTCTGGTGCTGGTCATTTACATGCGCAGAACGCAAGGCGGCATGGGCGGCGGTGGCTTTGGCAAGAGCAAAGCCAAACTGCTTGAAGAAGACAAAATGACCGCCACTTTTAGCGATGTTGCCGGTTGCGAAGAAGCCAAAGAAGATGTGGCCGAGCTGGTTGACTTTTTAGCCGATCCGCATAAATTTCAAAAACTGGGTGGACAAATTCCGCGCGGCATCTTGATGGTCGGTCCGCCAGGAACCGGTAAAACCCTGATTGCCAGAGCCATTGCCGGCGAAGCGGGGGTCAAGTTTTTTACCATTTCCGGTTCGGATTTTGTCGAAATGTTTGTCGGTGTCGGCGCGTCCAGAGTCAGGGATATGTTTGCCCAGGCCAAAGAACATGCGCCCTGCATTATCTTTATCGACGAGATTGATGCGGTCGGCCGCCAGCGCGGCGGCCCCGGCATGGGCGGCGGCAATGACGAACGCGAGCAAACCCTGAATCAGTTGCTGGTGGAAATGGACGGTTTCAACGGTAACGAAGGCGTTATCGTGATTGCCGCCACCAACCGCGCCGACGTGCTGGATAAAGCCTTGCTCAGACCGGGCCGTTTCGATCGTCAGGTGAATGTTGGTTTGCCCGATGTACGCGGCCGCGAGCAAATTTTGAACGTGCATATCAAAAAAGTCCCGGCAGCGGCCGATGTCGAATTGAAATACCTTGCCCGGGGTACGCCCGGTTTTTCAGGTGCCGATCTGGCCAATGTTGTCAATGAAGCCGCGTTGTTTGCTGCCCGTTCTAATAAGCATGAAGTCACCATGAGCGACCTTGAAAAAGCCAAGGATAAAATCCTGATGGGTGCAGAACGGCATACCATGGTAATGACCGAAGAGGATAAACTGTTAACCGCTTACCATGAGGCCGGCCATTGTATCGTCGGGCAAAAATCGCCGGATCACGATGCGGTTTATAAAGTCAGCATCATGCCCAGAGGCAGGGCTTTGGGTATCACCATGTTCCTGCCTGAGCGGGATCAATACAGCGCCAGCAAGCGCAAACTCGAAAGCCAGATCGCCAGCTTGTTCGGCGGCAGGATTGCTGAGCTGATGATTTACGGCGGCGATCGGGTCACTACCGGCGCCTCGAATGATATTGAACGGGCTACAGAATTGGCCCGCAACATGGTGACGCGCTGGGGTTTTTCCGAAAAATTGGGACCTTTGGTCTACGGCGAGGAGGGCGGCCAGGCATTTTTGGGGCATCCGGGTACGCAAGGCAGTTCGGTATCCAGTAATGTTGCGCAGCTGATCGATGAAGAAATACGTTCGGTGATAGACCATAACTATCAACGCGCTGAAACCATTCTGCAGGACAATGTCGACATCCTGCACAAAATGGCCGATGCGCTGATGAAATGGGAAACCATAGATCGCCTGCAGATTGAGGATTTAATGGCCGGTAAAAATCCCAGGCCGCCTGCAGAAGACGATGACTTGCAAGTGAGCAAGCCCTCTGAGCCGGGTGATGAAGTGAAGGGGAAAACCGATAAAACAGTCATTAAGGCGACGACCAATAAACCTGCCGGGCAGGTTTGATGGGGTTCGCGGAGCGCTTAACTTAGTACAGTCTACTGGAGTGCAGGCTTTCGCCTGCTGCAGGCGAAGTCTGCACTCTTGTTACCCTGTATTGCTTAAGCCCTAATCTTTTCACCCTGTATCTATTCTAATCAGAGAAACTATTATGACATCGATAAAAAACAATCTGTTTTCGCCGGTATTGTTGGGAGATTTGGCCTTAGCCAACCGGATCATCATGGCGCCGTTGACGCGCAACCGGGCGGGTGAAGGCAATGTGCCTCAGGACATGAATGTAGAATATTACCGGCAACGCGCCGGAGCCGGTTTGATTATTAGCGA
This sequence comes from Methylobacter sp., assembly GCA_024636505.1. Classification (GTDB taxonomy): domain Bacteria; phylum Pseudomonadota; class Gammaproteobacteria; order Methylococcales; family Methylomonadaceae; genus Methylobacter_A. The sequence continues at coordinate 12,600 of JAGXGY010000032.1, read as the reverse complement.
AGGCAGTCAAATATCGGCGACCGGCATTGGTTATCCGGGAACGCCGGGTATTCATTCAAAAGCGCAGATTGACGGATGGAAACGGGTCACCGATGCCGTTCATAACGAAGGCGGCCGCATGTTTATTCAGCTTTGGCATACCGGCAGAATCTCCCATTCATCGCTGCAACCGGATAATCGTTTGCCGGTTGCGCCGTCCGCGTTGAAAGCCGCTGGTCAGGCTATGACCCATCAGGGTTTACAGGATTTTGAAACGCCGCATGCGCTGACTCTCGATGAGCTGCCGGGCATTGTTGCCGAGTATGCAAGTGCTGCAGAAAATGCCAAAGCGGCCGGTTTCGATGGCGTGGAAATTCATGCCGCCAACGGTTATCTGCTGGATCAGTTTTTACGCGACGGCACCAATAGGCGGGAAGACGCTTACGGCGGCGATATTGCCAAGCGGATGTGCCTGTTGCTTGAAGTCGTTGAAAAAACTATCGCTATCTGGGGCGCACATCGCGTCGGGGTGCGGGTGTCGCCGGAAAACAGCTTTAACGATATTAAAGACAGTCAGCCGCAGCAAACCTTTAACGCAGTCGCCAAACGTTTATCCGACTATCCGTTGGCTTATCTGCATGTGCTGGAAGGCGACATGCTAACCGGCGAAAGGCAGATGGATTATCAGGCGTTAAGAAACTGTTTTGCCGGTTTCTACATGGCTAATAACGGTTATGACCTGGAGAGCGGCAATAGCGCTATTGAACAGAATCATGCGGATATGGTGGCGTTTGGTCAGTTGTTTATCGCCAATCCCGATTTGCCTGAACGGTTTGCAAAAAACCTGCCGCTGAATACGGCCGATCAGGCGACTTTTTATGGCGGCGATGAAAGGGGTTATACCGATTATCCGAAGTATAATTAGTATTTTCTTTATTGTGGGCGCGAATAAATTCGCGCCCACAGTATTCAGGCATAACTATTTTTGGCGGCAGTGACGCAGCTCATGGTAATGCATAATTAATTCCAAATAACCGTCTTTATAGCTTGGATAGTGGAATTCATAACCCAAGGCCTTTAACCTGGTGTTGCTGCAGCGCTTATTCATTGCGGCATCGGCATCGGCATCGGCCGCGGCCGCTTTAGCAGTCGGTGGCGGGCAATGCAGTTGATCTGCCAGCCAAGTCATCACCTCCCAGGTCGGCGCAGGATTATCATCGCTGGCTAGATAGCATTGAGCCAGGGCTTTTCCCGCTAAACGCTGTTCCAGCAAAAAACATAAAACCTTAACGCAATCTTGCTGATGTATCCGGTTGGTGAAATAAGGCGGGTTTTTCTGGATGGCCGGTGTTTCCATGGCCTGTCTTAACAGATGCTCTCGCCCCGGTCCGTAAATCCCGGAAAAACGCACCGCGATATTAGCCGGGTTAAAAGCCATTAACGTTTGTTCGGCCTGTCTGATCAAGCGGCTGGTGATGTTTTGCGGCTTTGCGATGCAATTTTCATCCACCCATTCGCCTTGGGTTTGACCGTAGACGCTGGTCGATGAGACCATCAGCCATTGTGTTTTTGGCAGCTTGGTCAGCAGGTTGTCCAAGCCGGTTTGATAAACAGCGCGATAGCTTTGTTCATTGCGGCCGTCAGGTGAAACGATAAAAAACGCCTGAGTAAAACCAGTGTCTAAATCGCTCAGATCCGCAGCTGAACTTATATCGGCCGCGACATAGTTGATTAGGCCTGGCGCGGATAACGGTGGCTTGCGTTTTAGCCCGGTGACATCATGACCTTGTGCCGATAGCACCCGACCAAGTTCCGAGCCAATCGCGCCGCAGCCGACGATTAAAACTTTTGCCATAATTACAATTGATTGATGAGTTGCAGTTCTTGCGGATAAGGCGATAGGTAATAGGATTGTTCTATATACGGATCGGGGCTTTTGCGGAAATGGTGTTTCAGCAGGGTTAACGGCACGATCAGCGGAACATAGCCATTGCGGTAATTTTCAACCACTTCGCAGAGTTCGGCTTTATCGTCGGCGCTTAAGTCCCTTTTTAAATAGCCCTGAATGTGCTGCAAGACATTGACATGATTTTTGCGGCTGGCGACCTTTTTAAGGGTCGTCATCAGCTGTAAAATGTATTGCTCCGCAGTTTGCGCAAGATTGGCTTTGGTGGCACCAGCTACCCGTTGTCCCAGGTCGCGATAATCGTCATGACTCATGATGATCAGCTTATGGCGGGCATGAAAATGCGTCAGGCTGTTTACGGTCATGCCTTCTTCCTGCAGGGTTTTCCAGCGGTGGAGTACATAAACGCGCTGGATGAAGTTCTCGCGCAGTCCGGGATCGCCAAGTCGGCCTTCTTCCTCTACCGGCAACAGCGGATTATTGCGCATCATTTCCTGGGCGTAAATGCCTACGCCATCTTTATGCGCTTGAACGCCGACATAAACCTTGACCCGTTCCATGCCGCAACTGGGCGAACCCTTTTTTAAAATATAACCGCATAAGTCGGCGTGTAAATCTTTTTGGAATTCAGCATGACTGCGTAACCGGTCTGTTACATCGATTTCAGGGTCTTTAATGCCGACACAGCGTACGGCATTATCTATTTTTACCAGGTGAATGGTTGGGCGCGGCGTACCCAGGCCGATTTCCACTTCCGGGCAAAAAGCTTGAAAATCAAAATATTCACTCAAGGTACCGGTGATATAAGAATCCCGTTTGTGTCCTCCATCATAACGGACATTTTGACCCAATAAACAACCGCTGATACCGATAGGAATTTTTTTCATGAAGTTTGCTGTTTTTAAAGGTAGAATTTTTCACTTTAGCACTAAAACTTGGCGCTGTAGATAGTTTTTGTATCGACTCTGCTGGCATTTGCCTGTGATTGATGCGATGCTCTTATTACGGCAGATTTTTTCGAGGGGCTATACTGATGAGATTTAGAACTATTGTTTATATTATCGTTATGACACTAAGCACAGCAACTCAGGCAGCAGAAAAACAATTACCGTCTTGTCCAAGCAGTCCCAACTGCGTTTCCAGTCAGGCCACAGATGCCGATCATTTTATTGCGCCGTTTAAAATTACCGGCAATGTTGAAGATACGTGGACAGCCTTGAAAAAAGCGCTGCTTAATCAAAGCCGAACGGTAATCACCAACGAAACCGGCGACACGCTTCATGCCCAGGCAACCAGTCTGGTGTTTCGCTTTGTCGATGATATAGACGCGATACTGGATACGGAAGCCAGGTTAATTCATATCCGTTCCGCATCGCGTACCGGTCACGGCGATTTCGGGGTGAATCGCAAACGGGTGGAAATGCTCCGTTCGCAACTGCAACAGGCGCAGGTTATTGAGTAGAAAGGCTAAGGATTAACAATCCTCAGCTTAATATTTTTTCTGCCATTTTTAAAAAAGGCTTCGATGATCGCTTATTCGACTTCATTATTCATCTTCCGTCGCGACCTGCGTCTTGAAGATAATACCGGGCTGCTTGAAGCCTTGCGGCTTTCAGCGCAGGTCATTCCCTGCTTTATTTTCGATCCCCGGCAGATTGAGCCGCATCCTTATCAGAGCCAGCCGGGCTTGCAGTTTATGTTGCAGTCTATTCAAGATCTTCAGCAGCAGTTGCAGTCGGCAGGCGACAAACTGGCACTTTATCAGGCACTGCCGGAACAGGTCGTAAAGCAGCTTGCCGAACAGCAGCAGATACAAGCGGTGTTTATCAATCGCGATTACACGCCGTTCAGTCGGCAGCGTGATGATGAGCTGGCAGCTGCGTGCAAGCAGTTGGGCATTGCACTGCTTGCGTTTCCCGATAGCCTGCTTAATGAGTCGGAGCAGGCGGTAAAAATGGATAAAACGCCGTATAAAGTGTTCACGGCGTTTTATAATAATGCGAAGCAGTTTCCGGTTGCGTTGCCGGAAACATTGGTTAGACATAATTTTTTGGCGGCAGCTGCTGAATTTAGCCTTGATCAGCTTGATGTATCCGTTACGGAACCCGCAATCAAGGGTGGTCGCAATCAGGCATTGGCGATACTGGATCAGCTCGGCGACTGCGCCGATTACCAAAATACCCGCGACTTTCCCGCGCTGGATGCGACCAGCAAACTTTCCGCGCATGTAAAGTTCGGCACTTGTTCGGTTCGGGAAGTTTATTATGCGATTACCGAACAACTCGGCAGTGAACATCCGTTGATAAGGCAGCTTTACTGGCGCGATTTTTTTACCCATATCGCTTATCACTTTCCGCAGGTTTTTGGACGGGCGTTTCTGGAAAAATTTGCCGATCTGCACTGGGATAACAATCCCGATTATTTTCAAGCCTGGTGCGCCGGCAAAACCGGCTTTCCGATCGTCGATGCCGGGATGCGTGAACTCAACGCCACCGGTTACATGCATAACCGGGTGCGCATGATCACCGCCTCATTTCTGGTCAAAGATCTGCATATCGACTGGCGCTGGGGCGAACGTTATTTTGCCCAGCATCTGATCGATTATGATCCTTGCGTCAATAACGGCAACTGGCAGTGGGCTGCCTCGACCGGTTGCGATGCGCAACCGTATTTCAGGATTTTCAATCCATGGCTACAGCAACTTAAATTTGATCGGGACTGCCGGTATATTTATCGCTGGCTGCCGGAACTGCAAGATTTTTTGCCTAAAACCATTCATCAATGGGACAAGCAACACAGTGCTTGCCGTTATCCCGCACCGATTATTGATCATGCCCGTGAGAGCCAACTAAGCAAAGCCCGGTTTAAACAAGCCGCTACTACCTAAAATTACCTACGTAAGTTTTCCTGAATTGTGGCGTCTGAAGTCGCCGCCACAATCCTGTCGATGTCTTAACTTAATAGCAGTGACGCTCTTGCGTGAGAACAAGAGATAACTTGTATAGATAGCGTTAACCCAACACAGGGCTCACAGTCGGATTGCTATTGATGCGATAACGCCTCATTTAACGCAGCAGCAAGATCGTCATATTGAAACGTAAACCCCTGCATCAATAGCCGTTCCGGTACCACGCGCTGACTGCTCAACACCAGCTGCGACATTTCGCCAAGCATTATTTTTAACGCGCAGGCCGGAACCGGCAGCAGGGCAGGGCGTTTCAGGCATTGCGCCAGAATTCGGGTAAATTCGGCATTGGTCACCGGGTTCGGCGCGGTCGCATTATAAGCGCCGCGCATGGTTGCATCGGCCATCATGGTCAGCGCGATGTTGATCCAGTCCTGACGATGAATCCAGGACATCCACTGCCGCCCGTCACCCAAACGCCCACCCAAACCCAAGCGAAATGTCGGTAACATCCGTTGCAGAAAACCGCTGCCATTGCCAATAACCAAGCCGGTTCGGATTAGGCAGACTCTGACACCGAATGATTCAGCCTGTTTTGCCGCAGCTTCCCAATCGGCGCAAAGTTGTTGCGAGAAATCTTCATAAGGCGTCGATTGTTCGGTTAACACCGTGTCGCCTTGGTCGCCGTAATAGCCGATAGCGGAACCGCTGATTAATAATTCTGGCTTAACGTCCATGCGGGCGATACAGGCTACCAAGTGTTCAGTCAGGTCGATACGACTGGCCCGGATCAGCTGTTTGCGTGCCTCGCTCCAGCGGGCGTCAACTATCGACGCACCGGCAAGATTGATGATGACCTGATAGCGGTCTTCCGCTTTAAGCTGCGTGAGACTACCCAGTGCATGAATGCGCGAACCGTATATTTTGGCAACCTTATCCGGACTGCGGCTCAACACCGTAACAGCATGACCTAGGTCGATCAGGCTTTTAACCAAGGCACTGCCAATAAAACCGGTGCCGCCAGTAATCAGTATATTCATCATCGTGCCCTCATAACTATTGATTAAGTTGAAAACGTTTAGCCACCCCTAAAATTTTCCGTTGGTTTAGTTAACTAGTGGGTTTTGAGCTTGGAACCCAGGATCAAGCCATGGCTAACCGGTAATAGAGTTCGGCATTTTCGGTCAATTTAGCAACCACTTTGGCATCGAGATGGCCGCTGGCAACGCGCGACTGTAAATTGTTGACAATATACTCAAGACTCATGGTGTGGCGATAAGGCCGTTCTTGCGCTAGCGCCTGAAAAATATCGGCAACGGCAATGATGCGGCATTCCAGATCCAGTTCTTTATTGCCGTTTTTAAACGGATAACCATCGCCGATCAAGGTCTCATGATGGAATCCGGCCCATATCGGTATCTTTGAATCGTCAAAAACGCGCTGCAGAATGCGGAAGGTATCGTAGCTATGGCGGTGCATGGTGGCCCGTTCATCCTGAGTCAGACTGCCGGGTTTGTCAATGATGTCTTCCGATACCCGCAGTTTGCCGATGTCGTGCAACAGTCCGGCGATTTCAATCTGCTCAAGCTCATAGCCTGCAATGCCGAAATCCATGGCCAATTGCCGGGCGATATGCGCTACTCGTTGCGAGTGCTCATTGGTGTATGGAGATTTGGCGTCTACTACGCGCGAAAACAGCCGCGCCAGCTCTTTGAGTGCAGGAATGCCGAGCAGGGTCGTTGGAATATGGCTGCCGATGCGGCGTAAATCTTCATCCAGATATTCGGGTTCCATGGCCAGCCAAAAAGCCTCGACATCGGCGATATCGGCAAAGGCGTCCACCAGTTCAGGCGCAAACAATACGCCGGACAGTGTTTTGATATGCGCGATAATTTCAGGATACTCGATCAGAATCCGGTCGCTGTTCAGGAAAGGCGCTTGCAGCATATCGATGCGATCCGCCAGATACAGCAGATTGGCACGCAAGCCAAGGTGATGATCGATAGGTGACTCCAGCAGTTTTTCCCAGCGGGTGTGATGGTAGCGAATCTCAGTGGATAAGTGCGCCAACGGCTGACAGGCCGACAAATAAGCGGCGCCACGGATGCAATGATCCTCGGCACCGTCCCATTCCAGTGTTTCTGTGAGCCGACGGTGTTCGTGGATTCTGGAAACCCCGCAATCATGGAGCATGCCGGCGTAAAGGCTAGACAGGCACTCAAGCTCTGGCCAGTTCAGGTGACGGGCAATAGAATTGGCCATGATCGCCACCCGTTTGCCGTGTCTGACTTCGTCAACGCCGACTAAATCCAGTGCGCAACTTAAGGCGGTAATGGCGTTATGTATATCAACATGTTGCAGTTTCATCGTGCTCGGTATTCTGTTTAGTGACCAATCGGTTCGGTGAAAATGCATTCAATTTTGACAGGCGGATGATCGATTGTCTTTAAAAATTTAGGGGGTAGATAATGCCTTTTGAGTTGACCGGCAGAATCCTGCTGGTACAGTGAGTCGATTGATGTATTGACATCCTCCCCGCCCTAAAGGACGGGGATTCCTACCGCTAGACGCTTATGCCCAAGCGCGAGAATGTTCTTTGCCGCATTCATATCTCTATCATGCGTAGTGCCACACTCGGCACAAGTCCATGCTCTTATTCCAAGTCCTGCTCTACCTTTCGGACTACTGGCGCTGATACAGTCGCAGCACCAACAGGCTTGGGTAGTGTACGATTCGTTGACTTCTATAAACACGCCTTGCGTCGCTATCGACTTATATTCAAGTTGTGTTTTCAGCATCGCCCAACCTGCATCTAAAACGGATTTCGCCATGTTAGTTTTTGCAAGGCCGGAGGCGCTGACGTTGCCAACGATTATTAAGCTGTTTTCTTTGACTAGCTTATTACTGAATTTATGGATTGCATCCTTGCGTCGGTTCTTAATCTTGCCGTGAATCGCTTTGACCCGTTTTTTATTCTTAGCCCGTTGCGCTATGCCCAGCTTGGCTTGGCTGTTGCGGTAGCAATCCTGGCGTTCCAAGGTATCGCCATTGGAACAGGTGGCCGTGGTCTTTAAGCCAAGATCAATGCCTATTTGACCGCCTTCCGCTGGCCTTATTTCAGCTTCAACATGCACCACGATATTGAAATACCAGCGACCGCGCGAATCCTGGCTAAAACAACCGGAGCGAAAATCAAACCGGCTCAAGCCGTAGCTGTTCCAGACCTTGAAATAGTGCCCGGCATATCTGACTTGACCATTAATCCACTTTGCCGCGCCCGACTTGAACGGCACCCAGCCCAGCGCTTTTTTAGCGCCGCCGGAGCAGCGCCAATTGAGCTTGTTTTTGTTGAACTGCTTTCTGGCTTTGGCATGAACGGCAATGGTTTCCTGAACCACCGTCGAGTCGATGATCATGCCGCGCTCTTTGCGGATGCCTTTTAAGTCTTTCATCAACTCAAACGCCGAGGTGCCGCAGTTTATGTAGCCGACTTCTGGAATAAACCCAAGAAAACTCAGCAGAATACGCATTAGCGGCGTTCCAGACTTGATTGACATCAAAGGCCATGCGGTTCAATACACCGGCGTGTTTATCGCGGACTCTGACTGATAATGTTCTGATTACGGGTTTTATGATTGCCAAGATACGGCCTGTCGATTACGCTGTCAAAAAAAATCAAAAGCACACCTTACATCCCCGCTCTAAACGACGGGGCTTTACGGTGCTTTTGGTAAATCCCTTCTAAAAGGAATCGCGCATGAAAGCATTATTTATATTGATAGTTGGCTTATTGACCGGCTGTACCGGTATTCCCGAGGGGATGACTGCGGTTGACGGTTTTGATGTTAAGCGTTATTTGGGAACCTGGTATGAAATCGCCAGGCTCGATCATCGATTTGAACGGGGCCTGGAAAATATTTCGGCGACCTATACCCTGCGAGACGATGGCGGTATTGATGTGCTGAATAAGGGCTGGGATATAAAAACCGGTGAATGGCATCAGGCGCAAGGCAAGGCCTATTTTGTTGAGCAGGCGGATAAAGGCAGGCTGAAAGTGTCTTTTTTCGGGCCGTTTTATGGCGGCTATAATATTATTGAGCTGGATAAAAAGGATTATGCTTATTCGATGGTAGCCGGGCCGGATCGTTCTTATTTCTGGATATTGTCTCGAACCAAGCAACTGCCTGCGGCAAGATTGCAGGCATTAATTGAGCAAGCCAAGGCGCTGGGTTTCGCCACCGATAAACTCATTTTTGTCAAACAGGATTAGCGTGCAGACGCATAGACATCATTGACGAGACATCAGCATTATCGCAATGCGGGCGACCTGCCGGATCGCCCTGTTCTTTAACGTGTGTAGATAGCGATGCCGTTAGGGCGGCGAGGATATCAACCGTTTCCGGTCGATTGCCATCGGTTAATCCAGATCACTCATATAGATATCTTCAAGGAACTTTCTTTCTTCTTTCGTCAGTAAAATCATGGCATATTTCTTTTCAGCGCGGCGTTGTTCGGAAAGCTGTTGTGAACGACGCTCAACGGCGCGTCTTTCGTTAGCGCGCCTGTTCACATCACGACGATCGGCTTTTGGTAAAGCCAGATAATAATTTTTTATATTGTTCAGCCACTCCGGTGAACCGAACGGGCAGGTGATTTTGCGTCGGTCGGCCATGCGCCTGATCATTAACGTCCGGCGCGGGTTGCGTCGAAAATCATACAGATTCATGTCGGCTGTTCTCCGCTAAGTTGTTTTATGGGCTGTTAAAGCGTGTCAGTGGTCTGCCGGAAATTCCGGTTTTCGCTTGCGCTCAAACCAGCTTATTCCAACCTGCGCTGCTATTATTGGATTTTTACGGGTTTGAGTCTATAAGTTCTCATACCTATTCATGTCAAAAAGACCTGAATTTTCGGGTTGTTCATCGCGATATTTTTTAGTAAACCAATCGTAATGCTGCCATATTTTAGGGTTGGTGCGGCGAATGCCGTAAAGACCGTAAAACAAGTCTGCGTCAGTCGCCGTTGAACTGCGTTTTAGCTGATCAATAAACCCTGCCAGCTGTGGCTGCGACACACTGAAAAATATGTTGGGGTAACTGCCAAGAAACCCCGGCACTACGGTCAGCGTATCTTTTTTCGGCTCTCGGCGTAGGTTTTCACCAAAGATGAACGAGACATTCAGTAGTTTTTGATTGCGAACCAAGGTGTAGACCGGGTCTGTTGCAGGGTCTGCTGTTTTTATGCGTAGAAAGGACACTTCCGGCAAGGCGGCAATTTCTTCGCCTTTTAAATCAGCCAGTTTACGCATCATGGTGTCAATTTGTTGTTGAACCTGCGTCGCATCGGCGTTGTTGCATTGCGCTTGCAGGCAGCGGTTGATCAAATCGGGCTGTCCGCCGGCTTGCCCAAGTCGTTGCTGTAGACGTTGAAAAAATTCATACTTGTAATTTGAGCTTTGATAGCGGAGTGCCGGTTCCTTGTCGGTGTTAAAGACGGGTGTTTCAAAAAAGCTGAAGATCTTTAAATCGATACCTTCATACCAGCTGTCATGCAGGGCTATACGCTGCTTGATCGGGATAAATTTCAGAAAATTATTTTCCGCTTCCATGCGCAAAAAATCCATGTACAGACGCGTGGTGACTTGATGCCCAATGGTGCCGGAAACGTTGAATCCGGCGGCCAGCAAATAATGTATGCGTTCAAATACCGGGTAATCGACAACCCAGGCGGTTAACGGCGGCTTGCCCAGCAAGCCCTTGACTACCGTGGCGCTGTCGAAATGGCGGAATACCGTCAGCAGGGCGTTGTCGTTATCGCCATCACCGTCCCAGATCAGGTTTAAATCAAGCGGTTGCTGTAAATGATCGTTGAATATTTCTTTGTGTTTTAGATAATGCCGTTGTAATTGATTGTATTCCCGCCATTCAAGAAAGCCGATATTTTCGCCGTCGGATGCAGGCATTTGCAGATACTGATTATTGTCGGCCAGAAATTGGGTGTATTGCGGGTTAAACTTAGGCTGAGGTTTGACAAAGGCGACCCAGAACTGATCCCGGATAACATTCAGCGAAGCCTGGCCCCGGCATACCGGGCCTTTAATAAATCCGGAGAAAAAATACTGGGCATCATCGAGCAGGAATTGGTAGCGGGACGCGGCCGGCAATTGACTAAAAGTTTTAAACGGATTGGCCGCAGCTTGCTGTTGATAATCCGGCAAGTAAGTGACGCTGAATTTCGGCTTTAAAAACAGGTGCTTAAAACGCTGCATTTTGCTGTCGCTTAACTGATAAACGAAATGATTCTTATCGACTATGGTCGAGGTAACAGGCCGCAGCCGGTAATAAAATTTGGCTACGCCGGGATCATCGAAAGGGCGCACACTTTTCAGTTCATCCACCGGTTGCCCGGAGGGTGTGGCTGAACGGATCAGTTTATAAAATTCATGAGGGGGATGGCCTTTAAAATGCAGATCGCCGATATATAAATGCTCGTATAAATAACGGGCGCTCAGTTGCTGTTTTAGCGATGCGCCGTTAAAAAACCGTTCCCACTTTTTAATCTCAACAGTAGCCAATGGTGATAACGATCGTGGCACTGCATCGTTTTTAGCGCCTTGTTTAAGCCAGTTTAACAGGGTGCTTTCCTCGGTTTCAGATAGCGCGGGCAATCCGTAAGGCATTCCCCAGAGCGGGTGATTTTTTTTGTGTGCAGCAAACTCATCGACAGTCGGGCATTGCAAAGAGCGTTCCAGATCCAGTTCTATCGATTGGGGTAATTTGCCTTCGGCAGGCAACGGATGGTCACGTTTTAACAGCAGTAATTTTGCCAGCAGCGCATTGTCGATATTGGCTTCCGGCGATTGCGTCTGTTCATTCAATACCGGAAAAAAACCTTTGTTTCGCCAGCCTGCGGTGCTGATTTCATCAATAAAGAGTCGGCTGGGTTCTACGGCTTTAATGCGTTGATGATCGTAGACCGGATTTTTGGTGGCACCTCTTTCCAAACCTTCAAATGCGCTTAATTTAAGCTGGCACGGGGAGTCGTAGCAGGCATGGCAAGCCACGCAGCGGGAGTCCAAAATCGGTTTGACCTCTTTAGTGTAAGAAACCGGTTCAGCCGCCAGCAGCGCAGCATCGTAAAAGCTGAAAACGATGATGAAAAATAAATAGAAAATAGTTTTGATAATCATTGGCCTTGGTCGAATTCGGTTGTTGAACTGTTTGCTAGCGGGTGCGCAAGGTTTGTGTATGCGACATTTACTACTTTTCGGCAAATTTGCGTAAAGCACGGTTGACTGATTCAGAATCTGGAATTTGAAGTAGGGCACATTGTGCGTACCGCAAGTACCGACGCCATTGATTTTAGCACGGTCAACCGAATATGATGCGGTACGTTCGGTTTTAGGGTACACGCAGCGCGCACTCTAACGGTAAGCAGATGAAGAGCTCAGGTCTTGCATTAACGCATCATTACAAGACTTGACCGTTCGCAGTAACAGCAGTAAATCTAGCGGGTTAAAGTCCCGTCCAAGGAATTGTCCGTACGCCTTGGTAGTATGAGGAAGCGGCATCGTGGTAACACGGTGTCGTAAGTTTCCAAACAGCAAGAAAGCAGGCCGTAACGCAAGTGAACCTACATGTAGCCTCGTAAACGAATTGGAGGAGCCGACCCTGTGGTCAGAAGGGGAAGGCCGTTGGATGGATGCTGAAATAACGGAAGTGGCATTCATCGACTTCCGGGGTAGCAGGGTCGGCATGTTCTCGAAGATTTATTGCCCAGTGCTGGAGACCCGTTGCGGTGGTGGGGAGACCAT
>JAGXGY010000006.1 GCA_024636505.1 Methylobacter sp. | reverse complement strand
TTCCCCTTCGGAATGGTTAATCAGTTTTACGTAGCAGCAGGCATTATGACTGCCTTTACAATGTTAAATTTTACTCTAAATAGTAATTCTAAGCGAGACAACGATGAATCCAGTTTATCATCAAGCAAAATTTATTAACAGTTCGCCGCATCTCAGTGACACGCCCGAGGATCAGGGCATGGAAGTGGCATTTGCCGGACGATCTAATGCGGGTAAATCGAGTGCGATTAATACCTTAACCCGGCAAAACGGATTGGCCAGGATCAGTAAAACACCGGGCAGAACCCAGATGCTCAATTTTTTTGAAATTAATGAACAGCAACGGTTTGTCGATTTGCCGGGTTACGGCTATGCCAAAGTGCCGTTAGCGGTAAAAAAGCAATGGCACGAGTTGATGGAAACGTATTTAACCAGTCGCAAATCATTATGCGGCATTATTCTGGTGATGGATGTCCGTCATCCGTTAACCGAATTCGACTGGCAGATGATAGAGTGGTGCGAACACACCCGGTTGCCGCTGCATATATTGCTAACCAAGGCGGATAAGTTGAATTACGGCGCGGCTAAAAATACCTTGCTGCAGATACAAAAGGAGCTAAGGGAGGCGAATTTTCCTTTGACGATACAGCTGTTTTCCTCCTTGAAAAAAACCGGTGTTGATGAGGTGCATGCAGCGCTTGATCAATTGTTTACCCCGCGTTTCGGCTCCGCTCAGCAATCGGAGTCTTCTGCCATCTGAAAGGCGCTTGTCCTGAGTATCAACAAAAAGGATCAAAGCGAAATATCGATACCTTCCCGGGCGAGCAATAACTCGCAGCCGGTTTCCGGATTGTTTTGTAACAAGCCTTGATAAATGGCATCAAGGCTTGTGTCGTTACGAGTCGGCTCATGGTGGGTGAAAAACAGTTTTTTTGCGTTGGCGGCAATAGCCAGTTTTATTCCTGAATCATAAGTGCCGTGCCCCCAGCCTTGTTTGGAGAGATATTCCTCGTTGGTATAGGAGGAATCGACAATCAACGCATCAACATCTTTCATGGCCAGCACCACTTCGTCCCATTTCGCATCGATAAAAGACTGGAATTCGACATATTCATCATCTTCCGGATCATAGATGTTGAGCTGCGGCTCGTAATCGCCGGTAAAAAAAATCGATTGACCGTCACAATCGATTCGGTAGCCGAAGTTTAATACCGGATGACTGAGTACAATGGGGGTAATCGTCGCGCTGCCTGCCTTGACCGGTACGCCCGGATTGACTGTAGCGTATTCAATTCGTGCATTTAACTGCGCCTCCCGTATCGGAAAGTAGCTGTATTGCAACTGAACGGAAAGCGCCCGATTGATAGTTTCATTGGTGACCGGATCAATTCCGCCGTAAATGGTAATCTGATTGTTCGGAATAAAAATGGGGATAAAAAAGGGCAGGCCCTGTATGTGATCCCAATGGGTATGAGTAATGAAGATATGCGCTTGAACCGGCATTTCTCTTAGCAGGTTTTGTGCGAGTGCGTGTATGCCGGTACCGGCATCGAGAATAATCAAATCATTGTCATTTGTTCTGATTTCTATACAAGTGGTATTGCCGCCATATTTAACGGTAGTCGGCCCCGGTGTCGGTATGGACCCTCTAACGCCCCAGAATTTAAATTTCATTGTTTTTTCCCTTCGAATATGGAGGCCAGGCGCTACATATTAATAAATGATTGCGCCTCTGCTTTGACCGATGCCAAGTCCCCTAAAGCCTCGCACATCGCCGATAGCGACAAGCCAAAGCGAGCGCTAATGGCTTCGGGAAAGTCGTCTATCAACGGATTTCCGCCATCGCCGAACTGCATCTGTTTGCTGACCTGATTGGCGGCAAAAACGCAGTCTCTTAACACATTTTGGCTAGGCTCAAGCATATGATGATAAGCAATGGCATCAATTAACTCCTCAGACAGCTCCCATTTCTCGGCTAGCATTTTACCTGCCTGTGCATGAGTCAAACCGATAAACTCAAGTTCGGTTTGGTGCAGGGGCAATTGTTGTTGTTTGCTCTTTTCCAAGGCGAGTTTAAAGTCATCGGGCATAAATTCGGCGAATACCACTTTTCCAAAGTCATGCAGTAAGCCGGCAACAAAACAATCGCTGCATTGCGAGGAAGACAGTCCGAGGCGTTCAGCTAATATTTTACCGATTGCTGCGGTGGTTAACGAATGCAGCAGAAAATCGGCAGTATTGAAATTAGACTGGTTGTTGGCATTTAACATACCCATTGCGGCAACGCTTAGGGCTATGTTCTTAATGGTATTCATGCCGATATGTACAACCGCTTTTTGGACGGAGGTGATTTTTTGCGGCAAGCCATAAAAAGATGAATTAATCGCCTTTAGGACTTTAACGGTCATAACCGGGTCATATTCGATAACCCGAACAATATCTTTTGCCGATGCGTTGATATCCGAGGTTAATTGCACTACCTGCTGGACGCTTTTAGGAAAGGCAGGCATTTTTTCAACCAGAACAAGCAGTTTTTCGTTTTTCGCGTTTAGCATTGTATGTCGTTAAGCAATAATCAATGAAAAAAGTATAGCATTTGTTTGGAATCCGCTTTCAAACTGACCGCCTCGCTCCGGGCGAGCGCTATCAGTTAAAATTGGGTCGAGTTTCACAACTGTCCCGATACAGGCTAAACACTTTCATGCCGCCTTACCAAGTTGATATACAGCTCCACTCAGGACTAACCCAGCCCTTTTAATATTGCGCGCGGCGTTTAAAGTCGCGATCAATAGTTAAACCGCATTCGCACGCATAAACCCGTTGCGATAATTTTATCATACGGATTTGAGCGCATGAGCTACAGGTCAATGTGCTTCGTCCCAGTTATTGCCTGTGCCTATATCGACAATCAGCGGCACATCAAGATCGGCGGCCGCGCACATCAGCGTTCGGATGTGCGCGGCACAGTCATCGACCTGATCCTGTGCAATCTCAAACACCAGTTCGTCATGCACCTGCATAATCATTTTGGCATCCGGGTTTTCTTTAAATAACCATAGGTCGGCGGCAATCATCGCGCGTTTAATGATGTCTGCCGCCGTTCCCTGCATCGGCGCATTGATGGCTGTGCGTTCGGCGTATTGGCGGCGCTGGGCATTGCGCGAGTTGATCTCCGGCAAATACAGCCGCCTGCCGAATAAGGTTTCAACATAGCCTTGCTCGCGGGCTTGTTCCCTGATGCTGTCCATATAGTTTTTGACGCCGGGATAACGGGTAAAATACAGGTCAATATAGGATTGCGCCTGGCTGCGGGACAAGCCCAACTGTTGCGCCAGGCCAAAGGCCGACATGCCGTAGATCAGTCCGAAATTGATGGCCTTGGCTGAGCGCCGCAAATCGCTGGTGACCTGTTCGGGAGCAACGCCAAACACTTCAGCGGCAGTGGCTCTATGCACATCCTGTCCTGCGGTAAAGGCTTTTAACAAGCCTGAATCAGCCGACAAATGCGCCATGATGCGCAACTCAATTTGCGAATAATCGGCGGCGATTATTTTCCTGCCTTCGGGGGCGATAAACGCTTGCCGGATTTTGCGCCCTTCTTCGCTGCGTATCGGGATATTCTGCAAATTGGGATCGGACGACGACAGCCTGCCAGTTGCGGTTACCGCCTGATGGTATGAGGTATGAATCCGCCCCGTCTGTCCGTCAAGCTGTTGCGGCAGCTTGTCGGTATAAGTCGATTTCAGTTTGCTTAAACTGCGGTACTCCAAAATCAGCTTGGGCAGCGGGTAATCGAGTGCCAATTCCTGCAATACCGATTCTTCGGTTGAGGGCTGGCCTTTTGGGGTTTTCTTTAATACCGGCAGTTTTTGCTGATCATAAAGTATGTCCTGGATCTGCTTGGGCGAACCCAGATTAAAGGTCTGTCCGGCCAAATCGTGAGCGTATTGTTCAAGGGAGATAATCTGACTGGAAAGCTCAAGACTTTGCTGCGCGAGCATCGCGGTGTCGATCAATACGCCATTGTTTTCAATGCGGGCGAGTACACTGATTAGCGGGACTTCCATTTCCGTATACAGCTTGTCCAATTCTGGATAGTGTGCCAGTTTTGCCGACAGCACCTGATGCAGTCGCAAGGTAATGTCGGCATCTTCTGCGGCGTAAGGGGCGGCTTGCTCTATCGGCACTTGCTGAAAGCCTATTTGTTTGATGCCTTTACCGGCCACATCTTGGTAATGGATGGTGTCAACGCCCAGATAGTGTTTAGCCAGATCATCCAGATTGTGTTTGGTCGCAGTGCTGTTTAACACGTAGGATTCGAGCATGGTGTCGTGGGCAATGCCCTGCAAGGCGATGCCGTGATTAGCCAGCACATGCATGTCGTATTTCAGGTTTTGCCCAAGCTTGGCTTTGTGCGGATTCTCCAGCAGCGGCCGCAGTTGCTCCAGTATTTCGGAACGATCCAGCTGGTCCGGCATCCCGGGATAGTCGTGGGCCAAAGGCACATAGGCGGCAAAGCCTGGCGTCACCGCAAACGATACGCCGACAACCTGCGCCTTGCTGTAATCGAGACTGGTGGTTTCGGTGTCGAACGCAAACAGCTCGGCTTTTTCCAGTCGAGCCAGCCAGTCGTTAAAGTGCTGCTTGGTTAATACCGTTTCGTAACCGAATTCAATGGCTGCCGGTTTATCATCAATTTGAGCGGTTGCCGTTTCAATCGAGTTTATCCTGGGCGCAGCCGGAGGATTATCCAGCATTTTTAACCAGGACGAAAAGCCCAGCTCAGCCAATAAATTTTTCAGTTCCGCCTTGTCCATCGGCTGCTGCTTCAGGTCTTCGATGCTGTAGGGCAAATCCAGGTCGCATTTAATGGTGGTCAGTTGTTTGGATAACGGCAGCTGATCCAAACTGGCGCGCAGGTTTTCGCCGATTTTTCCGGTGATTTCATCGGCGTGGGCGACCAGATTTTCCAAGGTCTGATAGTGCGCCAGCCATTTTGCCGCCGTTTTAGGGCCGACTTTGGGTACCCCGGGAATATTGTCGACGGTGTCGCCGATCAAGGCCAGATAATCGATAATCTGCTCCGGCTTGACGCCAAATTTGTCGAAAACCCCTTGAATATCCATGCGGGTATTGGACATGGTGTTTTCCAGAATAATGTGCTCGGTAACCAGCTGTGCCATATCCTTGTCGCCGGTAGAAATAATGACGTCTAGGCCTTGTTGTTCGGCGTGTTGAGCTAAAGCGCCCAGTACATCGTCGGCTTCTACGCCGGATTCGATGATTAACGGCAAACCCATAGCTCGAATCAGCTTGTGCAGCGGGGCAATCTGTACCCGCAAATCGTCGGGCATCGGCGGCCGATGGGCTTTGTACTGGTCGTAAAGCGCATTGCGAAATGTTTTACCCGGCGCATCAAAGACCACGGTGATGTAGTCGCTGTGATAGTCGGCGATCAGTTTACGCAACATACTGGTTACGCCGTGAATGGCGTTGGTGGGTTCGCCATTGGCATTGGTTAACGGCGGAATGGCATGATAAGCACGAAATAAAAAAGAGGAACCGTCAATCAGAATCAGACGTTCCCTTCGACCGGACTCAGAACAGGTTTGGGTTTGTAGGGGCATAGGAATTAGGTGCAAGGTTAAAGATTAAAGGCTGCGGGCGCGAATAAATTCGCACCCGCAGAAGCAACAATTGTCCCGGCGTTAGGTTTTACGTTTAACATCGACGATATTAGGTAATTGATTTATTTTATTAAGCACTTGGCTTAATTGATCGGTATTTTCAATTTGAATGGTCAAATTGAGTCGCGCTGAAAAATCAGGATGGGTATCCAGCGCCGCATTGGATATATGAATCTTCGCCTGGGCCAGAATCTGGGTAACGTCATTGAGCAAGTTTTGGGAGTTAAAGGCATCAATAACAATAGGCACAGCGTAGCTGGCCTTTTTTGCGCCCCAGCTCACCGAAATAAGCTGAGCCTGCTTTTCGGGATCAAGGTGCGAGATATTTTCGCAATCTTTACGGTGGATAGTGATGCCTTTTTTATGGGAAATATAGCCGACAATGTCATTGCCCTGAACCGGTGAGCAACAGTGGGCAAAAGAAGTCAGGACATTATCAATGCCGGCGACAGAAATAACCGATTTAGCTTCCGGCTTTTTGCGCTGAATAGGAACAGGGGCTTCCAGTTCAGGCACTTTGAAAAATGCGGCCAGCTGACGGCTGGTAATATCGCTACGGCCTATCGCTTCGAGCAACCTATCGGTATCCGGCTGATGAAAATGTTTAGCCAGCTCCGTTAAGCTGAGCATTTTTAAGCCCAGGCGTTGGCTTTCCTTATCCAGAATAGTTTTGCCTGTGGCGATATTTTGGGCTTGCTGCTGATTTTTAAACCAGCTTTTAACTTTGCCGATCGCCGCCGATGTCTTTAAATAGCCCAGATTAGGATCAATCCAGTTGTGATTAGGGCCACCGTCTTTTGCCGTTAAAATCTTTACCTGCTCGCCGGATTTTAAGGTGTAGGTCAGCGGCACAATACGCCCATTGATTTTTGCTCCACGGCACCGGTGTCCAATTTCGGTATGGATCGCGTAGGCAAAATCCAGCGGCGTAGAACCTTTAACCAGGTCGATTAATTTACCGGCTGGCGTTAACACGTAGACGCGATCACTAAATAATTCGCTGCGAAAATTCTCGGACAGCGTTTCGTCGCTGCCTTCTTTGCGGCTATTATCGGGACTGGTTTCTTCCAGTAATTTACGTAACGAGGCAATATTTTTTTCTATTGCAGAATCATGCTTGCCGCCTTCTTTGTAAGACCAGTGCGCAGCGACCCCAAGCTCGGCAAAGTCGTGCATTTGTTGGGTGCGGATTTGTACTTCGATACGGTTGCCGTCGGCATCAACAATAACGGTATGCAAAGACTGATAACCGTTTTCTTTGGGATTGGCGATGTAATCGTCAAATTCCTTGGGAATGGTTTGCCAAAGGCTATGTACGATACCTAAAGTGGTATAACAAGCGGTCAGATTGTCAACAATAATGCGTACCGCTAACAAGTCGTAAAGTTCGTCTATGTCCAGTTGCTTGCGGCACATTTTTTTCCAGATGCTGTAAATATGCTTGGGGCGACCGTAAATCTGGGCGGAAATCGACTCCTCGGCAAGTTTTTCCTCTAGCAAGGCAATGAAATGATTAATACAGTTTTCCCGCTGCACACGGTTATCGGTCAGCGACTTGGCAATCCGGCGATAGGATTGAGGCTTCAGATAACGAAAAGCCATATCCTCCAGTTCCCATTTTAACTGATGAATACCCATACGGTTGGCAATCGGCGCATAAATATCCAGCGTTTCCTGGGCAATAAAACGTCTGATTTCATAAGATTCTCTGGGTAAAACCTTAAGTCGTTTAAGCCGGTAAGCCAGCTTTATCAGCACCGCGCGGACATCCTGGGTCATAGACAGCAGCATTCGGCGCAAAGTTTCCGCCTGGCTGGGTTGATCCGTCATTTCCAGAGAATAAACGGTCAATTTATTCAGCCAGTTAACATCGTTAACCAGCGTTGCAACGGTTTCGCCAAACTGTTCTTTAATGTTAGGCTGTGGACTTAAATGGGCTAAACGCGGATCGCTTAATATTGCGGCAACAATGGTTTTCAGGTCGACATTAAAGTCCATCAAAATTGCCGCCACCTCGAACCCCTTGGGGCGAAAATAATGGGGATCTTCAGGAATTTTGGCGATAATTGCCAGCGCCCGATTGATTTGTTCGGTATCGGGCGCAGAAAATCCGCTAAAAAGATATTTATTGGGCAGGGCGTTTTTTTGCATCAAATGATAGCGAATAATTTGAAAACTTGGCGGTTATAATAGGTCAATGCCGGTTAATCTAACAAGCAATCATTGCCTGAATGCGGCAACCTCTCATTATCCATAGGTCTCCGTTACCCGAAGCGCAGCGGCCACAGCCATCAAATATTCCCCCACGACCGGCTCAAATCGCTTTCTTGCTTTTCAGACAAAGACTTTCAGCTGCAAGCAATAACCAGGGTCGCTTGTCGCAGGCAGCATATCGGCCGACATCGACAAAAAGCGATTTTTAACCGGTAAATAGACGCCGAACGCCTGATCGCAAAGCGCCTGAATTTTAATCTGTAATACGCACAATCACCCTATTTGCAGTATAATTTACCGGATTTTAACGACCGGGTTTCAGCTCAAGCCTTTATGCATTCAATAACAGACGGAGATCGATAATGGATATCGCTTCTCTCATTGGTTTCTTCCTGGGCGTAGGCATTATTTTTGCAGCCATAGCCACAGGTGGCGACATCATGTTATTTATCGATATACCGTCTATCATGGTTGTTTTTGGCGGGACATTCGGCGTATCGCTGATGCGCATTCCGCTTAATGAGTTTTTCCGTTCATTTAGCGTGGTAGGAAAAGCTTTTTTCAATAAACGGGAAAATCCTCAACTACTGATTGAAAATGCAGTGCACCTTTCCGCTGTGGCAAGAAAAGCCGGTTTGCTGGCACTGGACAATGAAGAAATTGACAATCCTTTTTTAAAAAAAGGCATCAGCTTATGTGTTGACGGGCATGACGCTGACTTAGTCAGGAAAATGCTCAATAAAGAAATAGACCAAATGATTTCCCGCAATGAATCCGGCCAATATTTATGGCAAGGCGTTGCCGATCTATCCCCGGCGATGGGTATGATTGGAACCTTGGTGGGCCTGGTGCAGATGCTGGCGAATATGGCCGACCCAGCCAGTATCGGTCCGGCCATGGCAATAGCGCTATTAACGACGCTTTACGGCGCCATGATAGCCAACTGTTTCGCCATCCCCATTATCGATAAGCTGTCCTCGGTGCTGCTCTATGAGCAAACCAATATGGAGCTGATTGTTGAAATCATTAACGGCATTCAAGAAGGTGTGAATCCCAAAATACTGGAAACATTATTAACATCCTATATTTCCAATAAAAAACGCAAAAAAGACGGCGAGTGATGCAACGTCGCAAACCTCGCCGATCTAAAGGAGCCGCCTGGCTGGCAACGTTTGCCGATCTGGCGACTTTGCTGCTGTCTTTTTTTGTATTGATGCTGTCGACAGCAACCCAGGATGCGAAAAAATTCAAGCAGGTAGCCGGCTCTATGAAAATGGCCTTCGGCGTGCAAAACGAAATTATCCAGCCTGACACGCCGATGGGTACCAGCTTTATCGCCCAGGATTTTTCTCCGGCACAAACAGAACCCACTATAAGCAATGAGGTCAGGCAGACAACAGTCCGGGAATTACCAACCCTGGGTACTAATCTTGAAGAAGTAAAAAAACAACTCATGGACATCAAACTCAGGGAGCTTGCAGCTGAAGCGAAAAAGATTAAAGAGTTGTTGAAAGAAGAAATACAAAAAGATCAGGTGACGGTAGAAACCATTGACCTGACAATTATCATACGCATCCAGGAAAAAGGTTCATTTGCTTCCGGCAGTGCCGATCCTCAACCTGGGTTTTCCGCTGTCGTAGATAAAATCACCCTCGCCGTTATCGAGGCAAAAGGTAAGGTTCAGGTTTCCGGACACACCGATGATATTCCTATCGCCAATATTAATTATCGTTCCAACTGGGATTTATCCGCATCGCGAGCGGTTACCGTCGCCCAGCAAATGCTCGAAAATCAAGACCTCGACCAAAGCCGTATCGTTGTACAAGGTTATGCCGACACCCAGCCCTTATCGCCCAATACATCGGCAGAAAATCAGGCAAAAAACAGGCGTGTTGAAGTCATTATCGTCAGTGACGATCCTACCTTAGGCTTGGCTCAGAAAAACATGAATACCGATTCGTTAATTGATACGGATAAAACCAATTAACCGCTAATGAGCGCGCAGATTATCTGCCTTGACCATGGCTGTGCCGGATCTGTTGTCAGCCTTGAACTTATCGGCCAAGCCGGTAATTCTGTCAATTTTTTGCTGAACTGTCGCGGCAAATACCGCCTCCCCGGCAAGCAGTTTAATAGTTTTCTTGGCTCGGGTAATGGCGGTATACAGTAATTCTTTAGTTAACACCGGGTTGATTGCATCAGGCAAAACGATTAACACTTCCTCAAACTCCGAGCCCTGGCTTTTATGTATAGTCATCGCAAAAACAGTTTCGCAATGCGCTACGCGAGCAGGCAGGTATTTTTTGACGCTGCCGTCAGGACGCAGGAAAAAGACCATCAGTTTCTCTGCAGCGGAATCGATGTCGGCTGTTTTGTCCGCCATGCAAATGCCGATATCGCCATTATAAAGATGCAGCGCCGGGGTATTTTGCGTCACCATAACCGGCCGCCCCGAATACCATAAGCCGGACAAATCGATACGCTTTTGCTCGGCCAGTTTTTGCTCGACTCGATAGTTAATATCGGCAACGCTGTTGTTTCCCTGCCGATTGGAACACAACACCTGAAAGCGACTGAATACCTGATAAATCTGCTCAAATCCGGCACCGGCTTTCATCAATTGCAAATAATCCGCTTGCTGTGCGGCGACATAATCGATTAAATCCTCATGCAGATATTGCACTGCGTCATCGGCGCCATCGCTTAAAATTTTCCAGGCGAGCTGATCCTGCTGAAGGTTGACCGCTTCTGCCAACGCTTTGATAGCCCCACCAAAACGGTGTGATTTTTTTAAAGTATACACATTATTTTGCAAGCTTTCGGTAACGGCCAGATCGGCTAATACCGCACCTGATTCCACCGAGGCCAGCTGGTCTTTGTCGCCCAATAAAATCAAGCGCCCGCCGGGTTTTAACGCGTCAAGCAGCTTGCTCATCAAAGCCAAATCGACCATCGACGCTTCGTCAACTACGACCAGATCGTAAACCAAGGGTTTGTCGGCATGATGACGGAAATACGGGGAAGGCGGCATTGCACCCAACAGACGATGCAAGGTGGTTACCGTTTCAGGGATATGATGTTTTATCGCCTCCGAACAGGGCAGCTGCGCCTTGCTGGCGCCTATCGATTGCTGCAGCCGCATGGCGGCTTTTCCGGTCGGTGCCGCCAAGGCGATATGCAGCGGTTGTTCGGCCAATTCCTGCAACAGTGCCAGGATCTTAACGACAGTAAAGGTTTTACCGGTTCCCGGCCCGCCGGTAATGATGCAAAATGCCTGGTGGACGGCCATTTTTGCCGCCTCGCGCTGATCATCAATTTCATCGCTCGCCTCAAAATAATGATTCAGCAACAATTCCGTAGCGGCAACCGGCAGGTTGCCGTCAGGCTCGGCCCGAGTCATCGCCTGAATTTGTCTCGCCAGCC
Source organism: Methylobacter sp. (assembly GCA_024636505.1). Taxonomy (GTDB): domain Bacteria; phylum Pseudomonadota; class Gammaproteobacteria; order Methylococcales; family Methylomonadaceae; genus Methylobacter_A. Next base: position 32,368 of record JAGXGY010000006.1, on the reverse strand, counting down.
GGTTTTCGTAATGCCAGTAACGGTGCAGATACAAACGATCCCGCTCGAGAACCAGGGGCAGTGTCTTTTCCGGATCGTCGGAAACCAGTCCTGAAGCGAGCAGCAAGGCCTGCGTCTGTTCGTCCACATGAATGCAGCTGTGCCCTTGGTTTTGCTCATAAGACACGATCATCACGACAGCTTCGAAAGCCTGTTTTTGTAAGGCGTCCAGGCCGGTGCGCCGACTAAGGAATCGGGCAAAGGCAACATCCAGGCGACTGAATACGCGGCTATCGGCGCTCACTGAGCACCGCCAAACAACGCCGCCAGCGCTTCAACCCGCTCCAGATCGGGTCTGTCCTGAAAAACGCCGCTCATAGCTTGATCGGGTTGCATGCCGCGCACGAACAAATAGCGCACGCCGCCAAAATGGCTTTCATAATCGTAATCCGGCAAGCGCGTTTGTAAATAACGATGCAGCACCACGGTGTAAATCCAGTATTGCAGGCCGTAATTATGTTCGCGCATCGCCTGGGTTAAGCTGTCGGAACCGTAATCTTGCAGACCATTGGATTTATAGTCCATCACATAAAAGCGGGGAGAAGCGGCCGGAAACGCGCAAATAAGATCGATAAATCCAGTTAGATAGCCACACATCTGCTTGGCGGTCAACGGCTGAAAAGCCGGGGTATCGCGCAAAATATGATTGATCTGGGCCGCATCCATGGTTTGCATGGACAAATAAAACGGCATTTCTTTTACACACCGGTTTTCCGCCAGATTCATCAGGCAAAAATCACTGTCCGTTTCTGACAGCGGCGTGGAGGCCACCGCTTGTAACAGCTCATCCAGCATTTCCGGACGCTCCAGTTTTAAGCCGTAGCGCTGACAAGCCTGATCCCGTTGCCTGGCAATATCCTTGAGCTGAGCCAAGTCGATGAACGCATTGTTTTCCAATAGATCATGGACGACATTACCGGTATGGGCCCCTCTGGGCAATTCTATGACGGTGCTGCCGGGCTCGGGTCTGGCAATCGGCGTCAGCTCACCGGCTTTATCTTCAGGCAACTCCGGCGTATCGTGCTGACTTAATGCCGACAAGGCAGTATAACTGCTCATTTGCCAGTGGCTGTACAGTGATCTTTGGCGTTTTTTTGCTTGCAAGTTTGTCGGTATGATCGGTTTTCGATAATTGCCGGTAATTTTACCCGGCACATCCAGCAACCGATAATCAGCCTGATGCTGAAAAACCTGCAGTTTTTCCTGTTGCTCAGAAAAATCAGTCCCGGTAAAGTCAAGCAACCACGCCATCGCCGAATCATTCGATTTATCCTGCGAACGTACATCGCCCCAGGCAATATAACAACGGTATTTAGCTCTAGTGACTGCGACATAAAACACCCGCAAATCTTCTGCCAGCTCTTCTTTTAATGCCAGTTCCCGGCGGCGTTCAAAATCCGCCGAGCCCAAATCAACTATGCTTCGGCTGTTTTCATGGCATGTAATCAGCAATTTTTCACGCTGTAAACGGTCGCTGCGCTGCCAAAGATAAGGACAAAATACAATGGAATATTCCAGCCCCTTAGCGCGGTGCATGGTGACGATTTTGACCGCATCATCGTCGCTTTCCAGACGCAACTGCTGGTCTTCGGCGCTGCTCGCTTTAGCCATCGCACTCCGCAACCAGTCCAAGGTTTTATTAATACCTAAATGCTCATCGACCGCCGCTTGTTGCACTAATTCGATAAGATGATGCAAATTAGTCAGTTGCCGTTCCGCCAGCCGTGTTTTCGACAGACGGGTTCTGATTTCTTCCTGACGAAGCAAATGCTGCATCATCGCCATTAAACCGACTTTCTGCCAGTCCTGAAAATAGCCGAGAAACCGTGACATCCGGGTATCCAGTTCAGTCTCGTTAGTGATCTGCTGATGCAGGCTTTGCCCATCCAAATCAAACCAGTCCAGCGTCAATGCCTGCTTGAGAAGCCCGCTATTGCCGGGGTGAGCTACGGCCTGCAACAGACTATACAAATCGGCGGCCTCCTGCGAGGCAAAAACCGACTCGGTGCTGTTTAATACCGAAGGCACCCCCGCGAGTCGTAATGCCGTCTGATAATCCTTGGCCTGATTATTGGTTCTAACCAGAATGGCTATATCCTTGGGTTGTATAGCCCGGTTCATGGGTTGCAGGCTATAGTCGCCGCCCAACAATTCGACAACTTCATTAACAACAGCAATCCTGATTTCCTCGGCCGCCTTGCCTGCAGTCCAGTATCCGGTTTTACTGTCGCTTTCCGGTAACTGCCACAGCTGCATCGGCGCTACCGCTTGCCCTGTATAATGCAACTCACCGTCATCTGCCGACAACGCCGGTTTTACCTTGAGAAACGCCAGTCCATCCAGAAAAAATGCCCGATCCCGCTGAAACAAGGCATTGACCGCATCGACCAACTGCGGATGCGAACGCCAATTTTTGCCTAAGGTAAATCGATGCCCGGTGTTTTGTTGCGCATTCAAATACGAATATATATCAGCACCGCGAAACTTGTATATCGCTTGTTTGGGGTCGCCGATCAAATATAAATACTGGCTTGATGCGGCAAACAGTGACGAGAAAATGAACCACTGGCTGTCATCGGTATCCTGAAACTCATCGATCAGCGCGACTTCAAATCGCTGCTGTAGTTCTGCTGTCAGTAATTGACCTTTTTCACTTTGTAAGGACTCAGCCAGGCGGCTGATTAAATTATCGAACGACAGCACATTAAGCTGCTGCAAGCGCTTGTCCAGCTCCTCGCGCAAGTTGTCTAGCAAGGCCCTGCGAAATACCAACGTGATGTGTTTAACCGCTATAGCCAGCGCATCGAAAGCGGCAGTATCGACAGCTAATTCAGTTAAATATTCCGCTTTACGCTGATCGCCGGATTGGGTTTTATTGGCCCTGAATTTGTTGCCATTTAGGCCATTGAGCAAACCCTCTTTAGTTAATAAGCTCAGTGCTTCAGCATCAGGAATTTTCATACTGGCGCCATGCAACCAGGCAGTCAGGGAGTCGCAATGATAGTCAAATGTATCGGTATAAGCCGCTTTGAATTTCTCATCGGCGAAACTATTGCGCAAAACCTTGATATTTTTATTAAGCTGATCTTTCGCTAATCCGGTTAGCCTTTGTAATTCTTTTAATGCGCTGTCCAGATTCGCGCAATCGGGATAAACCTTGGTTGCCAAACCCTGGCCGGAAAATCCGGCAACACTGGCAAGCAGACTATCTGGAGTACTAAACTCCGCCGTTAACACCGCGACTTGCCATGCTGAACGCCGGTAAACCTGCTGACACCAAAAATCATCTGCACAAGCCTGTTTGATTGTCGCCAGATCGCCAGTCAATTCCGCATCGAATAATTGCCCGCTTTCCAGCGCATGCTCCCTTAATACGCGCTGACAAAAACCGTGAATAGTGAATATTCCGGCTTGATCTATATCCAGCAACGCCAGAGTCAGGCGCCGTTTAATCAGTTCCGGCTCCATATCCAGATTGTCCAGCCAGCTGACAATATTATTGTCGATGTTGTCAGTGTAGCCGTCTAGTGTTCGTCCGGCTTCGACTAATCTGGAGCGAACCCGGTCTTTAAGCTCCTCGGTTGCCGCCTTGGTAAAGGTCACGGCTAGCAGTTTTTCAATGGCGATTCCCTGCTCGACCACAAAACGCAGTACCAGCATCGCTATGGCATAGGTTTTCCCCGTTCCGGCGCTGGCTTCAATCATGTTTACGCCTTTTAACAGCTCGGTTCGAACCGGATCAAAAGTAATCGTTTTCATCGGTCAACGGTGCCTATTAGGAGAGCATTGCTCAAGGTCAACAAAATCATCGTTCTTGAATGTGAGTGATAGTTTCATCTGGAAAAATTGATAGACTGGCTTTTTTGAGTATACCTGTTAATTTGAGCTTTCAAATTTAACAAAAGTTGCGTGCATCGAATCTTTCCACAAGTCCTGTGCATAACTCTGTGCATAAGATCCAAATAACTTTTCATATCCGATGAAAAGTATTATTTTGTAAAATGGCGGTGTTTTCATATAAAAAATTATCCGCATAAAAACCAACGAATTAACTTCATATAATATCAATAAATGAACGCCGCACTTCACTGTCTGACACAATGATTATAAAAATTCATCTGTGTATAAACAACACCAAATAAATCCGGAAACACCATTGCCTATTTTTTGGTCATTACCGGCAACAACAATCAGCTGACCGGCAGTTTCTTGCCACATTGAAAAAACAAGTCAGTAGCCAAAAATAAAAATAATCACTAACATCTTGATTAAGATATATTTTTATACGTTGGCACAATCTTCGCTAGAATTACTGCAAAGCAACGTTCTCTATCCACGAGGAAGTCATCATGAACGGTAAATCAGCAAATCTAGCCATTATCACCAATAACACCTTTGAAGCAACAAAAGCGATTAACCTTCATCATTACGACCTCAGCAGCGCTTTACAAACAACATTGAAATTTCCTGAGCTGATCGCAATTTTCTGTAGCAAGATCGCCAATAAAATTCCTCATAGCGCTTATGCTTACACCAATAAAGAATTCGATCTGGAAGTAAAAAGCGGCGTATTTACCCGACATTCTTGTAATTACGCACTTAAAGTTGAGCATCAGCAACTGGGGGAGTTAACGCTGATGAACAATCATAGATTCAGCGAATCCGATCTTCAGCTACTGGAAACGATGCTTTGCTGTTTAATTTACCCGTTGAGAAATGCAACTTTATTTCACCAGGCTTTAAAATTAGCGTATACGGATCAGCTCACCCAAGCCAACAATAGAGCATCATTCAATGATTCCATTAACAGGGAAATAAGTCTTGCCACGCGCAATATCAAAAAATTATCACTGATTTTCTTTGACATCGATCATTTTAAAGCCATCAATGATACTTACGGTCATGATTGCGGCGACATCACCCTGGCTTCAAGTGCAAAACGGATCAAAGAAAACTTAAGAGACAGTGATATTTTTTTCCGTTATGGCGGCGAAGAATTCGTGATTTTATTAAGCGACACCGATGCCAACGGCGCGGAATTTCTGGCTGAACGGATTCGCGCCTCTATTGAGCAGCACACCATAGCCTACGGCATGGACATCATCAAGATCACCGCAAGCCTTGGCGTTAGCACCTTACGTGACAACGACACTCGCGAATCTTTCGTTATGCGTGCCGACAAAGCCATGTACACCGCCAAACACAACGGCAGAAACCGGGTTGTCTCGGTTAATTAAATCAACGGCAAGGCGGGACGCCTCGGCAATTGCTCCTGCATTGCTCTCGGCAACCGCTCCATGCGTTGCTCTACCTCCCCCATCCTTGGGGTCGTACCTCTTGCCTGATCCGCATGGATGTAGTGAATGCAGATATTGTATAACGCCATGAATGGCGTGTAGTAGAGTCATGCAGGAGCAATTACCGAGGAGCAAATATCTGTCCATGCCGTCGTAAAGCGCCTATTGTTGGCGCGCAACACCCATCGGCTTTGCACAAAAACCGATCCGTCCTTGCTAACGTTTTCCAGATTTATAAGCTTTAGCTTCGGATTTATTGCTATACGCCGGTTTATCGCCAGCCATACCCGCAAATTCAAATAACAATTCCAGCTCTTTATCGGTTAACTCATAAAACGTATGCGTTTTCAACCGCTCCGGTAAAACCACCGGCCCATAGCGCACCCGCATTAAGCGACTGACAATAACTTCCTGGGACTCCCACAAGCGTCTTACCAATCTGTTGCGACCCTCGGCAACGATCACGTTGTACCATTTATTGGCTCCTTCACCGCCAAAAAACGTAATCTGATCAAACTTGGCTTTACCGTCTTCAAGTTCCACGCCCTGCTTGAGCTTTGCCAAGGTAGCATCCGAAACTTCACCCAAAATACGCACCGCATATTCACGTTCGACTTGTGTCGACGGATGCATTAATTGATTAGCCAATTCACCGTTATTGGTAACCAGCAATAATCCCGAAGTATTGATGTCCAAACGACCAACCGCTATCCAGCGACTGATAGCCAGTTTCGGTAATTGGGTAAACACCACCGGACGACCTTGCGGATCGCGACGCGTAACCACTTCACCGACAGGTTTATGATAAAGCAGCACCCGGGTAGGCTGCTCGACAAATTTTTCCCAATGCACCACCCGATCATTAATCAGCAAATGGTCGCCGGCTTTCAATCGATCACCTAAACCGGCAGGCTTACCGTTAATCTTCAAGCGCCCCTCATCTATCCAGCGTTCAATTTCGCGCCTGGAACCAATGCCGCCGCGCGCCAGCACTTTCTGAATACGCTCGCCTTCGCCTGACTGACTGGCGCCGCCTTGTTGAGTAGTCGGCTGTTTCAGTGAACCGCTTGAGGGTTTCAGTGGTCTGCCCGATAGCTTAGGCGGCTTGCTTGGCTGTTTCCCTGAACGGCTAAATGGTTTCGATTGCCTGTTCGACTGTTTCTTGTTGTTCACTCTTTACCTGCATGGGTTGTTGCGGATCATCTAATGACATATCAAGCTCCTGAATCTCTTGTAGCGTTGGCAGTTCGCTTAATGACGTAATATTAAAATAATCCAAAAATTGTTTGGTCGTACCGTATAAAGCCGGTCTGCCCGGCACCTCTTTGTGCGCCACCACTCTAATCCACTCGCGTTCAAGTAGCGTGTGAATAATGCTTGAACTGACACTAACGCCGCGAATATCCTCAATATCGCCGCGTGTTGCCGGCTGACGATAGGCAATAATGGCCAGTGTCTCCAATAATGCTCTCGAATATTTTGGCGGTTTTTCTTCAAACAACCTTGATACCCAGCGCGACAGCTCTTTTTTAACTTGAAACCGATAACCGCTGGCTACCTGTTTTAATTCGACCGGCCTGAAGCGATAATCCTCAGTGACCGCATCAATTGCCGCCTGTATTTCTTGTATTTCCGGCTGTTCAATTTCAGGAAAAACCTGTTGCACCTGCCGACAAGTCATAGGACGATTTGCCGCAAATAAAATGGCTTCAACTACACGTTTAATTTCCACGTTAATTTCAGATTGTTCGGTTACGGAAGGTGATGGCGCCGGCTCAACTGCCGGTTTTGGCTTGGGTTTCGTCGGCGAAGCTTTCGCTAGAGGCTTCGGCGGTTCTGACGCGTATTTCGGCAAAGGGTTCTGACTGGATAATATCGATGAGTCGTTCTTTGCTGAGTTCGAGGATGGCCAAAAACGAGACAACAACTCCGTGTCGACCTTCTTTTCGGACAAATAGCTGCGAGAAAAGGAGACTATCCGCTCCTTTAAGGTTTTCCAAAATGGCTGACATGCGTTCACGGACAGATAAGGGCTCCTTGGTAATGTGATGATGACTGAGCTGCTCAACTCTTTTAAGTACATCCTGAAATGCCTGCAGCATTTCTTTTAACTGGATATCCGGTAGATTTTTTTCGGCATTTTTTAACGCCGAAACATCGACGCCGACCTCGAATATATCGCGTTCGATTCTAGGCAACCGATCAATTTCTTCCGCCGCATTTTTAATCAGCTCATATTCCTGTAAACGTCGGATCAAGGTTGCTCGCGGATCTTCCTCGTCATCTTCAACATCCGGCTGCCTAGGCAACAGCATTCTGGACTTGATTTCCGCCAGCAGCGCTGCCATCACCAGATACTCTGCAGCCAACTCCAGATTCAATACCCCCATTATCTGAATATAGGCGATATATTGATGGGTAATCCTGGCTATCGGTATGTTAACCACATCCAGATTTTGCCTGCGTATCAAATACAGCAATAAATCCAGCGGCCCTTCAAAAGTATCCAGCAGCACTTCCAGCGCATCGTGAGGAATATAAAGATCATCCGGCAGTTTATTAAACGGTGCGCCGTTAACCCTGGCAAACACCGGCGACTCCGTCAAAGTTTCGACATCATCCTGAAGTATATCGACAAGCGCGGTCATCGACTGTTTATCCGCCCGGTAATCCGGCAACTGAAAAAAACACTTGCTGAACAAAATACAGCGGATAAGCCAAAATAGAACCCAAAACATTGGTATATAACAACACCAATAGAATAACAAAGCCGAAGCGTTCCAGGCGATTATATTGCCACGCCCAATAACCCGGCAAAATGCCGGTCAAAACCCGGCTACCGTCCAACGGCGGAATCGGCAATAAATTCACCAAGGCCAACACTATATTAATAGAAATACCGGCAATCCCGGTATAAATCAGTGGCAAGCCAACCGCTTCGGCTTGCGGATACATCATCACCCCTAACCGGGCTATTAACGCCCAAGCAATAGCCATCAACAGATTAGCAACCGGCCCCGCCAAAGCGACTATCGCCATATCGCGCCGTGGATTTTTAAAATTCCGCGCGTCGACAGGCACCGGTTTTGCCCAGCCGAAAATAAAACCTGTACCGGAGAGCAATAACAAGCCCGGGATAATAAGGGTGCCGAACAAATCGATATGCTTGACCGGATTTAAGGTTAACCTGCCCAACATCGAGGCGGTGTTATCGCCGTATTTTTTGGCTACCCAGCCATGCGCCACTTCATGTACGGTGATCGCAAAAATCACCGGTAAAATCCAGACCACTATGCGTTGTAACAGCGTCAATTCATTCATCATAATATTTGCATCTTCATCAATCCAGCATTGGCGCAAGACCCTTGCCTTGCCTGATGATCTCAGTACCACTACTGAAAAACTCGATAATAGTTGTTTCTTCAAACTTGACAATACCGGCATCAATCACCAGATCCAGCTCCCGTTCGAGTTTGTCCATGATCTCATGAGGATCGGTCAACGCCTCATTTTCGCCCGGCAATATTAATGTGGAGCTAAACAGAGGCTCGCCCAATTCCTGAACCAGCAATTGGGTAATAGGGTGGTCGGGGATACGAATACCGATGGTTTTTTTCTTTGGGTGTTGCAAGCGACGCGGCACTTCACGCGTAGCGTCTAAAATGAAAGTGAACGCGCCGGGCGTTAATGCCTTAATCAATCGATAAGCATCATTCGTGATTTTGGTAAACATCGACACTTGAGCCAGATCTTTGCACACCAGCGTAAAATTATGCTTATCATCCAACTGTCTGATACGGCGGATTTTATCCATGGCCTGCTTATCGCCTATCAGACAGGCAACCGCATAAGATGAATCGGTCGGATAAGCAATAACACCGCCCTTGCGAAGTATTTCCACAGCACGATGTATCAAGCGCAGCTGCGGGTTCTCCGGATGTATTTCAAATAATTGAGCCATTGATCGATATTATATAGAGTGAAATTTGAAGTAATTATACCGTAGATCCGCTTAAGCTTGCAGTTGAAAACCATGTACCGCGAGGGGATAGTCTCTGCAAATCAATGCAGGTTGTTTTTTATCAACGGGTTACCGGAATCGGCATCGTCAATAACAATCTCCAGGTTCATGGCTGTTGAGTCAAGCCTATTGTCATGGCAGGTGTTCGATGCGTCCATTTTTTTGAAATCGCAATGCGCCAGGATGTGCAAGCGCCCAATCGCTTTTATCACTTCGTTCAGTCGAGTGCGCAGAAAAAATATTATAAATCATCCTCATCCGGAATTTGCCCTCTAAATTCTTCCGATAACAGCATTTGTGCTCCGGTGACAACCAGTTGCTCACCGGCATTAATGCCGGTGCCGACAAAATAACCGCCGGTCGTTACCGAATACTGGTCTATGATGCGACGGCTAAACTGTTGGTCAGCGGTTTTAATATAAACAAAGACCTGATCCAGGTGCCAGACTAAAGCGGATTTAGGAATAACAACGCCGGAGCGGTTTTCAGCTTGTTCTGGTATCCAGGCGGTAACGCGCATGCCGGTTCTGATAGAGTTATCGTCAGCAATGATGCGTATACCGCAAGACTGCCGGGAGCAGTTGCGGCGACCATCGGTCTGGAAGAAATAGCTTTCGCCTTGCGCGCCGGCATCGGTTTGCGGAGCCGCTGAAATCAACTCGGCTTTACCGGCTGCACTGCGGTTTCCCGAGGCTTCAATGTGAATGCTCTGAATGTTACGGTCCAGTTGTTTATTAACCGGCAGGGTAATTTGCAGCAGCGTTTGTTTGCCCGATAAAAAAATGCTCAGTTTATTATTATCGGGAGATAACGCCCATTCGGTCAGTTTTTTACCCCAATTGAGCCGAGCTTCATCAAGGATAGCTTCGCTTTGCACGGCGCTTGCATCAACCTGGGCTTTATCGGCCTGCCATTGCGCTTGCTGAACCTGCATGTTGCGCTTTGATGTCGCGCCCTCGCGATACAAGTCTTGCTGGCGCCTGATGTTCTGCTCGGCCTGTTTAAACTTTGCGGCCGCGCCGCGCCGCCCGGTTAACGCGAGCAAATACCGCTGTCGCAACTCAATCAACGGCTGTAAATCGACCGCTCTGCCGTAAGCGGTAAATTCAGCATGCTGGCTGACAGGAGCCAGCGTTATTGTCTGCAAACCCGATAAAGACTGGGTTTGATCGGACAGGAAAATGGTTCCCGGCTGCGCCGAACCCGGTTGTTGCCTACCCACTGGCTTATCGTCATCATCGGCAAAGCTTAAGCTAACACCGAGTAAAAACATACAGGCTATTGAAAAGCTATTCATCACATTTCCTTGCTGGTCGAAAACCGCCTCCTTCAGGAGGATTATTTAAGTTTGACAATGATACACCTGCATCGCTATGCTTTTTAACGACTGCCTCGTTCCACGGAAAGGAACGCAGGATTTCCATTGTTAAATGCATTTTTTTGTTGTTTTTAAAAAATTGCACGTTATCCTTAAAAACTAAAGTAACTATCAGCATTGAGACATAATCATGAGCGACCTACCGGATAACTTGAAGTACGCAACAAGCCACGAATGGGTGCAGGTGGAAGACGATAACATCGTTCGCATCGGCATAACCGATTTTGCGCAGGAAGAATTGGGCGATTTGGTTTTTATTGAGTTGCCGGAACTGGGCCGTAAAGTCATGGCAAAAGAGCAATGCGCGGTAGTCGAGTCGGTTAAAACGGCATCCGATTTATTCAGCCCGGTTAGCGGCGAAGTGGTCGCTGTTAACGAAGCGGTGGCCGATGAACCTGAGCGGGTCAATGATGACGCTTATGGCACCTGGCTGTTTTGCATCAAGGCAAATAACCTGACCGAACTGGACGCATTGATGGACGCAGATGCTTATCAGCAAATGATTGAGCAATGATTTAGGCTAACAGGTACAAGGCGAAAGATGCCAAACAATAGTCTTTTCGCTTTTTACCTTGATAACTTTTATTTTAGCCGTGCTTGCTCCCCGCAGCTTTACGGCATACACACCATCCCTGACGATAAAAAGGAACGCAATGAGTGCATTAATATGTGGGTCTATGGCTTACGATACCATCATGGTTTTTCATGATAAATTCAAACATCACATTTTGCCGGAAAAAATCCATATTCTGAACGTATCATTCCTGGTGCCGGTGATGCGACGCGAATTCGGCGGCTGTGCGGGTAACATTGCCTACAATCTGAAACTGCTCGATGAAGAACCGTTAATTATGGCAACCGTCGGCCATGATTTTGAACCGTATGCCCAATGGCTGGCGCAAAACCAGTTATCCAGCGAATTCATTCGGATTTTAGACAACAGTTACACTGGCCAAGCCTATATCACTACCGATGAGGAAGCCAATCAGATTACCGCATTCCATCCGGGCGCGATGAATTCGTCGCATTTGAATTCCATACCGACTGACCGACAAATCAGCATCGGCATCGTATCGCCCGACGGCAAGGAAGGTATGCAATTGCATGCCGAGCAATTCGCGGAACTGGATATACCGTTTATTTTCGATCCCGGCCAGGGCATGCCGATGTTTAATGGCGAAGAACTGCTCAAGTTTATCGATCAGGCCACCTGGGTGACCTTGAATGATTATGAATCCGAGTTAATGCAGGAACGTACCGGCTTGTCGCTGGAGCAACTGGCTGGGCGGGTTGGCGCGCTGATCATTACCTTGGGCGCCCAGGGCTCGCAAATTTATACGCAGGGCAAATGCCTGACTATCCCGGCGGCAAAACCCAAAGCGATACTCGATCCGACCGGTTGCGGCGACGCCTATCGTGCCGGGCTTTTATACGGCCTGATGAACGAATTGGACTGGGAAACTACCGGCAGAGTCGCCTCACTGATGGGCGCCATTAAAATCGAACATAACGGCACTCAGAATCACTCATTTGATATGGACAGTTTCAAACAAAGATACCACGAGGATTTTGGCTCTTCGTTTTAAAAACGCATGGTAGAAAAATAGAACGCAGATAACGCAGATTTTGGCTGATAAACGCGGATAAAAATCTTATAAAATCCGTCTAATCTGCGCCATCCGCGTTCTATTATTAAAGTCGACAACTGTTGAGTAACTGATTCATGCTAAAACACACCCAAAATCTCTTAGACATCATGGCGCGCCTGCGCCACCCGGAACAAGGCTGTGCCTGGGACGTTAAGCAGGATTTCACCAGCTTGATTCCTTACCTGATCGAAGAAGCCTACGAAGTCGCCGATGCGATTGAACGCAACGACCTGGATGATTTGCGCCTGGAACTGGGCGACCTGCTGTTGCAAGTGGTATTCCATTCCCGGATCGCCGAGGAACAGGGCTTGTTCAGCTTTGAACAGGTTGCAGAGGGCATTTGCGACAAACTGATACGCCGCCATCCCCATGTTTTTTCCGATGCTGTTTTCAACACCGATGAACAACGTCACCAGGCCTGGGAACAGGAAAAAGCGTTGGAGCGGCAGAAAAAAAGCAAAACAGCAGAAGCAGACAGCGTGCTGTCAGGCGTCGCCCGCAATCTTCCGGCATTGATCGAATGCGAAAAAATACAGGATCGCGCTGCCAATCACGGCTTCGATTGGCCGGATGTGTTACCGGTTTTTGATAAAGTGCTGGAAGAACTGGATGAGGTGAAAGAAGCCTGGCAATCCGGGGATCAGGCGCATATTCAGGAAGAAATCGGCGATTTATTGCTGGTGGCGGTTAATCTGGCCCGCCATTTAAACGTCAATGCCGAAATTGCGCTAAAAGAAAGCACTAAAAAATTCTCCAGGCGTTTTCAGCATATAGAGCAACAGGTTCAAGCGTCCGGGCTGAACCTGAAAGACTGCGAACTGGCCGAACTGGATGCTTTGTGGAATCAGGCCAAATTGGCTTTAAACAAAAAATAGGCCTTGCCCTGGGCGACCCTTCGGCCGCCCCAGGCAAAAACAAATTAAAACTCTTCCCACTCCTCGCTAACAACCGGTTTTGACTGCGGTTTCGGCTTGACTGCGGTGCTGACCGGGTAATTGAAATCTTTTTTCAAACGCATGATGGCAACGCCGACTGCGGTTGACGCGGAAACGAACGGCGACCCATTACCCAGCATGCCCTCCGCTTCGCTGAATTTCTTTGCATTAATGGTATTAGCGACTCTTCCCGCCTCGATATGAAAGGCTGCATGTTTGGACACGCAATCTGCATAACTCGGCTCATGAGCAAGATGAGACTTAGCGTCGAGGTGCAACCATTTGCCGAAATCGCAACAATCGTCTCTTGAAATCGTTACCGCATCCATTTCTTCGCGTTTTGATATGGCGGTACGCAGTTTCACCTTCCACTCGGAATGTTTCTCAAGCGCCTTATCCAAGTCTATGCCAAGGTTATCCGATACAGCTGTATTTTGATAAGGCGCGGTCTTGGCAGGTATGCTTTTTATCCTGCTTTGGCTGACAATAGGTACCGGATCAGCATTGGCAAATCCAGTAAAACCGCGCGCAGTGCCGCCCAATTTGAAATGGTCTACCGCAACCGCTAAGCTCTGAGTTTGCTCTTCCAACGATTCGGCAGCTGCTGCGGCTTGCTCAACTAAGGCAGCATTTTGCTGAGTCACATCGTCCATTTGTCCTATGGCCTGATTGACCTGCTCAATGCCGGAAGTCTGCTCCATTGAGGCGGCACTGATTTCAGACATGATGGTAGTCACCCCTTGAATAGCGCCAACAATTTCCTCCATGGTCTTTCCGGCCTGGGCAACCAGTTTGGTACCGTCTTCAACCTTTTCCACCGAATCGCCAATCAGACATTTGATTTCGGCTGCCGCTGCCGCTGCGCGCTGAGCTAGACTGCGCACTTCCACAGCCACCACCGCAAAGCCGCGACCTTGTTCGCCGGCCCGGGCCGCTTCGACGGCGGCATTGAGCGCGAGAATATTGGTTTGAAAGGCAATGCCGTCTATCACCGAGATAATGTCTACAACCTTACGTGAAGACTCATTAATGCCTTCCATGGTCGATACCACCTGACCTACGACCTTAACACCCTTACCCGCGATGTCGGTTGCGCCGACCGCAAGCTGATTGGCATGTTTGGCGTTTTGGCTGTTCGCTTGTACCGTAGAGGTCAGCTGTTCCATGCTGGCAGCGGTTTCTTCCAAACTGGCCGCCTGCTCTTCGGTACGGTGCGACAGATCATTGTTGCCTGCGGCAATTTCTTTCGCTGCGGTATTAATGGTTTCGGAAGCATCCTTGATTTGCCCGACAATTTCTTTCAGTTTTTCTACTGTAGAATTAGAATCATTTTTAAGTTGACCGAAAGTACCCGAATAGTTATTGGTAATAGTTTCGGTCAGGTCGCCACGAGACAGCGCGTCAAGTACGCGAACCACTTCATTCAGACCGGTGGAACTGGTCTCCATCAATTCATTAATCCCTTGCGCCAATTGCAGAAAGAAGCCTTCCTTATCATTCTCGCTAATCCGCTGGTTGAAATCGCCTAACACAGCCCCGCTGACCACTTTGGCCACTTCCTGTTCGATAGCCACTTCGGCAGTACGATCTTTCCATTCGACTACAGAGCCGATTCTGTGTCCCTGTTCGTCACGAATAGGATTGGCCATCAAATAGAAAGTACGCATGCCAATGGTGATCTCGCTACGAAACGTCGAATTTAACTCGCCAAGTAATTGCTTCTGATGCGCCGGGTTCTTGTGAAAATTATCTATATTCGCTCCCAATAATTTACTGGAATCAAACCGGGGAAAAACCTTGCGTATATCAGACTCGGCATGTTGCATCATAGCGATAACCGCCGGATTTATATAAATGATGTTCCTTTCATTATCCGCGACCATCACATTAGAGGTAATGCCGTCCAAGGCAATTTTGAGGCGAAGGGCTTCATTATGCTCTTGATGTTCCTTGGTTGTTCGCGCCAGCAAGAGTTGCTGCATGGCACTCATCGAACGAAACAACTCACCCAACTCATCTTTTTGTTGAATATCGATATGGGTGCTTAAATCACCATCGGCAATGGCGTTGGCCGCCTGCTGCAAGGTGTTAATCGAACGTAAAATCCCCCTGCTGATAACAATGGCCAATACTATCGTCATCAGAATAGACGATAGGGTTAATAGGATAAAAAATATCACCATGTTCTGCGCATCGTTCTTAAGTTCGCTCGCAGTATTGAGCAGATCCCCGGAGAGTTTGTCTTCAACCGCCTTAATCAGATCAATTTTTTCAGTCACCGTTTTAAACCAGTAGAGCGGATCGATGCCAAGTCCGAATTGATCAGCCTTATCCACGGCAACCTTTTTCATCCGTGCGACTTCATCGACAGCCGCTCCCGAGACCTTGGCTCTGTAAAATTCTTTTTGACTATCCAGCGCGTAGGCAAAAAACAGGTCGGTATAAACTTCTTGAGCGGAATGGTTCTTTAAAAAGCCGCTTAAGGTATTAGGCGTGAATTGGTCGGCGACAAATACCGTAGCCAGCAAGGCACGCTCCCTGCCCGCACGCTCCTTGGCTTGAAGCAGACTTGAATACGAAGAGGCTAAACGGGAAATTTTACTATGGCTGCTGAGCGTAGCAACCAGCGCCGGAACGTCGAGAAAGGAGCTGATGGTTTTCGTATAATAAGCACCCGATTGCAAGCCTTCCATGCTCAAAGCACTGATGCTGGCACGCTTTGCCGCCAGCTCGCCCAGATTACTTTCGGCAGTGGCCAATAATGCCTTCAGTCGATCGCTGTACATGTCAGCATCAAAGCTTTTCAGAGTCGTTTGCAGCGTCTCTACCGCTATATCGGTTTTTACGCGTTGCGCCGGCAATTCGACAGAAAATTTAACAGCCTTGCTTGCGATAAAAGAGGCGCTCATGCCGCGCTCTTTTTGCATTTCGTGTACTAAACCCCCGATTTGAACAGAAACATCAACCAGTGACTCTAGCTTAACCATGTCTTTAGAGGTCGACAAGCGTTCCAAAACGCCTGTCCCGGCAAAATACAGCAAGGCAAGCGCCGGAATAGTCACCATCAGGATTAGTTTTGATCTTAAGCTCGACGTGAAAGTGGTATTGTTTGGCATGCTACATTCCTTAAGAGTAATATTTTCAAAATATTTCAGAGCATCTACAGATATCAGATAACACCATTAACCACTCGGCGAAACCGCCGCCTCGACTAATCCCTGATCAATCTGATCTAATATTAAAAATTATAGCATCTAAAGGTTAAGCATTCAGCAAGCGGATTGCCATCACATCACACTTGGCATGATGCAAAACACTGTTTGCCGTTGAGCCCAGCAATAGCGACAGTCCATGCCGTCCATGAGAGCCGACCACGATTAAATCAACCTGCTCGCGCTCAGCAAGTTGGATAATCTCCTGTTTAGGCGCGCCCCAGATCATCCAACGGTTTTCCTGATCCACACCCCATTGTCCGCCAATTTGCATTAACTTGGCTTTTTCCGCCTCCAGCAGCTCATAGCCTGAATCTTCGACTAAAGAAATCACCGTTCCATAAGTGGTATCCGGCATCGGAATATTATCCAATACATAAATAAGGCTTAATTTAGCCTGATATTTTTTGGCGAGGTCTTTTGCTCTTCTGGCAACAATAGCGCCATGTTCAGAACAATCCACTGCCAGTAAAATATGTTGATAAGCGCTCATAGCTTTTGCCTTACTAGAAATCAACCACAGGTTAAAAATAGAACGCCGATACCAAAAGTAGGCGCCTCTAGCGACGCGGATGATTATAATTAAAAAAGACTTAATCGAATTACCCCTAAAAAGCCGAATAAACGGCTTTCAGGCGCTGAAACTATTCGCCGCGTTTATCCTATTCATCAGCGGTATCTGCGTTCCATTGTATTTGACGATTGAGTGTTACACCTTACGGTAAATATCCGCGCCTTCATCAAGAAACTGCTTGGACTTTTCATCCATGCCCAGTTTTAAGGCCTCTTCTTCGGCAATACCTTTGGCTTTAGCGTAATCGCGGACATCCTGACTGATTTTCATCGAGCAGAAATGCGGGCCGCACATCGAGCAAAAATGCGCGATTTTGGCGGAATCTTTAGGCAGGGTTTCATCGTGAAATTCACGGGCTTTTTCCGGATCGAGACCGATATTGAACTGATCTTCCCAGCGGAATTCAAAACGGGCCTTGGACATCGCGTTGTCGCGCGCCTGTGCGCCGGGATGGCCTTTCGCCAGATCGGCGGCATGGGCGGCGATTTTATAAGTCACAATGCCTTCGCGCACATCCTGCTTGTTCGGCAAGCCCAAATGCTCTTTTTGGGTGACGTAACAGAGCATCGCGCAGCCGTACCAGCCGATATTGGCTGCGCCTATCGCCGAGGTGATATGGTCGTAACCGGGCGCAATGTCGGTGGTCAGCGGACCCAAGGTATAAAAAGGCGCTTCGCCGCATTCTTCCAGCTGTTTTTCCATGTTGACTTTAATCATATGCAAGGGCACGTGACCCGGGCCTTCGATCATGGTTTGCACATCGTGTTCCCAGGCGATTTTAGTCAGTTCGCCCAGGGTTTCCAGTTCGCCGAATTGCGCTTCGTCATTGGCATCGTAGATTGAACCGGGACGCAGGCCGTCGCCTAATGAAAACGACACATCATAGGCTTTCATGATGTCACAGATGTCTTCAAAATGGGTGTACAAGAAACTTTCGGTATGATGCGCCAGACACCATTTGGCCATGATAGACCCGCCGCGCGACACGATGCCGGTCATGCGTTTTGCGGTTAATGGCACATGGTGCAAGCGCACTCCGGCATGGATGGTGAAGTAATCGACGCCCTGCTCGGCTTGTTCAATTAACGTATCGCGGAAAATTTCCCAGGTCAGGTCTTCGGCTTTGCCGTTGACTTTTTCCAGCGCCTGATAGATGGGTACGGTACCGATCGGCACCGGCGAATTGCGCAAAATCCATTCGCGGGTTTCATGAATGTTTTTACCGGTCGACAAATCCATGATGGTATCGCCGCCCCAACGGATACCCCAGAGCATTTTTTCGACTTCTTCATCGATAGACGAAGTCACCGCCGAGTTGCCCAGGTTACCGTTGATTTTAACCAGAAAATTGCGACCGATAATCATCGGCTCCAGCTCAGGATGGTTAATGTTGCACGGAATAATCGCCCGGCCTCTGGCCACTTCATCACGAACAAACTCGGGGGTAATGGTGTCCGGAATCGCTGCACCGAAAGAATCGCCGGGATGCTGGTCTTTCCATAAATGGCGCATTTCTTCCATTTTCTGGTTTTCGCGAATAGCGATGTATTCCATCTCCGGGGTGATGATGCCCTGTCTGGCATAATGCATCTGCGACACATTTTTTCCCGCTTTGGCTCTGCGCGGCTTGCGGATATGATCAAAACGCAGCTCTGCGGTAGCCGGATCTTCAAGACGCTGGCGACCGAATTCCGAGCTGGGACCGGCCAATTCCTCGGTGTCGTTTCTCTCCTCTATCCAGGCCGAACGGATAGCGCTCAAACCTTTTTTTAAATCGACTTCGACATTGGGATCGGTATAAACACCCGAAGTATCGTAAACATACAGCGGCGGATTTTTTTCTGCACCGTTTTCCGCACCGAAATTCACCGGGGTATCGGATAAGGTAATTTTACGCATCGGAACCTGTATGTCAGGACGACTGCCTTGAACATATATTTTTTCCGATGCCGGGTAGGAATCGATTTTTACGCTACTGGACTCAGCAGACGTAACTTCTTTAAGGACAGCGCTCATGTTTATCTCCAACAACAAAACAGCAAGGCGCAGGGAAGTCTGGGCTTTCCTACGCCGGTATTAACCGGAGTCAGGTTCAAAGGGTTTTTCTCAGCCTCCCTTTCCCATGCAACACATAGCAAAGATAAAGCACCCCTAGCCTTTACGGATGTAGCCGTAAGTTAAAGGATAATGCCGCAGATTGCAAGCTGAAGCGCTGTCCCGATACAATTAATACCTTATAAAACAGATGGTTTTGAGAGCCGAGCTTATTAAAACAGTTTTTTTGCAACCGACACAAGCCCAGCGGCGGCCATTCAGTTAAAATATCCGTTCATTGAGACACCCTGAGGAGATTACGTGGAATCAAATAACATGACTAAACCGGAAAATACCGGCTTCTTTTCGAGAAAAGAACTATTCCGTGCCGGATTATCCTTGGCCTTCATCATCGCCGTCATGTTCTATGTAGGCATAACCAACCACCCGGTAAACCACCATTATTTACTGATTATTGCCGCCGTCATTGGCGGCTACATGGCTTTAAATATCGGTGCTAACGATGTTGCCAATAATGTCGGTCCGGCAGTCGGCTCCAAAGCCTTAACGATGACCGGTGCGATTGTTATTGCCGCTATTTTTGAATCGGCCGGTGCGGTTATCGCCGGCGGAGAAGTGGTCAGCACCATCAAAAACAGCATCATCGAACCCTCACAGATCAACGATACCGATACCTTTATCTGGCTAATGATGGCCGCTCTGCTGGCTGCAGCCATCTGGCTCAATATAGCAACGACCTTAGGTGCGCCGGTGTCGACGACTCACGCCATTGTTGGCGGCGTATTAGGCGCGGGCATTGCTGCAGGCGGCTTTGGCATTGCCAATTGGCCGGTGCTGGGAGGTATTGCGGCCAGCTGGATCATTTCACCGCTATTTGGCGGTTTGATTGCGGCAGCGTTTCTGTATGTCATCAAGCGCACGATTACCTATCGGGAAGATATGCTCCAAGCCGCCGCCAAGGTTGTGCCCTTACTTATTTTCCTGATGACCTGGGTTTTTTCAACTTATTTGCTGATGAAAGGCTTAAAAAATATTTGGAAACTCGATATTTCTACCGCAGCGAGCATCAGTCTTGCAATCGCCATTTGCGTTTATCTGGTGGTGAAGCCGCATATTGCTAAAGCCGCGCAACAAATGAATCAATCCAAAGACAGTATTAACGCATTGTTTACGCTGCCGCTGATATTTTCTGCAGCACTGTTAAGCTTTGCCCATGGCGCCAATGATGTCGCTAATGCTGTTGGCCCGCTGGCAGCCATTAATGACGCTATTTTCAGCGGCGGCGTTGCCACTAAAGCCACTATCCCTCTCTGGGTGATATTGGTGGGTGCATTGGGCATTTCAACTGGCTTAGCGCTTTACGGACCCAAGCTAATCCGCACGGTCGGCAGCGATATTACCGAACTGGATAAGATGCGCGCCTTCTGCATAGCCATGTCCGCAGCCGTTACCGTTATTATTGCCAGCCAATTAGGCTTGCCGGTCAGCTCCACTCATATTGCCGTTGGAGCCGTCTTCGGCGTTGGCTTTTTACGAGAACTGTTAAAATACAATAATGTAAAACGCATAGAAGAAATTAAGGCGCATCATCAAGTGCTTAACGATCCTGAAAAAATAACGGCTTTCTTGGAAATTTTTAGCACAGCTACTGTTGAACATAAAAAACGCATGCTTAAAGAGCTAAAACAAGAGGCCAATGCCATGCAACTGAATAAAAAAACCCGCAGAAGCCTGAAAAAAGTGTATCGCAAAGAATTAGTCAAACGTTCACACATCTACAGGATTGCCGTGGCTTGGGTCACTACCGTGCCGTTATCCGCCATGTTAGCGGCTCTGCTGTTTTTCATGCTCCGCGGGATGCTGCTGTCTTAGCGTCTGGCGATTGATCAGCACTTACATGGTAAAAATGATTTTTTTTATCAGCAATGTTAGAATTAATCTCATTTCTGACTAACCAGATTTAACGGATGTCATCAGACCCTCAACAGCACGACAATTACCTACCGGTCCTCGAATTTAAAAGCAGTACTTTTTCGGTGCCTGTTTTAATTTTGGCCAGCAATGATGTCATTGCTGTCGAGCATCAATTACAGGAAAAAATCCATTTGGCACCTGAGTTTTTCAAAAACTCACCGCTGGTAATTGACGTACAGGAACTGAACAAACACGATCTCAACATTGATGTTACGGAACTCGGCAATACCGTCCGTAAGCTGGGTTTATTGCCGATAGGGATACGTGGCGGCACCACACAACAGAATCGACAGGCATTGGAATTAGGCATTCCCGTACATGCCGGTCATAACGTTACGGCATATTCCGAAACGCAAAAACAACAAGCTCCCGAGCCTGAGCCGCAAGCCGTTGCTGCGGCAACGACCACAATGATCACCCATCCGGTTCGATCCGGCCAACGTATTTATGCGTCGGGTGATTTAATCATTTTAGCTCAGGTCAGTGCCGGAGCTGAAATTCTGGCTGAAGGCAATATCCATGTCTACGGATCGCTAAGGGGCCGCGCTCTGGCAGGCGTGCAAGGCAACACAGAAGCCCGTATTTTTTGTTCCGATTTACAGGCCGAGCTGATTTCGATTGCCGGGAATTATAAAATCAGTGAAGATTTGAATGGTACCGTTCTCCACCAGCCCGTTCAGATTTATTTGCAAAATCATACTTTAGTTATTAAAGATATTTAATTTACATTATTCTTGAGGGGAAAATGCGTGGCACGAGTCATAGTTGTAACATCGGGTAAAGGCGGAGTCGGTAAAACCACCACCAGCGCCGCTATCGCCATGGGGCTTGCAAAAAAAGGCCACAAAACAGCCGTTATTGATTTTGATGTGGGATTGCGTAACCTCGATTTAATTATGGGTTGCGAACGCCGCGTTGTTTACGATTTTGTTAACGTCATCAATGGCGAGGCGACTCTTAACCAAGCCTTAATACGCGATAAAAACTGTAATCTGCTGTATATTTTGCCGGCTTCGCAAACCCGGGATAAAGACGCCCTGAGCCTGGAAGGTGTCGGAAAAATCTTAGATGAGCTCAAAAAAGACTTTAAATACATCGTCTGCGATTCTCCTGCCGGCATTGAAAAAGGCGCTCATTTGGCCATGTATTTTGCCGATGACGCTTTTATCGTGACCAATCCTGAAGTCTCCTCAGTCAGGGACTCAGATCGCATGCTAGGTATTTTATCCAGCAAGTCACGCCGGGCTGAACAAAACGAAGACCCGATCAAGGAATACCTGCTGCTGTCGCGCTACTCCCCGGACCGGGTAAAATTAGGCGAGATGCTGAGTGTCGATGATGTACAGGAAATCTTATCGCTGCACTTGCTGGGCGTTATCCCCGAATCAAAATCGGTACTCAATGCGTCAAATTCCGGTATGCCTGTTATTCTTGACGAAAAAAGTGACGCGGGCCAAGCTTATGCGGATATTGTTGCTCGTTATTTGGGTGAAGATAAACCACACCGATTCATTGATGATAAAAAAGGCCTATTTGGGAAGTTGTTCGGGAGAAAATAATGAGCTTACTGGATTATTTTAAAACATCTAAAACCAGTTCGGCGTCACTTGCCAAGGAAAGACTGCAAATCCTGGTTGCTCACGAACGCACCTCCAGAAACCAGCCATCCTACCTTCCTCAATTGCAAAAAGAATTGCTGGAAGTTATTCGAAAATATATTAATGTTGAGCAGGATGCCATTTCCGTTAATTTTGAACAAAACGACACTCAGGAGACGCTGGAATTAAATATCGTGTTACCTGATGAACATCAAACCAAGACTTCTTAATATAACCATTTAAACTAAAGGTAAACACTATGTCTAATACAATCGGCGATGCAGCAGGAGCAGTCTGGAAATATCTGGAGAAAAACGGTCCGTCCAGTGTCAATAAAGTTACCACTGAAACCGGCATCAATAGAAATGATATTCAACGCGCCATAGGCTGGCTAAGCAAAGAAGACAAGCTGTCCATTGAGATGATTGGTCGCGCTGAAACGCTATCGTTAAAGTAAAGAAAAACATTAAGACGTTGCCATGCAATGCAACGTCTTAATGTTGTGTCGTCCATCATGCTTATATCAAAAACAGCGTTGCTAAACCCAGAAATGCCATAAATCCGACCACATCGGTCACCGTTGTCAGCAAAACCCCGCCCGCCAATGCCGGATCTATGTTCATTTTTTGCAAAATTAATGGAATGCTTGCACCGGCAAAGGCCGCGCAAATCAGATTAATAATAATCGCCCCCCCTAATATCAGCCCAATACCGGCACTGTGAAACCATATCCCCCCAATACTGGCAACAACCAAAGACCACAGCACACCGTTTACGATACCCACCGACAATTCTTTTTTAAATAACTGGATTGCATTAATACCGCTAATCTGCCGCAATGCCAGGCCCCGAATAACCAGGGTTAGCGTCTGGCTACCGGCGATTCCGCCCATACTGGCGACAATTGGCATCAATACCGCTAAGGCAACAATTTGTTCCAACGTTGCCTCAAATAAATCAATAACCCAAGAAGCCATAAAAGCCGTTAATAGATTAATGCCCAACCAGACGGCGCGCCGTTTCGCACTGATCATGACCGGTGAAAACA
This sequence comes from Methylobacter sp., assembly GCA_024636505.1. Taxonomy (GTDB): domain Bacteria; phylum Pseudomonadota; class Gammaproteobacteria; order Methylococcales; family Methylomonadaceae; genus Methylobacter_A. Next base: position 8,588 of record JAGXGY010000006.1, on the reverse strand, counting down.
TGTCCTGCTCTTCATCCAGCCCGGCCATACTCATGAACGAGTGGTCAGCCTGATCACGAATCACATCAACAATATCATCAACGGTAATTCTCCCCAGCAGCCTGCCATTCTCGGCGACTACAGGCGCCGAAAGTATATCGCGGTGTTCAAATAATAAAGCCACCTCTTCTGCCGACATCTGGTATGGAATACCGTCAATACCCGAATCCATCGATGCGGATACCATGGCTAGTGGATCACGGGTTAATAACACTGATAAGGGTAAAATACCTTGAAAAATATCCAGCTGATCGACAACGAACAAGTTATCCGTGGCTTTAGGCATAGATCCGCGCTTTCTCAAATCCTGCAAAACATCATCCAGAGACTGGGTTGCCTGTATCGTCAATACATCCAGACTCATTAATCCGCCCGCAGTATCATCATCGTAAGATAATGCCGACGCCAAACGATTTCTTTCCTGCACATCTATTGATGCCATTACCTCCGAATATAACGGTTCAGGAATGACGTGCAATAGATCGACGAAATCATCCGATTCCAGGCTTTCAACCGCTTTAATCAGGTCTTTCGGCGCGGTGATTTCAATTAACCCTCTGGCGACCTCAACATGCAATTGAACCAGAATTTCACCCATAACATCAGGCGGAATAACCACCCAGATTTTCTTCCGGTCTTCGGGGTGTAGCGACTCAATTAAATGTGCTGTCTGCGCAGGGTATAAATCATGAATAAAGCGCCTAATCTGATAGAGGGAGTCGCTTTTCAACAATACCGTAAGCTGTTTTAATAAAAGTTCGTTATTGTATTTTTTTTCAGTAAATGGAGCGGAAGACGGATCCATAGAAATCTCCTTAAGTAAAAATGACTAAAACGAAAAACAGGATAAAAAACCTATTTTTTACATTGATCAGCAGACCGCTGCATTCTGCTACACAGGTTATACGAGAGATAGAGCGCTGCCGAAGCAGTGAAGAGGTTGTAACGTAATAGTTTCAAAAAGAAACTTATTGCAATTCCCGATGACGGACAATTACATTTAAAAAAGGGCCTTTAAACTGCTTGGCGAATGCATCCACTAAATAAACCGAACGATGTTGGCCGCCCGTACAACCTATAGCTACGGTCAAATAACTGCGGCCTTCAGCCTCAAACCGGGAAATCCATCGTTCAAGAAATCCGGCAATGTCTTTAAAAAACTCGGCAACATGTTCTTGTTCATTAAGAAAATCAATGACCGGCTGATCTTTGCCTGTTAACCCCCGCAATTCCGGTACCCAATAGGGATTCGGTAAACAGCGGGCGTCAAATACGAAATCCGCATCCAGCGGAACACCATGCTTGAAGCCAAATGACTGGAACTGCAAGGAAACATGTCTGGCATCCCGCTCACCTATCCGTTCCTTGATCAGTTCACGCAACTGGTGGTAATGGGTTCGACTGGTATCAATGACTACGCTGGCATGCCTTGCAACCGGCGACAGCATTTCCTTTTCGATTTTTAACGCTTCTTTTAACGGCACATTTAGATCTGTCAATGGATGCCGCCGCCGAGTTTCACTATAGCGCTTCAATAAGGTAGACTCTTCAGCCTGCATAAAGATAATTTCGCAATCAATCTGTTTATTGCGGATTATCTCCAGGCTTTCGGAAAAATTGACCAGACTTTCACTCTGGTTCCTGGCATCAATGCCTATGGCTGTTTTTGCATAAGTTTTCTTATCCGCCAACATAACATGGTTGATAAAGTTTTCCAGCAAGGTTACCGGTAGATTATCGATGCAGTAATAGCCGCAATCTTCCAGCGTATCCAAGGCAATACTTTTACCCGAGCCGGAAAGACCGCTGACGATTAATAGCTTCATAATTGAGGTACAAGGTGCGAGATTTAAGGTAAAAAATCCAAGGTAAAAGGTAAAAGGTTCAACACTTTTCGCCTTGAACCTTTCGCCTGCTTTATTATCTATGCTGTGCCGTTTTTTCTTTATGCTTGGTAATTTGACGGTCTAGTTTTTCAACCATATGATCGATAGCTACATACATATCGTCCTGATGATCTTCCGCAAATAATTTAGCGCCACTCATTTGCAGTGTTGCTTCGGCCTTCTGAACTAATTTTTCCACACTTAAAATAACGTGCACCTCAGTAACATTATCAAAATGACGTGCTAATTTTTCAAATCTTGAATTGATATGCGCTTTTAAAGCGTCGGTTACTTCAAGGTGGTGGCCAGTTATGATAACTTGCATAAAATAAACTTCCTTTAATGGTGAATGATTAGTTTGTTATCAGCGCCAAATAATATTATAAAATACGTTTACGCTGACTTGATGATGAAATAAGCATCGCTTCACGATACTTGGCAATTGTCCTTCTAGCAACATTAATGCCTTTTTCTTTTAATAGCTCGGCTATTTTACTATCACTTAACGGTTTTGCCAGATTTTCATTGCCGATGAGTTCTTTAATAAACGCCCTGATAGCCGTAGATGAGCACTCGCCTCCCCCTTCTGTTGCCACATGACTGGAAAAAAAATATTTAAATTCGACAATACCATTAGGGGTATGCATAAATTTTTGTGTGGTCACCCTGGATATTGTGGACTCATGTAATTCCAGTTCTTCAGCAATATCTCTCAATACCATAGACTTCATGGCAATAGAGCCATGTTCAAGGAATCCGGCCTGCTTTTCCACGATGCACCGGGCAACGCGCAATAAGGTATTGTTACGGCTATGCAGGCTTTTAATAAACCATCTCGCCTCCTGCAAATGATCTTTCATGCAAACATTGTCCTTGCTGTTATCCGCCCTTTTTATCATGCCGGAATAAAACGGATTGATCCGTAATTTAGGCGCTATATCGAGATTTAGATTGACTTGCCATTTACCGTTTCGCTTCACCACGTAGACGTCGGGAATAACATATTCGGAATCTGAATCCTGTATCTGTGCGCCTGGCTTGGGGTCCAGCGTTCTGATGAGTGCCACCACCTCATCGAGTTGCCGTTCAGTCACACCCAATTTGCGCATCAGTTTCGACTGCTCATGGCTAGCCAACAAATCCAGATATCGAGTCACCAGAATCAACGCCTCCTGTCGATAAGGCGTGGTCTCCGGCAACTGCTGCAGCTGCAATCTCAGACAATCTTTTAAATCAATGGCGGCGATACCGACTGGATCAAAATTTTGCACCCTATGCAGTACCGCATTAAGCTCATCGAATTCCAGCTCATCTAGCTGGCCCGACATTCCTTGAAAAATCTCTTCAGGACTACTGATTAAATAGCCGTCTTCATTGATCGAATCAATAATAGCCATAGCGATAGCATGATCACGTTCTGAAAACGAGGTCAGTTCCACTTGCCATAACAAATGATCCTGCAAAGTTGATGATTTACTGCGCTGCGATTCAAATTCAATAGTCTCGGCGGAATTACTGCCCGACTCCATCGCGTATTCATACACATCATCCCAGGAAGAATCGATCGGCAGTTCATCCGGCATATCGGTTTGCGAACCTTGACTGGTCAATAAATCGGTATTATCGGTTTTTTTATCAGGCGTTATCTCCGTTCCCTGAGCACCCTGTTCATCCTCATTAACTTCCAGCATCATATTAGACTCAAGAGCCTGCTGAATCTCCTGCTGCAATTCTAATGTCGACATCTGCAACAACTTGATCGCCTGCTGTAATTGCGGCGTCATAGACAGCTGTTGGCCTAGGCGAAGATGTAAGGATTGTTTCATTTAAGGTTCAAGGTTCAAGGTTCCAAAGCTAAAGGCTAAAATTATTGCCTAAATAAACTTTACGCACTTCCTCATTGGCAACGATAGCTTCGGCTCCGCCTTCGGCAATCACTCTGCCGTCGTTGAGTATATACGCACGATCGCAAATACCTAGCGTTTCCCTGACATTATGCTCAGTAATCAATACGCCAATACCGCGATATTTCAAGTGCTCTATGATTTTCTTGATATCGTCTACCGATATTGGATCTACGCCGGCAAAAGGCTCATCCAGCAATATAAATTGCGGGTTAGTCGCCAACGCCCTGGCAATTTCAACACGCCGCCGCTCTCCACCCGATAAGCCTAAGGCGATTTGATCGCGTAGATGCAGGATATGGAATTCTTGCAATAATTCCTCAATCACTAACTCCGCCTGTCCTTGCGTTAAGTCAGAACGGATTTGTAACACCGCACGCAAATTATCTGCCACACTCAGCTTTCGAAAAACCGAGGGTTCCTGGGGCAAGTAACCTATCCCAAGCTGGGCCCGTAGATGCATTGGATAATGAGTAATGTCTTTTGAATCCAGGGTAATTTGACCTTCATCGGCCTTAATCAGGCCCACCACCATATAAAAACTGGTGGTTTTTCCCGCACCATTAGGCCCCAGCAAACCGACCACTTCACCAGTATCAACATGCAATGAAACCCCGTTCACTACATTACGTTTATTATAATTTTTAATCAGCTGTTTTGCGGCTAGTCTGGTCATGGTTAAACAAGCAGTTCAAGGCTAAATGCGAAAAACGTCGTTTTGTATCTTGCGCCTTGCGTCTTTCGCGTCATCATTTACTAGGGTCCTTTACAGCCGACCGCTCTGATGCTGACGATTGTTCTTTAGTATTCGGCTCTTCTTTACCTTTCGGCTGCAGTACCACATGGACACGTTTGCTGGTTGATTCTTTTTCGCCCGCCTTAACTAACGAGGTTTTAAGATCGTACACAATCTTATCGCTGGAATAAGCGCCGGACTCGCGCCAGACCGTGGCTTTATCAATCAAAACCAACAAATTCTTTTTAGGATAATACTCGCCGGTTAACGCTTCGCCGGTTATGTCCTGGGCACCCTCGTTAGGCGTTTGTCTGAATTTTGCCGGATTACCGGTAAACACCAGTTTATCGGCGTCACCGTCTATAAAATAAACTACCAGTTTATCTGAGTGCACCCGAATACTGCCTTGAATTGAGATCACATTACCCGTATAAATACTGACGGCTTTTAGATCATCATAAGTCGCTGTATTTGAATCGATAATGATCGGCTGGTTGGCGTCACTTTCCAGGGCGTAAGCACCCGCACTATAAAGCGCCGCTAAAAGTACATAACAGCTACTTCTCAGTAGTGCCCAGCAGCGAGATTTATTATTTTGTTTCATAGTTCCCTTTAACATGAGAAAGCAATTCAATATGAATCGGATCCGCAAAAGTCAGCTTCATACCGATTCCTGTCGTCCAGTTTGGTAAACTGACCAACTTTGCCCACGCATCCGTTTCTGCATAACTGGTTTCCGGTTTTACTTTTAAATTGGAGGTATATATTTTAAGCTCTCTGACCCCTTCAGCCGCTGCCCTCTCAACAGCGACCTCGCCATTTAATAACAAATCCTTGCCATCGGCAGATAAAATACCCGTCTCTGATTTAATTGCCCAAGGCGGGGTTTTCTCGTTATAAAAAAACATCACGGGATTGGTCATATGTGTGGTGCTGTCGTCGCTGTAATGAATCATTTCATCGGCAATCAGCTTGCTTTTAGGAATGCCGAATTCACTCATTTCCCATTTTGTATAGCCCTTGCTGAAATAATCGGGACTATGCGCGGGAACGGTTATACGACCAAGCTCATCCGAACCGGTCAATTTAACCAGCCACCAGCTTATTACTGCGATAATAAGTAGATACAGATAACTGTAATTGCCGTTTAGTCGAATCATTTTTCCCTGCGCTTAACGGGTCAGATAAGCCGTTAAGATGCCATCAAAATTGCCTTGCGCCTGCATAATAAAGTCACAGACTTCCCTGACGGCCCCCATTCCTCCGGGCAATGTCGTACACCAGTCGGCATATTGTTTAACAACAAAATTAGCATCATTAACAGCAATCGCAAGCCCTACTCTACGCATTACAGGCAAGTCTATGACATCATCGCCGACATGGGCGGCCTGATCTGGCGTTATACCAATAAGCGCAATAATCTCATTGAACGCGGCAACTTTATTTTCATGGCCCTGATACACATGCTCGATACCCAGATTTTTCATGCGCAGTGCGACTGATTTCGATTTTCGGCCTGAAATGATCGCAACCTCGACACCGGTCTGCCGCAACATCTTGATGCCGTGCCCATCCTGAGCATGAAATGATTTGTATTCGTTACCATCATTATCAAAGAACAACTTACCGTCCGTTAACACCCCATCGACATCCAGAATCAGCAATTTGAGTTTCCTGGCTTTTTCCACAATGGCTTGCCTGCTTTGATTATCGGTCATCACACAATACCTGCTCGAATCAGGTCATGCATATTCAGCGCACCTATCGCCCTGTGCTGCCGATCAACAACAATCAATGCATTAATTTTTTTTCGCTCCATAATTTGCATGGCCTCAGCCGCCAGCATATCCGCCGAAATGACCGCACAATTCGGTGTCATTACCTCGGTAATAGCGGTCTTGTGTATATCAAGATTCCTGCCCAGCATCCGCCGCAAATCGCCATCAGTAAAAATACCGGTGACGCGGTTATTTGCATCGATTATCGCGGTCATGCCCAACTTCTTCTCAGTCATCTCCAGCAAAGCATCACTGATCAGTGCTGACTCCGGCACGAAAGGTACTTTTTCATCGGCATGCATGATATCCCTTACCATTAATAACAGCCGCCTGCCTAAACTGCCGCCGGGATGAGACAAGGCAAAATCATCGCGGGTAAAACCCCGCGCTTCCAATAAAGAAACCGCCAAGGCATCGCCCATCACCAATGCCGCTGTGGTGCTGGAGGTAGGCGCAAGCCCCAGCGGACAAGCTTCTTGCTCAACAGCCACGTTGATATGGGTGGTGGCGAATTTGGCCAGCGTTGACGCCGGGTTGCCGGTCATGGCTATTAACGGTACATTCAATCGTTTAATGATCGGCAGTATCGTTAAAACCTCCCCGGTTTCCCCTGAATTCGATAAAGCCAGCACCACATCCTGCCGGGTAATCATGCCCAAATCGCCATGGCTGGCTTCGCCCGAATGTACAAAAAAAGCCGGGGTTCCGGTACTGGCTAAGGTCGCAGCAATTTTACCGGCGATATGTCCCGATTTACCCATGCCGGTAACCACTACACGTCCTTTACAAGTAAACATTAATTTGCAGGCAGCCACAAAATCATCATTAATTTGCTCGGCTAATGCCGCAATCGCCTGCGTTTCCACCTGAATAACAGCTAAGCCCAATTCGCGGAGCTTTTGATCATGTAATTTCATTATTTGTATAGAATATGTTTCAATCGCTCAGACAGACTAAATGCGGCATCTCAAACATGCTTACCTTTAAAAGCTTATTAATTTACAGGAATGATAAAGCATTTACCACTTTATGGGACAGCTGAATGGTAAATTCAGCGGATTGTCAATGATCTGCAAAACTATCGGTTGCAGCAACCAATGCATGAATCATTTCCTTACCCTGAGCGATATGCCCGGCATTGGGTAAAACAATATATTCGGCATTCGGCAATGCTTTGTGCAGACTATAACCGGCTTCAATCGGACACACCAAGTCATAGCGTCCATGAATGATAACCGTTGGTATATTAACCAAACCGCCACAATTATCCAGAATCTGGTTTTCCCTGATAAAATAATGCTGTCTGGCATAATGCAATTCCATGGCTACCTGCTTAACCATAAGCTTGGTTGCATGTTCGACTTTTGGACTCGACTGATAATCGTTACCTAATGATACCTGCGCACCCCAGGCCATCCATTCCTTGGCGGCTCGCCTTTGCGCCACCTGGTCTTCGCCCCAGATCACATCGCACAAGCCTTGCACCGGATTCCCTCGCCCCTGTTCCGGGATGCTTTCAATTAACCGTTGCCATTGTTCAGGATAAATCTTGGCGGCACCGTCTTGAGCAAACCAGTCCAAATCCTGCTGTCGCGCCAGAAACACCGCACGCACAATCAAGCCAAGTACTTTGTCGGCGTGCTGATTAGCATACAACAAAGCCAATGCCCCGCCCCAAGAACCGCCAAATACCAGCCATTGCGCTATATCCAGCTGTTTACGGATGCGCTCCATATCATCGATCAAATCCTGAGTGGTATTGTTTTCCAGTTCGCCAAAAGGCAGCGACAGCCCGCAGCCGCGCTGATCGAATAGAATAATGCGATACAGCTCGGGATTAAAAAAACGCCGATGATCGGGCTTGGTCCCGGAACACGGACCGCCGTGCAGGAAAATAACAGGAATGCCCTCAGGATTGCCGCTTTGCTCCACATAAAGCGTATGCGTACTGCCGGTTTCCAGGAAAAAGTGGTGATAGGGTAGAATTTCAGGGTAAAGGGTTTTCATGGTTTGCATGCATCAATTTTAACGAAAAAAGTCCGTAATTCCCCTTACTTTAGGCAGGGATATAAGAATGCTCTTGATTTTGCCTTTGCATCTGTGTACGATTTTTCCCGTGCTGATAATTCAGCCTGCCGGAGGGAATATCCGGTACTGCCAGTCGAGGGGACTTTAGACTCCGCATTATGCCGAGCATCGCCCCGTTGAAGCTGGAAGCTCCTTCCTTTAGGTAGGAGTCATTCAC
>JAGXGY010000031.1 GCA_024636505.1 Methylobacter sp. | reverse complement strand
CCTGGATCAAACGGTTGACAAGGAAAACCATCTGTTTTTCCAAGTCAGCTTTGATGCATGATACTGTCATTGGACTGCTTATCAATAAGGTAGAGTTTGGCGTCGATATTCATACCAAGTTACAGGTTTGACCCATTACCAGTTTTTTTACTATAGGGGTACTGGGAGTGCAAGCTTCGCTTGTACTCCAGCGATAATATTATGTTGATTGCTAATCAACATTGAAACTGTTGTAATTTTTTCGCAATCGATTCGTAGCGGCTTTAGCTGCTCCTCAATTGTTTAGGAGATCGAAATGAATCCTGATAAAAGCACGGATAGGGCGCGGCAGACCGTGTTACAGCAAGCCGGAATGTGCCTTGATGATGTGCTCGCGCTCGCGCGCGGCTTGCCGCCGCTGTCGGTGGCGGTGGTCGAGGCCGAGGAACGCTTTGTTCTGGAAAGTGTGGTTGAGGCGACGCGAGCAGGCATCATCGAACCGATACTGATCGGCAATATAGAGCGTATATCCGAAGTCGCAGCGGATCTGCCGGAGGTGATGGCTATGCCGATGCTAAGCCCGGAGCCGCATGAGACCGTCGCAGACTGCGGCGTAAGGCTGGTGCTGGAAGGGCGAGCGCAGACCCTGATGAAAGGCTGGCTGCATACCGATGAACTGATGCATGCCGTACTCAAACGCCTGCGCACCGGTCGGCGCATGAGTCACGTCTTTGTGGCCGAGTTAGCCACCTACCCGAAACTGCTGTTGATTACCGATGCGGCGATCAACATTTCGCCCGATCTGACCGCCAAGGCCACGATCGTTAATAATGCGGTCTGGCTCGCCAGGCTGCTGGGGATTGAACGACCTAAGGTCGCGGCACTGTCGGCCATCGAACTGGTCAAACAAACCATTCCCTCCAGTCTCGATGCGGCCTGCCTGAGCAAGATGGCCGAGCGCGGCCAGATCCTTCATGCCATCGTTGACGGACCACTCGCCTTCGATAATGCCATTTCGCGCGAAGCGGCAGGGATGAAAGGCATCGTCAGCCAAGTGGCCGGGGACGTGGACATCTTATTGGTGCCTGACCTGGATGCCGGCAACATCCTGGCCAAAAACCTCGAATATCTTTCCCACGCGACACTTGCCGGTATCGTGTTGGGCGCTAGGGTGCCGATTATTCTCAGTTCGCGCTCCGATCCGCCGCGTGCACGGCTGGTGTCGGCGGCGCTGGCGAATCTGGTTTGGCATCGCAGTAAAAATAACAAGTAAACAAAAACCACTGAAGCAGGCGGGCAGTGCAGATTGAAGCGGCTGAAATACAATAAGCTTTTTATTTGCTGAGCCTGTGCTTTCAGGCGGTCACCAAGTCTTTTAAACTAAGCAAGCGGGGTCGACTGTATGAGAATCGAGATCCATCAAAATGCGCCGGTGTCAAGCGAACTAAAACGAGTAGCGCTCGATTTATCGCGAGAGGCGCTTGCGGCGCTGCATCAACGGTCAAAGTTCCCCGAAGAGTCGGTGCATGAAGCGCGCAAGGCTATTCGCTCTGTGAGAGCGCTGCTGAGATTGTATCGCACAGCACTTGGTGAGCAGAATTATGCCGAACACAATGGCATAATGCGCCAAGCGGCGGAGTTGCTATCGCCTCATCGCGATGCTCATGTGCGACTGGCGACGATCGACAGACTCATCGAATCTGTTGGTAACGAAGATGTGTTGAGTTCATTGCTCCGCGAACACGTTGCCGAGCGCCTTCAAATAATGACCGGCTCTCTGGAAGATGCGGCGACCAAGGCAGAGGATTTGCTGGAGCGTTTTTGTCACTCGATTGAGACGTGGCCGACGGATCAAGGGAATGCTTCAAAGCGCATCGGCAAGAGCATCAGTCGCGCATTCAAGCGAGCTCGAAAAGAACTCAAGTCGGCAAAAAAAGCCCCGCTCCCCCAGCAGCTTCATGAACTGCGTAAACGCGGCAAGGACGTGCGTGAACAACTAAGAATGCTGAGACCTCTGGAGCCGCACAGGATCGACAAACTCGAAAGTAAGTTCGACGACCTTTGCGATCAACTGGGCGAAGCCAGAGATCTTTATCTGCTCGGGAATTTGCTGTCCAATGTCGCCAAAAACTGGCCCGCAGGGAAGCCGGTGATCAATAAACTTGAGAGCGAGGCTGTAGCCAGAAAAGACAAGCTTGTCAGAAAAGGGCTAAAGCAGGCAGGCAAGGCGACCGCCGGGTCGGCGAAATCGATTAAGCAACTTATTGCAAAGCGGTGGAAGCCATAATGTGTTGTTATTATGACCCAAGCGGGTGATGTGAAGTGACTGAATTCTAGTAACTGCTCAGCGTTATCAAATACCATGGAACCCAGATGACGCTGATGGATATGATGAACCGGGATACTTCAGGAAAATCTTATTTATCATAATTATCATAATTATCATCAGCGTCATCTGCGATCTATTTTGGGCTGCTGAGTAGTAACGAATTTTACAAATCAAGGGGAGTCGTTAGATTTGACAACGATGTATTCGCATCGTTATCCTTTGGTAAGCTCCTCGTGTTCACGGGGAGGCAATTCATCGGCCTCATTCGTCGATGACTTTGTCATTCGACAGATAAGGTCGAATGCGGATTGAAACAATCATTAAGAATTAAGAGGAGATAATGATGCAAATACCACTAGAAATTTCTTTCGTAGACACCGAACTTTCTCCAGCAGTCGAGTTTGACGTGCGCCAACATGTCAAGAAACTAGAAAAGTTCTACGATGCGATTACCAGTTGCCACGTTTACGTTGCGGCGCCTCATCAGCATCATCGAAAAGGAAATCAATACGAGGTGCGCATTGAGGTGCGTGTCCCGGGCACCGAACTGGCAGTCAGTCATCGGCCCGGTGATGTGAATGCCCATGAAGATATCCATGTTACGGTTCGTGATGCGTTCAACGCGATTGGACGCCAACTCAAAAAATGGAAAGAGAAATGATGAAGGGCGGTCACCTAACGTTTATATTGACATCGCTCTTCCTGAAAGCGCCGCTATTTCATTGTCATTAATAAAATTTAAACTCCGACAAGCTCCTAGACGCTCATAATCCTTGGAAAGTCGTCTGGAGCTTCCAATTCAGTTGACATCCTCTCCGTCCTAAAGGACGGGAGCTACTTTCATCTCACGCCTAAGTGGCCGTTCAAAAAGTCTTTTTATATTTCTTATTCACCACGAAGACCATGGAGGACACGAAGTTACTGCTTATCTGAGCCGCATGTCATTTTTTACCGATTCCACGCCTTTGACGCTACGTGCGATTTCGATTGCTCTGTCAATATCGGCGCTGGAGTTCACAAAGCCGCTCAATTGCACCACGCCCTTGAAGGTTTCAACATTGATCTGACCAGATCGCAGGTTGGCCTCATTGAGTAACAGGGCTTTGATCTTGGTGGTAATGACACTGTCGTCAACATACTCCCCGGTTCCCTCATGCTTTTCCACCGATGCGCAACCTGCGGCAGTCAGTAATGTCAGGGTCAAAAAAAATGCAGAAAAAAATCTAATAAGGTATTTCATCAGTAAATCTCCAATTAATGGGAAAAATTTAATAGGCTGTTTTATGACTCGATCTTCAATTTAAGTGTTCACTCCGGTAGGCTGAAGAACCCCTTCGCTACTCTTCGACAGGCTCGGGACAGGCTTCAGGGTGAACAGTCTATTAGGATAGATTCTAAATACAAAAACCAGCCAGCTAAGATTCGACTAACGATCAGGTGCTGTTCCCGCAACCGGTTATATGCCTGGTGCTAAATATTCGCCATTTGCTGACAAATAGTAAGTCACCTTAAGCTTAAGAGTCCTGCTACAAAGGCGAAACGGGATCGCGTTAAAATCTTGGAACACTTTAACGGCAAAACTTGTCTCAATCGGTACGGTAACGCACATTCAGACAGGGTGCGCTGATGATATTCCCTGTCCTCAGAACATTGAAATTTAGTGGCATGCCAGCGTTGAAACCGGCCTCAACTAGCGGTTACTTGGGTCTTATGTACGATACCGTACAGACCGACCCTGATCTTGTCGTTACAATTCGAATGACTTTTAAACTGGCTACGCTTATTGCAAAGAGATATTTATGTATTTCTCTATCGTACTTGCCACTATGTCATATGGTATATTTTTATAAAAATCAACACCTTAAGGAATAATCTATGAAAACAACAATTTTAGTAGATAGAGCTCTTGCTATTACCTGTCTATCCGCTGTACTCGGGTTGGCGGGTTGTCAACAAGAAGGCACAGCAGAAAAGACAGGAAAAGAAATTGATCGTGCCGCTGAAAATGCTGAACAGAAAGTTGAGCAAGCAACTGAGAAAGCAGAAATAAAAATTGAAGCTGCAAAGGAGTCATTGGATAAAAAAGCCGACGAAGTCGGAGAATACATCGATGAGTCAACTGACGTCTTTAAAGGAGAGTTAGAAAAGGCTGGAAAAGAACTTGATCAGGCGACAGAAGAAGCAGCAGAACAAATTGAAGATGCAAAAGAGGCAGTTGTTGATAAAGCCGAAACCGCTGAAAAATACATCGATGACTCGGTTATTACCACAAAGGTTAAAACAGCAATTTTAAATGATCCCTTTCTTTACTCGTCTCATATCGACGTGATTACAAATAAAGGCGTCGTGAAGTTGAGCGGCACGGTTGATTCCGAGAAAAACATCGCCAGAGCGATGGAAGTAGCCGGTAGCCAGGAAAATGTGCAATCAGTACAATCTGACCTGACCGTCAATACCAGTACAACGGGCGAATAATATGGGTTATTTACGGTTTACGGCTGTTCTGGCAAGTATGCTGGCAGCAACATCTTTTGCTTATGCCGCACCGTCGGATGACGCTTATATTGCCGGTTACGCCGCCGGCTCGTTAAAACAGAATTTAAAGCTTGAAATACCGGTAATGGTGAAAGATGGCGTAATTACCTTGCCGGTAGCTGGCCTGGAAGATGCTGACAGAGCCAAAGCGGTACAGCTATTATGGGAAGTTCCTGGTGTTAATGCGGTAAAGACAGCGGAAACCGCTAGCCGGCTGCCTACGGACAATAGCTTAACTGCTGTTCAGGTTGCCGATGATGGGACTACGGCAGCAACTGAATCCGTCATATTACCAACCGGACTTCTACCCAATAGGCATTTATTCAAGCCGTTATTGGCAGATATACGCTGGGCTCATTTCTCAGCTGCTTACCGCAATTACCAGAACAACAATTTCGATGGCCGAGATATAGGCTCTGTCAGCTTCGGCGAAACGATACCGTTCTACCGCAGTAACTTCGGAAAATCTACGGCGCAATGGGAAGCAGGATTGCAAGCCGGAGTCTTTAGCGACTTCAATCTGGGCGCCTCATCGTCTGATCTGGTCAACACCGATTTTATCGCAGCAATCTATTCAAGTGCGCGCATCGGTCAATTTTCAGCGTTTGGTCGCATTTATCACCAAAGTTCACATCTTGGCGACGAATTTCTGCTGCGCAAGATAGACACTAAATTCGAGCGCGTGAACCTCAGTTACGAAGGTGCAGATCTGAAACTCTCTTATGAGCTTCCCTATGGCGTGCGCTTATATGGCGGCGGCGGCGGACTGTTCCACAGAGAACCCGCCGACCTTAAGATATGGTCGGCGCAATACGGCGCTGAATTCCGAAGCCCTTGGCGCATAGATTTTGGGTTAATGCGGCCCATTGTTGCAGTCGATCTCAAGAATTTTGATGAAAATAACTGGAGTACCGATGTATCAGCCAGGGCAGGTGTTGAGTTTGAAAATTTGACAGTATTAGGCCGGAAACTTCAAATTCTTGCGGAATACTATAACGGCTTCTCACCTAGCGGCCAATTTTATAAAGATAAAGTGGAATATGTCGGCTTGGGCGCGCATTACCACTTCTAAACGAGTATAGAGACCAGCGTCCGTAAACGGCAGGCACGGGTTCTCGGCGGCACACGGAAGTGCCAGTATTGCTCTCGACACGGGGGTGTAAAAGTTTCCGTGTAAACCGCCGTTAAAAAATCTTCGGAAATCGATCCTCGAGCGCCCTGACCCCCCCTCATCTTGTTCAATTACAATGTGCAATTTCTTTCTCAACCCGCTTAAACTTAGCCAAACAACACTGTCCTGATGGATTTCTGCTTTCACAGGCGCAAGTTCCTGATCGGGTTTGTTCAATAACAAAGTGCTTGATCGATTCAGCAGTATTAGCCTGTAACGCAAATCGATATTGGGCTTCAGAAATACCAAAACAATAACACAGCATATCTTCCTGAATGTTCTGAGCAGACCTTAACTGTTGCTTGGGAATCATGCTGCCGACTGTTGAAAAATAACCGACCGCACAGGTTTTAACAGGACAAAAATAATATCTGTCTGAATTAATGGCCTGGTTTTCCGGGAATCTCACCTGATGGTAAAGCGTTTTTATGCCTACGCTTTTACAGGATATACCGCACTGAGGACAATCTTGCTCAGTTATTTTTGATGGATTGGTTGAGCAGCACTCTGACATGTTCCGATCCTGTGCTATTGATTATTGAAGGTGAGCAGTTGGTCGCATCGGTTCCCTACCGATTCACGACACACTTCCGCCATCCCTGGCAGTCGCCGGGTAACCGGCATTTGTGGTCGCTTTAATCAAGGCATCGGCGCTTGTTTTTTGCGAGTTAAAACTGACCGTAGTCGTTTTAGCGTCATAGTCAACTTCAACATTGTCCACTCCATCTATGTTCAGCAGCGCTTTCTTGATGGTGAATTTGCATAGTGGACAGGTCATATTCTGCACCTCCAGCGTCACAGATGAGTTACTGCCTTGAGTTTGAAGGGGTAATTCAGCATGAGCTGCCGGAATTAGAAAAGGTGTAATGAATAAGCTCAACGTCAAAAATACAGTTTTCATTATCATTGTTATTCTCCTCCTCATTTCATAAAGAAAGGGGCGTACCAGGGAAAGGCCAGCAACATCAGTAAAAATCCGGAACCTATCCAGAATAACAAACGTTGATTGCGTTTCACTTTTGGGGAAGTACACACTTTTCCCTTTTCGCAGTATTCCGGCAATGCAACTAATTGTCGATATCCCAGTCCAATAAAAACCAGCGTTAGTATGATAAAAAATGGCCTGACGGCTTCCATAGCCGTTAAATTGCTCACCCAGGCGCCACCGATACCCAGTGATAAGAGTAATAACGGGGCAACGCAACAAGCGGAGGCACCGATGGCGGCTAATATGGCGCCCAGTCCAAACCAGCCGGAGCTTTTAGTAGGTGTTTGTTGATTTGTTTTCATGACAGTTTTTCTCGTTTAAACTAACAACCCGTAGTCTGACAACTTCAGTTAGACCATAGAATCTTGTCGATTTTTAATAAATTCAGGCTTTACCAAAGCGCTTGAAGAGTATCTTAAACCCCGTTCCACAGAACGGGGTCAAGGAGAAATGGATTATTTCCCGGTTTTTGAATCTGACTCAGCACTCGCCAGCGTATCAATCAGAGAGCAACGGTTAGTTGAAACGCCTCGCTGACAACCTTTAACCAATTGATCCAATTCATTTCGCAACATAATCAAAGCGTTTATCTGTTGATTGATTCGCACCAGCTTTTGTTCGGCTATTTTTCTGACATCGTCGCAATGGCCACTATTTAGCGCTATCAATTCAGTAATCTCTTTTAGGGTAAAACCGGATTGTTGCGCGCGTTTAATAAACCGTATTTTTTCTATACTATCAAGTGGATAACATCGATAGCCACTGTCAGGTTTCTCCGGTTCATCCAGTAATCCGATGCGTTGGTAATAACGGATGGTTTCAACCGTAACTTCAGCCTGTTTTGCCAAATTGCCAATCGTCAGTTTCATTTTTATATCTGCAAGTGTTGTTTCGGAAAACAACTGGTTAATGAAGCGCCCTGGGATCAGGTATTGCAATGATGCGTTAATGCAAGACCTGACACCTTAATCTTTTTATTGATTGAGGGAAGACTGGTTTATTGTATAGCAAAGAGTAACGCGGGCAGCATGAACGACGTCTCCTGAAAGACGAAAAACCGAGCGAAGATCATAGGTTTCTGCCCAATGTTGCATAGACACTTCAATACGCCTAAGTTACATTGGGTAGGACGTCATTAAGTAAAATATATCGGTCGTATGGTAAAATTATTCCTCGATCCAGTATTAGTGAATAACAATATGTTTTTAAAAGATTTTTATAGTATTCATAACGACAATGTCAGTATTGTCGCCGAACAAGCCAGTATGTTTGCCAAAGAAGTCGCCCATGATTTCAACCCGTTACACGATGTTGACGCCAAACGTTTTTGCGTACCAGGCGATTTGTTGTTCTCGCTGGCATTGGAAAAATATGGCCTTAGCCAAAATATGCACTTTATCTTTTCCGGCATGGTCGGACATGACGTATTGTTGAATTTTCCCGACAACGATGCCGAGCTGATTAATGTGAACGACAATCAAGGCAAAACCTATTTGCAGATCGAACGTTCGGGAGGCATTAGCCGGGATTCGGTATTGATTGAAAGCTTTATTCGCGATTATGTGGCTTTTTCAGGGCAAAATTTTCCCTATGTACTGGTGCCGTTATTAGCCCAGGAAAAAATTATGTTTAACCTCAATCGGCCGCTGGTCATTTACGAAAGCATGACCCTGTCGTTTCATCATCTTGATTTTCGGCAAGCGTCCGTGGAAATGCTGGAACCTCAGATGGAGGTCAATGGAAAGCGCGCTTCAGCTTTTTTGCACTTTCAGATCAAGGCGGACGGAAATAGGGTTGGCACAGGCTTTAAAAAACTAGCGATCAGTGTGCCGAGTGATTATGAAACTGAGCCGATGCAGGTATTTGTCGATGAATATCTCGCCAGGAAAAACAACTATCTGGATAACTTGGCGGCGGCAGCCAGATAAACAGCATTGAGCTTTTAGTTTACCAGCTCTACCCGTTGAGTTAGTCTGCATTGCGGCACTAACCGGCAAATCAAAGCGTAACCCGATCAGGCCGTAAAGGGTCGGGGACCGATTGCCATGATTGACGGTAGTCGGCCAGAATCAGACGGCCACCTGAAAATGAATTTGAAAACTCGCAGTATTATAAAAAAACTATCAAATCCTCGCGTTAGAAGGCGATTAAAAATCGGTCTTTCTGTTTATGGCGGAATAATTATGATCGGTCTGCTATTTAAGCTTGTCTATGATATTGGTTATTTTAACGCGCAGTCACTTAGAAATGATAAAAACGCTGAGCTACCTACTACGCATCGGGTGCTGACAATGAAATCTGCTCAGCGCATTGTCTCTGGTGCGCTAAAAGAAGACCCTAACAATCCAAAAACAATTGTGGCTCAGATTATTGATAACAATCAGAAATTTTCAACCATTATTATAGAAAATAATAAGCTGAAAAAAATTGCCTGGATTATAGATATGCATTTGTTTTTTACCGGCGATATATTCAATGACCAAGGTTATAATTTAACCGAAGGTATTGAACATCATCATAATATTAATCAATAGTAACGGTGTCCGAAATAAAGCATAAGGTCTCGAAAAGAAACAAAGCCAGAATCGCCGGTTATGGAGAACATTCTACATCGGCAAGCAATCAGGAAACATCCTGCTAGGATGAAGCCAACGATTGTGAAGGGGTGTGCATCCCCTCCCAAGCCTTGTTTCGGGGCGCTCCTTTCGTGGTTTAAACCAGCAAGGAAGATTGATTAAACTAATAGCCGCTGTCTTCTGTTATTACTTACAATTTCTATGTGCTTTACCGCACTGACTACGGCGGGTTTTGCCGTTAAAGTGTTTTTAAGGTTTTTGACGTGTATTCGGCTCTAACCTGTAATCGGAATGACAACCACCCTGAACCTGATCGAAGGATCAGAAAACATTTTGCAACCTAACCTGGCGTGTCAGGCACTTAATGGAAAATCGACTGATGAAATACGTGCTTCAATAATTAAGCGGTTTTCTGAATTCATAGGCCGACCAAAACAGCAGTCGGTATTGCGGTAGCGCCAAGGACGTGTTTGACAAGCACCTTAAATGTAAGCGAGGAAACCATTATGGAAGTGACAGACAAAGCCGCTGATTTAGCGCATGAAACTTTTGACAAGGTCGCCAGTACGACCAATCGAGCTGCCGAAGCGCTTGGCGAAAAAGGAGAGCAGCTGATAAATGCCGAGCAGCATATGATGAAAAATTGCCGGGGATATGTCCGGGGTCATCCCTTAACATCGATGGGTATCACGGCAGCGGCCGGTTTTATTTTGGGTTTCTTATTAAGTCGGCGTTAGTTTGAAACAGTCAGCTATTATAAATCTGAATGTCGTGAATGACATGCGGCTCAAACTAGAAAGGCAACCATTATGGAAACAATAGACAAGGTATCGCATTCGGCACATGAGGCTGTTGATAAGACCGCCAGCGCGGTCAATCAGGCTGCTGAAGCCGTTGGCGAAAAAGAAGAGCAACTGAAAAATGCCGAGCAGCAGATGTTGGGCTGTTGCCGCAGTTATATTAACAATAACCCGATAACATCACTGGGTATCGCCGTAGCGGCAGGCTTTCTGCTTAACCGTCTTTTAAGTAGCCGTTAAACCGAAATATCATGGATCAAAAAGTCGTCAATGACCAGCCCCCCCCCGGGAAAGCTTCAGGATCCGGAGACCCGGTAAAAGATTCCGGTGTCCTGGAAGATGCTCAATTGCTATGGCGTCAATTGCGTGAGCAGGGCCATGATCGTTTCCGGCTAGTGGCGCTGGAAACTCAGCGTGCGGGCATGAGTCTGGTGGCCATGATTATAGCGGGAGTGATGGCGGCCTTGTTGCTGATCAGCGCGTGGATAGGACTTTTAGCCGCCGTTGTGCTAATGCTGATAGAGTATGGTGTCGTGGCGAGCAACGCCATACTCTTTGCCACCGTTTTTAATTTGTTGCTAGCGCTGATTCTCTGTGGTGTGATCCGCCGTAAAAGTCGTTCTTTACAATTCCCCGCTACCCTCCGCAGTCTTCGGCCCATGCCTCAAGGGCGTCGTAATAAGGAAAAATCCTGATGGCAATCGACCTTAAGCCCAAGACGCTGGCTGTTCAAATCAGAGATACAGAGCGACAGTTGTTAAGCCGTCAACAGGAAATCGATATCCGCACTGCTACGCTGATTAGGAAGATACATCGACAGCTGGCCACTCCGACAACTTTGTTGCTGGCGGGCGGCATCGGATTTATTATTGGTGAACTTACCAAGCGCCACCCTACGACATTCCGTAGCTCTGCGCTTAGGCCACACACTGCCGGGACTTCACCCTTGAGGATCGCATTGAATCTCATAACCTCTGCCCGAACTTTATACACGGCCTTGCCTATCGCCTGGATGATGAAATCCTACTATCAACAGGAAGCGCCGGGCAAAATCCCTACACGTCAATCCCGCCCTCGGTGATAAGGTACGCAGACATTGGAATTCCCTTGGAAAATGGTTGCGCTTTTAGGGGGCGTTGAGCCAGGAATCCCACCGAACCAACTCAAGTAATAACGGTTTCAGTGCCGGAGGAATTCCTGTTGTTTAAGTCGAGGAGAATATCAACTGTAAGGTGTAAGCAGTGTAGATGTTAAATCCTGCCCAATAAAATCAGAATCAGTAAATCTATTGATGCATTAGTCCCAAGACACCTACGACAATCAAATACACGGCCACGAAATAATTTAAAAATCTCGGTACCAGCAAAATCAAAATCCCTATTATAAGGGCCAGCAAGGGTTCGATCGCAATATTCATAAGTTTTCCTTAGGTTAATAATAAGGTGGGCAAGATGGGGCTGGGTTCCATTCAATTAGGACTGCTGTCGATGATCTTGGAATTTTGCAATGCGGCTATTTGAACTTTGAAGTCACCTCAGCCAAGCCTGTCCTGAGTTCATCCCCGATCTTATCTGCACTTTCTTTAACTGTCTCCCATGCGCTATCGCTGGCCTCTTTCAACTCTTTCATCTTTTCAGCGGCTTCATTCTGTTTGGCGCGTAACGCGTCAAGTTCTTCGGCATACTTGTGTTTTTCAGATACTGCTGCACCCTCTATCTTGGCAGCCAAAAGGTCAATTTGAGCATTCCACTCTTTTAATTTTGCGGACAGATCGTCTATGTATTGGTCTTTAGTTTTCATGTTTCCCCCTTTGTCTTGTTAATGAGTATTTTTATATAGGATTGTATTTCAACGTGCGGCAATTTATGCGATGTTATTTGAGTTACAGAGGTTAAATCTCAATAATCAAAAAACAGATTAACATGAGATATCAGAGAGAGTCTGTACGGTACCGCACACAAAATTGATCGGGTTAGCGAAGCGTTTCCCGCTTAGGTTGTGTCAAGAAGAAATGTATAAGTGCCGAATTTCGAAAAGTCATAATGTTGAAAAAGGCCTCGTCACAGCATTATCCATCAGAAAAACAATGCGATAATACATGCAGCATTTATTGGTGTTCTCGTTCTCGTTCTCGTTCTCATACGCTACACGGGAACGGGAACGGGAACGGGAACGGGAACGGGAACGGGAACGGGAACGGGAACGGGAACGGCGGCAACAGTGATGTCACCAGCAGCAGGAAGCAGTGAGCGGTAATGATGCGCACTTACTCTTGAGTCACATCGTAAATAATCTTTCTTCAGGTAGAGATAATGTCAATTGTTCATATTCAAAGCCAATGCTTCCGCAACTTTGATGCCATCTACGGCCGCAGAAAGAATACCGCCCGCATAGCCTGCGCCTTCACCGGCCGGATACAGTCCTTTGATATTCAGACTTTGGTAATGCTCGTTGCGTTTGATGCGAATAGGCGATGAGGTGCGGGTTTCGACGCCGGTCAATACCGCATCTTTCATCGCAAAGCCCTTTATTTTCTTGTCAAAAGCCGGTATTGCTTCGCGTATCGCAGCTATTGCGTAATCCGGCAACGCCGAACTGAGATCGCATAAATGCACGCCCGGTGTATAGGAGGGCTGTACTGTACCCAGCTGTGAGGAGGGTCGTTTAGCGAGAAAGTCGCCGACCAGTTGCCCCGGAGCTTCGTAGGTTTTTCCGCCCAACTTGAAAGCTCCTGCTTCCAGGTGACGTTGGAAATCGATGCCTGCTAACGGGTGTCCGGGATAATCGTCAGGGGTAATGCCGACGACGATGCCGCTGTTGGCATTGCGCTCGTTGCGCGAGTACTGGCTCATGCCGTTGGTGACCACATGTCCTGATTCAGAGGTTGCTGCAACCACGGTGCCACCGGGACACATGCAAAAACTGTACACGGAACGTCCGTTGCTACAGTGATGCACCAGTTTGTAATCGGCAGCGCCCAGTAACGGATGACCGGCATTGCTGCCAAAGCGGCAACTGTCGATCAGCGATTGCGGATGTTCTATGCGAAAGCCGATAGAGAAAGGTTTGGCTTCAATATAAACGCCTCGGTCATAAAGCATTTTGAAGGTGTCGCGTGCGCTATGTCCGACTGCCAGCAGCACATGATTGCTTAGGATGGTTTCGCCGTTGGCGAGTACCACGCCGCATACTTGGCTATTCTCGATGATGATGTCGTCAACCCGGCTTTGGAAGCGGATTTCGCCGCCTAATGATTCGATTGTTGCGCGTATCTGTTCAACCACGGTGACCAGTTTGAAAGTGCCGATATGAGGTTTGCTGACATGAAGAATTTCATCAGGTGCACCGGCTTTGACCAGTTCATTGAGGACTTTTCGTCCATAGTGATTCGGATCCTTGATCTGGGTGTGCAGTTTGCCGTCGGAAAAAGTACCGGCACCGCCTTCGCCAAACTGCACATTGGACTCAGGATTAAACACACCTTTGCGCCAAAGACCGAAGGTGTCTTTGGTGCGTTCCCTCACTTCTTTTCCCCGTTCCAGAATGATGGGGCGAAAGCCCATTTGCGCTAGAATCAAACCGGCAAATAGTCCACACGGCCCGGTACCGATGATGACAGGGCGCTGCACCGGATTTTTTGGCGCGCCGGTTACAAAATGATAACTGCTGTCTGGTGTTAAGCTGATGTGTGGGTCGTCTGCTAAGCGGCTAAGAATCGCCTGTTGGTTGGCGACATCGACATCAACGGTATAAACCAGCAGAATTGCATTGCGTTTGCGCGCATCAAAACCTTGGCGAAATAGGGTGTAAGTGATGAGTTCTTCTGCGCTGATACCGAGTCGATCAAGTATGGCGGTTTTGAGTCCGTTTTCAGGGTGATCAAGAGGGAGTTTAAGTTCAGTGATTCTTAACATGTAATGTGTTCCGGTAGGTTCCCGTTACAGAACCGATTGTTTGGTAGCCGTGTATAAATATAAATATAAATATATGTATTTTACTTTAATGTTTCAATCCATATTCGACCTCATCTGTCGAATGACAAAGCCATCGACAGATGAGGCCGGTGGATTGCCTCCCCTTGAACGAGGAGCTTACCAGAGGATAACGATGCCAATACATCGTTGTCAAATCTAACCATTCTCCCTAAAGGAAGAGGTTTTAAACCAGCAAGGAAATTTGATGAGGTTTTTCTTGTTAACTGTACATTCGCTTAAATTATGGAGGTCACAAATGGCATTAGGAAAATTATTGGCATCGATTGGCGCTATTTTGGTGGTTATCGGGCTTGCGGTGAGTTATGCGCCCTGGCTGATTAGCTGGTTTGGTAAATTGCCCGGCGATATACGTATTGAGGATGAGCAACGGTTTATTTTTATACCGATTACCTCTATGCTGGTCGTCAGCTTTGTTTTAACGCTAATGATTAATATTTTTTTTCGTAAATAGTGAGCTGTTTAATATTATTTTTACCAAAGAGTCCGTAAAGCCCGTTCCTTTAGGTGGGGGATGTAAGGATGCTCTTGACTTTGTTTGTTCATCATTTATAATTTTTTCTGTTGGATGCGCTGTTGCTGCGTATCTCCTGCCATCAGGGTAACTGAAATGGCGTGAAGTAAGACGATTTTCAAAGTCGTCCCCTTCGGGCATGGAGGGCTGTACTAAGGAATCCCCTTGCTTTAGCTGGGGGTGGATGTCAAAATCTATTGTCGGATACCCTGGGTTCTTGTAAAATGCGTTGATTAAGTATTGTAGTGCTCATAATAAGTATACCTTGGAACAAGAATGGAAATATCACAAGAATTGCTACAGAAAAAGATTCTGATTGTAGATGATGCAGCCTCAATGCGCACACTGACCAAAGCTATTCTACGTGAGGCTGGATTTACCCACGTTTTTGATGCGTCAGGTGGAGGAGAGGCATTGCAAATGATGCGGAAGGTAAGAATTAATATTGTGGTGTGCGACTGGAACATGCCGGGCATTAGCGGACTTGAATTGTATAAGGCCGTAAAAGACGATGAAAAGCTGCAAACTCCACCGTGGATCATGCTGACCTCTTCGTCTGAAGGCGACAAGGTAAAGGAAGCTATTATGGCCGGAATAACTTCTTATATTGTAAAGCCTTTTAAACCGGATAACTTGGTAAAACAGGTTATAGCCAAGCTTTCTTAATTAAATCAGTTAAAAGCAAAAAAGGCCCCATTCGTATTACGAATGGGGCCTTTTTTATAGCTAGTTGACCGCTACATCCGACTTAACTGTCGGTATACGCCTTTTGCCAACATTTTTCTTATCTCTGTGGCGTATTTTGACTTTTTCCGCAGCCGCTTTTTTAGGTTCTATTTTGCTTTTTCCGCCCGTTGCCTTTCCGGAGGCTTTAAGTTTTTTCGGGCCTTTATATTTGCCTTCCAGTTCTTTGATGCGGCGCTGTTTGAATTTCTGCTTTAAAAAGCGTTCAATGCCGGACATTAAATTCCATTCGGTGTGTTTTACCAGCGCAATCGTCAGACCCAGTTCATCGACCCGACCTGTACGGCCTATGCGATGTATATAATTGATGCCGTTTCTCGGTACATCAAAATTGATAACCAGGTTGATGCCTTTGATGTCCAAGCCGCGCGCAGCAAGGTCGGTAGCCAGTATGATCTTGACCTCGCCATCGCGGAACAGCTCCATCATCCGGTTGCGATCTTTTTGATCCATTTCTCCATGCAGCACACCGACACGCAGTTTTTGTCCTCGTAGCGGTCCGCGTAACGTGTCCGCCTGAATCCGGCTATTGGTGAACACCAGCGCTTTGTTATAGGTTTCATGTTGCAATAGCCAAGTTAACAGCTTCAGTTTGTGATCATTGTCGTCGGCCAGCACAATTTGCTGCTCGATATTGCGATGTCCGTCATATAAGGTATTTAATGCAACCACTTTATGGTTTGTCAGCACCTTGTCAGCCATTTTGATAACACCAAAATGGGTCAGGGTGGCAGAAAACAGCAGGGTTTGTCGCCTGGTATTACAGCTATTGGCAATGCTCAGTACGTCTTCGCTAAAACCCATATCCAACATGCGATCGGCTTCATCCAATATCAGCACTTCCAGATTACTAAAGTCCGGTATCTCTTGATCCATTAGTTCAAGAACTCTGCCTGGAGTGGCAATCACAATGTCCGTATTTCTGCGCAACATGTTTTGCTGTAGCCTAAAGTCATCGCCGCCGGTAATCAGGCCAGTTTTTAACCCGGTAAATTCGGTCAACTGTTGGCAATGCTTAAAAATCTGCTGAGCCAGTTCGCGGGTCGGCGTCAGTACCAAAGCCCGCGTGCCGGACTTTCCGGAAGGCAGGCTTAGCAGATGTTGCAGCGTAGGTAACAAGAATGCGGCGGTTTTGCCGCTGCCGGTTTCGGCGCTGACCAGCAGGTCTTTATGATCCAGGGCAAGCGGAATCGCTTGTAGTTGGACAGGGGTAGGCTGTTCAAAGCCCATCTTGTTAACGGCCGAAAGCAGTTGTTCGTCTAGCGACAGCTTCGAAAATGATGGCGTTTTGTCTATTGGAATTGAGTGCATGAATCTTTATAGTGGTTGCTAAAGCGCAAGGGTGATAGGAAGCAATTTAACTGTGTATTATAGACTTTTTGCGATCAGGGTTATGATTAAATAACTATTCATCAAATTTCTTTGCTGGTTTGAAACTTCTTTCTTCAGGGATGTTATTTAACTTTGACAACGATGCATCCGCGTCGTTATCCTTTTCAGTAACCCCCGTCGTTCACGAGGAGGTTTAATGATCCATCGACCTCTATCCGTCGGATGGCGTCACTCGATGGATGCGGTCGGGTGTGGATTGAAATATTGCAAATCGGTTTTTTAGCTTTTAAGCTGGATTAAAAGCAGGAATACCATCCCGTCTACAGAGATCAGGAAAAACCATGATACCCATTAGAGATACAGCTCCCTGCTATTCAAGGCCTTTAGTTACGTGGGGGATAATGGCGGTTTGCATTATTGTTTTTGTATCGATGCAATTGATGCCCGATCAGTTGAGTTTGCGGCTTATTAATCTTTACGGCATGGTGCCTATTCGTTATACAAGCCATTATCATGGCTTGCCTTTCGACGGTTATTTGTCTTTTTTGACCAGTCTGTTTTTGCACGGAAACTGGCTGCATCTGATCATGAATATGTGGTTTTTGTGGATCTTTGGCGATAATGTCGAAGACCGGATGGGGCGGCTGCCCTTTCTGATTTTTTATATTGTGTGCGGTTTGTTGGCTACTTATTTACAATGGTTTTTCGATCCGAACCTTACCATTCCGGTTGTTGGCGCATCGGGTGCCATAGCGGGTGTATTGGCGGCTTATTTCTTTTTATATCCACTTGAACGCGTTGTGGTGTGGGTTCCTATCTTGTTTTTGCCAATAGTCATTCATGTGCCGGCCATTGCTTTTTTAGGTTTGTGGGTCTTGGTTCAGTTGCATAGCGCAACGACTGCGATGTTATTTGAGAGTACGGCTGTTGTTGATGTAGCTTGGTGGGCGCATTTAGGCGGATTTATTGCAGGTTCTATTTTATATCGCTGGTTTCTTCGTAAAGAGCAAACTGAAAAAAATGAATTACTTTGACGGTGTTAAGGTATAATTTAGCGCTTCAAAAAACGGTTTTTTTGACAACATACTAAGGTCAGGAGTCATTTTCTGGCTAAAAAGACTCCTTAAAGTTCAATCAGGTTGTGAAAGTAATATGAAAAAAGTTAATGTTGCGTTAGTCAGGCTACTTCAGTTTGTAGTTTTTGTGGTATCCATATTCATGGTAATCGTCTATTTTGGCGCTATGGTTTTATTGCCTTTGGATGCCGTTGTATTACTTATAAAGCTAATGGGAGTTGTTGGCCTTAACGGTTTTATTGCGGCTTTTATCGCCATTCCTGCGGTTGGTTATTTAGCTTTGATGGTTTACAAAACCCCAGGGCTTTGCAAAATGCTCGTTGACATAGGTGTTGATATGATCAAGGCCGGCAAAACAAGAGTTGAAGCATTTAATGAAATTGCCGGTACGATAAAAGCTTAATTTTTCTACTATCCGCCGTCAAAAGGTGTGTCGATTTCGACGCGCCTTTTTTTATGCCGGTTATTTTGTTACATGTCGCTGTTGCAGTGCCCAATAAAAAATTAACGTCCCGAATGCGGCAATCAAATGTTTTAACGAGTGTCCGCTGAGTAGGCCCAAAGCGTTATAAATCTGAGCATCGAACAGCTCCATGAGCTTCGAGATGCCGTAAGCGCCGATAACCCCCCAAATATAATTGATTCCGTTCAATCTTGAGTCGAACTGCCATAAAATCAGCGGTATCAGTACCACCGGTAAAAACTGTACCAACATATAAGCGCGCAAATCGCCATGGCCGTTCAGTTCGGTCGCATACCAGTAGATGACTGAGGTCATGCCCGTTATCAGCAAAGGGATAAATAATTTGCTAGCCAACCGGGTCGAAATATATTCGCCGACAATGGCGCAAAACAGCGACATAAAGGCGATTGTCATTGGCAGTCGGTCCCAAAATAAGGTTTTATTTTCGGGTTGCAAGTGATAATACATAGAACCGAAACCGGTTAAAAATATCCCGGCAAAAAACGTCAAATAGATGGACTGCAACTCGACTAATCCCCCTGATGCCTGCCGTAATCCGACCAGCCGCATACCGAGAATGCCGATAATGACCAACGGTAAATTGGATAGTACATTGAAGAAATTGGCTATATTGATGAGCCGACGCTGGTCGGCGAAATTATGATAATTCGGCTCTTGAGCAATGGGATCGAGGCTGAAAACTGCGATAATTGCAATAATAATTATCGCCAGCATCAACTTTAGACGGTTATCGGTAGGCACAAGTGATAAATTACAGAGTGTAAAAACAAAGGCGGGTTTAACAGATTCATTGACAATGAGGTATCCGCATCGTTATTATTTTGATGGCCTCCTCGTTCACAGGGAGCAGCAGTCTACCGGCCTCTATTCGTCGGCGGGTCACTCGATGGATGAGCTCGGGTGTGGATTGAAACAATATAGAGTGGTAAACAAATATGTCAGCAATCATTTATATTTTAACCGTTATTTTTGTAATTTATGTTATCTATACTGTAGTAACCGACCGGGAAAAAGGCAAATGATTGATGCCGCCAATTCCGCGACCAGACATTAAAACACTCCGAGACCTGTCTGGATTCTATTTTTCAAGCGGGCATTCGTTAGTGATCACTGCGTAAAACATGCACTTTATTCCAGATGGCTGCAATAAAGTGCGTATCCATTTCAGGCATGCCGTCCTGTATCCAGTGCACCAATACTTTGGCGATATTGGGATAGGTGATTTGAACGGCGCGATTGTCATGTAGCCAGCGCTCAATAACCGAACTGTTCATGTCATGCATGATATGTCCGTAACCTAATTGCTGTAAAGCAGCGGCATTGGAAATTTGTTCCATTTGCGCATGTAGCGGTTTAGCCAGAATTTTTTTCCCCATTTGTAATGATTCACTAGCCAACTCAAATCCGGCATTGCTGATAATGCCAGCGCAACCGTATAAATCTTTCTGGAATCCGTCGCGGGACAACGGATTGCACGTAATGTGCCCGAATGTTGAGGAAACCGGTTCCGGCGAGTAAAGATGGAACTCGAAGTTGTCAAACGGCGCTAACAGCCGGATAACTTCATGCTGGTCTTCGAAAGGCAAGTAGACAATAATTTTATTTTTAGTAATGTTCTTAGGTGTTTCCGGTGTGTCGATAATCGGCGGCAATATAGGCTGGCCAAAATGATGCCAATGTAAGCCGATGCCCCTATCAGCCGGGGCGAAATGCTTCATCACTTGATCGGCGATAAGATCCGATCCTTCTCTGGGGATTTTATAATTAAACGCATATTGATGGCCGATACCTAAAACCGGTATCTTCCGGCTTTTTGCCGCCCAGGCAGTGACTGGCTCAAAATCACTGATCACCAGATCATAACCGCTCAAATCCAACGATTTCATGTCTTTTATAAAAGTAATGGGTTTGGCATCAAGCGCCGTTTTCAGATAATTGACTTGTCCTTTTTCGGTATGAAAGGTCAGCCCGGTACGTGATTGATAGCCGTTAAAGATCTCCATATCGAAATACTTGTCGGCAGGACGCCCGGTAAATTGAAAGGTGACGTCAATGCCGGCGGCATGGAGTTCTCTTGCCATAATCCGTGCGCGGGTGATGTGGCCGTTGCCGGTACCCTGTACACCATAAAAAATTTTCATATGACGATTTGTCCCAAGCTAAAGAGTGCAGTGCCGACACCCAAAATAGCCCCTATCAAGGTATCGGTCGGAAAATGTACGCCCAGTACCACACGAGAGAAGCCGACCAACGTTGCCCAGCCATAAAGCAGGGGCATCAACACAGGTAAGTAGTAGCCGAGTAAAGTCGCCATCATGAACGCGGCAGAGCTATGCCCGGATGGAAAACTGAATTTATCCGAGGGGGTAATAGTGCTGCGGAAGTTTTGTAACGCAGCTTGCGGGCGATTGCGCTTCAGGCCGTTTTTCAGTGCAAAATAAATCGGTCTTTCGATTAAAAAAGCCAGCAGAACAGCTTGTAGAAAAGGATTGTCAAAGCCTTCGCTCCAATATAGCAAGCCTATGATGATCAGATACAATGGGCCGTCGCCGGTTTTTGACAGATAACGGCTAGCCTTGGTCAAAGTGCCGTGCATTCTGGCATTGATCAGCCAGGTGAACATAAAAACATCGTATTTATGGATGGAATAGAGCAGTTTCATTTCTTTATCCTCTTGAGAAAAGTTCTGCAAAGTCGGCTTATGCTATTTTGCAGAGTTGAAAAGCATTAGCGACAAAGACTAAAACTCTTCTGTGACAAAGAAATGAACGTTTGTTTAAGATTGGGTGACAATGTTGTTTAAAAAAGCTGACCGGCAAGCTTGTGCCGCTTTTGCATACCCAGGTTGCGGTTCTAGCTGTTGATCTAGGGAGCGTGAATAGGGGACGTACCCCGATTAAATTTAAATCAAGGTATTATCTCTCCAGTCGCGACGTAGGCGTCGCTCCCACGTGGGAGCGACGCCTACGTCGCGACTGGAAATCTGTGGCATCAAAGCCGTTGCCTCAGCCTTCGCTGTCGATGAAGCTTTGCGCCAGCTGCTCGGGATCGATGCCGCTGATGGCGATCGCGTCCAGGCCTTTTTTATACTCGTACTGCTTGTAGCTGGGATTCCATCTCCACCCAACTGTCGGCGTCCCTGTTTTTGGCGTCGTGCGAGGGTAGGTAATCAATCGCGGCTTCCACCCAGATATGTTCCAGGCGTACTTTGCTGATCTGGCCGCCGCTGAAGCCGCCGGTTTAGTTTTTAAAGTCGGCGGCTTCAGCGGCGAAAGAAGGATTATAGGGAAGAATGTTGGATTGCAAGACCTGACTCCGTCTTTACGTAAAAATTCACTTCCACCGATGCGTTAGCTTTTAGGTGTTCAAGTTCGACCAGAATCAGTGTTCAAATTAATCGGAATAGGTATTTAGTGCAATTGATCTGCTTTAGAGCGGTGGGTATCGTGTTTCTAACATCCTTGCTTATTCGCTTGCGATGCGGTCTGTGCAATCTGAGTTTGAGTTTGTCAATGTAATACCTAATCTGGAGAAACATATGCTAAATTTTATTCGAAACAATTCACAGCCGACAACGGGCTGTCGGTACTTTGCCAGGAATGCGCTGATGGGACTTTCTCTGTCCGCCTACGCAGGCAGGATCACGTCGGTCCCCTCGGCGAGCGGAGCGCTAGGTTTCGGCGGTTGGAATCTGGATAATGTGAATGTAGTTCTGGATGGCACCGGCAGCTGGTTCGATCCCGCTACCGGTGCTTATGGTTTCGCAGCGGATAGCGATTTGACCTACCAAGGCTTTGTTTCGGATGGACTTGGCACGGACATGGGAATCGTACTGGCGAAGGACTGGCCAATAGGCGAGCCTTCAGGCATCAAGATTGTCAATGACGATCCAGGGGTAAAAAACGACAAACCCGCCAACTGCATCATGTCCACGTCCTACCTCAAGGATCACTACCTGGACTCGGCCGATCCGAAACAGGTCATCTGCAGCAGCCCGTTCCAGACTCACAAACGCTTCAAGGTTGCGATGCTGCCCAGCACTGCGGATGGCGCTGGTTCAGAAAACGTGGATCTGGTTTTCAATGTCGAGACCGAGACTGGAGCCCGCACCTACCAAATGTTCCAGAAAATAAACAACTGGACCAACAAGCGGTTGCAGGGTTTCAAGATCGAAGTCGGCTTTGGCATCGGCGCCAACTTCGTCAGCGTTACTGATGTCGGCACGACCTAGCCAACCTGAACATTGCCGTGCCCTCCGATTTATGGAGCCCGACGCAGCTCGCCACATTCTCTGCGGGCCTTTTCGGACCGGAAGACAAGCACACCGGAGAACTCGGCTTTTTTGATTCGAAAACTCGGTCGGCTTTTACATCGACGAGTATGTGACAGGCGTTCAGCCTCTAACCGATACACTTACGGCAACTCGGACACTGCCCAGCAATTACGCGAATGTACCCGCCGGAGCGGGAGCAGCCGCCAATCAGTTTGGCCCTTGGCTGCCAAACAGCATGCTTCCCGAAGGCATTTTCTTCGATGACGATGGCAACCCCGATACCGACGCAGCGCTGATTACCTGGTATGGCTATAATCCGGCAATTAGCGATCTGGGCTGGATGCGTGGAGATCTGGAATCATTCGCCGCTATTCCGGCTACCGACATCCAGGCCATGGGCGCCAACCTGTCCTACACATCTAACGTGATCGATGATCTAGTCAATATCGGTCTCAATTACGTGATCCGGTTGGGCGATGTCGGCACATTCCCCGCCAGCGCGAATAATACCTTTACAATTCGAGTGACGCCGACCCCCGACAGTTCGGGAACCGCCGCGCCTACCTTTGTCGGAATTGCTCCCGATCCGTTGCTGCTGTTTACGAGCTACGATGCGTCTGTGCTATTGCAACCCGAGAATAGGTTTGCGATCGGCAGTCTGCTGACAGCTCGCGTCGGTGATGCGGATCTGAACCAGAGTCCAACTATCGCCGAAGAAGTCGACATAACCATTTCGACGAGCACCGGCTTAAGCGACACGCTGGCCCTGGTCGAACAGGGACCCAATCGCGGCGTGTTCGCGGCCACTCTGCCCTTGGAATACAGCAACGTTCCGGCAGGAACCGTAGTCACGATGACATATTTCGATGTGTCTGCCGACCTCGACAAGACCTCCAGCACAACCGCAGAAGGTACGCCAGCGCCCATTCTTTCCGATGTATCGATCACCGAGTTCTCGGTACCTGAAACTCTAGCCGACGGTCTTTCCCGAACCCTGATGCTTACGATCACAAACGATAAGACGGCATTGGAACTCGCAACCGGCGAGGTGCTGCTTACTGGATCGGACGGTAGTGAATTCTATGACACCTTTATGGACCTGCGAGTGGGAGGAAAACAGAAGTTCAATTTCCGATGGACCGCAGATCTGAGTGATCCGGCGGTTCCCGAAACGGTGGAGTGGGTTGCCAGCGTAACCACCAATGACCAGAAAGTTGCTGAAGCCAACGCCGTCACATTAGTCGAGGTCAAGAAAGGAAAAAACGCCAAGTCTGGTGAATCAAGGCGCAGCTCTGCTGCGCCTTTTTGTATCATTCAGATAATACTTTAAGTCGGAGATTCTACCTGTACCCTTCAAACGTTTTGGGCTGATAACAAGCCTATCCGGCTGATTATTACGTACTGCTCAAAGTAACTATCAATGCTTGCAATTCGGGTTTAGCTGGTGTCTGCTGCGTATAAATCGCATAAACCTGACGACTGATTTCAGGCTCGCACAGATAGCGATAACTGATGTCGGTTGCCTGTTTAGGCAGGGTGTATTCAGGCATTAATGCAACACCGATACCCTCCTGCACCATACGCAAAATCCATTCTTCGCTGTTACTGCGGTAAGCGGCATAAAGATTGATTTCCTGACTCTGGCAAATACATTTCAGATCTTCCCTTAACTCACAGTTTAACCGGTCTAAATAGGGCTCCGACTGTATCGCTTTCAGATCGATTTTTTGCAATTGATTAAAACGATGGGTATTGCTGAATGCGACCACGTAGCGTTCTTCATAAAGCAAGGCCGATTGATACGGTGGTCCCGATAATTGCGCCGGGGCGCTGATTACCAGATCCAGTAAGCCTGAATCCAGTTGTTTCAATAACTCCGCTTCGCTATCGACGATTAATTCCAATTCGATATTCGGGTATTCTTGCTGATACCAGGCAAGACAAGGGCTTAAGCGTTGCGCGCCTATCGTGGGCATCAGACCGATGCGCAAGGGAACGGTATTTAACCGGGTAAAACGAATCGCTTCCGCTTTGGTCGCCTGAAGCTCTTTATAAATCTTGCGCAGATTGGATTCAACCATGCGACCTAACGGCGTTAACTGGCAACCGGAGCGGGTCCGCGTAAACAATGCCCCGCCCATTTCCTCTTCCAGTTTTTTTATGGCTTGTGTCAAAGACGGTTGCGACACATAAGCGAGTTTTGCCGCATGCGTGATTGTTCCCTGATCGCAGACTGCCAGAAAATAACGGATTTGCTGCATTTCCATGAGAACATCCTGATATAGTAAAAACCTATTGTTCCATAGAAAGTCGATATTATACAAGCCATTGTATTTCACTATACGATTGCCTTTCTTTTAAAAAACCATATGAGGAAGCTATGGAAACAGCAAAATTGATTGTGATGTATCCAACGCCTGCCGATGCCGAAATATTTGAACAACGCTATGCGCAGGAGCATATTCCGATGGCTGTGGAAAAACTGGCCGGAAAAACCCGCTTTGTCGCGTCGCTGATTATGAGCAGTGTAGGCTAGGAACAAGAGCCTTTCCATCGCATTGCCGAAGTTTATTTCCCGTCTATGCAGGATTTGGAAGCTTGTTTACATTCACCGGGCGGTCAGGAAATTGCGGAACATGCCGTTGATATTTCGACTGGCGGCGCACCGTTGTTTTTAATCGCCGAAGTTGAAAGTTTCGATTTTTAATATGCCGACAAATACGGACATTAATACCTTGTCCGGCTTGCCGGATAAATAACCGCACCACCGGTGCGCGTTGATCATCCTGCTTTCAATAAAGTTAAAGAGAGGTTTTGAACATGAACGAGAACATAAGGTTGTCTGCATTAGTCAGGTGTTGTCATACTTTAGGTTTATTGGGATTATTGACCTTGGCTTTGCCGTCAACCGTCTATGCGCATCGCGGGGCGAATAATAAAGTCGATGCCTGCAATATCCTGGTGGGTCATGAGCGAGCGCACCTTACCGCCTATACACCGGCATTGAGCAATGACAAAGAGTATTGCCAGACAATTCCGCATCTGGGTTCCACTAATCTGGTATTCGATTACGAAGGCAAAAATCTGCGTCATTTAACCGTCGAATTTGAGGTCACCAAAGAACCGGAAGGAACCCGGGTTTTCTATCGGGAACCGACCAAAATAAAATCGGGTACGGTGAATGCCGTGGTTGATTTCAGTCAGTTCGGCGCAGGCCATTATCTGATCCATGTCGCGATAGTGCATAAAGACAAAAGCATCGATAGCCATATCCCGCTTTCGATAGGTCTTGGACCGGAAGCTTCAGACAATTTACCGATAAAATCTCTATTCGTCGTGGCACTTATCGCGGGAGTTGCTTACTTAATGAAACGCGCCGCCGGCAAACACCCAGCGAGGCCATCCGATGTTTGATGACTATAGGGATAAACTGAAAACGGCTACGCCTTTTCAGAAAAACGTTTTTAAGTCACTTTTTTTGCTACCCGTTGTTATAACGCTGCTAGTTTTTTTCAGCGAAGATAATGATGAGTACTCTCAAATAGGCCGCGCATCTTATGTCGGAGAAAACGCAAATCCGCAATGCGTTGCCGGTAAGTTCGACGGAGAATCGGGCCTTATCAATGGCGAATCGACGCTTGAAGGCATTAAATACAATATACGCACGCCGTTGAATTATGATGCCACTATCGCCCATCCGTTGCTGATGGTGTTTTCCCCGGCAGGCTCAAACCGGGCAAAAACCGAGAAAACGACAGCACTTACGCTGAAAGCAACGACTGCCGGATTTATCGTCGCTTATGCCGATCATCCCCATTTATCGCCTACCTCCACCATCGAACTTGGGACTATTCCCGACTTAATTGCCAAGCAATGGTGTGTTGATAAACAGCGCATTTTTCTTACTGGGCATTCGGATGGCGGTACTGCTGCGATGGCCTTGGCATTTATGTCCGGCACCAAACATATTCCCAAGGCGATTGCGCCTAGCGCCGCAGGAATCGATTTTCAGGATTTGCGCGACCACAACTGTCCGGCTCCGATTCCCGTGATGGTCATGCACAGCGTGAACGATCACTTGTTCCCGAAGTACGGTCAGCAGTCTTCCGGCTGGTGGGCGGCGTGCAATCAATGCGAGCCTATAGCGGAAAAGATTGCCAATGGCTGCATGGCTTATTCCGGTTGCGCTAACGGTGTAAAAACGTGGTATTGCGAAGGCGACAAACTCCATGCGCAGTGGCCGGAAATTAATGACACCTTGCTGGATTTTTTGGCTTCAGTGGGTCGCTAGGCGTCACGGACAATAGTTGATAATCGCAGCCTGGATAAAAACTTACGTTTCGTCATTATCAACGTCAGAATAAAGTGGGTCATAATTCGGTAATAACCCCTATCAACAAACCGGCCGGACAAGTTTGAGGTGCGCTCATTCGGGGGTACTTTTAAACCCCCATTTTTTAATTTGAACCCCACTCAATTTTAATTGGTCCGTCCTCCGTTTTCCTGTGACTATCGGTTTAATGCTCTTTGGGCATGGATAGAAATATTCCAAATTAATTGATACAGCCAGCTTTCCTGAGTATGAACGTAGGTGATGTCGCCGACATAAGCCTGATTGGGGTGGTTCACGGTAAATTGATCGCCCAGATGTTCGGTGCAATGTATTGACATTGATGCCGAGATCCTTGGCTGTCTGGGCGATCGACTGATCCGATTCGGTCGCCAGTTTAACGGCTGACCCTCTAAATTCCGCACTATAGGCTTTTTGGTTTTCTTGATTAAGTTTTAATGACAATCTAGGCATTGTTCGCGATTCCTGCTTAAATACGGCGTCATGCATCATCAGTCGCGCTAAAGGACGTCAAGATGCACGATTAAAAAACTATCATTTTCATTTTATTTTTAAATACAGCAATGGCAAATCCAAATGCAAAAGGCGTTAAACGATTGATAAACGCGTGTTTTTTCTCGGTCGCAGGTTTTAAAGCCACCTGGACGCATGAAGAAGCATTCAGACAGGAAGTTGTCCTGTTTGTGGTAACCACCCCCTTGGCAATCTGGCTGGGAGAAACGACGATTGAAAAACTGCTGTTGATCGGCAGTATCATTTTAGTCATGCTGGTTGAATTATTGAATTCGGCGGTAGAGGCTGTCGTCGATAGGGTGGGTCTTGAGCATCACGAATTATCGGGCCGCGCTAAAGACATCGGTTCGGCTGCCGTTATGATGTCACTGGTTTGGGCAGCGGTAACCTGGGCATTTATTCTACTTTAGGCTTCGCATTGGCGAGGTCAATTGTAACGGCATCAATGCAGATGCGCAGCCAGCCAGATGGTGTTAAGGTCGGGCGGCGTCCATTCGACCCTGTGCCTTGTATGTGCAGGAATCAGCAGGTAGTCGCCCGCTATTAAATGAAAGCTTTGATTGTCTAGCTCATAAAGGATAGTTGCCTGTCCCTGAAGCAGCATGACCCATTCATCGCCATCTTGATCGTACCATTGTCCTGTCGGCGTAATATGACCCTTGGATACAATGCGTTCGATATGCATATTATCCTGTTTGAAGATACACTCAATCAGTTCTTCCGGTAGTTGATCGGGGATGTTTTTAAAGATATTGGCGATGACGGTATTCATTTGAATGTTGAGCCGGTAGCGGGTTTGATTTTATGGATTCAAGGACTAAGCGGTATTGTATAATGCCCGTTGTTGAGGATATAGAGACTCTGCAAATAATAGAAACTTCACGCGTAAATCACTAAATTGTAGCGAGTAAGACCATCAGTAACCCATCGATCAACATAACACCTAGCCGATGTCGGCATAAAAATGTGGCGATTATTGGCGGCGGCCCCGCCGGATTGATGGCCGCAGACGTCTTAAGCCAGGCGGGGATAAAAGTCGATCTTTACGATGCCATGCCTTCTGTCGGTCGAAAGTTCCTGATGGCGGGAAAAGGCGGAATGAATATCAGCCATTCCGAGCCTTACGATCAATTTTTGTGTCGCTACGGCTCTGCTAAAACCGCTATCAAACCGCTGCTGGATGTCTTTGGCCCTAAGGCTTTACGCGCGTGGCTGCAAACTTTAGGTATTGATACTTTCGTCGGTTCGTCAGGCAAGGTGTTTCCTGTCGATATGAAGGCTGCGCCATTATTGCGGACATGGTTGCATCGATTGCGTGTAGACGATGTGAGCTTTCATATGCGCCATCAATGGCTGGGTTGGGATGATGGCTTGCTGCGTTTTTTAACGCCGGAAGGCGAAAAAAAAGTCAGCGCCGATGCCGTGGTGCTGGCTTTGGGCGGCGGTAGTTGGGCGCGGCTGGGTTCTAGCGGTGCGTGGCTGCCGCTGCTGGCTCAACAAGGAGTTGCGGTTGAACCGCTACAGCCTTCAAACTGCGGCTTTGACGTGGAGTGGAGCGAATTTTTTCGCAGCCGTTTTGCCGGACAACCGCTGAAATCGGTGCTGGCTTCTTTTAACTCTTCGGCGGGCGCTGAATTTTGCCAGCCGGGCGAATTGATCGTGACCGCAGACGGTGTTGAAGGCAGCTTGATTTATAAGCTGTCGGCGTTGTTGCGCGAACAGCTTGCGGCAACCGGAACGGCGACGCTTTATCTGGATCTGGCTCCCGGCAAGGATAAACAGTCTCTGATCGACAGGATCTCAGCGCCGCGCGGTAAGCATACCCTGGCCAATCATCTGCGTAAGCGTATCGGTATCGATGGCGTAAAAGCCGGTTTGTTGAGAGAGCTGTTATTGAAAGAAGATTTTGATAATCCGGTTCGCCTTTGCCAAGCTATCAAGGCGTTGCCGATTAGAGTGCTGTCGCCAAGGCCGATAGACGAGGCCATCAGCACGGCGGGCGGTGTTGCCTTTAAGTCGCTCGATGAGCATTTAATGATACGTTCCATGCCGGGGGTGTTCTGTGCCGGTGAAATGTTGGACTGGGAAGCGCCGACCGGCGGTTATTTATTAACCGCCTGTTTTGCCGGCGGGCGCGTTGCAGGGGAGGGCGCGTTGTCCTGGCTGCAATGTGGCGACTTTGCCGCTAAAAAATTAGTCTCTACGGAATAGTTACAAATAAAGTAAAATATGAATCAAAGAATTACCGGATCAAAGTCTATGTTGAAGAAAAGGGCCGCTAATGTTTTTAACTTTTATCAGGGCAGTGTGTAAGGGCGGCTATGAAAACTCCAAAAAGTATTGAACCGCTAGTGCGGGATGGCCTTGTCGACGAGGTTCTTCGGCCATTAAAAAGCGGTAAAGAGGCCGCAGTGTACGTGGTCTTGTCTGAAGGCGAGGTTCGCTGCGCTAAAGTGTATAAAGATGTCAACCAACGCGGATTCCACAAGCAGGCTCAGTACCAGGAAGGCCGCAAAGTGCGCAATAGCCGTCAGGCGCGCTATGGAGAAGAACAGCCGGTTTGGTCGACAGCAGCAGGAACAGGTGTGGCAAAATGCCGAAGTCGATGCGCTATACCGGCTTGCAGCCGCCGGTGTGCGCGTTCCGCAACCCTATAACTTCGTCGAGGGCGTATTGCTGATGGAGTTGGTTACTGATGAACAGGGCAATGCCGCGCCCCGGCTTAACGATCTTGAGCTGGGTCGTGAGCAGGCGCTTGAATATCATGGCTTGCTGATTAAAGAAGTGGTTAGAATGCTTTGCGCCGGACTGGTACATGGCGATCTTTCCGAATACAACATTCTGGTTGATGCCAGCGGCCCGGTGATTATCGACTTGCCCCAGGCAGTGGATGCGTCGGCCAACAATAATGCGGCCAGAATGCTGGAACGCGATGTTGACAATTTGGCCGATTATTTTGGCCGTTTTGCACCCGAGTTGCTCAAAACCGAGTACGGCAAAGAGATCTGGAAACTCTACGAGAGCGGAGAGTTAACGCCGCAAGTCGCATTAACCGGCCGGTTTAAGGCAAACAATAAAGCCGCTGATGTCGGCAGCATCATGCGTGAAATCGATGATGCCCGAGACGAGGCGATACGCCGCCGTTATGAGCATGAAGATTAGATGATGAGTACTAAACAACCGGAAAACCCATTGCATGGCGTTACCCTGGAAAAGTTGCTGGAAGAACTGGTAGCCGATTACGGTTGGGCCGAACTGGGCAGGCTAATCGATATCCGGTGTTTTAATAACGACCCCAGTATCAAATCGAGCTTAAAGTTTTTAAGAAAGACCGAGTGGGCGAGAAAGGAAGTTGAACAGCTGTATCTTTCAAAAAAAGCCGGTTGAGTGTTACGTTTATAGCGTTTTTTATTCAGTATGGTAGGTTTCTCAATAAGACTATTGATTAGCTCATGCCTTTTTTGCGTTGATATGGGATCAGTCCTAAGTTAATATCAACAAATGAACGGAAACTATAAAGCCCCATTTAAGCAGTTTGTCAAAAAGGCTCACAAGCCTTTGCGGCTTGCTATCGAGGATGAGGTCGACATTATTTGCGGGAATCCTGCTATCGGTGAAGCAAAGAAAGGCGACCTCTCAAGTTTTTTAGCTCTGTACACGACAAAAAATTTATCCACAGGCTCTCACTCATGTTTGGAGAGCCATTATTTGGGGATTTTGTTCGTTGGCCACCATCATGTCAGGGAGACATAAAAACAACACCAACAGCCTGAATTGGTTCTCTATTT
>JAGXGY010000030.1 GCA_024636505.1 Methylobacter sp. | reverse complement strand
AAGCGCAACGTATGATAGCGGCGGGAATCGCCGGTACTGCTAACCGAGGCACTGTTAGCCAAGTCAGGGGACGTCAATCTTCTGTTCTTGCTCGTGCCATTGACGTTAGAAGCCCCGTCCTTTAGGTCGGGGTAATTCACTGCTGGCCGCCTCTTTAGGTTCAGTCAGCCTGATCGCTAATGCAGAAGAAGCCGCCAAAAGCTCAGTTTACAGCCCAAATCAAGCCATTATGCATATTGAAAAGGCTAAAGTTGAAATCATACACAACGACTTCGTACCGCCAAGCGAACATTTAAAAGCAGCGCGTACCGAATCCGAGAAAGTAACCGGAAATCCGGACATAAGCCAAAAGGCCAATGCAAGTATCATTGAGGCGCAAATCAAAGTAAAAGAGGGGGATATAAAAGGTGCGACCGCCGAGTTGAACAAGGCCTTAGCGCTGTATAAGTCGCTCTGAACAAAGACCAAGCCGTAATACATAAGGTGCCATGCGTGTTTTGATAACCCTT
The DNA here is from genome assembly GCA_024636505.1 of Methylobacter sp. Taxonomy (GTDB): domain Bacteria; phylum Pseudomonadota; class Gammaproteobacteria; order Methylococcales; family Methylomonadaceae; genus Methylobacter_A. The sequence goes on along the minus strand of JAGXGY010000030.1, from coordinate 31,260 downwards.
CCTTCCTAAAGGCCATAGCTATCTACATAGCTTATTCGCTGTCCCGTGGCGCCGCCTTAAGCCGGGCTGAAAAGAAAGTGATCGCTGAATACTGTGGGCGTGAATAAATTCGTGCCCATCTAATGCCAAAGCCTTCCGGTAACATTCAACAGCATAAAGAATACTGCATTAACATGAAAATTTCACTTATCGTCGCGATGGCGAGCAATCGGGTTATCGGCCTGAACAATCAAATGCCCTGGCATTTATCGGCCGACCTTAAAAAATTCAAGAAAATAACCATGGGCGCACCGATTCTAATGGGCAGAAAAACCTATGAATCGATAGGCAGACCGTTGCCGGGGCGTATCAATATTATTATCAGCAGGAATCCGGCATACAGCCAACCGGGTTGTCTGGTATTTAACGACATTGACCAGGCGCTGGCAAGTTGCCGTGATGCTGAAGAAATTTTTGTTATCGGCGGCTCGGATTTTTACAAGTCGATGCTGCCGGTTGCCGATACCCTGTACCTGACGCAAATACATCGGGCATTTCCCGGCGATACTTTTTTTCCCGAGATCGACGCAGATCAGTGGATTGAGGTGGAGCGGGAAAATATCAGCGATGATGCCGATGCGGCGTTCAGCTACAGTTTTTTGAAACTGGAAAAACGAAAAGGCTAGCATTTATTGCAGCAGCAAGGGCTTTAGCCGCGATAACCGCGGCTAAAGCCCTTGCTGCATGAGTCAACAGGTTAGCTGGCTATAAGCCAGAGGATTTTTTGGTTTCGGGACAATCAATGCTGAAACGCTGCATTTGTTTATCCAGTTTTAATGCAGTGAGTTGGCCGCCCCAAAGACAGCCGGTATCAATGGCGTAACAGTTTGGTCCCTCGTGATAACCCAAGGCAGACCAGTGGCCGAAAATAATGCGCATATCTGCACTTTTACGTTTAGGCAGGTCAAACCACGGAACAAGACTTTTAGGTTGAGAGCCTAAAGGCCCGTTATGAATAAAATCCAGCCGACCATCCTCATCGCAATAACGCATGCGGGTAAAGCAATTGACGATAAAACGCAGCCTTTCGACGCCTTTTAAGTCGGATGACCAGATATTGGGTTTGTTGCCGTACATTTGTTTTAAAAACCCCTGATAATCCGGACTTCTTAGCGCCTGTTCCGCCAGCGACGCCATTTTTTGGGTTCTTTTAAAATCCCATTGCGGTGGAAGACCGGCATGAATCAGGCAGAATTCATCGTTACAATAAAACAAGGGTCGATGCCTTAGCCAATGGATTAATTCGGCACTGTCCGGCGCTTCAAGTATCGGCAGCAATGAATCTTTTTTACGGGCCATTTTGGGCGCGCAAGACGCGGCCAGTAAATGCAAATCATGATTGCCCAGCACCGTGACGGCAGAATCGCCCAGTGATTTGACAAAGCGCAGGGTTTCTAAAGACTTAGGGCCGCGATTGACCAGATCACCGGCAAACCACAGTTGATCGGTGTGTTCATTAAAAGAAATAGTATCGAGCAGTCTTAATAATTCATCAAAACAGCCTTGAATATCACCGATAGCATAAATAGACATTGTTAATGCAGGGTTCTTGGGATGGACAAGGTAAATCGGGGTACGTCGGCGCTGAAATTATCGCCATCGTCCGAATGCATCGTATAGTCACCCTGCATGGTGCCGACCGGTGTTTCTATCATCGCGCCGCTGGTATAACGAAAAGACTCGCCGGGTTTAAGATAAGGATGTTCGCCGATGACGCCGTTACCCCTGACTTCCTGGATTTTGCCATTGGAATCGGTAATCAGCCAATGACGCTGCAGCAGTTTTGCCGGTATTTCTCCGGCATTGGTAATCGTGATAGTGTAGGCAAAGACATAGCGATCCTCATCCGGAGATGATTGCGCTTCTATAAAAAGAGGTGTGGCCTCAACTATTATTTTGTTTTTTTCGTTCATTATTAGATCATATGGCTTATATAGTGTTTATTTCATCGTAACTTTTCATTAAACGCAAGTAACTATTCAGTATGAAATATAAAGGCTGTTTTTTAATTCTGCTTGTTGCCCTGTCCCAAGCCGCTGTTGCGGAAGACGCCAGTGCCTTATTTGCTGCGGCAATGACAGGAAAGCTGGAAAGGACAACGGCTTTGCTGGCGCAAGGGATCGATGTTAACAGTAAAACAGCTGGCGGCCGCACCGCGCTGATGGCCGCGAGTTTTAACGGTAATACACGGATTGTCAGGATGCTGTTGGGCTATGGTGCCGATGTCAGTTTGGCTGATGATTTTGGTGTGACCGCGTTAATGGACGCACTGGTTTTTGGCAAAGAAGACATTGTCGATTTATTGATTGCCGCCGGCGCTGACGTCAATGCCGTGGATAAACAAAATGTGACCGTCATGGCCCGAGCCAAGAAAACCGGCCACGAGAAAATCATTAAAATCCTGGAAAACGCCGGGGCAAAAGAAGAGCCGGAAGTCCCCATAGAAGAAGCTGCAGCCATAGAAGAAGCAGGCGAGAAACCGGCAGAAAAGGCCGATACTAAGCCGACGGGCAAAAAATAACTCACTCAAGGATAAAACATTGCATATTCATATCTTAGGTATTTGCGGCACATTTATGGGCGGACTTGCCGTGATTGCGCGGCAGTTAGGGCATCAGGTCAGCGGTTCCGATCAAAACGTGTATCCGCCGATGAGCACGCAGCTGCAACAACAGGGCATCGTGCTGATGGAAGGCTATCGGCCCGAAAACCTGGACGGCAAGCCCGATTTGGTGATTATCGGCAATGCGCTGTCGCGCGGCAATCCCGAAGTCGAAGCGGTACTGAATCGGGGTTTGAACTATGTATCCGGCCCGCAATGGCTGGCCGAGCATGTGCTGCAAGGCAAATGGGTGCTGGGCGTTGCCGGAACTCACGGCAAAACCACCACCACCAGCATGTTGAGCTGGATACTGGAGTATCAGGGTTTTAAGCCGGGCTTTTTAATCGGCGGCATCCCGTTAAATTTCGGCATTTCGGCACGCTTGGGCGAGTCCGATTTTTTTGTGATCGAAGCCGATGAGTACGATTCGGCGTTTTTCGACAAGCGCTCGAAGTTTGTTCACTACCGGCCCCGAACAGCCATTCTCAATAATCTCGAATACGACCATGCCGATATTTTTCCCGATCTGGATGCGATCAAAAAACAATTTCATCACCTGGTCAGAACGGTGCCCGGCGAGGGATTAATTATCAGCCCCGAACATGACCCCAATATCAATAAAGTATTGGCGATGGGTTGCTGGACGTCGGTCGCCAAAACCTCGATAAATTCGGGTGCCCAATGGAATGCCCAACTGATCAACAGCGACGGCAGCCGGTTCGACGTGTTGATGGACAAGCAGGCGCAAGGCTGTGTCGAGTGGTCGTTAACCGGCGAACATAATGTCTACAACGCGCTGTCGGCGATAGTCGCCGCAAGACACATCGGCATCCTGCCCAAGGATGCGATAACCGCGCTGGGGCAGTTTAAAAATGTAAAGCGTCGCATGGAAGTGATAGCCAACATTAACGGCGTGACCTTATACGATGACTTTGCCCATCATCCGACTGCGATACAAATGACCCTGGACGGCTTGCGCAAACAGGTGGGGCAGGAACGCATCATTGCGATAGTCGAGCCGCGTTCCAACACCATGCGGCTGGGCGTGCATACCAAAACCCTGGCGGAGTCTCTGGCTAATGCCGATCTGGCCGTCATCTACCAGCCGGAAGCGATGGGCTGGGATTTAAGCGAGCTGAAAAACTACGCCGCTAACATTGAAATCTATCCCTCGTTGGATGACATCATCAATAGGCTTAAATCCGAAGCGCAGAATAAAGGCCATTTTGTACTGATGAGCAACGGCAGCTTCGGCGGCATTTATCAGCGCTTGCAGGATGCTTTGAACGGCTGACTTTATATAATGGAACGCTGATGATTATTCTGACCACAGATAAGTCAAAAAATCTTATTCAATCATAATTATCAGCGTCATCCGCGTTCTATTCACAATTTTAAAATACAAAACCTTAACCCGAATGCATATACAACAAGCCCTGCAAGCCCTGCTGAACAAACAAAACTTAAGTTACGATCAGATGCGCGAGGTAATGCGGCAAATCATGAGCGGCAACGCCACCGATGCGCAAATCGGCGGATTTTTAATCGCGCTGCGCTGCAAAGGCGAAACCATCGATGAAATCGCTGCCGCCGCTGAAGTGATGCGCGAACTGGCCGCCAACGTGGAGATAAGCGGCGAGCATGTCATCGATACCTGCGGTACCGGCGGCGACGGCGCCAACACCTTCAATATCTCCACCACCTGCGCCTTTGTGGTGGCCGCAGCCGGGGGACAGGTCGCCAAACACGGCAACCGTTCCGTGTCCAGCAGTTGCGGCAGCGCTGATCTGCTGGAAGCCGCCGGCGTTAACCTGGATTTAAGCGCAGAACAGGTCGCGCATTGCGTCAATGACATCGGCGTGGGCTTTTTGTTTGCACCTAAACATCACGGCGCCATGAAACATACCAGCAATGCCCGTAAAGAAATGGGCGTCAGAACCCTGTTCAATCTCTTAGGCCCGTTATCCAATCCCGCCGGAGCACCGAACCAGTTGATCGGCGTATTTTCCAAAGAGTGGGTGGAGCCGCTGGCGCAGGCGCTAAAAAAACTGGGCAGCAAACATGTGTTGGTGGTCAATGCCGACGACGGCCTGGATGAAATCAGCATTGCATCGCCCTCAACCATTGCCGAGCTTAAAGACAGCATCGTCAGTCGCTACACAGTTACACCGGAACAGTTCGGTTTTAAACGCGCCAATCTGGCCGAATTGGCTGTTGATGGTGCGGCCTCCAGTCTGGTGATGGTAAAATCGGTGCTGGACAATCAAGCCGGTGCGGCCAGGGACATCGTAACGCTGAATGCAGGTGCGGCAATTTATGCGGCCAATATCACCGATTCGTTAAGCGCAGGCATAGAAAAAGCTCAAGAGCTTATTGCCAGCGGCGCGGCAAAGGCTAAATTCGACGCGTTGATCGCGTATTCAAAAAACTTATAAAAATAACTAAAACCATGACCGATACCCCAGACATCTTAAAAAAAATCCTCGATAAAAAAGCTGAAGAGGTTGCCCGACGCAGAACAGGCATGACCATCGCCAATCTGGAAGAAATTGCCCAAGGCGTGGAAAGGCCGCGCGGATTTTATAACGCCCTGCAAGCCAAAGTCTTGGGAAAAAAACCGGCCATTATTGCGGAAATCAAAAAAGCCTCGCCCAGTAAAGGCGTGATCCGGGAAGATTTTCAGCCGATTGCCATCGGCCAGGATTACGCGATGAACGGCGCGACCTGTCTGTCGGTGTTAACCGATAAGGATTTTTTTCAGGGCTCTGAAGTGTATTTGCAAATGGTCAGGGAACGCTGCCCGCTGCCGGTGCTCCGAAAAGATTTCATGATCGACCTGTATCAAATCTATGAAGCCCGCGCCTTGGGAGCCGACTGTATCTTGCTGATTGTCGCTGCATTGGCAGACGATCTTATGCATGAACTGTCGGATGTCGCTACTCAACTGGGTATGGATGTATTGGTGGAAGTTCACAATGCGCAAGAACTGCAAAGAGCGCTGACGCTGGACACCAAACTGATCGGCATCAACAACCGCAACCTGCGCACCTTTGAAACGTCATTGCAGACCACGCTGGATTTAAAAGCCGATATTCCGGAAGACCGGTTAATCATCACCGAAAGCGGCATTCATACGCACGAAGACGTGCAGCTGATGCTGGATAATGACATCTATACCTTCCTGGTCGGCGAAGTGTTTATGCGGGCAGAAAGTCCGGGGCAGAAGATGAGGGAGTTGTTTGCTTTGTAGGTCGAACGGTAAGTTGTTGATTCCATTCATGGTGAATTCTTCGACTAAGCTTAGGCGAGCCATGAATGGAACCAACTTTTTCAGCATTTTCCTAATAGGCTGTCGGATGAATAGAGCAAACCAACGCGCCTAAGCCAGGTTAAAATTTAAAAAATCTCGGTAAGAGACAATTACGCTGTACGGCAATTTTATTCTGGCTGGAAAAGGCTTATTTTCCAAGTTCCACATTTGCATTCGTAGCAGGTTTGCTTGGGCCTACACCGGATTCACCACATGCAGCAAGGGTTGATACGGCAATAATTAACAACAAAAAGCGGCTGATTTTTTTCATAGGATTTCTCTGATTATGATAATGGAAATACCGCCACTATTTACAAAGCCGTGGCAGAAAAGAGGACGTAAAGTCCTTGATGGATCGGAAGCCAGTATGACAGCTGTAAATAAATATATCAAAAATATTATGGTATATAGCCTTGTACGGTCAATTTTAATGCCGTAGCGTTTAAGTTCTGTGTAATCGTGAGCGTTAGACCTTGATGGCAAAGGAGCATTGATAATGACGATAGAAATTCTGCGTGGATTTTTAGGGTGGTCTACCCTGATCAATTTAGGCTTCGTATGTTACTGGTTTTTCTTTATCATGTTTGCGCATGACTGGATGTACAGGCTTCACAGCCGGTGGTTTACGTTGTCGGTTGAGCGCTTCGATGCAATTCATTATGCGGGCATGGCTTTATATAAGATTGGCATACTTATGTTTAATCTGGTGCCTTATTTGGTCTTGCTGATGATCAGTTGAATAAGGCACTTACTCATAGTAAAACCTATCAGGGATAACCTTTTGTTATCTGTCGTCTTAAAATTAGTGTCCTGAGTTGACAAATAAAGGTTTTAAAAAATGAATGCCGCAAATCCCATTGGTGTTTTCGATTCAGGTGTTGGCGGATTATCCGTTCTGCAAGCGATTCGCAGAGCGCTGCCAGGCGAACATCTATTGTATGTAGCCGATTCGGCCCATGCGCCTTATGGCGATAAATCCCAGCAATTTATCGAAGCCCGGTCGATTGCGCTTAGCGAATTTTTAGTGAGCCAAAACGTTAAAGCCATCGTGGTTGCCTGCAACACGGCAACCGGCGCTGCGGTCACGACCTTGCGTTCAACATTCGCTGTGCCGATTATTGCGATGGAGCCTGCGGTAAAACCGGCGACTGCGAACACTCAATCAGGGGTCATCGGCGTTCTGGCGACCAGCCGAACCTTGGCGAGCGATAATTTTGTGCGCTTGTTTGCGCGCTACGGTAGCGATGTTGAGATATTGGGACAGGCCTGTCCCGGACTGGTTGAACAGGTGGAAGCGGGCGATTTGTCCGGCGATAAAACCCGGTTGTTGCTGGAGCGTTATGTGCTGCCATTGCTGGAACAGAAAGCCGACACGATAGTGCTAGGCTGTACGCATTATCCGTTCTTGACACCATTGATACAGGAAATAGCGGGGGCTGGGGTGGCCGTGATAGATTCCGCCGCCGCCGTTGCGCGGCAACTTCAGCGGCGTCTGGAAGTGGCGTGTTTGTTGGCGGATGCGGCGAGAGTGGGTACTGAATGCTTTTGGACTAGCGGCGCACTCGATAAAGCGCGGCTGCTGGTTGCTCAATTATGGCAGGCGGATGTTGAGGTTTGCGCTCTGCCAATATACGCGGTCGACGTTGGCCGGAATAAGACCGCCCAAGCCGATCCTGAGCGTAGACGAAGGGCGTAGCGACTGTCGGTTTCCGCTTTCGCTCAAACAGACTTATTAGCCTACGCTGATTTGATCAAAACTATTCACCTGCCGGTGCTCGGCTTGCGGGTCGGGCGCGCTGTCCCGGGTCAGCCAGATGGTTTCAAAACCTGCGGCTTTGGCGGCATCCAGTTCTTCTTTAATGTCCGATAAAAACAGCAGCCGGTTCGCCGGTATCGCCAGTTGTGCGGCGATGTTGCGATACGATTGTTGTTCTTTCTTGCCGCCGATACGGGTGTCGAAATAGCCGGAAAATAACGGCGTCAAGTCGCCGTATTCGGTATGCGCGAACAGCAGTTTTTGCGCGTAAACCGAGCCGGACGAATAGATGTATAAATCCAGTCCGTTAGCTTTCCATTCGTTGAGTTTTTCAGCGGCATCGGCATACAGATGGCCTTTGAAATCGCCCTGCCGGTAACCGGCTTCCCAGATAAGGCCTTGCAGGGACTTTAACGGCGTGACTTTTTTATCTTCATCCAGCCATTGGATCAATTGGGCGATGATCTGTTCAATAGACAATGTTGAGCCGACTTCTTTGCAGACATCTTCCTGCAGCATTTTAACCTGCGGCTCATTTTTACGGCTGCGGATAAAGCCCGGCAGATTGGCTCTGGCATACGGAAACAGCACATCCTTGACAAATAAAATCGATGAGGTCGTGCCTTCGATATCGGTGACGATGGCTTTAATCATGACAGCTCGGCAATTGCTCCTGCATTGCTCTACCTCCGGCATCCGTGCAGTCGTCGGCAAGGTATTGATCCAGTGTGGGGAAAGATTTGGCAATATCGCTGCCGGTAAAGTCGGCCACCCAGCCGTCCGGCGTGGTAAACAGACGGATGCATTTAAATTTGGGATTTTTGCCCATATCGAACCAGTGCGTGGTGTTGGCCGGTACGCTGATCAAATCGCCTTGCTCGCACAGCACGGCATAGACTTTATCGTCGACGTGCAGGTAAAACAGGCCGCGGCCCTCGATAAAAAAGCGGACTTCAAAATCGGCATGGATGTGTTCGGACAGAAACTTTTGCCGGAACGCGGCTTTGTCGGGATGATCGGGATTTAAGCTGATCACGTCAACGGACTGAAAAGCGTATTGCTGTTTCAGGCGCTCGATGGAATCGCTGTAGGCGGCCAACACGGTGTCCTGGTCGGCATCGGCGGCGAGTGCACAATTGGCCGTCCAGCGTTCAAACTGTACGCCTATGCTATTCAGCCGGTTTTGGATGGCGCTAAACTCGGTGAATGTTTCGCCAAGTTTAGACTGGTTATCGGGATAAACGGTTAATGCGCTCATGATCTTTTGATTCCTTATGGTCTTCGATAATTTCGTAAAGGCGAATATTTCAATCCACATCCGACCTCATCCGTCGAGTGACACCCGCCGACGGATAGAGGTCGGTGGATTGTTCCTCCCCGTGAACGAGGAGGTTACCAAAAAGGATAACGATGCCAGTGCATCATTGTCAAACTCAAATAATCCCCCTGAAGGGGAAGGTTTCAGACCAGCGAAAAAATTTGATGAATCAATTTTAATGTGGGGGCGACTTTAGTCGCCCTGGGCGAATGAATTCGCCCCTACAAAGGCTCGTGCAGTCGTCGGTAATTGCTCCTGCATGACTCTACCTCCTGCATCCATGCAGTCGCAATTCACAATCGAATAAAAATTCCAGCGCCTCAAGATGACGCAAAGTTTCCTGCACCGAACTGCCCCAGGTATAAAGTCCGTGTCCGGCGATTATATAGGCATAGATGGCGCCGTGTTTGTCGATGTATTGTTCCACTTGTCCGGCCAGACGGGGGATATTCTGGTCGTTGGCAAAAATTGGTATCACCACCCGGCTTTCGTGGGTATCAATGCCGGCCAGGGCTTTTAACAGCTCGTAATCTTCCAGCGCGATTTCGGATTTGAACAGCCGTGAACACAGCGTGGCATTCATCGAATGCGGGTGCAGTACCGACTGAACTTCCGGAAAACGTTTATACAGCGAGGTATGCAGTAGCGTTTCCGCCGACGGTTTTTTACCGTCCAGGGAGTTGGCGTCGCTATCGATCAGCATAATATCGTCCAGTTGTAACCGGCCTTTGTGTTTGCCGGAAACGGTAATGGCAATAGTGCCGTCAGGCAGGCGTGCGGAAAAATTGCCGCTGGTTGCAGGCACCCAGCCCTTGCTGTCGATAAATCGACCGGCATCGATTAACTGATGGGCCAGGATGAGAAAATTTTCGGTATAGGTCATGTCGGTTGATGATAGTAGGAGTTAAACATTACGAGCGGGCTTGCAAGCTCCATTCGGCATAGAAAAAATTTATGCCTTATGCTGATGGCTGTGATGGGGTATTTTCCACTCCGCCGGTACGTGCCATTCTTGTACCCAAGCTGCAAGCTCGGAGGCCGGCATAGGTTTGGCAATGCCGTAGCCTTGTGCGTGGTAGCAGCCCATTTGCAAAAGGGCGATGCCGTGTTCAATCGATTCCACACCCTCGGCGATAACTTGTCGCCGGAAAGATTCGGCCAAACCGATGACGCCTTGTACGATGGCTAAATCATCCTCGTCTTCCAGCATATCGCGAACAAAAGACTGGTCGATTTTTAGCGTCTCCACCGGCAGATGTTTGAGGTAACTGAGCGAGGAATAGCCAGTGCCAAAATCATCTAAAGCAAACTGTACGCCCAATGCCTGACAGTCTTTAATAACCTGGGAGGTCAGCGATAAATCGATTAACGCTTGGGTTTCCAGTATTTCCAACTCGAAATGCGCCGGTTTGACAGTGGGATAGCGTTCGAATGCGTAATAGAGTTGCATGACGAAATCTTCCGATTGCAACGATTTGGCGGTGATATTGACACTGATTTGCAGCTGCAATCCTTGATCTTGCCAATGGGTCATGTGCTGCAATGCGCTGTCGATAACCCAGGCATCGAGTTTGATTGCAATAAGGTGATTTTCAAGCAGCGGCAGAAAATCGCCCGGCATGACCAGACCGCGTTCAGGATGCCACCAGCGTATCAAGGCTTCCGCACCAAACACGAACCCCTGCTGCATATCGACTTTTGGCTGGAAAAAAAGTTCGAATTCGTCGTTATCAAACGCCTGTTCAATGCGGTTTAATGCTTCGCGATGCGCATGAAGTTGACGATCCAGCTCCAGGTTATAAATATGAAAGCAGTTTTTTCCTTCCAGTTTGGCCTTATACATGGCCTGATCGGCATGTCGTAACAGCGTATCCGGGTCGGTGTTATCTTCTTCGGCGGATGCTGCTGGATCCGCGCAGTCTTCAGGAAAAATACCGATACCGATACTGGCAGATACTGAGACGGTCTGGCTGCCTATGGCAACAGGCTCGCTAATGACTTGCAGCAGGCGATGCAGGGTGATTTCGCAGTCTTCAACCTTTTCCAGGCCGAGCAACAAAAACACAAACTCATCGCCGCCTAAACGGGCAACGGTATCGCCTTCGCGCAGGGCATTTTTAATGCGTCGGGCAATTTCGATCAGCAGCTGGTCGCCGGCTTCATGTCCCAGGGTATCGTTAACCGGTTTAAAACCGTCCAGATCAAGATAACCCACCGCCATTAAGCAGTTATCGCGCTTGGTTTGGGCAAGCGCCAGATGCATGCGGTCCGCTAATAGAACCCGGTTCGGCACGCCGGTCAATGAATCATAATGAGCAATAAATTCCAGTTTTCGCGCCTGCTCTTTAAGATGGGAAATATCCGAAGAAGTGCCGATGTAATGGGTTATCTTGCCTTGCTTGTCGGTAACCGCAGAAATGGTAAGTATTACCGCACATAACTTGCCGTCTTTTTTGCGGTTCCATACTTCGCCTCGCCAGTAGCCCTGCTGATTGACGATTTGCCACATGGTTTCATAGTAGTGATGATCATGACGTCCGGATTTGAGCAGGCTTGGGGTTTTACCCAGCACCTCGTCCCGCGAATAACCGGTCATACTGGTGAACGCCGGATTCAAATCGATAATAGTACGCTGAGCATCGGTAATCAGGATGCCTTCCTGGATACTGGAAAAAACACTGGCGGTCATGCGCTGGGCTGCTTCAATCTGTTTTCGTTTGCTGATGTCACGCCGCAAACGCAGATTCCAGCTGACAATAATCATCAGTAGCAATAAAGCTCCTGCTGCATAAAGGAGCAGTGTTTCGGTTTTTATACCGGGGTTATGTTTCAAACTCATCCAGCGATTCTGGATAGCTTGCTTTTCAGACAAGGGAATGTCGGCCAGCGCCTTGTCAAGTAAAGTCGCCAGTTCAGGGTTAGCCTTGGTAGCGGCCATGCGGTGCAGGTTTTTATAACCGGTATTACCGGAAAAGCTGAGATTAAGCATGCCTTCTCTTCTAATCGCATAATTTGCCGCTGCGGCGTCGCCAATATAGGCATTTACCTTGCCGCTGCTAAGCAGCGTCAGGGCATCATGTATATTGTCAACCGGAATCAGGTCTATCTCAGGATGGTCGTGCCTTAACAGTTCCTGCATGAAGTAGCTTTTTTCCAAGGCCACCTGCTTGCCGTTAAGACGAGCCAGTGTACCGATAAAACCGTTATTGCTATTGCCGACAATGATGGCCGGAGTATTCAGATAAGCTTCGGTAAAATGCAAATAACGTTCGCGTTCGGGGGTTTTATTGGCGTTGGCAATCATATCCAGCTGGTCGCGTTGCGCCATTTCCAGTATTTCAGCCCAGGCTTTATTTTTTATAATCTTAAATGTCACCCCCAGCCGTTGCCCGACCAAAGCCATATAATCGGCGCTCAGCCCGACATAATCGCCATTGGCGTCCAGCCATTCGTAAGGCGCAAAATCGCGGTCTATGCCGACCCGAATAACGGGATGCGCTTGTAACCAGGCTTGTTCTGCCGGGGTAAATTGAAGCTTGTTGGATTTTATCTGTTGGTAAATAAAATCATCCAGATGATCGATCGAATCGATCAGACCCAGTTGCCGATAAGTATCGGCAATGCGTTGAAAACGCTTGATATCAGTGTGACCGATGGGGATAGTTTCCGGTAAAATCATCTTTACCGTTTCTTGCGCCTCAAAACGCAAGTGCCCGGCAGAAAGGCGGTTATCGGGGTTGTATTTGTTCAGAATAATCCGGATCAGTTCCTCCTGATGATGGAGCGCATAATCCCAGCCTTTGAGCGAGGCGCGCAGAAAACGCTGAACCCTGTCCGGATGCCGGTTTATTTCCTGTTCGGTGGTGAACAGGTTATCGCCCAAAAAATCTATGCCATAGTTACGGGGGTCGATGATGTTGATTTCGACGCCTTTGTTTTTGAAGTAATTTACCTGATCGGTCAGATAGCCGATCATGACATCGGTTTTTCCGGCGATCAGGTCGTCGGCATTTAATGAATTGTCTAAATGGATGAATTCATCGGCAGAAATGCCGGTTTCATACAGCATGGCTTGTAGCGGCGCATTGTCATAACTGTCCTCCATGACCCGCTTGCCTTTAAATTCGTAAGGGCTGACGATGCCTGAATTTTTCAGGGTAATATAAATTAGCGGGTTATGCTGAAAAATAGAGGCTAAAACCACTACCGGCTTGCCGTTAAGACGCTGTTCCAACAAACTGGTATCCGCTACGCCGTATTGGGATTTATTTTTTAAAACCTGCTCAATGTTGCTGATTGCGGGAATACGCTGATGGATAGTGACATCCAGATTTTCTGCAGCGTAAAAACCTTTTTCCTTGGCCGCGTAGTAACCGGCAAACTGGAAAGAATGCAACCATTTGAGCTGCAAAGAGACTTGTTCCGCAGGTTCAGCCAATAACGGCGATGAGCTCATTATCAGACACAATAAGGCGATCAGCCGGAAAAAAGGCATAAGCATCAGCGGTTAAAAATCGGTAATTCTAGCATTTTGTTCTATGACTTTGTTATTAAAGGAATGTTTCAATCCACATTCGACCTCATCTGCCAAATGACTTGTCTTACGACAATCCATCGACAGATAGAGGTCGGTGGATTGCCTCGCGGTAAACGACGAGGTTACCTGAAAGGGTAACGATGCTAAAGCAGCGTTGTCAACATTGAACGAATCTCCCTGAAGGGAGGGGTTTCAAACCAACAAGGAAATTTGATGAAAATTAAATAGCGTAACGCTAAATTACAGGGCGACCGACCGGTCGCCCTGTAATTTAGCCGGTATTGATGCTATTGAAATTTGATTTCTAAACGCTTACGATTTTTATCGGTCACTACTCGGCCAGCAATAAAAACGGAACGCAGCTGGCGAATTCCATTGTTTAACGGTCGGACTTAATCCGCGCTTGTTGATCGTTTACAATTCAAATTCCGCAGGATCAATCCCCAGTTCCTGGGCTATTTTAATCGCCGCCCTTTTTTCAGCGTGATCAAAATCCCCATCCGAAGAGGCAATGCCGATAATCATGCGTACTAACAGGCGCGAGGCTTGAGCGTTGGACTTCATTTTGCCTAAGGCTTCATAAGCCTTGGCTTCACCAATGTCTTTATCGAATTCAAGCTGACCGACAAAGTCCTGAAAAGCTTTGATCACATCGCTGGTGGTGAAAATCGACAGTGCATCATGGCTTTCGATAAACTTAATCATTTTTTGCTTTTCTTCCGAACTGACGCTGCCGTCGGCCATGGCGATTAATGCGGAACCCGCCATCGCGGCATTTAAAAAGTCCTTGTTTTTGTACTTTAACGCCTCTGTTTTTAATTCATTGGCTTTGTTTTTTAATTGGCTTAGAAAGCTATCGAAACTCATTTTATTCTCCTGATATTAAGTGGGTTGTTGTAGTTTTTTATTTGCTGCCCGCGACATAATTTAATCCCCAACCGTAAGCACGATCCATTTGTTGATGACCTGAAAAATAATCGACCAGCTTGGTAATCTGAAGTTTACCATTAATATTTTCCAGCCATGCAGCTCGGGTTAGCGCTAATGGTTTAAACAGTCATTCCGGTATATTCCGGCGCGGCAAGTGCCGTTCTGTCCCCGTAGTACTGCCGTCTATCGAGAATATTCCGGCTCCATTGTTTGTGCGTCGCCACCTCACACATTGCATTATGCATTCTGAATACCGCCGGTGACGAACTTCGGCTCAAGCTCAGCGCCATGTCATAGTCTTCGCTATCGACGCTGTACATGGCTTCGATGACCGGTACCTGAGTCGGATGAATCGCCGTTTTGCCAATCAAACCATATGCCAAATCCAGCTGAATCTCTTTTTGCAACGTGATGCTGTCATCCAGATATTCGAATACCGGCGCTGACAATGAAAAGCCGTAAGGCTTAAATACGGTTGTTAGTTGTGCGATGACATGGCCGAGCGGCGTTTCATACAAGGTCATCTTTCTGGGCCGCCTGATGCCTAAAATATTCATCAGGTCGTTGCCGCCGATCCGCAACATTAATACCCGAGAAAAAATACCCTCCTGCGCTAAAGCCTGACGCAGTTCAGTCATCGCGCCGATATCAAAAACATCCCTGGTTTCCAGGGTCGGCATGACCGTAAATCCGGTGCCCTGCAGTTGGTCGAAATAGGCATGGAAATTATCGGCGTTAAATTTCGGCAATACAAAACCGTCGATTTTGTCAATATCGGGCAGCGCCAGCAGCCGTGCCAGAATGTCAGGGTTTCTGGCGCGAATAAAACGGAATCGTTGCGGCATCTCTCTAAAGCCTTGCAGGCAAAGCCCTAAATGACGCAGGCTGCTGTCTACTTCGCTATCGGATACCGCATCTTCAGTACAAAAGATCATTGAGCGTAAAGAGGGCTGTTTATCGCCATTGGCATAATCCATCAGGCTGTAGCGGTGCGCCGGCATATACAACGAGGCGCCTAAACACCAGGGTGACATCTTCTTATGCGGTATATTCATTGTTATTTCTCTGGCTCATTACTCTGGGACAGGCGCATAGCGGCTGTAGCCTGGACCTTAAACAGAGGTACGACTTCAATGCGCAGGAACGGCGGCAACATCCGATCAAGGTCTAAAAAAATGCAGTTTTGCATGATTCGGTCTATCTGAATGAAGTTCAAACCTTGCGCTAATGGCTTGCCATGCGTGTAGCCGGTCATTGAGTGCGTTACATAGCGGCGTTTCATGGCAAAGAATAATGTCCCGGTAATCGTCCGGATTCAGGTTATAAATAAAGTTGGGGATGCCGTCCCGGTAGTTGTCTTCAAATCGGCATACCGAACCAATCGCGTTGCCTTGATGAATCGGCGAGCGCGTAGTGCTTTGTATCTTGACCTTAAAGCCCCGGTTTTCCAATGCGCGGCCCAGCAGATAGGCGGGGGCGTTGCATTCGCCGGTGCCTACAACCAGAATCGGGCGCGGGTCGGTTGCCTGATCGCGGCTAAAGCCGTTGCAGTACAGCTGCTCGAGTACCTCCTTTTCCAGACTGATCGGCGCATCCAAACCTAAGCGGCCCGGCCAGGCTAACAACGATTTTTTACAGTCGCCATTACCTGATACATTGACGCTGATACTGTCAATAGCCACGTTTTGGCCGTCCTCAAAGCGCAACAATCCCTGCCTGAAACACAGCCATTCGACTGCTACACCGGCTTGATCTTCCAAGGTTGCGCGGTCGTCTGGATGGGCAAAATTGACCAGGCTGGCAATGAATACTTTTTGCAGTCCGGGATTAACGGCTTTGTAGGCTTTGATCAGACGTAAAAAAGTAAGCCCGGTACTGATTTCGTCGTCAATTAACACCAGCGTTTTGGCGCTTAAAAACTGCGCACGGTAGGCTGGCTGCTCAGGATAGTACAAGAAAAAATCGGTGGCATGGCTGTGCGCTTCTTCAAATTCCAGCCGCTCGATGCCGTGCAGATGATAACGGGTGGTCTGCATAAACAAGGCCTGCTCGGCACCTTCGCGGCAGGCCGCTTCAAATACGCCGTAACCTAAGCCGGTTGCGGTTTCGGCCATGCCTATCCATAGCGAACCGGCGTCTGCTCCGCCATTTAATACCATTCTTGCCAGGGCCCGATAAGACCAGCTCATCAGTCTTGGCGATACCGGGTAATGCTTGCCCAACACCTTGCTGACCAGCAAAAACTTGCGTTTGCTGCTCACTCTGGCCGCAAATCCCAGCAAGCGATTCAGCGGAATGGAGCCGGGTTCCAGGTCGAGATGCAGGGTTCCGGTGTCTAATGCGATAGTTAACGATGTTGATTTCAAGTACGCGTCCCCATGCTGCCTTGAGCCTGACTCAGACCGGCAATGCTATGTTGTTGTTTCATTTTATCGTACACGCCTTGGGTCGGCGCTATCCACACCATGCCGGGGCCGGTAAAAGTCTGCAATAAACCTTCGCCGCTGGTCACCGATTGGAACAAAGTTTTGCCGGATTTTTCGGCCTGAAAACTGACGCTGGCGGTTCTGACAAACGCAAAATTACCGTCAACAGACAGCTTTTCCCCGGCGGCCAACTCATAGGTCAGCAATTCGGTAATCGGCACCGGCGAATTGAGCACCACCACGCCAGACCCTTTGAGCTGGGTTTGGAAAAAACCTTCACCGCCGAACAATGCGCTGGACACATTCTGCTGGATTTTCGCGCTCACCTCCAAACTGGCGGTAGCGCAATAAAAAGCGCTTTTATCAACAATCAGCGCGTCATTATCGATATTGAACAGCAAATAATGACCGAAACTCGGCTCCAGATAAATCTCGCCGCTACCTTTAATTCGTGATTGAAACAAGGTTTCGCCGGTCATGAATTTACGCATCAAGCCTTTGGCGATTCCACCTTGCGAATTCGATTTCAGCTGCAAATTGCCTTTCATAAAATACAGCGCCCCCGGCTCGATCAGCAGCTCGCTTCTATCCAGCGTCACCCGCAGCATTTTTAAGCGGATATCGGCCTGATTGGCGAAAAACACTTTTTCGGCAACCTCCAGATCGTCGGAACCTTTCAGCGATTTGTACTGCACCACCTCCAGCATTGCCCCCGGTATGCTTTCTCTCTCTACCACGTCAAAAGGATCGGTATCACTCATGATGATTACTCTTTATTATTAGTTTATTGGGAGCGACACCCTTATCGCGACGAAGGCGTCGCTCCCACATCAATTTTTAAGTTGAAAGCGTTTATTCACAACATCATGTCCTGCATCGGCACCGGCGTATTAATCTCAATCACCCGCAGCCCGTAACGGATAGTCGGCGGCTGGAAAGGTTCGCCTTTGATGCTGTGCAGGGCAATCTGCGCCAGATTGACGCCGGATAAACAGGCCATGCCGAAACCGCCGGACGGACGCGGGTTAATCTCCAGTAAACGTACGCCGTTGACGCCTTCCTTAAACTGAATGTTAAACAAGCCGTTGAGCCGATAATGCGCGGCTAAGCGTGCCGTCATACCGTCAATGTCGGCATTGTTATCGATCATTTGCCCGCCGCCTGCGAGTTGCGATTTTTTGCGTTGCACCGCACACAGCAATTCACCGTGCCGCCCGGCGCAATCGACGCTCCATTCCGGGCCGCCCAAATGCTCCATGACCAGCAATGTGGCAAATTCAGGCGTATTGATCATGCCTTGCCGCAATTCTTGCAACGGAATCTGGTATTCAACGCCTTTAAGGAGCTGAGTGATACTGTCGCGCTCGGTATCTAAAACCCGAAAACCTAAGCCGAACACCGATTCAGCTGGCTTAACAGACAAGGTTTGATGCTTTGCCGACAACGTTGTAACCGCGCTATCAAAAGCATCGCGGTCGTTGACCGCGATAAAATCCATGGTTTGGGCAACGTCTGCAGGCAATGCGCCATAAAAATCGGCTTTGTTATGCAACAGCGTCAAGGTATCGAAATCGGCCACCGACAACACCTGTACACCGATTGCTTGAAAAAACTCATGGTGCTTGCTGATAAATGCCGCTTCTTTGCCGGGCCAAAATAACTGGATATTATGTTGCCGACAAAAATCCACGCACCACTCAATATAATCCTGTTCGTTGAGATCGGCAGGCTCAAGATAGCTTTCATCCGCCGCCAAAAAAGCGGCCGCATGGGCATAGGTATGCGTGCAAATCAGGGTGATTTCGCCAGCCGGAACCGACTGACGAAGATTTTTAAAAACGGCGTGTATGGTCGAAAATGTTTGGTTAAACCAGATTCTCATTATGCCTACAAATGAATGATGATTTGCGGCAACAAGGCTTCAATAGTGCGGCCGGTGCCGTTTTCGCCTATTGCGTGCATTTTCCATTCGCCGTTATGCCGGTACAGCTTGGTCATGATTTGCGCGGTATGGGAACCTTGCGAACTTAAGGTGTAACGTGCCACTTCCGCATTATTGCTGCTGTCGACGATGCGGCAATAGGCATTGTCGACTTCATCAAAGGTCTGACCGGAAAAGGAGTTGACGGTAAAAACCAGTGATTTGACAGTTTCTGGCACTTTATCCAGATCGACCTTGATTTGCTCGTCATCCCCGTCACCGGCGCCGGTACGATTATCGCCGGTATGGACAATGCTGCCGTCGCGGCTTTTCAGTTGGCCGAAATAAATAGTATCAACCACCTTGTTTTGATCGTTAAACATCACGCAAGACGCATCCAGGTCAATAGCGCCGCTTTTGCCGCCACCGCCGAACATGCCTTTTAAAATGCCGCCGGAAGGTGCCTGTTTAGCGTCCCAACCCAAGCCCATGACGATCTTGCTTAACGTGCCGCCGGACTCTTTGGATAAAGAAATTTTTTGCCCTTTTTGTAAATTAATAGCCATAGGTATTACCTTGATAATGGTTTGCGCTGATTTTTTAAGGATGTTTCAATCCACATTCGACCTCATCTGTCAAATGACTTGCCTTACGACTCTCCATCGACAGATAGAGGTCGGTGGATGAACGATTGATTTAAGCCACTCCTGATTGTGCGGTACAGGTTAAACATTAACCCCGAAAGAAGCGGCCAAAGGCCCCAGACCACCGGCAAAACCTTGACCGATAGCTTTAAACTTCCACTCGCTGCCGACGCGGTAAATTTCGCCGAAAATCATCGCCGTTTCAACGGAAGCATCTTCGCTCAAATCGTAACGGGCGATTTCTGCGCCGCCTTCTTCGTTGCAGACACGGATATAAGCATGGCTGACCTGACCGAAATTTTGCTTACGTGTTTCGGCATCATGAATGGTCACCGAGAACACGATTTTGTCCAGTTCAGCGGGGACCTTGGACAGCTCAACCTTGACGGTTTCATCATCGCCATCGCCGGCACCGGTGGTATTGTCGCCCATGTGCTGAACCGCGCCGTCGCCGACCACTTTATTGTTGTAAAAACAAAAATCGCTGTCGGAGCGGACTTTGCCGTCCATTTTGACCAGAAAAACGCTGGCGTCTAAATCGAATGCCGCACCATCGGTGGCGCGGGCGTCCCAACCCAGACCGACCGTAATTTTGTTCAAGCCCGGGGCTTCTTTGCTCAGATTAACGTTGCCGCCTTTGGTAAGTGATACTGCCATGATGCTCTCCTGATACTTAATTAAATAACGCCGCGTAGCGGCTAATGTTTTTTCGGTGGATCAAACGAATAAGGAGCGGCTTTAGCTGCTTCTTATTCTATTAAAAGTTAAAACCGCTTAAATACTAATGCCGTATTGACGGGCTAATGCCGCCAATCCGCCTGCATAGCCCTGGCCTACGGCTTTAAATTTCCATTCGGGGCCGTGTTTGTAAATCTCGCCGAAAACCATCGCGGTTTCAATCGATGCATCTTCGCTCAAGTCATAGCGGGCGACTTCGGTGTTTGAATCCTTGTTGACTACCCGGACATAGGCTTGGGAGACTTGACCGAAATTCTGTTTACGCAATTCGGCATCGTGTATGGTCACGGTAAAAACCACGCGCTGAATATCGGCCGGTATTTTGTCGAGCAACACAATAACCGCTTCATCGTCGCCTTCACCCTCGCCGGTCCGGTTGTCGCCGGTATGCTCAATCGAACCGCAAGTGGATGTAGTCTGGTTGTAGAAAATAAAATCGCTGTCGGATCTGACTTTACCGTCTTCTTTAACCATAAATGCACTGGCATCTAAATCAAAATCCGCGCCATCGGTGGGCCTTGCATCCCAGCCGAGACCGACAATCAGGTTTTTAAGTGTCGGGTCAGTCTTGGACAGACTGATATTGCCGCCTTTAGTGAGTGAAATAGCCATAAATCAACCTCCTTCTTTATAGAGTACAAAGTCTAAACAGACAAGTGATCAAAAGCCTTTTAACGCTATTTGTTTTATGAGTGCGACGAAAAAAAATAGTAAAAGACTGCTGATTCGTTACCTAGCGCACTAATCGATCAAGCCATGCTTTCGGAATAATTCAATCAGATGCCTTGGCCATGATAACCGCTATTGACATCCTCCCCACCTAAAATAAGGGGATTCCTGATTGCTCAGGAGTCGGTATGTATCGCTACTGCCCACCGGTTTCTGCTGCTGACGGCATTATGGCGCCATTCACTTCACAGACTAACCCCGTCAGCCCGACGGTTTTTTACGCATTTATGCCGGCATTCAAAATCTTACTCGGATCGGCGGGTTATCGCTGATCGTGATGCAAGGTCTTTGTCGCCCGGAAAATCTTACCAACAAAGCACCTGTTTTGCTAAAAAAATTGGAACGAATATCGGAAGCGAGTGAATGGAGCCGCTTATATTCCACCCTGAACGACGGGATTTTAGCTACTTAGTGATAAAGCCATTGCCCGGTAAGCCATGTCTTCGAGGAAGGCGTATGTATTGAGTGGCCGTGTCATCGGCTATAAATATTGATTTTAAAAAAAATACACTTATAGTTGCCTGATAAAAATTAACAATCTTTAGCGGGTACACTATGCAACATTTTCGTCTTTCTTTTATTGTCACTGCGATTTGCCTGGCGGCCGCATTTTATTGGGGAGGAATAATGGGCGTTTTTATCGCCACTATTCTGGGAGTCCTTGAGGTCAGTTTGTCATTCGATAATGCAGTGGTTAACGCCTCCGTTCTAAAACGCATGGATGAGCGCTGGCAGCAGTATTTTTTAACCTGGGGGATTTTGGTGGCCGTTTTCGGTATGCGCCTGTTGTTTCCTATTGTGATTGTGGCAGCGGCTACCGGTATCGGTTTTATCGGCGTCACCGACATGGCCTTAAATGATGCCGCGACCTATGCCACGCATTTGGAAGAATCGCATGTGCAAATTGCGGCATTTGGCGGCATGTTCCTGCTGATGGTGTTTTATTCGTTTATTTTTGACGAGGCCAGGGAGCTGCATTGGCTGGGCTATATAGAAGAAAAAATGGCGTCATTCGGCAAGCTTGAAGCCATTGAAATCATCATGGCCTTAGTGCCGCTGTTAATCATCCAAAACTATCTGCCCGAGGACATTCGTCTGGATGTTCTGGTCTCCGGTGTAACGGGGGTTATTTTATTCGTTATCGTAGATAGTCTGGCGGCCCTGTTTGAAGATGAAGAAGAAGGCGAGCAGGTGGTAGCAGTGCTTAAAAAAAGCGGCATGATGAGTTTTGTTTATCTTGAAGTACTGGATGCGTCGTTTTCATTCGATGGTGTAATCGGTGCGTTTGCGATTACCCAGGATGTGGTCATCATTATGCTGGGCTTGGCGATCGGCGCGATGTTTGTCAGAAGTCTGACCGTTTATCTGGTGCGCAAAGGTACGCTGGATGAATATGTGTTTCTGGAACACGGCGCGCATTATGCGATCGGCGTATTGGCGGGCATTATGCTGCTCAGCATCACCCATCATATTCCTGAAGTGATAACCGGCTTGGCGGGTGCGATATTGATCGGCTTATCGGTGTATTCGTCTATCCTTTACAAAAAACTGCAGGCTTGATTCCATCCTGGATACGCATATCATTCCCACGCTCCGGCGCGGGAATGCATTCTGCATCGCTCCAGCGGTGCGAAACACAGCGCTCGTTTGTTTGCGCTATGCCTCTTACCGCAAACAACAAGTTGTTAATTACCGGTTAATCGCTTAGCATTGGTGCTATGTTGACAACATTACGCAAATTTACCGTTATCTTTCTGGCGATGCTGCAATTCATTGCACCGCTGGTGCATGCGCATGCCGGAGAGAAAGCGCCAGGCTTTGGCCTGCATATTCACGGTCTTGACATGCATAGTGACGACCATGACGATCATGCCTTCCAGGCAGTGAGTCATGATTTCAGTTCCGAAGGCATCATAGTGGGTGTCGCTGCCGGAATGAAAGATAAGCACGTTACTCTGCTTGCAGATCGGGATAACAGCCACTATCTGCCTCAACAGTCTCCCGTATTTAACGCCGCAATCTCCCCTTTCGATACCAATTTTTCTCCGCAAGCCACGCAGTTTGTTTGCCGGTTGCTTATTCCCTCGTTATCCCCTCGCGCACCTCCTGCTCAATAAGTCCTCTTTCGTTTTGTAGAAACGTAATGTATCGCGTCTTTACATTAACGCGGTCAAAACCGCATTGAATACACTCCTAATCCTAATGACAAATCGTCTGTTTTTGTAAAACTGGCCAGCCCTTATTAACAAGGTCTTTTGCCGTTTCAAAGCGGTATATTTTGTAAAGTACGATGGGAATAACGGTGGCACAAAATGAGCTACACCCTAATCAAAGTTATTATTACCAGCCTGCTTATCGTGGCTATATCGGAACTGTCGAAACGAAGCTCATTGCTTGGCGCTTTATTGGCCTCGCTGCCGCTCATATCCGTTTTAGCGATGCTCTGGCTTTATATTGACACCAAAGATACCGAAAAAGTTGTTGATTTGGCCACCAGTATTTTTTGGCTGGTTATCCCTTCGCTAGTTTTTTTTATCAGCTTGCCTTTTTTGCTCAAGAAGGGGCTTGATTTCTATCTGAGCATGGGGATTTCAGTGTCAGTGACGGCAGGCTGTTACTTTCTAATGATCACACTATTGACGCGCTATGGCATTAAGCTATAAACACTCAATGAGGCTACCAGCTTAAGACAGTACCGTGTTAATTAGGCGTGCAAGCTTCGCTTGCAAACAGGCGAAGCCTGTACTCCGAACTTGCCCCGGCTTAAATTGGTAGCTTTACATGACACATAAATTGAACCAGGATTTTTTAACGATGACATTCCCAATACTACGACTGGCCCGGCTTATTAGGGTGCCGTTGTTTTTACTTCTCCTAATAAGCCCCAGTGTCTTTGCGCATGGCGTTGACGCGAATACCGAACGTTTTTTATTGGCAAACCAGGGTCTCGCCATCGGGCCGTTTCTTTATATCGGCGCCAAACACATGGTGACCGGATACGATCACCTGCTGTTTCTGATTGGCGTGATTTTCTTTCTGTTCCGCACCCGGGATGTGTTGATTTATGTCAGCCTGTTCACCTTGGGGCATAGTCTGACGCTATTATTCGGCGTGCTAAACAACATGGCAGTCAATCCTTTCCTGATTGATGCGATTATCGGGCTGTCCATTGTCTACAAAGGCTTCGATAACCTAGGCGGTTTTCGCCGATTATTCGGCTTTCAACCGAACACCAAAATCGCGGTGATGGTTTTCGGCTTGTTTCACGGTTTTGGACTCGCCACCAAATTGCAGGATTTTTCACTGCCTCAAGCGGCGTTATGGAAAAATTTATTGGCCTTCAATGTCGGGGTGGAGCTAGGCCAGTTTGTCGCCTTGCTGTTTATCTTGATTGCACTCGATTTCTGGCGCAGACACGAGAGTTTTTATCGCTTTTCCACGGCGACCAATACACTTTTAATGACCGGCGGCTTGATTCTGTTCGGCTATCAAATAACCGGCTATTTAATTAACGGATAAATTCATGACTCACATCAATCCCCCTGTTCAATCGCTCAAATCACTGATCATAGCCAGCGCTTTTGCGCTGCTATTGGCCGTCATTATTTTACTGTCGGCGGTACTGCCCGCAGAATACGGCATTGACCCAACCGGAATGGGAAAAATGATGGGCTTAACCGCTTTATCTGTACCAACAAAAGACGGCAATAAAGCACTCGCGATGACTTGTCCGGTGTTGCCCACGCAAACCATTAAGCAAGCGGCCGGTTCGACTGAGACGATCCAAAAGGAACCACTGCCGCAGTGGCAAGATTCAGTCAAAATCATCGTGCCGGCCGGGGAGGGTTTGGAATATAAATTCCATCTGGTAAAAGGTGCGACACTGGATTATTCATGGGCTACGGACGGCGCCAAACTCTATTTTGATTTTCATGGCGAACCCAAAGGTGGCAAAACCGGTTACTTCAAAAGCTTTAAGGAGAGTACCGATAATCAATCCACCGGTACCTTGACGACTCCCTTCGAAGGCCCTCACGGCTGGTACTGGGAAAACAAAACCCGGTCTCCGGTGGCCATTATCTTGAACACCAAAGGCTCTTATCGGATTTTAGGTTTACTGTAATGGCGCCGGTCATTACAAGCAGAACTTACCTTATTTTCTTATTGTTTATTTATAACGCGGGCATAAAGCCGCATCGAGTCTGACCTATGTTTTTTTTGAACCCTTTCAGAAGGCTCATTCCCCGATTTTTGCCGGCTATTGTTGTTTTTTTAGCGACGATAACGCCCGGCTTTGCTGAGTCGCCCCATCTTGTCGATCATCTTGATCCGATTGAAAGTGTTGCGACCTTGAGCTTGGCTAACGTTGTTGATTTAACATTGGAGAAATATCCCGATGCAAGCTGGCTTAATTCGTTGGAACAAGAAGCGGCGGCGATAGCACAGCGCGGTAACAGTTGGACTGCCGGCGCCACGCAAGCGGGGCTCAGTTTTCAGGAAGCGACCAGCGGCACCTTGCATTATATTGATGCTTCGGTACAAGTGCCGTTATGGAATCCGGGACAACGCGATGCGGAACAAGCCGTCGCAAAGCAAGCCGAAAACAGCGCACTATCGCAAGCGGATGCGGTTAAATTACGCGTATCGGGATTGGTCAGAGCGGCCCTTTGGGATATGGCGCTGGCAAACTTAAGTTATGAGCAGGCCAAAACCGAGCTGGCCATTACCGATCAGTTGCGGGCTAAAGTGCAACGGCGCGTCGAGTTGGGCGATTTGCCCAGAGCCGATTTTTTATTGGCAAAAACCGAATCGTTGCAAAAAAGCTCGGTGTTAACTTTAGCGGAAGCGGAATTGATGCATGCCCGCAAACGCTATTCCAGCATCACCCAAATGACCAGAATTCCCGGCAGCTATCAGGAAAAACTGGTTGAGTTAACAAAAATCCAGCAAAGCCATCCGCTATTAGCGGCGATTAACAGTCAGATTGAACGCAAGCAGGCGGAACTGAACGCCGTTAAGTTAGTCGGTTCAGGGCAGACCCATGTTGCCGTAGGCATCAACAGCGACCGGTTCACCGATGATCAGCGCAGTAATCAAACGGAAAGTTTCAATATCGGCATTACCGTGCCTTTCGGCGGCAGCGCGCATCTGGCGCCGCAGGTTGCGGCGGTCAATGTCGAATTAAACAAACTGCTTGCGGAACGCGAACAACTGAGCCGCGACCTGGAACAGGCGCATCACGAGGCCGAACATAATCTGGAAGTCAACCGGGCTGAATTAGGTATTGCCAACGAGTTACAGCAGGTTGCCGAAGAACATTTAAAAATGACCCGCTTAAGTTTTTCGGTGGGTGAAATTAATTTGATGGATTTGTTAAAAATCCAGTCCAGAACCCAGCAAGCCGTGTTAAATGCCAAGCAGCGTTCAGTGATGCTACAGCGCGATATAGCGCTTTATAACCAGGCCGTAGGAGTTACGCCATGAGAATCTCTAGCTATTTATTGTCATTCAGTTTTGTCGGTTGGGCGCTGCTGTGCAGTTCAGCGGCCATCGCTGAAAACAGCATTCAAATCTCTCAGGAGCACATCGATAACCTGGGTATAAGCTTAAGTAAGCCGGAAGCCGTTAGCCAATTTCCGGTGTTATCCGCCCCGGCTAAAGTGGTGATTCCGCCGACTCAGGAATATATCGTCAGTGCGGCGCAGGCCGGGGCGATTGAAAAGCTGAATGCAGCGATAGGTGATAAGGTCGTCAAAGGCCAGGTGTTAGCCCAGCTCAATAGCCCGGATTTACTGACGCTGCAACGGGAATATCTTGAAGCCGTCAGCGCACTGCAATTGTCTTCGGCTACTTTTCAGCGGGATAAAAAACTGCTGGAAGAGGGCGTGATTGCCGACCGGCGTTGGCAGGAAACCCGCATTCAACATAACTCCTTTGTGTCGGAAGTGAATGAACAAAAGCAATTGCTGGAAATTGCCGGGATGACCGCCAGCGAGATTACGCGTCTAGCCAAAACCCATCGGCTCACCCGTCAGCTCAATATCCGTGCGCCGATAGCCGGGGTGGTGATGGAGCGCATGGCCGTCGCAGGCACGCGTATCGATATGATGGCGCCGTTATATCGCATCGCCAATCTGGATCAGTTGTGGCTGGAAATAGCCATTCCGCAGGAACGCATGGACAGCATTAAAATCGGCGACCGGGTTGTTGTTGAAAACTCAAACGCCAGCGCCAAAATCACCTTGTTGGGACAGAGTGTTAATCCGGACAACCAGACTGTTATGGCCAGAGCCGTGCTTGATCCGCTGCACGAGAATGCGCCATTGCGTCCCGGACAACGGCTGAATACCCGGATTATTCAACTCAGCGACAAAGCGGTGTTTAAGATTCCCAATACGGCTATCGCCAAGAACGAAGGCAACGCTTATATTTTTATCCGCAAGCCGCAAGGCTTTTTAGTCACCCCGATTACCGTAGTCGGTAATCGGGATAATCAATCGATCATTAGCGGCGAGTTGAGCGCTGATGATGAAATCGCTATCAACGGCGCTGTCGCACTCAAAGCCAATTGGCTGGGATTAGGGAGTGACGAATAATGGCTAATTTGATTCGCTTTGCGCTGAGCCAGCGACTATTGATGATGTTGCTGGTCGTGCTGCTGTCCGGCGGCGGCTATTGGGCGTTTACCCACATCCCGATTGACGCTTTTCCGGAAGTTTCGCCGACCCAGGTCAAGATTATCGTCAAAGCGCCGGGCATGACCCCGGAAGAAGTCGAAGCCCGAATCACCGCGCCGATTGAGGTCGAGCTGCTGGGCATTCCGCATCAAACCATGTTGCGTTCCATCGCCAAATACGCGCTGACCGACATTACCGTCGATTTTGAAGAAGGCACCGATATTTACTGGGCGCGTCAGCAGATTGCCGAACGCCTGAATACGCTATGGGGCGATTTACCCACGGGTGTCGAAGGCGGCATTGCGCCGATGACCACGCCTTTAGGCGAAATGTTCATGTTCACCGTGGAAGGCGGGGGCTTGAGCTTAACGGAACGCCGCAGTCTATTGGATTGGGTGATACGGCCGGCATTGCGCACCGTACCCGGCGTGGCCGACGTCAATTCACTGGGCGGACTGGTCAGAAGCTTTGAGGTGATACCCGATAATATCCGGCTTTCGGCCAGAGGCATCAGCATGGCTCAACTGACAGCCGCCTTGCAAAACAATAACCGCAATGACGGCGCAGGCCGCCTGACCGACGGCGAAGAAGCCTTGATCGTCCGCGCCGAAGGCCGCATCAAAACCCTGGATGATGTCGGCGTTATCGTCGTGGATAACAACAACGGCATTCCGATTACCGTTGGCGATGTCGCCACCATCAAAATCGGCGCGTTGACCCGTTATGGCGCGGTCAGCAAAAACGGCGAAGGCGAGGCGGTTACAGGACTGGTGCTCAGTTTGCGCGGTGCCAATGCCAGACAAACCATTGCCGGTATCGAGAAAAAACTGGCCGAAATCAGCCCCGGATTTCCTAAAGGCGTCGAGGCCAAGGTATTTTACAATCGCGGCAACTTGGTCGATCACGCGGTAGATACCGTATTGCACGCGCTGCTGGAAGCCATCGTGCTGGTCGTCATCCTGCTGATTTTGTTTCTGGGCAATTTGCGCGCGGCTTTGGTGGTAGCGCTGGCTCTGCCGCTGGCCGCGTTATTCACCTTTATTTTGATGAAAGCCATGGGCATGTCGGCCAACCTGATGAGTTTGGGCGGCCTTGCCATTGCGATCGGCATGCTGGTCGATGCCGCCGTGGTGGTGGTGGAAAACCTGATCACTCATCTGGCGCATGCCGAAAAATCCCGGCGCCTGCCGCGCTTGCATGTCATTTATCGAGCCACCCGCGAAGTTGCAGCTCCGGTGGTCTCCGGCATCTTGATTATTATTATCGTGTTCTTGCCGTTGCTGACCCTGCAAGGACTGGAAGGCAAATTATTTACCCCGGTGGCCTTGACCATCGTGTTTGCGCTGAGTGGGTCGCTGGTGTTGTCGCTGACGGTGATTCCGGTGATCGCCTCGTATTTGTTGAAAGAGGTATCGCACCAAGAACCCTGGCTGCCCAGAAACCTGCAAAAACTGTATCAACCGGCTTTAGTCTGGTGTCTGGCTAACAGCAAGCTGGTCTTTATCGGGGCAGGTTCATTATTGGCCGTGACCGTGCTGGTATTTACCCAGATCGGCAGCACCTTTATGCCGACCCTGGACGAAGGCGACATCATCGTGCAGCTGGAAAAATTGCCGTCGATTACCCTGGAGCAATCGATAGCCCTGGATATTCAGGTGCAAAAAAACCTGCTGAAAAATATTCCGGAAATCGTCGACATTGTTGCTCGGGTCGGCTCGGACGAGTTGGGGCTTGACCCGATGAGTTTGAACGATACCGATACCTTTTTGATCCTCAAGCCCAAAGACCAATGGCGCATGGACAGCAAGGAACAATTGCTCGATGAGATCAGAGAAGTCATGGCGCAAACCCCGGGTATCGCCTTTCAGTTTACCCAGCCGATTGAAATGCGCGTTTCGGAAATGCTGACCGGAACGCGCGGCGATGTGGCGGTTAAATTATTCGGCACCGACTTGGCGGTGTTAAATGAAAAAGCCCAGCAAATTGCCGATATTTTGAAAAACATAACCGGTGCCAGCGACGTATTCGCCAAGCAAAACGACGGCATGCAATTTTTGCAACTGACCATCGATAAATCGGCGGCCGGACGTTTAGGCCTGGACAGCGACAGCATCGAAACCTTATTGCGGGCGCAGATTGAAGGTTTGAAGCTGGGCATAGTTCAGGAAGGCATCAAGCGCACCCCGTTAATATTGCGCGGTGACAGCAATGTGGCCAATTTCGACAACCTGCAAATTGCGCTGCCGGATGGCGGGCATGTTCCGATTACGGCGGTTGCCAAAATAGAAAAAGTGGAGGGCGTGGTGTCGGTGGGCAGGGAACGCGGCCAGCGCTTTGTGGTCATCACCAGCAATGTCGTTAACCGGGACCTGGTCAGCTTTGTCGATGAAGCGCGTATAGCGGTTGCCGAACAAGCTAACTTGCCGACCGGCTACACCGTCGAATTCGGCGGTCAGTTTGAAAACCAGCAACGTGCGGCGGCGACCTTGTCGCTGGTCGTTCCGGTATCGTTGGGGCTGATTTTCTTGTTATTGTTTTCAACCTTCGGCTCGGTTCGTCAGGCGGTTCTGGTGCTGTCCAACATCCCGCTGGCGATGGTCGGCGGCGTATTCGCCCTATGGTTATCCGGCGAGTATTTATCGGTACCGGCATCGGTCGGCTTTATCGCATTGTTAGGGATTGCGGTGCTGAACGGCGTGGTCATGGTCAGCTATTTTAATCAACTGATCGCCACCGGCATGGATTTGGCTAAAGCGGTGCTGGTCGGCTCGTCGCGGCGCTTGCGGCCGGTGCTGATGACCGCCAGCATCGCCGCATTCGGCCTGATCCCGTTGTTGTTTGCAAGCGGGCCGGGTTCTGAAATTCAGCGGCCATTGGCCATCGTAGTGATCGGCGGCCTAGTGTCATCGACATTTTTGACCTTATTTTTACTGCCGATTTTGTTTACATTATTCGGCTTGCCCAAGGAGCTTAAGCGATGAACAGTAAGGAATATCTGGTCACCCTAAACGTGCCGCCCAGCCTTGAAGAGGCAGTGGTCGATTGTCTGTTGATGCTGGAGTCGGAACACGGCTTCAGCAGTTTTCCAGTCAACTCGCACGATCATAAGAATGAAGGCCTGTCGCTGGCCGAACAGGTCAGCGGACGGCAGAAAAAAGTCCGCTTTCAAATGTACGTGCCGGAACAGGGCTTAGCCCAATTATTGGAGCAACTGAGAGCCGAGTTTTCCGGCTCGGGGATTCAATACTGGGTGCTGCCGGTGATTGAGAACGGGGTTATTTAGGCAAGCTTCTCAACGCGTGTCGATTTTTTAGTTGAAACTGGCTGTCGGATTACGGGCAATTGCTGCCGGTCGCAACTGGCCGATTTATGGCGAAGAATATGGCAAAATGAAGTTGGCAAAGTAACAGGAACAGATCAATAGTGTTTCCAATGAACATCAGGTTAACCCTTGAATACTGTTATTCAGTCAAATAATTGAGTGTCTATAGCAGCTCTGTACACGACAAAAAATTTATCCACAGGCTCTCACTCATGTTTGGAGAGCCATTATTTGGGGATTTTGTTCGTTGGCCACCATCATGTCAGGGAGACATAAAAACAACACCAACAGCCTGAATTGGTTCTCTATTT
>JAGXGY010000029.1 GCA_024636505.1 Methylobacter sp. | reverse complement strand
GCATCGATAACGTTGTGTCCCTTGCTCTGTGCGACCGGACTTTGTAATTTGGCTGCTGCCGCACTCGGGGCAGACGATTTCTTGATAGCATGTCATACGGCTAATAATACAACAAACTACAGATTTAACCCATTACCCGATAGGGAACGATTCGCTACGTCCGATATTCGTTTAAATTTGTTTAGTAAAATAAGTGCCTTATTGGTAAGATTTCCAGCGATAATCGAGTAAAGTCTTGAAGTTTGCAGCATTAGACACCACGACCATACATAAACGCATAGAATGTGCTGAACAGGTAAACGGTATGCGTCTTTGCTCAGCATATTCTAATAAGTTAACAACATGCGCCCACTCACACCCCATATCATTGTCCTTGAACTGATTGATTCGAAAGACGCGGTACTGCGTATTAAACAGCTTAGTCCTTCCACCGCTACTTTGTTAGGCTATGCTGAAGAAGAACTCATCGGACACCCTATTGATCTTATTTACGTCGGCGGAAACGACACGGCAATATGGCAGGCCGTACTTGCTAATGTAATGACCGATCCAAGCTCTTCAGTTCCGTTCAGGACAGGCTTTATCGGTGACATTGTTACCAAGGCAAATCACAAAATCCGGGCATTCATCTCACTGCTTTCTTTAGCTAAGCGGACACCTAACAAAACCGAGATTGTGTTGTTAATTCAGGACAAATCCGCCGAAGATTTCAATGTCGAATCGGCGCTTATCGAAAGTGAAGAGCGTTTTCGCCAGATGGCGGAAATGGCCGGCGAATGGCTGTGGGAGCAAGATCCCCAGGGTTACTATAGCTATAGCAGTGCTGCGGTTAATCAGATATTGGGCTATAGTCCGGATGAGGTACTCGGTAAACACTATACCGAATTTTTGACCCCGCACGATAAAGCTAAACAGCAGCAATACGCAACCAGCCATCGGCCTTTTTATGCATTGTT
Source organism: Methylobacter sp. (assembly GCA_024636505.1). Taxonomy (GTDB): domain Bacteria; phylum Pseudomonadota; class Gammaproteobacteria; order Methylococcales; family Methylomonadaceae; genus Methylobacter_A. The sequence continues at coordinate 56,051 of JAGXGY010000029.1, read as the reverse complement.
GGCTCATTATCAGCATAAAGACGGCCGATCAATACTGACCGAATCGACCGGGTTGCCGATAATCGATGCAGCCGGAAAACTGCTGAAATGGCGGGGCGTCGATCGGGATATTACCGCCAGAATACACTTTCAGAATGCGCTGATCGAAAGCGAAAAACGTACCCGAATGATTATTGAGAGCTCCCTGAGCGCCATCGTGATTATGGATGCGGACGGCATCATTAACGACTGGAATTACCAAGCCGAAAAAATATTCGGCTGGACTAAGGAGGAAGCCATCGGCCAGCGTCTTGACGCGTTAATCATACCACCACAATTCCGCTATGCGCATCGGCAAGGATTGCAACGCTTCCTGCGCACAGGACAGGGTCCGCTGTTCAATCAATTACTTGAGCAAACCGCCCTGCGTCGCGACGGCACTGAATTTCCTGTTGAGCTGAGCTTGTCCCCGTTAAAACTGGACAATACCTATATATTCAGCGGTTTTATCCATGATATTACCAAGCGTAAGCGCCTGGAGCATCGGTTTCGACAAGCAGTGGAATCGTCGCCGAACGCGATTATTATGGTAAACGAATCAGGGACGATTGTAATGGTCAATGCGCAAACAGAGGCGTCTTTCGGTTACTCCCGGACTGAACTCATTGGCCAGACTATTGAAATATTAATACCGAAACGCTTTCGCAGCGCACATAGGGATTTCCGTCAGACGTACCTTGCCACCCCCGTATCCAGACCTATGGGAGTGGGCCGGGAACTTTACGGCTTACGCAAAGACGGGACTGAATTTCCCGTTGAAATAGGCCTCAGCATCATCGACAGCCATGAAGAAACACTGATACTGAGCACTATCGTAGACATTACCACACGAAAAGCGACGGAAGCGGCAATTCGCCAGGCGCAAGTCAATCTGGCTATTGCTCAAAGTGAAATCAAGATTGCCGAACGCATTCAGGCATCTCTATCGCCCTCGGTACCGATTAAATCCACTCATTTTGAAGTCACCGGTTACTGTCTGCCTGCCGACCAAGTTGGCGGCGACTATTTTGATTATTTTTACCGTAACGAAAACTGCCTGGATATGATTATTGCCGATGTTTCCGGGCATTCAATCGGCCCTGCCCTGTTTATGGTGGAAACCCGCAGCGCCATTAGATCTCAGGCAAACGGCTCGGGTACGCCCGCAGAAACCCTGACTATACTCAATAATTTTCTTTTTGAGGATTTGGATAAATCCGACTACTTTATTACCCTGTTTTATCTGCAATACAACATCACTAACCAACAATTGAGTTTTGCCAATGCCGGTCACCCTCCCCCTTTGTTACATAGTCGCTTCCAAAGCGAATGCAGGCAACTCGATGCAGAAGGATTAATTCTGGGCATACACAAAAATGTGGTTTTTGAAGAAAAAACCACCACACTGTCCCAAGGCGACATAATCCTGCTGTATACCGACGGTTTAACTGAAGCGGAAAATCCGCAAGGCGATTTTTTCGGCCTACAACGCGTCAGTAATATTCTTATTCAACATGCGCAACAATCACCGCAGGTCATCATTGACGCGTTGCTGGATCAGCTCAAGCAATTTTGCCGTAGCGAATCTTTTAATGATGATATTACCTTAATGATTTTTAAACGCCATTAAGCTAAAAATAGGCTGAAATCCATAGCAGCAAAACACCGGCAAATATCCCGGCCAGCACATCATCGAGCATGATACCCAAACCGCCGTGTACTTGCCGGTCAACCCACTTAATCGGCCACGGTTTAAGTATGTCGAAGAACCTGAACAGGATAAAACCCAATATCACTGCTTGCCAGCTAAAAGGTACGAACCATAGCGTTATCAGGTATCCGGCAATCTCATCCCAGACGATGCCGCCAAAATCATGCTCATCCAGTTTTTTTGCGGCAATATCGCAAATCGGAATGCCGACAAGGGTTACGATTACCGTCAACAGGCTGTAAATAGCAAAATTGGATTGCGCAAACAGCCAGTAAACCGGAATCGCCGCCACGGTACCAAAAGTGCCGGGGGCTTTTTTTGCCAAGCCGGAACCGAAACCGAAGGCCAGAAACAAGATAGGATCGGACAATATCTGTCTGGGCGTCAGTTTATTTTTACCCAGCCGGGTATTAAGAAAAATGCTCAAAGCCTTTTACCTCTAATGGTTGGATGATTCCCGACTTACGCAAGCGTAAGCCCGGTTGAGATTCGATGACGCCGATTTTGGTGGCCGCTATAGTCAACTTGCCTGCCTGTTCGGGACTGACGGTAAAACACAGCTCATAGTCGTCACCCGCAGTCAGCGGCATAGACCAATCGCCAGTATCGGTTATATAGGACAGTACCGCATTGGACAGCGGCAGCACATCCCAATCGAGACAAGCGCCCACTTGACTTTGCTCCAGTATATGAGCCAGATCGCCCGCCAAGCCGTCCGATAAATCGATGCAGGCAGTAGCGATACCGTTTAGCGCTAGCCCCGCTTCAACTTGAGGGTCAGGCCGGTTAAAGCGCGTCAAAGCAGCATCTGGATCTGCACAAGCATAGCCCTGCTTGATCTTTAATCCCAGTCCCGCATCGCCCAAAGCACCGGTCATGTAAATAAAATCGCCCGGCTTTGCCGAAGAACGCAACAGCGCACGGCCTTTCGGTACCAAACCCAGCGCCTGCACGGTCAACGTCAAAGGCCCGGAAGTGGTATCGCCGCCGATCAAATCCACCGAATAGCGCTCGGCCAACCTGAAAAAACCTTGCGAAAAAGCCGTCAACCAGTTGTCGTCAATCTTAGGCAGGGTTAATGCCAGCGTCACCGAAACCGGCTGCGCGCCCATCGCTGCAAGATCGCTCAAATTGACCGCCAGCAGTTTATGCCCCAGCAGTTCCGGGTCGGCTCCGGCAAAAAAATGCACATTCTCGACCATGGTATCGGTGGTTATTGCCAGCTCGAAACCTTGGGGAATGGACAGCAACGCGCAGTCATCGCCTATGCCCAAGCGCGTTGTCGAATGAGTGATGCGTTGTCTGGTGAAGAAACGCTGAATGACAGTGAATTCGGAAAGAGGCATTTTTAACAGGACAAGGCTAAGACTAAAGACTAAAGGCGTATCCCTTTCGTCTTTCACCTCGCGCCTTTCGCCTTAATTTCTACCATTCTTTTTTGTTGGGCTATTTTATCCAGTATGCCGTTAACATACTTGTGGCTACCGTCAGCGCCAAAGTCTTTGGCGAGATTAATACCCTCATTTAAAACAACCCGATACGGCATATTTAATCGATACAACAACTCGTATACACCAATTCTTAAAATCGCCCGTTCGACCGGGTCTATCGCATCAACCGGACGGTCGACAAATTCCGACAGCGCCTGATCAATCGCATCCAGGTTTTTAGGCACACCGTAAAACAACTCGATGAAATAACTTTTTTGCGCGTCTTTCAAGCGCTCTTCTTCCAGAAACTGGCGTTCGATCTCACTCAGGTTCTGACCGGCCATTTGCCATTGATACAATGCCTGTACAGCCGCTTTTCGGGCATTGGTTCGAGCTTGACTCATTAGTTTTCCAGGTTATTAAATAAATTGACCATTTCAATGGCTGACATTGCCGCTTCCGCGCCTTTATTACCGGCTTTAGTGCCCGCCCGTTCTATTGCCTGCTCAATACTGTCAACAGTTAACACCCCAAAACTGACGGGGATACTGTATTGCAAAGAAACCTGCGCCAAGCCTTTAACGCATTCACCGGCGACATATTCAAAATGCGGGGTGCCGCCACGAATTACTGCGCCCAAGGCGATAATCGCATCGTATTTTTTGGCCGCTGCCACACGTTGCACCACCATCGGCAACTCAAATGCACCCGGCGCTTTAACCAGATGAATATCGGCTTTATTAGCACCGTGGCGCACCAGTGCATCAATTGCACCGGTTTCCAATTGCTCAACAATGAAACTGTTAAAGCGTGACGCTACGATACAGAATTTTCCGCCCTGAATGAGCAAATTTCCTTCAAAGGTTTTTAGTGTTGACATGATATTTCTCTACTGTGTGATATGTTCTACTATTATGAATAGCGTAACGCCATAATTAGGGACTTGTTACTTTTTTACCCTACATACTCGGCGACTTCCAAATCAAACCCGGATAACGCGACATATTTTTTCTGGGGTCCTAAAACCTTAAGCTTATGTACACCCAGATCAGCCAGAATTCTGGCGCCTGTGCCTGTGGTACGCCAATCTTCAGCACCAACCGGCTGAACTGGACTGACAATACCGTGATCTTCCAATTGATAGTGGTATATCAATTCCGCCAGCGACTTATTGTCCTCTCGCTGCCTGATAAGCACCAAGACTCCGCGCCCTTCCCCGGCTATTTTTTGCATGGCTGCACGCAATGGAATGTTGCAATCGCTACGCTTGGAGGCAAACACATCATCCAGCACATTCCGCGCATGAACCCTAACTAAAATCGGTTCGTTGCCAGCAACCTGCCCCATCACCAGCGCCAGATGCAGATTATTGTCGTTTCTGTCCTGATAAGCATATAGCCTGAAATCGCCGAATTCGGTCGGATAAGCGCACTCGCTGATGCGCTCCAGGGTATTTTCATGTTGGATACGGTAATGAATCAAATCGGCGATCGTGCCGATTCTAAGATCGTGCTGCTTGGCGAACACTTCCAGATCAGGCCGTCTTGCCATCGTACCATCTTCATTGAGTATCTCGACGATAACCGCCGCCGGTTCCACGCCTGCCAATCTAGCTAAATCGCAGCCCGCTTCGGTGTGTCCTGCCCGGTTTAACACGCCGCCGGCTTGCGCCATTAACGGGAAGACATGCCCCGGCTGCACCAGATCATCCGCCTTGGCATCCGCCATGACGGCACATTGAATAGTACGCGCCCGGTCGGCCGCTGAAATGCCGGTGGTGACGCCGGTTGCCGCTTCGATCGACACGGTAAAATTGGTCGAGTGAGCGGTCTGGTTTTCATTGACCATCAACGGCAAGCGTAATTGCTGACAACGCTCGCTGGTCAAAGTCAGGCAAATCAGGCCGCGACCGTAACGTGCCATAAAATTAACATCTTCAGGACGCGTAAAAGCAGCGGCCATCAGCAGATCGCCTTCATTCTCACGATCTTCGTCATCCATGATGATGACCATTTTTCCTACGCGTAAATCTTCTATAATTTCTTCGATGGTATTCATTTTGCCTTTTGACTTAGCCTAAAAAACCGCTTTTTTGCAATAATGCTTCTGTGATGCCGCTACAACTTTTAGCCGCCGCATCACCCTTGATTAACCGCTCTATATAGCGAGCCAGCAAATCCACTTCCAGATTGACTTTGGTTCCAACCACTGCATCGCCTAAGGTCGTTTCTTTGAGCGTATGCGGCACAATATTAACGCTGAATACCGCGCCATCAACTTCATTAACCGTCAGGCTAATGCCGTTGATACAAATAGAGCCTTTTTCGGCAATGTATTTAGCCAGATTATCAGGCGCTTTACAGGTAAAACGAAAGGAACGTCCATCTGCCTGCTTTTCCGTTACCGTACCGATACCATCGACATGGCCGCTGACGATATGCCCGCCTAACCGGGTTGACGGCGTTAATGCCAACTCCAGATTCACCGGAGTACCGACCGTTGCAGCATTCAGGATGGTTCTGGACAAAGTTTCATTAGACACATCGGCGCAAAAATGATTTTTACCTAACGCCACTGCGGTCAGGCATACGCCGTTGACGGCAATACTGTCGCCCAACGCGACATCCAGCAGCGGTAATTTTCCGGTCGCCACGGTCAATCGACAATCACCGGCTTTCTGCTCGATTGCTGATATTTTGCCCACTGCCAAGATGATGCCTGTAAACATGGATGTCCTATTATTATGAGTTGTAGGAGCGGCTTTAGCCGCGATTACCGTGGTGTCCAGGTTAATTTCAAATCCTGACCGACCTGCCTGACATCGCGGAGTTTTAACTGTTTTTTATCAGCCATCTTTTGCAAACCCGGCAACTTGAATAAGCCACGCCCTTGGTCGCCTAAAATACACGGAGCCATATAAATAATATATTCATCCACCAGTCCTTCAGTCAGTAATTCGCCATTCAGCACCGAACCCGACTCAACCAGCAGTTCATTGATTTGTTGTTGGCTTAAAAAATCCATCACCGCATGTAAATCCAGTCGTCCGTTTTTGTCGGCCAGTTTATAAACTTCAAAACCCGCCTGTTGCAACGCGCATTGTTTTTGGGAATCATCGGCACAGGTTAAAATCAGACTGCGCCCGGGAAGCCTTACCATCTTCGCGGTAACCGGCATAGCCAGATGAGTATCCAAGACTACCCTGAGCGGTTGTAACACATCCGATTGCCAGTCTGCGACCAAGTCTATACGGACATTCAACGCCGGATCATCAGCTAATACCGTATTGATACCCGTTAAAATTGCTGAACTCTCCGCTCTTAAGCGCTGCACATCGACTCTGGCCTCAGCTGAGGTAATCCATTTACTTTCACCTGATGCCATCGCGGTGCGCCCATCCAGACTCATCGCCAGCTTGCTGCGCACAAACGGGCGGTTTTCAGTCATGCGTTTGATAAACCCGCGATTCAATGCCTGCGCATCTTCCTGCAATACGTCGCAATCCACTTCAATTCCCGCCCCCCTGAGCTTTTTCAGTCCGCTGCCGGACACCTGCGGATTGGGATCTTGCATAGCCGCAACAACCCGAGCGATTCCGGCGTTTATCAGCGCATCGCAACACGGCGGCGTTCTGCCCTGATGACTGCAAGGCTCCAGCGTAACATAGGCGGTTGCGCCTGTTGCATCCTGCACGTTTTTTAACGCTTCAACTTCCGCATGACCTAAGCCCGCTTTAGCATGCCAGCCTTCGCCGATGACCACATCGTCCTTGACTAAAACACAGCCTACACGGGGATTCGGATCGGTCGTATATCGGCCTTTTTTAGCCAACTGAATGGCTCGCGCCATATAAAAAGCATCGCGTGACCTTGACATTATTTTTGTCGCACCGGTTCCCTGCCTGTTGCGACACTCCCGACCTCCATGGATGGAGGAAGTGCCGACGACTGCCGGGAGCAGTCGCGGCCGCCATCCATGGCAGTCGGTCGCACTGGTTCCCTACCTGTTGCGACACTCCCGCCATCCATGGCAGTCGTTTGTAAATGTTCAATCATATCGGTGAATTCACTGACATCCTGAAAACTGCGATACACCGAGGCAAAACGTACGAAAGCCACATGATCCAGCAAACTCAATTCCTTCATAACTTGTTCTCCCAATTCATGTGCCGATATTTCCCGCTCACCCGATGCCCGCAAATCCTGTTTTATACGATTGATTGCCGCTTCAATATCGTCACTGACTACCGGCCGCTTTTCCAGAGCCCTGAGCATGCCGGCCCGCAGTTTTTCTTCCTCGAAAGGCTCGCGTATCCCGTCACGCTTAACAATTCGCGGTAGCGTCAACTCAGCCACTTCGTGCGTAGTAAAGCGTTCCTTACAAGCATGACACTCGCGCCGGCGGCGAACCTGATCGCCGTCATTAGCCAACCTGGAATCAAGAACCCGCGTATCTTGTGCTCCGCAAAACGGACATCGCATAATTAAGCCACTATTTTTGTCTACCGATGACCTCCATGGCTGGAGGAAATGCCGACGACTGCCGGGAGCCGTCACCGAAAAATCGATATGCAAACTGAAAAACCGTTGATTTTATAACACTCTGCCGGTTACCTGTATTTTATTTTCTTAAAGTAGACGGCAACCGCGCTTATACTTACCCAACCACAGCACAGCAGAAACAGACCCATGAGAAAGCAAGAAGGCGTCATAAAATATCAGTTAAATCATACGCAACAGCCAATTAGCTCTTTGTACTCATTAGCCGACATCAACGCCTGGCGCACCATTGCCGTCCGGCTTGAACTGATCGGACAAAGCCCTGAGCGATACCAGAATATCGGTTTTGGTAATATCAGCCAAAGAATCGACCCTCACAGCGCTCAGTTCATTATCAGCGGTACGCAAACCGGGCATATTGAACAACTCAGCCCGGAGCATTATTGCCTGATTGTCAAGGCGGAACCTCACCAAAACCGGATTCAATCCCGCGGCTTGTGCAACCCTTCGTCCGAATCCCTGACCCACGCCAGCGTATATGCTCAAAATCATGCCATTCAAGCCGTTATCCACGCACACAGCCCTGAAATCTGGAAACATACCATAGCGCTTGAACTGCCCCACACTATGGCCGACATTGCTTACGGCACAGTTGACATGGCGATGGCTGTTGAACAATTATTTCAATCCGGCAAACTGACGCAAACTTCATTATTTACCATGCTCGGACATGAAGACGGGGTTATAGCTTTCGGCAGAAACATGGAAGAAGCAGCGTGGCAACTGATTAAATATTTATCACTGGCTATCCGCATTGAACCACAACGCGTTAACCGATAAAATACCCGGCTTTATCACTAGCAACTGTTAATGAAATATGCCGGAAATACTGATCTACACCACCAACATTTGTCCTTACTGCACCATGGCCAAACGCCTGCTGGACAAAAAAGGCCTATCTTATACAGAAATTAATGTGGATGCCAAACCCGGTTTAAGAGAAGAAATGATGCTGAAAACCAACCGCCGCACAGTACCGCAAATCTATATCGGCGATTATCACGTCGGCGGCTTTGACGAGTTGCATGCACTGGAACAACAAAAAAAACTGGATAACTTGTTGGCAGCTGCGTAGATTCGGCACCGAAAGCAGGCGCTTTAGCTAGCAGCTTTTCGTTACCCAATAACATGTCGGGCATAAACACTATGCCCAACTACAACCCTCTTAAAATATCCTTTTTAATATCTTCAAGATTCTCCAATCCTACTGAAATCCTGACCAAGCCGTCCTTGATACCGGCGGCCGCTCTGACTTCGGGCGCCAAGCGACCATGCGTAGTGGTTGCAGGATGAGTGATGGTGGTTTTAACATCGCCCAGATTTGCGGTAATTGACAGCATTTCGGTCGCATTGATCAACTTCCAGGCGTGTTCTTTGCCGCCGACCAGCTCAAAACTGACGATGCCGCCGAAATGACTCTGCTGACGCTTGGCCAGTTGGTGCTGAGCATGCGATGCCAAGCCGGGATAATGCACTTTGGCGATACCGGGCTGTTGCTCCAGCCATTTGGCCAGTTCAAAGGCGCTATCGCAATGCGCTTTCATTCTGACCGCCAACGTTTCCAAGCCGGACAAAAATACCCAGGCATTGAAAGGGCTCATGGTCGCGCCGCCGGTGCGCAGATACGGATAAATAAACTTTTCGATGATTTCATCGCTGGCAATGACCGCGCCGCCGATACAACGGCCCTGCCCGTCTATATATTTAGTTGCCGAATGGATCACAATATCCGCGCCCAGTTCGAAAGGCTTTTGCAATACCGGGGTACAAAAACAATTATCAACAATCAGTAAGCAGCCGTGTTTATGGGCGATATCGGCAAGCGCTGAAATATCGGCAATTTCAATCAACGGATTGGACGGTGTTTCCAGAAACAGAAACCGGGTATTCGGTTTAATCGCCGCTTCCCAGGCTGCGGTATCGATTAAATCGACAAAGTCGGTTTCAACCCCGAATTTACTAAAATAATTTTGGAACATCAATACGGTATTGCCGAACACGCCGCGCGAACACACCACATGGTCTCCGGCTTTAAGCAGTCCCATGCCGACCGCCATAATAGCCGCCATGCCCGATGAAAAGGCCAGACAACGCTCGCCTTTCTCCATGAGCGCCAGTCTTTCCTGAAAAGCATTGACGGTTGGATTGGTGAAACGGGAGTAGATATTACCCGGTTTCTGGCCGGTAAAGCGCAAAGCGGCCTCTTCGGCGCTGGCAAACACATAACTGGAAGTGGCAAAAATCGGTATGCTGTGCTCATCTTCATGAGTGCGCCGATGCCCGGCTCTGATCGCCTGGGTTTCCAGTGAATAGTCGTTCCAGTTAATATTTGTCATGGTTATATAGTGTATATTTTTATTAAAAAGATCAGGCAAAAGGATGAAAGGCAAAGAAACCAACTTCAATACGACCGCCTTTCGCTTTGGACCTTAAAAAGCCTCAATCCCCATTCTGCATGCCGATAATGAAATTTTCCGAGCGTCCTGTTAATTGTGCGTGGTCATTGCGCAACGCTTCGGTACGCTCCAGATAGGCGTCGTCGATATCACCGGTAACGTACTCTTTACTAAAACAGGAGGTATCGAAATGTTTGATATTCGGATTACCTTTACGAACCGCATCAATCAAATCATTCAGTTCCTGATAAATTACCCGGTCTGCGCCTATTGCTACGCACACCTCATCTTCAGTACGATCGTGAGCAATCAACTCATGGGCGGCAGGCATATCGATGCCGTAAACATTGGGGAAGCGCACCGGCGGTGCAGCTGAGGCAAAATAGACTTTTTTAGCTCCGGCATCTCTGGCCATCTGAATAATCTGCTCGGATGTTGTACCTCTGACGATCGAATCATCAACCAGCAATACATTCTTGCCTTCAAATTCCAAACCAATGGCGTTTAACTTTTGCCTGACCGATTTTTCCCGCATTTTCTGGCCCGGCATGATAAAGGTCCGGCCAATATAACGGTTTTTTATAAAACCTTCTCGGTACTTCAAACCTAAAAGATTAGCCATTTGCAACGCTGCTGTTCTGCTGGTGTCGGGAATGGGAATAACTACGTCTATGTCATGATCCGGCCAGTCTCTCTGCACTTTTTTGGCTAACTTCTCGCCCATACGCAGTCGCGCCTTATAAACAGAGATACGATCAATAATTGAATCCGGGCGCGCAAGATAGACATATTCAAAAATGCACGGACAATGATCTGTTTTCTCAGCACACTGTTTGGTATGCAACACGCCTGATTCTTCCACAAATACCGCTTCGCCGGGCTCAAGATCTCTATTAAGCTCAAAACCCAGCACATCCAGAGCCACACTTTCGGACGCGATCATGAACTCAGAACCTTGTTCGGATTTTTTTTCACCAAAGACGATAGGTCGAATACCATGAGGATCCCTGAATCCTAAAATGCCGAAACCGGCAATCATAACCACAACCGCATAAGCCCCACGACAGCGGCGATGAACGCCGGATACCGCTTGAAAAACATCATCCACAGTTAAATGCAATTTCCCTAAACTTTGCAGCTCATGAGCAAAAACATTCAATAAAACTTCAGAATCGGAATCGGTATTGATGTGCCGCTGATCTTCGATGAACAGCGCCTTTTTCAGCTCTTCGGTATTGGTCAAATTACCGTTATGGGCCAGCGTCAAGCCAAAAGGCGAATTCACATAAAAAGGTTGCGCCTCGGCAGAGCTGGTGCATCCCGCCGTTGGATAGCGAACATGAGCTATGCCCATATTGCCTTTTAATCTCAACATTTGGGCGTTGGTAAAAACGTCACGGGTCAAACCGTTTTCCTTGCGCAAATGTAGCCGTCCTGCCTCACAAGTCACAATGCCTGCGGCATCCTGACCTCTATGTTGCAACACTGTCAGAGCATCATATAACTCTTGATTAACAGCCTGATGTGAAACGATAGCAGCAATACCACACATTATTTTTTAACCTGCATTGTTTATTAAGAATTAACGAAAAAAAATCAGCGATAACTGATGTAATTCGCCATACCTGACGAAAAATGATCTCGCAACCAAACAGCGAGCAATTGAAAAGATGGAATGAATGTCGATTCTTTCCACCGGGAATTCTTAAGCAAGGCCGCCAATCCTGGCAATGCGGCAACGACCATGACGCGTATAACGCCAAAAATCATCCCACCAAAACGACCCATAAAGGTTAATCAATCTTCCCTGCCGGTTAAACCTCGGCTTTCAAGCCGAAAGGAGCGCCCTGCAACAAACGAAGCGATGTTTGCTTATTGCTAAGCTGCTCATCACTCAAACATCAACACTGCTTTTATGTTCTTTTTATCCAGTCTTGCCTTCATTGCGGCTGCTTTTTTCTGGTTAATTTCCGGGCCTACTCGAAGCCGGTATATGACGCCGTTATCTGTTTGGACGGTATCCAACGAAGCGGGTAAACCTTGTTCGCTTAAGCTTTTCCAATAAGAAATTGCATTTTCTTTTTTACTAAAACTACCGAGTTGAATATACCAGCGTACTAATTTTGAAGTCGCTTTCGGTGTAGCCGTCGGCTTTTTTGCCTCTGCTGTAACCGTAGGCGGTTTAGGCGTCGATTGCTTAACAGCCACTGGCGCTTTAACAGGTTTTTTAGCCGCTACCGGCTTTTTCGTCTCGACAACTTTCTGAATCTTTTCGGGCTCTTTAACGGCTGTTTTTATTTGATCATCCGTTAATTGAGTGCTTTTTAGGCCCTCATCCCCGGCGGCATAATAACCTTCGGATTCGGCATACAAGGCATCATTAGATCGATCCTGTTTATCAGGCTCATCGCCTACACCGATATTGTCAATAGTATCGCTGGTATTTTCGATCGATAAAGGCTCAGGATACGGCAAGCCTAAAACCTGATCGGCGCTGCCCGGCACAATCCCGCCATCTGCACTTGAATTTATTGGAGCAGGAATGCTCAGTTCACTGACTAATTTGCCGCTATTATCGACAGGGTCATCGAACAGCATCGGGATAAAAATTGCACATAGCGCTGTAACAACGACCGCACCAATCAAACGTTGTTTTAATTCATGATCCATTTCGTCTACTCACTTATTTTCAAATTCAACCAAGCAATCAGATACCAAAAAGAAAGATCCAAAAACCAATAACAAATCGCCTTCTCTCGACTGGTTTTTTGCCGCAGCAAATGCCTCGGTAAAACCAGAAAAACCAAAAGAAACCCTGGACACCGAACTTTGTAAAAAAATTTCACGCATGACCGCTTCCGTCACCGCTCTAGGATTTGCCAAAGGCGCAAAAAACCAGTCGTAAACCACCAGGTTCATGATATCAAGGACTCCGGCTATGTCCTTGTCTTTCATCATTGAAAAAACAGCATGAATGCGTCTTCCGGGAAACACAGTCGTCACGTAATCAGCCAATGTTCGGACTGCCTGAGGGTTATGACCGACATCCAGCAACACCGGAATTTCACCGTCAATCAATTGAAATCGACCTGCTAACCGGACATTTTCCAGCCCCTGTTTAATCGATGCTTCCGTAACCGGCAAAACCTCAGCCATCTTGGTCACCGCCAAAATAACCGTCGATGCATTGCGATACTGATGCTCCCCTTTTAAACCCGGCTCAGGCAATTGTAATATTTGCCGGTCGGCCGAGAACCAATCCCATCCTATTGTCTGCTTTTTATAGCCAAAGTCCTTACCGAGACAATACAGCAGGGCATGTTGCTCAATAGCGCTCTGTATTAACGATTCAGGCGGCGCCGGATCACCGATGACGGCGGGAGTGTCTGCTCGAAAAATACCGGCTTTTTCCCGTCCTATGGCTTCTCTTGTACCGCCAAGCCATTCAATATGATCAATACTGATACTGCTGATCAATGCCACATCGGGATCGACAATATTAACGGCATCCAAGCGTCCGCCCAGACCAACCTCAAGCAATTGAACCTCGACTCCGGCACGGAAAAATATATCCAATGCCGCCAGTGTACCAAATTCAAAGTAGCTTAATGAAGTATTGCCTCGTACCGACTCTATTCTTGCAAATGCTTCGCAAATGGTGTTATCCGACACCGGTTTGCCGTCAATTTTTATTCTTTCGTTATATTTCAGGATATGCGGCGACGTATAAGCCCCCACCCGATAGCCTTGCGCCGTGTAAATAGCCTCAAGACAAGCGACAGAGGAGCCTTTGCCATTGGTTCCGGCCACAGTAACAGTTGGAGGTTTAGCATAATCGGGATTAAGCGCATGAAAAACCTGTGCGGCCCGCTCCAAACCCAAATCGATGACTAGAGGATGAAAGCTTTCCTGCCACGTCAACCATCCCTCTAGCGAATCAAAACCTATCATTAATCAATAATAACATCAGCCTTCCTGAGCCGAGTGATGCAAAACATTATCGGCTTCAACCTCAACTTCGGCTTCTCCCGTTATCAAAGGGATAGAGCTTGCCAGGGGGGTTTTTGGTATTGCAATGTCCCTACCCGCCATCAACAGCGCCAAAATACCGGCAATCTTATCGCGCATTTCACGTCTATCGATAATCATATCGATAGCACCATGCTCCTGTAAAAATTCGCTACGCTGAAAGCCGTCCGGGAGTTTTTCACGAACGGTTTGCTCGATTACCCGGGGACCGGCAAAACCGATCAAGGCATTCGGTTCGGCAACATTAATGTCACCCAGCATAGCTAAGCTGGCTGAAACCCCGCCCATCGTCGGATCGGTCATGAACGATATATACGGGAGTCCGGCAGCGGACAATTTAGCCAAAACCGCACTGGTTTTCGCCATTTGAAACAACGAAAACAGCGACTCCTGCATACGCGCACCGCCGCTGGCCGTAAACACAATAAACGGAACGCCCAGCTCCAGGCTTTTGTTGACGCCACGAACGAATTTTTCGCCGACCACAGAACCCATTGACCCGCCCATAAAGCCGAAATCAAAAGCAGCCGCAACAATATCCTGTCCTTTTAGCTGACCTTTAATCACCACCAGCGCATCATTTTCTTTGGTCTGTTTTTGCGCCTGGGTAATCCTGTCTTTATATTTCTTACTGTCTTTAAATCTTAATGGATCGATAGGCTTAACATGCTTACCTATTTCTTGGTGATCGCCTTCGTCCAGAAACATCGTTAATCGGGTTCTGGCCGAAATGCGCATGTGATGCTCACATTTTGGGCAAACACTGAAATTTCTTTCCAGCTCGGTGTTATAAAGAATCGCATTGCAACTCGGGCACTTATTCCACAATCCTTCCGGCACGGCGCCTTTTTTATTCGACCCTTCCGTTCTAATTGTTGAAGGGATTAACTTTTCAAACCAACTCATTCATCTGCCCTTTAGTGTTACTGTTGTTTGATGGATCTCCTTACGCAAGCCCATCCTACCATCTATCTTTCAGTTATCCATTGCCTGGCGCATGGCAACCAACAAATCGACTATCGCTTTTTTAGCAGCGTCCAGATCATCCAGATTCGCCTCAATTTTACTGATTAAGGCGCTGCCGACAACCACTCCGTCACCCAAGTCGGCAACCGTCTTTGCCGTTTGCGCATCCTTGACGCCAAACCCGATAGCCACAGGCAGAGCGGTATTAGCCTTAATTTGATTTAGCTTGGCTTCGACATCGGCAACATTTAAATGCCCTGCACCGGTTACACCTTTCAACGAGACGTAATAAAGATAACCTGAACCTGCAGTATCCATGCTTTTAATGCGTTCATCAGTGCTGTTAGGTGCCAATAAAAAAATCGGATCAATATCGCGCGCCTTTAACAAAGACACACAATCACCCGCCTCTTCCGGCGGCAAGTCAACCGTTAAAACGCCATCAATATCGGCACGTTGCGCAGCATTGGCAAAATCTTCGTAACCCATGGCCTCAATAGGATTGACATAGCCCATCAGCACCACCGGGGTTTGCTGATTGGTTTTTCTGAATTCTGTGACGATGGCCAAGGTACGTCTTAAGCTCATTTTGTGCTCCAAAGCACGCTCACTGGCTCGCTGAATAACCGGCCCGTCCGCCATGGGATCGGAAAACGGTATACCCAATTCGATCACATCGGCACCGGCTTCAACCATGGCATGCATCATCGGCAAGGTGAAATCAGGTCTAGGGTCGCCCGCAGTAATAAACGGAATTAGTGCCTTACGGCCTGTTTTGGCTAATGCTTCAAATGTTGCAGCTAATCGACTCACAGTTCTATTCCCTCGCGTTGCGCCATGGTTTGCATATCTTTATCGCCGCGACCGGACAGGCAGACGATGATAATTTCGTCTTTTTTCATGGTTGGCGCCAGCTTCATCGTATAAGCCATGGCATGACTCGATTCCAATGCAGGAATAATGCCTTCCATTCGGGTTAATGCGTGGAAGCCTTCCAGCGCCTCGGTATCGGTAATGTTGACATATTCAGCCCTGCCGGTATCTTTAAGCCAGGCATGTTCAGGACCTACGCCCGGATAATCCAGACCGGCCGAAATGGAATGCGTCTCGATGATTTCACCATCGTCATCTTCCATCAGATAAGTCCGGTTACCATGCAATACGCCCGGACGGCCGGCGCATAACGGTGCAGAATGACGACCGGTTTCAACACCGTCACCCGCCGCTTCAACACCGATCATTTTTACCGAACGGTCGTCGATAAACGGATAAAACAAACCGATGGCATTTGATCCGCCGCCGACACAGGCAACCAGCGCATCCGGCAAGCGCCCGACTTGCTCCAGGCATTGTTGCTTCGCTTCGCGGCCGATGATAGCCTGAAAATCCCTGACCATAGCAGGATAGGGATGCGGCCCTGCAACGGTACCGATGATATAAAAAGTATTATCGACATTGGTCACCCAATCTCTGAGCGCTTCATTCAACGCATCTTTTAGCGTTTTTGAACCGGATTCAACCGGCACCACGGTCGCGCCTAATAACTTCATCCGATACACATTTAAAGACTGTCTGACAACATCGACAGCCCCCATGTAAATCACGCACTCCAGGCCCAGTCTTGCGGCAACCGTTGCGGTCGCAACACCATGCTGACCGGCTCCGGTTTCAGCAATTATCCGCGTCTTGCCCATACGCCTAGCCAATAAAGCCTGACCGATGGTATTGTTTATTTTATGGGCACCGGTATGGTTAAGGTCTTCACGTTTCAAATAAATCTGCGCGCCGCCCAGTTCTCGACTCCAGCGTTCGGCATGATATAAAGGTGAAGGCCTGCCTACATAATGCTTTAAATCGGCATCCAGTTCCGCTATAAAATCAGGATCGTCTAAATACTGCCGATAAGCGGTATTCAATTCCTGAATCGGCAGCATTAATGTTTCTGCAACAAACATTCCGCCGTAAGGGCCAAAGTGTCCCCGCTCATCGGGCATATTATATTTTTCTGTCATATTATTATTCTGTCACCCTCATTAACTTCACGTATGAATGCCGCCATTTTTAGCGCATCCTTAACACCTTTTCCCGCTTCGACACCGCTACTGATATCCAGCGCATAAGGTCTTACTGTCTGTACTGCCTGCCTGGCATTATGTTCGTCCAAGCCGCCTGCCAATATGATTGGCAGAGTGCAATGTTCAGGAATTCTGTTCCAATCAAACCGGCTGCCGGTACCGCCTTTCGCTCCCGGATGATAAGCATCCAGCAACAAACCTGCCGCATCGTGATAGTGCCGCGCCAAAGCCGGAATATCGATAGCCTCCTGCATCCTCACAGCCTTCATATAACGCTTGCCATAAAGCCTGCAAGCTTCGGCAGATTCATCGCCATGAAATTGCAGACAATCTACCGGCACCTGCGCCAAAACCTCGCGTATCCGTGAGGCCTGCTCATCGACAAATAACGCGACTACCGAAACAAATGCCGGCAAAGCCTTAACAATGTCAACCGCCTGCTCAATACCAACATGCCTCGGACTGGGCGGATAAAATACCAGACCAATTGCATCGACGCCTAATTGAGCCGCACAAACAGCATCTTCGACACGGGTAAAACCGCAAATTTTAACGCGAGTTCGCATAAAGTGATATGAGAATTTAACCAAAAAAACCTAGCCGTCTAGAATACCATAAAACCATGCGGCTTAGGCCACCAACTTAAACTGGGACAGGGTTGCCGCACTTGACTTTTAAATTCGACTTAAAATCAATAGCTTGAATTTTTTACCCGGTTTTTTTAACCCATTTTTTATCAATAGATTTTATTTGCAAGGGCTCGCGCTACAGGCAGGGACAACCCAAGCTTAAGCCGTTCGTGGCAAGTCTCCCGACTTGATTAATGCTGATGTTGATGTCCATGCTGATGAGCACCAGGAACGTCAGTCTGAAAAGACTTAACGGCCACGCCGTATTGATAAACCATCAATCCGCCTAGATCGGCACCTAACACCATTAATCCAAACAGTAATGCCGCTAATGCCAGAAAAAAATAATTGGCCATGCCTTCAATGACACCTCTACTGATTGCTCGCCAAGCTGATAATAAAATTGCCAAGCAAAGCACAGCCACACCAAAATTCTTGTGCCGTTCCATGATGGCATGAACCTCGTCGCCATGCGCTACCGAACCCGCCGCACTGAAACCGGCAATCACCGTAAAGACGGCGGCGACGGCGCCCAAGTACAGCAACCAACCGGCAACGTTACGCCAATGTTGTTTTTTAGCCAGCGTACCGATCATGTCCAAAGCAAAAAAAGCCGATAAAAATGCAATCGGAAAATGCACCAGCACCGGATGAATATTGTCCATACCGGAAAGACCCGGCATTAATGTCGAAAAAATATCTGCCGGATCACGCGTTGAAAGTCCCTCAAAAAAAACCAGTAGACTAGAAACGCTGTCGGCAACACCACCGCCGTGATCGGCCCCACCATGAATTTGAAAAGACAAAAAATTATTCATACCAACCATCGCTATTATTTATAAAGGAAAACAATCTACTTGATATTCAGGCAATTGCAAATAAGCAAGGCGTATTGCACTGCCGTTAATCATGCCGCTTGGCATCAATCGGTAATTTATCAAATATCGGATGCTTACCAATGCCGTAATGCTCCGGATAATAAACCGCCCCCAGATACAAGCCGTCAGGCGGTGCAGTTACGCCACCCAGCTTGCGGCTTTTAACCTCAAGCAACTCCCGAGTCCAGCTTATTTCCTGCTTTCCTGCGCCTATGTCCATCAATACTCCGGCAATATTCCTGACCATGTGATGCAAAAAAGCATTGGCGGAAATATCAATAATGACCTTGTCATCCTCCCGATAAACATCAATAAAATACATCTGCCGACAAGGACTTTTCGATTGACAACCTTGCGCTCTGAACGAAGAAAAATCATGCTTGCCGATCAGATGTTGCGCGGCACTGTGCATTTTATCGACATCCAGCGGGTTATGATGCCAAGTCACCTGCTTGCGCAATAATGCCGATTTTATCGGCCGATTAAGAATAACATAGCGATAAAAGCGGGCAATGGCACTGTATCTGGCGTGGAAATCGCCTGTCGCCTGCTTTACCCAGGTGATCCTGACATCATCCGGCAAATTGCTATTGCCGCCCAGCATCCAGGCATGAAGCTCTCGCTCTGTTTTTGAATCAAAATGCACCACTTGCTCAAGCGCATGCACGCCGGTATCGGTCCTTCCGGCACACTGCACAGTAACTTTATGATTGGCGACTCTCGACAAAGCCTGCTCAAGCACCTGCTGAACGCTGCGCTGATCAACTTGCCACTGCCAACCGCAAAAACCGCTGCCGTCATATTCGATACCTAGAATAATACGCATCATCCAAGCCCCTTTACGCCGACAAAAATACAATTACTCATGAATATAAACCTTAACTCCAACGTCTACCCGATTAAATAAATCCAAGACATCGGCATTTTTCATCCGAATACAGCCATGGGACTCAGGACCGGCCTGCATCAGTTGATCAGGGCAGCCGTGTATATAAATATATCGCCAGGTCGTATCGACTTTGCCGTAACGATTCTTATACGGTTCCAAACCGCCTAGCCACAGAATTCGGGTTAATATCCAGTCGCGTTGCGGATATTGTCTGCCTAGGCCAGCACTGTATATTTCACCGGTCGGACGCCTGCCGACAAAAACCGAGTTTAATGCTTGCCCTGCGCCAATTTTAGCTCTGATATTATGCCAGCCGGTAGGCGTACATTCGCTGCCCATGAGTTCGCCTACGCCTTTTTTAGCCGTGGAAACCGCATAAACCTGCACCGGATTGCCGTCTGTATAGACCGTTAATTGCTGCTTGGCGATACCAATATCCAGATAATTTTGTAGTTTGCCGACCTCATCATTTTTCATAAGCGCTGAAACAATAACCCCTTGCAACAATTGACGGTTTTAGGCGAACTTGAATAACCGATAAAAATTTTCAGTCGATGATTCTGCGATTTTATTGATGGTGGTGCCGCGTAATTCGGCTAAATGTTCCGCAACATAGCGTACATAGGTTGGATAGTTGGGCCTGCCGCGGAAGGGTACGGGAGCCAGATAGGGGGAATCGGTTTCGATAAGGAAGCGATCAGAAGGTACTTTGTTGGCGACTGCTTTGATTTCCTTAGCGCTGTTAAAGGTAACTATACCCGAGAAGGAAATATAAAAATTCAAATCCAAGGCTTTTTTGGCAAATTCCCAGTCCTCGGTAAAACAATGGATAACCCCCCCGACTTCACCCGCACCCTCTTCTTCCAGGATACGCAGGGTATCGTGTTTGGCTTCCCGGGTGTGGATAATCAACGGTTTTTTCAACGCTTTTGCGGCATTAATATGGTTTCTGAAGCGTTGGCGCTGCCAGTCGACATCGCCTTCACTACGAAAATAATCCAGACCGGTCTCGCCGATGCCGATGACTTTGTCGGGACGCCCTAAAATCATCAGCTCTTCGACACTGGGGTCTTGACCATCCTGAACATTCGGATGCACCCCTACGGTCACCGATATTTGCGGATAAGGTAACACCAAATCCAGCATTGCCGGATAGGCCTCCAAATCAATTGCAATACATAACAGATGCTCGATTCGGCTGTTTGCCGCTTCGCGCATAAAACAGGCAAAATCATTTTGATAGGGCGCAAGATCGATACGATCCAGATGGCAATGGGAATCTATTAACATAAAAGTTTTTATAAAAACAGGCGAAAGGCGAAAGGCACAAGGCGAAGGGCGAAGGGCGAAAAAACCTAGGCATCAACGTCTGCCCGCAGCCTTTCGCCTTTGCTCTTATTTACATAGTATGCGTCGAGCGGTCATTTTCTAAAGATCCGGCCAGATAATTCTCAATTTTGTTGCGCGACAATCCGCCGTCCTGGTTGCTGAATTGTACGCCGACGCCACTGGCTCTATTGCCTTCCGATCCGGGAGGCGTTATCCAGATTATTTTACCGGCTATCGGCAGCCGTTCGGTTTCATCCATTAAATTGAGCAACATAAAAACCTCCTGCCCCATTTCATATTCACGACTGGTAGGAATAAACAGGCCGCCGTTAGTAATAAAAGGCATGTAGGCGCTATACAACGCGTTTTTATCTTTAATTGAAAGGGACAATATACCTTGTCCTGGTGCTGCATCTGCCATGGTCATTTACTCCGGTTAAGCTCGTACCATTGGATCAAAATTTCTTCAAACAATAACTGCTTATTGATTTGGGTATCCAGTCGTTGCCGATCCGACAATAATAAATCATACAACTTATAAAGCGCTTTTAATTCCAGTCGCCCAGACAGTTTTTGCAGTTGCGCATACAAATCCGGATTATATAAATCTGCAGCCTGAACCGGATAAAAACACCTGATCAAATCGATAACCCAGGATGTCATCCAGAACATTAACGGCGATGCCGGTAGTTTATGCCAATTTTCGGCGATAATAACCGGAGATTTCAGCTGCTGGGCTATCGCCATCCATGCATCCAAACATTCATTACGCAAGCTTAATATTTGATCATTGGCATATTCTAAAGCCAGTAAAGGCGCTCCCTGCGCTAAACAGATATTGCTGCGCAAATCTTTATTGGCGGCAGCATCGCATTGCATTATTTCTGCCAGCCAGTTAACCGCGACTTCCTTATCCGGCTTGACTACCGCCAGTTTCTGGCAACGGCTGGTAATAGTAGCCGACAATTTGGCCGGTTTTTCGGTAATCAATATAATGCTGGTACGCTCAGTCGGCTCCTCAAGACATTTTAAGAAGGCATTAGCCGCTGCATTATTCATTTTGTCGGCCGGATTGACAATAACAATACGCTGAGTCTCAAACTGCGGCTTTAAGGTTAAGCGGCTAATCAGACTGCGTATCTGCCCAATACCTATGCCCTTACCCGGCTCCTCGGGTTGTACCCGAATAAAATCAGGATGGGTCTCGGCATTCACCAGCAAGCAGCTGCTGCAACGCCCGCAAGCAGTACCGTTAGCCTGCGGTGCCGCACAAAGCAAGGCAACGGCAAACTGATGAGCCAGTTGCTGCTTGCCTAAACCTTTATTGCCGGTAATCAGCAAAGCCTGAGGAATACGCTGTTGCGCAATGTAACTGCACAAATGTTCCCACTGCAGCTGTTGCCAAGGTAATAACTGGTTTAGCAAGGTCATTTATCGCGGCCATGCCGGAGAGAACTCGAACTATTCAAGGTGGACAATCCAAGCAAAACACAAACGACATCAGTAATGGCTCTTTGCACATCGGGCAACGGCTGATCGGCCTTGATAAGTTTGATACGCTCAGGATACAGTTCGGCCTGCAATAGATAAGCTCGCCTGACGTTTTCAAAAAAGCTGATTTTTTCCGATTCAAAACGATCAAAAGCGCCGCGTTTTCGGATCCTTTCTATGCCTGTTTCAACCGGCGCATCCAATAACAGGGTTAAATCGGGTCTTAATGCACCTTGCACCAGATTTTCCAGCCATGTTATGGTGCTGATCTTCATGTTCCGGCCTCCGCCCTGGTAGGCATAAGTCGCATCGGTAAAGCGGTCGCAAAGCACCCATTTCCCAGCTGTCAAAGCTGGCTCTATCACATGTTTTATGTGCTGAGCTCTTGCCGCAAACATCATCAATAATTCGGCCTGTTCGGAAACGGCCTCGCTGTCGTTATCCAGCAATAATTCGCGTATTTTTTCGGCAAGCCCGGTACCGCCGGGTTCGCGCGTTACCACAACAGCAATATCATGTTGCTGCAGATACTCTTTTATAAAAGCCATGTTGGTGGTTTTGCCAACCCCTTCGCCACCTTCCAGGGTAATAAACTTCCCTCGGATCATTTTTTGTTCCTTTGAAATTTATCAACAGCCAAATTATGGTCTTTTAGGGTCGCTGAAAACACATGGGTACCGTCACCACGCGCAACAAAATAAAGACTGTCGCCTGCTGCAGGATGCAAAACCGCATGAAGCGCCTCACGCCCGGGCATCGCAATCGGCGTTGGCGGCAAGCCGCTAATAACATAAGTATTGTACGGTGTGGCCGTCATTAGGTCTTTAGATCGAATATTCCCCTGGTAACTTTCGCCCATCCCGTAAATGACGGTAGGATCGGTTTGCAGCAACATTTTTTGTTCCAGCCTGCGGATAAACACACCGGCGATTACCGGTCTTTCCGCAGCAACGCCGGTTTCCTTTTCTACAATCGAAGCAAGAATCAGCGCTTCATAAGGTGTTTTTAATGGCAAACCTTCCGCTTTGTTGAGCCATTCTTGTTGCAACACCTGCTGCATTTTATCGCAGGCTCTTTTTAATACAGATACATCGGGCGTATGTTTTTCGAAAAAATAGGTGTCTGGAAAAATCAAGCCTTCGGGCGATGCAGAAGCTGTCGCTTCCGACTCAAGTTTGCTCATGATGTTTTTAAAATCGACACTGCTTAAGGTATGTCTGATATGAGGGTTTTTCTCGATTTCACGCCGGATTTCCTTAAAGCTCCAGCCCTCAGGAAAAGTAATGGCGTGCTGCTTGGTTTTCCCCTGAACGAATAAAGACAACATGTCGGGCAAAGTCAATCCGGAAGTCAGCTCATATTCCCCTGCTTTAAGTTTTTTGAGTGCATTTTCCTGCAAGGCAACGACTTTAAACCAAAAGGGTTTAACAGCCAGTTTTTGAGCGACAAGCTTGTCGATAATCCGGTTAAGCGAGTCGCCTTTTTCAATATCCATATAAACCGTTTCGCCGACCAGCACCGGTTCAGTTACCGCACGCCGGTAATCCATCCATAGCCAGCCGCCAACAAAACTTAAGATCAGCAAGACAAAACCAATCGCTTTATTGTTCATTGTCGATATCCCTACTGGTAAACTCGTTCAACTGGATTTGAATAGCCTGGGTTATCGGACCGACTGAGAAATGCGTCGCTTCGATTTGCTTGATAGGCCAGATACCAATAATTGAATTACAGACGAATACTTCATCAGCTGATAACAGCTGGTCGCGGGTAAACACATGCTCAACCACCGGAAGGCCTTGTTCGACTGAAAGCGCTATTATAATATTGCGTATAATACCGTCAACGCCTGCTTGACTGAGTATTGCCGTATAAAGGCTGTTATTTTTGATGTAGAACAAATTCGTCATTGTTCCCTCAATAACGTAATCATTGATGTCCAGCATCAGTCCTTCCTGAATTGCGGCACCAGTCCATTCCGATCTGGCCATCACCTGCTCAAGCCGGTTCAAATGTTTAATGCCGGCTAAGGCGGGGTTCAAACCCAACCGAGTCGTGCAGAAACGTGCGACTATGCCCTGTTTTGAATAGCTTGCCGGGTAGTCGGGGTAAGGATGAAGGCTTAATGCACGAGTCGCTTGAATCACATCAGGTTGACGATAGCCACGCCCGCCTGAGCCGCGCGTGACTATAATTTTAAGTACAGCCCGCTTGGCAGATAGACTGCGGCAAAGTTGTCGGGCTTCAAAACCAATTAATTGTACATCTGGAAAAGGGATATGAAGCCGAAGGCAGCCTGAATGTAACCGCTCCAAATGCCGCTGCAGAAAAACAATATGTCCGTCTATCACTTCAAGGGTTTCGAACAAGCCATCGCCGTATTGAAAACCGCGATCAGTTATGTCGATATGACCCTTGCTTTCACCATTAATGAGGATCATTTTTAGCCTGACGATACCCACCCAGGATAAATGACATTGCGACAAGGACCGATAAAAAACACCGTCAGCCTGCTTACTGGTAGCGCTTAAAAATCAACGAACCGTTAGTGCCGCCAAAACCGAAAGAATTGGACATAGCGACATCGATCTTCATATTTCTTGCGGTATTCGGCACAAAATCCAGATCACATTCGGGATCCTGGTTTTCCAGATTGATGGTTGGCGGAGCAATTTGGTTTTTGATGCTTAATGAGGTCAATACCGCTTCAATACCGCCCGCCGCACCTAATAAATGACCGATCATCGACTTTGTTGAACTGACCGCAATTTTATAGGCATGATCGCCTAATGCGGCTTTCATCGCCTGAGTTTCGCCCAAATCGCCGGCCGGCGTTGAGGTGCCGTGTGCGTTAATGTAATCAATAGCATCCGCATTTAAACCGGCATCGCGCAATGCATTTTTCATGCAGCGCGCCGCACCTTCGCCACCGACTGAGGGCGTAGTCATATGATAAGCGTCACCGCTCATGCCAAAGCCCACTAATTCAGCATAAATTTTTGCGCCACGCGCTTTGGCATGCTCCAGCTCTTCAAGCACAACAACGCCGGCGCCATCGCTCAACACAAAACCGTCACGATCTTTATCCCACGGGCGGCTGGCGGCTTGCGGATCATCATTGCGGCGGGACAGGGCTTTTGCGGAGGCAAAACCGCCCATGGCTGTCGGCGATGTGGTGCAGCGCTCGGCGCCGCCTGCAACCATCACATCGGCATCGCCGTATTTAATTAAACGCGCGGCATCGCCAATATTGTGCGTACCGGTGGAACAGGCGGTAACAATGGCGTAATTAGGGCCTTTTAATCCGTATTTGATCGAAAGGTTGCCTGAAATCATGTTGATAATGTTGCCCGGAACAAAAAACGGCGAAATACGTCGCGGACCGCTTTTATCATAGGTGGCATAGCATTCTTCAATTCCGGTAATGCCGCCTATGCCCGAGCCGATGGCAACGCCGATGCGCTCGGCATTCGCTTCGGTGACTTCAATACCTGAATCTTCAATCGCCTGACAGCCGGCTGCAATACCATAATGAATAAATCCATCCATGCGTTTGGCATCTTTTTCAGGAATATACAGACTGACGTCAAAATTTCTAATGACACCGCCAAAGGTGGTGGCAAAAGAAGAAATATCGAAAGAATCAATTGGGCTTATGCCGCTTTTACCATGAATAATACCATCCCATGTTTCTGAGACTGTGTTAGCTAAAGGCGTGACTGCGCCTAATCCAGTTATGACAACTCGGCGTTTGCTCAATGTGATTTACCGTAAGAATGAAAGGCGGGAATAAAAGGGTTAGGTAGATCGATAGTGCCGCGTAAAACGACTATCACAGGAGAAAATATCTATACAACCGTCGGTTATGCTCCCTGCGCGGCTCTAACCCCCATCCTTGGGGGTCCTAACCCAACCTAAAAAATCAATTTTTAAGAAGCGTTTTTTACTACGTAATCGATAGCTTGCTGAACAGTTGTGATTTTTTCAGCTTCATCGTCTGGAATTTCGCATTCGAATTCTTCTTCAAGAGCCATGACGAGTTCAACTGTATCAAGAGAATCAGCACCAAGATCATCTACGAATGAAGCATCGGTCGCGATATCTTCTTTAACACCCAATTGTTCTGCAACAATCTTTTTTACTCGTTCTTCAATGTTACTCATAATTTTTTCATCCTCAAACAATGTAAGTTCACCAGCGTCTAATCTGAGACCTACAATAGTATTGTTATTAATTTTATTTGAAATCCCGTCCTCCGGAAATTCCAGACGGCGGAGGAATTATACTTTATATTGCAATAATGTCACAATAATAAGGCATGAACATATGCTTACGACCTATAGGCAGCACCTCTTACGGCATGAACATGCCGCCATTGACATGAATATTTTCGCCGGTGATATAAGCTGCTCCATCAGAAGCCAGGAATGAAACCGTATGCGCGATCTCTTCTGCCTTGCCCAAACGGGACAGTGGAATAGATGACAACAAGGCATTTTTAATATCATCACCCAATTCCCTGGTCATATCGGTATCGATAAATCCAGGCGATACGGTATTGATGGTGATATTACGCGAACCCACTTCTTTGGCCATAGATTTGGCAAAGCCGACCATGCCGGCTTTTGCGGCGGCGTAATTCGCCTGACCTGCATTGCCGGTCGCACCAACTACCGATGAGATATTGATAATGCGACCTGTTTTGGCTTTCATCATGCCGCGCAGCACCGCTTTGCTCATACGAAAAACCGAAGTCAGGTTAGTATTAATAATATCGTCCCACTCTTCATCCTTCATGCGCATCAACAAGTTATCGCGGGTGATACCGGCATTATTAACCAGTACTGCAGGCACTCCATACTCGTCATTAACCATCTTCATGACTTCTGCGATAGATTCAGGACTAGCGACATCAAGCTTTAAGCCTTTGCCCTGTCCGCCCAGATAGGCGGAAATTGAGTCAGCGCCGTTATCGGTGGTCGCAGTACCGACGACAAAAAAACCATCCTGCGCCAGTCTTTCTGCAATTGCCCGGCCAATGCCGCGACTGGCACCCGTAACTAAAGCGATTCGCTTATCCATTGAGTTGCTCCAAGGCTATATTTAATGTTTCCTGACTATAAACGGACAGGTGCGCCGCATCCTTAACGATGCGTTTGTTCAATCCGATTAATGCCTTGCCGGGACCGCATTCAACAAAGCAGGAAACACCCTGCTCATGCATAAACTTGACACTGTCGGCCCAGCGCACCGGCTTATAAAGCTGCTCTTTTAATGCGTTGCGAATGACTTCAGGAGCGCTATGCGATGCAACATCGACATTATGAATCAAAGTCATTTTTGGCGTACCAATCACCGTATTCTGCAATTGCTCATCCAGCTTTTTAGCCGCCGACTCCATTAATGCACAATGCGAAGGCACGCTGACCGACAACGGTACGACTTTTTTGGCACCCGCAGCTTTTGCCGCCAGCATTGCTCTTTCTACCGCAGCAACATTACCCGCAATAACCACCTGTCCCGGCGAATTGAAGTTAACCGCAGAGACTATTTCGCCCTCGGCCGCATCAGCGCAAATCTTAACGACTTGATGATCCTCAAGACCTAAAATTGCCGCCATCGCACCGACGCCGGGAGGTACTGCTTCCTGCATCAGCCGCCCTCTTGCTGCAACCAGTCTTATGCCGTCTTCAAACGACATAGCGCCGGAACACACTAAGGCCGTATATTCGCCCAAGCTGTGTCCTGCCATCCACGCGGGACGAACACTACTGTGTTTACACCAGACTTCCCAAACGGCCACACCGGCAGCCAGCATGGCAGGCTGGGTATTATGCGTTTGATTAAGTTCTTCCTCTGAACCCTCAGAAACAACTGACCATAGATCTTTGCCCAGCACATCAGATGCCCGTTCAAAAGTATGTTTCACCTCAGGATAGCTTGCCGCCAAATCCGTTAACATGCCGACAGATTGCGAACCCTGCCCTGGAAAAACAAACGCTAAATTATAAATTTGATTATTCATGTCAGTATGCTCAGTATTTAATTAATGCCGAACCCCAAGTGAAGCCGGCCCCGAATGCTTCCAGCAACACCACTTGTCCGCGCTGGATACGCCCATCACGAACACCTTCGTTGAGCGCCAGCAGCACCGAGGCCGATGAGGTATTACCCTGGGTCTCAAGCGTCAAAATAACATGATCCATCGACATTTTTAATTTTTTGGCGGTCGCCGCTATAATCCGCGTGTTCGCCTGATGCGGCACCAGCCAGTCCACATCCGATTGCTGCATGTTATTTGCAGCCAAGGTTTCATCGACGATGCGACCTAATGTATTGACTGCCACTTTGAACACTTCGTTGCCGCGCATATTAATATAACCGGCTTCGTCTTTATTCGCCTCGGTTGCTGCCTGAGGATTGGGGCAATACAACAAGTTCTCATATTCGCCGTCAGAATGAATATGCGTCGACAAAACACCCGCATCATCCGACGCGCTCAGCAATACTGCACCCGCACCATCACCGAATAAAATACAAGTCCCCCGATCCGTCCAGTCGACAACCCGCGAACAGATTTCAGAGCCCACCACAAGAACCTTGTTGGCCGCACCTGATTTTATATATTGATCGGCGATACTCAACGCAAAAATCGAACCTGAACAGGCGGCTTGCACATCGAAAGCGACACAGTTTTTAATACCTAATCGCCGCTGCAATAAACAGCCGGTACTGGGATAAACACGATCAGGGGTTCCGGTCGCAACAATGATCAAATCAATATCTTCGGGATCACATGCCGCAGCTTCTATAGCCTGTCTTGCAGCAATCTCGGCCATGCTTGAGGCTGTTTCATCAGCGCCTGCAATGCGACGACTTTTAATGCCGGTTCGTTCAAAAATCCAGCTATCGGAGGTATCAACAGTTTGTGATATTTGCTCATTAGTGCGAACTTCTTCCGGCAAATAACCGCCGGTACCGATTACTTTTGAATAACGAGTCATGCATTCTCTCTCAGGGCCAAGGTTGTTTCAACCTGTTCGCTTATTTTTCTGATGACATCTTTTTTCACTTCAATCTCAGCAAGATGAATGGCTGTTTTAAAGGCCAGTACATCAGCGCCGCCATGACTTTTAATCACTAAGCCGCGCAAGCCTAAAAAGCTGGCACCGTTGTACAAGCGCGGATCGATACGTTTTTTAAAGGACTTAAGCACCGGATAGACCAGCAACCCTGCCAGCCTGGTAAAGATATTTTTGCCGAAAGCCTCTTTTAACGCAGTACCTATCATTTTTGCCGCACCTTCAATCGCTTTGAGCGCAACATTGCCAACAAAACCATCGGTAACAATCAAATCAACTTGAACATGACCTGCATTTAAAGAATTGCCTTCCACATACCCGATGTAATTTAACGACGAATTTTCCAGTAATTTTGCAGCCGCTTTAACCTGCTCATTACCTTTCATGTCTTCTTCGCCGATATTTAACAAACCCACCCTGGGATTATCAATATTTTCAACTGCTTTAACCAGTTCCGCCCCCATCACCGCAAATTGAAAAAGGTGCTCTGCAGTACAATCCACATTTGCGCCCAAATCAAGCACATGGGTATGCCCGTTAATTGACGGCAACGTCGAAATAATGGCCGGGCGACTGATGCCCGGGATCATCTTAAGTACAAATCGGGCGATCGCCATTAAAGCCCCGGTATTGCCGGCACTCACGCAGGCATCCGCACGCCCGTCATGAACCAGATTAATAGCAACCCGCATAGACGAGTCTTTTTTATTTTTTAGCGCCTTGAACGGAGACTCATCCATGTCAACGCATTGGGATGCGTGCTGAATGCTAAGTCTATCTTGATAAGTAATTAATGCCTGAGCTAACTGTTGCTTGAGAACAGTTTCATCACCCACTAAAATCAGTTTTAAATCTGGATTGTTCTTTAAACAATCCAATGATGCCGGTATGGTAACTTGAGGACCGTGATCCCCGCCCATTGCATCAATCGAAATTGTTAGGCTCACGCTTACGAATAACTCCTGAGTTATTATAAAGAAGCCGAAGCTGATCAGATCAGCTTCGGCGTATCATGATGCTACAAGAAGAAAAGATTGATTAATCTTCGCTGCCGTTGCTTACAATTTGACGGCCTTTAAAGAAACCGTCTGGAGTCATGTGATGACGAATATGAGTTTCCCCGGTCATTGGATCCTGAGATAAGGTTCTACCTGTTAACGCATCGTGTGAACGACGTTGACCACGTCTTGAACGCGATACTTTACTTTTTTGTACGGCCATTATAAATCTCCAGTGTTTTTAAATTTGGCTAAGATGGAAAAAGGATTTTTGGTGGGTGATTGCTGCTCATCGAGTACAGAATCCGCCTCTTTATTATTAAGGGACTTATCAGCGAGACAATTGTACGAGTGCTTGGGGAATGCAGGCAAAATAAGCAATAACTCATCTTCGACAATGTTTTTTAAAGGTATTTTACCCTCAGCAACTAACAGCGGCTCATAATCTTCGGGCAATCTGTCTGCTTGATCTATTGAAGTAACAATACCCAGCTTAACGGTATGCTTGACAGGCCACTGCACTGCCTGCAGGCAGTTTTGACATTCAAGCTCCAGAACCGCTTCCATGTACCCCTCAATTTTGGCCAACCTGCCTTCCCGACCAAAAAACAGATCCACAGTTACAGCTCCCGTCTCGTTAAACAGTAAATCTGCCAAACGATCCAAGCTACTTACGGGTATTTGCCCTTTCAATTCGCCACGCTTATCAGCGAGGTGCAAGGGATCTATATATTCAGGTAATCGAGCTAACATAACCGCGTAATAGTATATGGAAACAACAAATCCGTCAAATCGGTGTGCCGTGTCTTTTATCATTAACTAACAATAACCGGCTTATTGGCAAGCTCATTGAGATTCCGGGTACCGGGCGGGAAATAGGCCGCCAGCAACTGCGTAATGCGCTCAATGCCTTGCATTGAGCCATGTAAAAAATCACCCTGTTTGAATTGTTTCTGCATCGCCTCAGCTATCGCATCCCACTCGGCTTGACTCACAAGCTTGATAATACCGCGGTCTGCAACGATATGAACCTCCCGGTCTGCCAGCAACAGATAAATTAATACACCGCTGTTCTCTTCGGTATCCCAGACCCGTAAATGTGAAAACACCTCTATCGCTCGCTGTCGAGCTGACATACCACGCCAAACCTTACCCGGTGCCAGCGTATTTTCAACAGCAAAACGAAGCTCGCCGCGATGCTGAAGTTCGGACAGCTGCACTGCGTTTTCTATCTCGGCCAGCACCGCCTTAGGAAACGACACGCGCCAGCACCATGGCGGCATCAGAGCATGGCGCAACCAACGCTTACTATTTACCATGATCCTGATGCGCCTCCTCCGCCAAAGCCGCCGCCACCGCCACCCCATGAACTTCCACCACTAATCCCGCCAAAGCCGCCACCGCTAGACAATCCGCGCCCACTCGTTGAACGGACGCCAACAATAAAAAAAATCATTATTCCGACAAATAACGCGACTGAAAAAGCCAGTCCCAAAAACAGTACGGCCACCATGGCACTACCCAATCCCGCCAGCATAGCGCCCATGACTCGACCGATCAGAGCTGACAGCACAAAACCTGTGATTAAGCCACCCATCAAAATAAACATGAAAGCCTCTTCACCCCGTCCTTCACCCGAGTTTGCAGACGGTGCAGGCAACGCTTCACCTTCAATCAGCTTTATTAACTGCATAACTCCCGCATCAATGCCGCCCGCATAATCACCCGCCTTAAAAAACGGGGTAATGGTCTCGGCAATCACCCGCTTGGCAACCGCATCGGGAATAACGCCTTCCAAACCATAACCGACTTCCAGACGCAGCTTGCGGTCATCCTTGGCCACTATCAGGATAAGACCGTCATCAACACCTTTGCGCCCCAGTTGCCATAAGTCAGCGACTTCTATGCCAAATTCGGCTATATCTTTTGACCCGGTGGTTGGGACGATTAATACCGCAATCTGACTGCCTTTTTTGGCTTCGAATGCCGCCAGCTTAGCCTCCAATACATTAACCTGTTCGGCGCTGAGCGTAGAAGTCAGATCGGTGACCCGCTGCGCCAGCTTGGGGACCCCAACTACGGCCCAAGCTGTTATGCACAATAGCAGCAGGAAAAACCCGAGTCCGCAACGGACTCTGGGAAATATCAGAGACAACATCTTAACGACCATTAACCGTTGCAGGAGCCCCAAAATCCACTTTGGGCGGAACCGCAATAGCTTGTTCATTTTCTACCGTAAAGCTCGGCTTGGTCTGGTAACCGAACATCATTGCAGTCAGGTTAGAAGGGAAAGAACGCACGGTAATATTATATTCCTTGACCGCAGCAATATAGCGATTGCGCGCCACGGTAATACGATTTTCGGTGCCTTCCAGTTGAGCTTGTAAATCACGAAACAGACCATCGGCTTTCAATTGCGGATAGCTTTCCGCCACTGCCAGCAGCCGTGAAATCGCATGGGTCATTTGCCCTTGGGCGGCGATAAACTTTTGGAACGCCTGTTCATCATTGACCAATTCGGGCGTAGCCTGCAACGCCCCGACTTTGGCGCGTGCCTCGGTCACCTCGGTTAATACCTCCTTTTCGTGAGCCGCGTACCCTTTCACCACATTAACCAGATTAGGCACCAGATCAGCGCGGCGCTGATACTGATTCAGCACCTCCGCCCAGGTCGCCTTAATGTCCTCGTCGCTGGACTGTAACGCGTTATAACCGC
Organism: Methylobacter sp.; assembly: GCA_024636505.1. Taxonomy (GTDB): domain Bacteria; phylum Pseudomonadota; class Gammaproteobacteria; order Methylococcales; family Methylomonadaceae; genus Methylobacter_A. The sequence continues at coordinate 22,855 of JAGXGY010000029.1, read as the reverse complement.
AACCGGACAAAATCGGCATCATCAACAAAACAATCAGCCATTTAAACATATCAACCTCCCAGTTTGGATTTTAAAGTACTGCTCTTTAGTTAGACAAATGGAACACGGATGACGCCGATAAATATAATGAACACAGAGTGTCCAAGAAAAATCTTATTCAATCGTAATTATCAACGTCATCTGGTTCTATTGTATTTATTATATTTGATGGCACCGAGTAGTTACTTATTTAAAAATGAATCCATCCCGAATCGAATGTCGCAGCGAAAACAAGACTGACGATAGTCATCAGCTTGATTAGGATATTTAAAGACGGGCCGCTGGTGTCTTTAAACGGATCGCCTACCGTGTCGCCCACCACCGCCGCTTTATGACAATCCGAACCCTTGCCGCCGTATTGCCCGGTTTCAATCCATTTTTTCGCATTGTCCCAGGCGCCGCCGGCATTCGCCATCATCACCGCCAGCAAAAAGCCGGAAGACATAGTACCGACCAGCATACCCGCGAGGGCTTCCTTACCCAAAACATGACCCACAACCAGCGGCACAACAACCGCCAATGTGCCAGGCATGATCATTTCGCGTAAAGCGCTTTCGGTGCTGATACCGACACAGGCCGCGTAATCCGGTTTTCCTGTGCCGTCCATCAAACCGGGAATATCACGAAACTGACGACGTACTTCAACTACAATCTGGTGTGCCGCTTTACCAACCGCCATCATGGTCAGCGCGGAAAACAGATAAGGCATCATCGCGCCGATCAGTAAACCCGGCAACACAGTAGGCCCCAGAATATTCAAATTATCGATTTTTGCGGCAGTCACATAAGCGGCTAATAGCGCCAGCGCCGTCAACACCGCCGAGCCGATGGCAAAACCTTTACCGGTAGCGGCGGTGGTGTTGCCCAAACTATCCAGCGCATCGGTACGCAGCCGCACTTCTGCGGGCAAATGGCTCATTTCAGCAATGCCGCCCGCATTATCGGCAACCGGGCCGTAAGCATCGGTTGCCAAGGTAACGCCCAAAGTGCTCAACATGCCCACACCCGCCAAAGCAACTGCGTAAAGACCGGCTGTCATCGTACCGTCGGCTCTATGACCCAGCCATATACTCAACAAGATAGCGGTCGCGACGATCAATACCGGAAATACGGTACTCATCATTCCTACGGCCAAGCCTTGAATAATGGTGGTTGCCGCGCCTGTTTGCGTAGCATGAGCAATGCCTTGAGTGGGTTTTTCCGAGTAGGCCGTGTAATATTCAGTCGCATAAGCAATGGCGTTACCCGCTACTAAACCGACCAGGATAACCAGCCCATAATTATAATTAATGCCCGAAATATATATAACCAGCGAAGCAAGCACCAAAATGACGAAGGAAGCCCCCCAAACCGAACGACGCAACACTTTCAATAACTCATCCAAACTGGGAGTTTTAGCGTTTCTGGTATCTTTTGCGGGTTTTAACTTTCTGCCGGTTACCATAAAAATACCGAACAGACTGGCAATGACGCCTACTGCGGCAACCAAAAAAGGCAGCCCGATAAAAGCCGGAGATTTTGCACCCAGCGCCGCGCCCAAAGTAGCCGCCGCAATAATGGAGCCGCTGTAGCTTTCGAATAAGTCGGCTCCCATGCCCGCAACGTCACCGACATTATCGCCCACATTATCGGCAATAACGGCGGGATTGCGCGGATCGTCTTCGGGAATGCCTTGCTCGACCTTGCCGACCAAGTCGGCACCGACATCGGCGGCTTTGGTATAAATGCCGCCGCCAACCCTGGCAAACAGCGCAATACCGCTGGCACCGAAACCGAAACCGGTAATATAGGTCAATTGATTCGGATTACCGTTAAATATCAAAAACAAGGTCGTCATGCCGATCAAACTAAAACTGACCACCGCCATACCCATAATCGAGCCGCTGCCAAAGGCAACGCGCAAGCCTTCATGCAGGCTTCGACCTGCCGCCGCTGCGGTTCGGACGTTGGCGCGAACTGCTACATACATACCCAAGTAACCCGCGCTTGCCGAGGCAATCGCACCAACCACAAAGCAAAGCGCCGTCTGCCAATGTAAAAATACAGCAATAACCGTAGCGACAATCGCAACAAAAATCGCTATGACCCGATATTCTCTCGACAAAAAAGCCGCCGAACCTTCTTGAATAGCCTGTGCAATGGCTTGCATGGTTTCATTGCCCTGATCATAAACTAGAATGCGTCGCAACTCTCGAATCACGAATAAACTCCCAACCAAACCCATCAGTAATGCGACGACAACTGACTGCGACGTGGTAAATATCATAACTTGCACTCCTTATTTAGCGGGCTTGATTAAACCAAGCGCTATTTTTTTATTATTGATCGATGTTACGCACTGCCCACGAAAAAATACAAGGCTCTGTTTTTTTAATTTAGGTGTTATGCACCATTTGTTTTTCGTGCTTGTTGCGTTTTTCCTGGACCGCAATAATACGCACAGCCATAGCCATTAAATGCGGCATTTACCCAAGACGCAACTGTTTGAGTTTAGCACAAGCCTCGCCGCCGCTGATATCAGGAATTATTCTTAACTCCAGCGCCTTTAATTGATTAAGCCTGACCTTATAATGCTCAGTTTCGTAGCGGGTATTTGGCGGACTAAAGTGATATTGCTGACGCAAAATCTCCCGGTAAACAGCCTCATTGTCCATCAGCCAAAGCAGCACAAACTCCTGAGTACGCGACTGCTGCAGCTCCTCAAACATCAGAGCAATATGCTCAATAGTGCGGGGCTGATCAAAAATAATACGAATGACTTGCTCACCGGCAGTTGCCGCCTGCCATCCAGCCTCTGAATTGTCGATCAACAACAAAGCCGACTCAATAGGATACTGCGGACACTCCGAGGTAACTTCTACCTGGGCCAGACGCTCTAAATCCAGAAAATCCAGATCGGAAGATAAGCGGTTTTCAACGGTCTTATTGATAATTGTTTTGCGCATTTTTGCTCGCCTGTTGCCCTGTGTAGCGCCGAGTGGCGCCAGCCCCTGTCAAGAAACAGTGTAAACCACTGTTAACAAATAATAATGAATATTTTTTTCCCTTGCACCTTTAACCTTAAAAATCGCCGTCTTTGATTAACTAAGCCAGGCCTTATTCAGCAAAATCCGCCTGCATCGACACCGATAACTGAAACCGGGGAAATTTGGTTGTACCTTATCGGCTGCATATCTTACAATCCTGTCGGGTGTGCAGTAAGGTTACTGGGCGTGTAGGTTCCCCGCATTAATAACATTAAATAAAATAATATTTTGGAGGATAGTATGTTTAAAATTCGTTCGCTGGTTACAGCGCTGACGCTGGCAAGTTCTATTTCGGCGGCTTCGGCCTGGGAGGCATTGCCGACAGAAGCACCGGCTCCGGCTGACAATTTGACAACACCGGCTAAGGTCGAGTTGGGGCAAATGCTTTACCATGACCCGCGTTTGTCGTCTACCGGTACGGTTTCTTGTGCGTCCTGCCATAACACCATGCTCGGCGGCGAAGACAACCGGCCGAATTCCATGGGCGTTAACGGCCAAACCGGCGGACGCAGTGCGCCAACGGTTTGGAATGCTGCGTTTAATGCGGTTCAGTTTTGGGATGGACGCGCGGCAAGCCTGGAAGATCAAGCCGCAGGCCCGGTGACCAATCCTATTGAAATGGGCATGAAAAACTGGGATGAAGTGGTCGCGCGCTTGAAAACCATTGAAGGTTATAAACAACCTTTTGAACGGGCTTTCGGTACCGATACCATAACTAAAGATGCGGTGACCAGAGCGATTGCGGCTTATGAACGCACCCTGATTACGCCTAACAGCCCTTATGACCGTTACGTGTCCGGCGACAACTCGGCTTTAACGGAACAACAGGTTCGCGGCATGGAAAAGGTTGCGGAATTAGGCTGTACCTCTTGCCATAGCGGCCCGGCATTTAACGGTGCCGGCACCTTCCAAAAATTCCCGGTCACGCCTAACGGTTATTGGGAAGCGCAATACCATTTCAGCAAGGATAAAGGTTTGGCGGAAGTCAGCAAAAAGACGGACGACGCGCATTTATGGAAAGTGCCGACCTTGCGTAACATCGCTTTAACCGCACCGTATTTCCACAACGGTTCGGTTAAAACGCTGGACAAAGCGGTAAAGTTGATGGCCAAACTGCAATTAGACCAGGACTTAAGCAAAGAAGAAGTGGCTGATATTGTCGCCTTTTTGAATGGTTTGACCGGCGAGTTTCCTAAACAGCAAATGCCTGTTTTGCCGGGAACACTGGATTCTACTTTTAACTAAGGTTAATTTGTAGGGGCTACCGCTTGGTCGCCCCTACAATTATTCTGTGTTGTAAATAGGCATTGCGGAAATACGATCATCAATCTGCTTTGAAATTTCCAGATAAACGGGGCTGTTTACCGATTCAAAACGCTGTTTAAATTCAAGCGCATCCATATGCTCGGGCAGATTCCTGGGGTCCGGCATAAAATCGCTGTAACCTGTAATATTCGCCATAGCTTTTTGCATTTTTCGAGCATTTTCCGGCGATGATGTTGCCATTTCGCCAAAACGTATCCCGGCTTTATCGGCAGCCAAATCAATAAAACTGAAACCGCTACCGGTATGCGCATCGCTTAATTCTTTTTCTTCACCGGCGATCTGTGCGACTTGCTTGTTTACCAAGGCGGTAAGCGCGGCCGAGCCTATAAAATGTTGCGCCAGATCGATACGCTTATACATAAAAGCGGCATATTGCTTTCCAGTCACCGGCTTAGCTTCAAGCGCAGACAGGAGTTTTTTCGCCTCCTGTTTATTCACATAGTCATTGATCGCAGAAATAACCACCCTGTTTTCGTCTACCGCAGTTTCGATTGTAGAACGCTGGTAAGCCAGTTTAAATAATGGCTGCAACAACTCCGCCAGTGATAAACGCCATTCAGGATCATGCATGGCAACAATCTCGGCTAATTTCTGCTGATAAATATTGAGCGTAGAATTATCATTAGTGCGCGTTAAAAAGTTTCTCGCCTGTATCAAGGTATCTTTATCGGAATAGTAGGCGATGGAAAGCTTTTCCGCATCAATACTTACCGCCTTAAGAGGATGGGTTGCCAGAATAAAATATTCATTCAATGATGAATATTGAATGACAGTGTTGATAATAAAAGCCGCCAATTTTGCCGGCAACAATAGTTTTCCGGCTTTAAATTTGGTAATAACCGGCAGATCCTTGCCTTTAACATTGCCCAGCCTGAAACTGATATTGACATACTTGCCCAGACTGTTTTCAGGCAAAGTCATAGTGACCGCGAACCTCAATTCATCGTTTTTCAGATCCAACTTAGCCGCACTTTTACTGTAGCGGTTTAGCAAATAATTACCGGCAAGATTGAGATCGACTTCGGTTAATTCAATAATACCGATTTCATCAGGCTTGGTTTTAAAACCTTCATATAGAATCTTTTTTGCCCGGAGCAAATCGTCATGGGTCGGCGACCATCCCACGTCAAGCTCCGGCTTATTGCCTACACCAAAAAGAACCAGCATTACGCATAAGATCAGTAATGCACTAACAAAACAGATCAGAATACGCATTAACAGTTTCATCGGCTTACGCTTAAGCAAATTCCAGTTTGAACCCTGCAGCCTTTAAATAATCAGCTTCCTGGATTAAATCGGCGCGGGTCAGCGCGGCCTGATTCAGCCAATCTCCGGAAAACTGCAAGCGGATTTTTGATTTTATTATCGATATTTTAAAATCGGGCAATACATGTTCCTGGCGATTGCGGTGCAACAATACCGACAGCCGCAAAATAACAGTCAGATTGGGCGCATCAATATTCCAGGGGGAAGGCAATTCATTGAAACGGGACCGTGAAAACTTACGTCGATGCGACTTTACAATGGTTGACAGTAAAATCTGATCCTGCCTGGAGAAGCCGGAAAAATCCCCGTTTTCGATTACATAGGCGCTGTGTTTATGATATTGACTGAGGGCAATATCATGGCCGATTTCATGCAGGTCGGCCGCCCAATTCAAAAATTGCTCGACGTGTTCATGATTAGCCCCAAAAAAGTCGCCACCCAATTGGCTCAATATGTAGCCGATCGTTTGTTTAATACGAGCCGCATGGCCTTTGTCGGTATGGTAGCGGTCTGTCATAGTCTGCACAGTTGCCGAGCGGATGTCGTGGTCATACAGTCGACCGAGTAAATCCTGAATCAGCCCTTCCCTGAGCGCGCCATCAGAGACGGTCATTTGTTCGATACCCAGGCTTTTGAAGGTGGCGTAGACGATGGCGACACCGCCCGGAAATACCGGCAGACGCTCAGGATCAAGTTCAGGCAGATTCAGCTCATTGACATGATTGCACTGATTGAGATGAGCGACCAGAAGCTCCAAGCCTTCCCGGGTTATACCGTTATTACTCCAGTTTTTAGCCTCAAGAACCTTGACAATCGACCGTAAACTGCCGGACGCGCCGATAGCCTCATCCCAATTGCTGCGCTGGAACTGCATCTGCACCGGCTCAAGACGCTGCTCGGCGAATAAAGTTGCCCGGGTGAATGCGGTTTTGGACAGCTTGCCTCCCTTAAAAAAAGCATGACTGACCAACACACAACCCATGCGCAGACTTTCTTTGATATGGGGGGTATCGCCAGAACCTATAATATATTCGGTGCTGCCGCCGCCGATGTCCATCACCAGACGCAGCTTAGCATTGCTGCCCAGACTGTGAGCAACGCCCTGATAGATTAAGCGGGCTTCTTCTATGCCGGAAATGATATGGATCGGATGATTGAGCGCTTTTTCCGCCTTATCCAAAAACTGTTGTGAATTTTTGGCCGTCCGCAAGGTACTGGTGCCGACAATGCGCACGCTCCCCGGCGGAAAGTTGCGGATCCTTTGACCGAACCGTTCGAGGCAGTCTAAAGCTCTTTTCTGGGTATCGGCATCCAGATAATTTCTTTTATCCAGACCGGCCGCCAGCCTTACCATTTCTTTGAGACGATCGAGTATTTGTAAATTGCCCTCAGTTAAACTGCAAACAATCATGTGAAAGCTGTTAGAACCCAAGTCTACAGCTGCAACGATTTCGGGAGGTTTATTCGGCACGAGTGATCCAGTTTTTGTCTATGAAGCATGTCAATATCTGATAAAATTACACGGTTTTAGCCATCCAAACACAGGATATAAGGCGTAATTCAATATACGTATTTAACTTATTTCGTCATTTAGTATACGTAATTTAACTTATTTAAAGGCTTCCGTTAAGTGTTAGTTTCAGCATGAATGCATTATCCCTGCGTAATCTTAAAAAAACCTACAATAACGGCTTCGAAGCGTTAAAAGGCATCGACCTTGATGTTGAGGCCGGTGATTTTTTTGCCTTATTGGGACCTAATGGTGCCGGCAAGTCAACGGCCATCGGCATTATCAGTTCGCTGGTCAATGCCAGCAGCGGCTCGGTCAGTATCTTCGGCCACGATTTAAAACGCGACCAGGCAAAAGCCAAAAGTTGCCTCGGTTTGGTTCCTCAAGAAGTCAATTTCAATCAATTCGACACCGTCAAAAATATTTTACTCAATCAGGCCGGTTATTACGGTACGCCGCGCAAACTGGCGCTGCAACGTACCGAATACTGCCTTAAACAAATGAATTTGTGGGACAGGCGCGATACCGTTTCCAGGCGTTTGTCCGGCGGCATGAAACGTCGGGTAATGATTGCCCGCGCCTTAGTGCATGCCCCCAAGCTATTGATTCTTGATGAGCCGACCGCAGGTGTCGATATAGAAATACGCCGTTCGATGTGGAACATGATGCAGCAAGTCAACCAGCAAGGCACCACCATCATTTTAACCACACATTACCTGGAAGAGGCGGAAAGCCTGTGTCGCAATATCGCTATTATCAATCACGGACGGATAGTCGAAAACTCCGATATGGCAAGCTTGCTGACAAGACTGCATGTGCAACATTTTGTCCTGGACCTGGCGCAGCCGATTGCGGCGGCGCCGGTGATTGAAGGCTGCCAAATCGAACTGATCACCCACAAAACCCTTGCCGTTGCCGTACCCAAAGAGCACAGCCTTAACAAGCTATTCAGTCAATTGAATGCACAGAATATCGACATCACCAGCTTAAAAAACAAGACCAACCGGCTCGAACAGTTATTTATGGATTTAATCGACTCAAATCCGACAGGTGTCAAACGATGAATTATTGCATTGCTTTTAGAACCATTGTCACCAAGGAGATATTCCGCTTTATCCGCATCTGGCCGCAAACCTTACTGCCGCCAGCGATTACCACCGCGCTGTATTTTTTGATTTTCGGCAAACTGATCGGCGACCGCATCGGCACGATCAGCGGCACCAGCTACATGGACTATATCGTCCCCGGTATTATCTTAATGTCGGTGATCAGCCATTCCTACGCCAACGTCGTATCTTCATTTTACTCGAGCAAATTCCAGCACAATATTGAAGAATTGCTGGTTGCCCCGATACCTAACTGGATAATTCTGAGCGGCTATATTAGTGGCGGTATTGTTCGCGGACTACTGGTAGGCGTGGTAGTAGCCTTAATATCGCTGCTATTTACCGATATTAAGGTTAATAATATCCCGATTACCTTGGCTATCGCCGTGCTGACAGCCACTGTCTTTGCTTTGGCCGGTTTTATCAATGCAATACTCGCCGAGAGTTTCGACGACATTTCGATTATTCCGAACTTTGTATTAACCCCGTTAAGCTATCTGGGCGGCGTCTTCTATTCGGTGGATATGCTGCCCGGTGTTTGGCAGACTGTCTCGATGGGAAATCCTATTTTATATATGGTCAATGCCTTTCGTTACGGCTTACTAGGCGTGACCGATATTGATATTCAGCTGAGTTTTATCATTACCGGCGGATTTATTATCACCTTAACATCGTTTAGCCTTTACCTTTTGTATAAAGGCATTGGCATTAAGAACTGATGTTACGCCCGCGCCGATAAACCAACCCTCTTTTTCAGCGTTTCCACTGTTTTCGGCGTTGAAAAGCTAAGCCAAAAACATCGCATCGCCGTAACTGAAAAACCGGTAAGATTCATCGATAGCATGACTGTAGGCGTTCATAACAGGCTCTACACCTGCAAACGCTGAAACCAGCATCAGCAAGGTGGACTCGGGCAGGTGGAAGTTGGTCAGCATCGCATCGACCGATTTGAATGGATAACCGGGGGTAACAAACAAATCGGTATCGCCAAAACCGGCTTCAAGCTGTCCGTTTTTCGATGCCGATTCCAACGCCCTGACCGCCGTCGTTCCAATCGCGACAACCCGCCCACCTCTGGCTCTGGCTTGCTGAACCGCCGCTACCGTTTCCGGCAACACCGCAAAATATTCCTTGTGCATTAAATGCTCGGACAAATCCTCCACCCTGACCGGCTGAAAGGTGCCGCTGCCGACATGCAAGGTCACAAAAGCCCTTGGTACGCCTTTGGCCTTAAGCTTGTCCATCATCGCCTGATCAAAATGCAGGCCTGCGGTCGGCGCGGCAACCGCGCCCGCCTCCCGGGCAAAAACAGTTTGATAGCGGCTCAGATCGGATTGATCGTCTTCACGGGTAATATAAGGCGGCAACGGAATATGACCGATGTGGGCCAATATGCCGAGCAAACTGCTGTCGCCTTTAAATTCGAGCTGAAACAGGTCATCCGCCCGACCCAACACCTCGCAGCCATAGCCCTTCTCCAGCTCTATTAACGTACCGGCTTTCGCCGACTTACTGGATCTGACATGCGCAATGGCATGATGGTCGTCCAGAATGCGTTCAATAAGAATCTCGACCTTGCCGCCGCTTGATTTTTTGCCGAACAATCTGGCCGGAATCACTTTGGTATCATTAAAAACAAGCAAATCCCGCCGATCGATCAAATCGATAAAATCGGTAAAATGCCGGTCGCTTATCCGTCCGCTATGACGATCCATGCACAACAGACGACTGGCATCGCGTTCTGCCAAGGGTTTTTGCGCAATGAGCGCTTCCGGTAACCGGTAGTTAAAATCACTTTTTTTCATAGCGGGCGATAGTATCAGCTTAGGCATTTAAATTCACCTTTAAAAAAGATTGGCTTTTTTAATGAGCCTTGCCTATAATGCACGTTCTTTGCCGGGGTGGCGGAACTGGTAGACGCGCCGGATTCAAAATCCGGTTGGGGTAACTCAGTGCCGGTTCGATTCCGGCCCTCGGTACCAAACATTGGTTCAGAGCCGTGCAAAGAACTACAAAACCCGCAAGCCGCAAGGCTTAGCGGGTTTTTTATTGCTCAGAGAAATGCCAGCAAATACAGCGATATTCGCCTAAAAGCATATTCCTTTGCTATCGCGCGTGAATTACCCCGCCCTAAAGGACGAAGCTTCTAACGTCAACGGCACGAGCAAGAACGGAGGGTTACGCCCTCTGACTTGGCTAACAGTGCCTCAGTTAGCAGTACCGGCGATTCCCGCCGCTATGAAATCATACTAACTTAGGGCGACTAGCGCCATTAGCACGAATTGAGCATACAACTTTGAAAAAGACAAATCAAGAGCACCCTTACATCCCCCACCTGAAGGAAGGGGATTTACGGACAAAATGGTTAAAATTATTGCCGCTACTTTCTACAACATTGCTTTATGCATTGTATTACCTGATCAGCACCTTAAAATTCGATGTACAGATTGTACCTGAATCGGTGCCTTACGATTTTCTGCTGCAACTGCTTGTGGCTTACGTGCTGTATGCCTTATCGAGGCGGGCGTGGATTTTCCTGGTGATTCACACCCTGCTGATGGGTCTGCTCTATGTCGGTAATGCGGTCAAAATATCATTCTTTGGCGGGCCGATTATGCCTGACGATGTTTTTGCGCTGCAATCGCTGCTGTTAATACTGGAAGGCTGGCGCTTTTTTGCGGCGGCCATACCGCTGGCCGCGATTGCCAGTCTGTTGCTGTTCAACTTTACCATGCGTCACTGGAGTGCTTATCTGGCCAGCCTAGTTGCCATTTTGCTGAGCATCACCGTTGTTTACAAACCCGCCAGCCTATTGACGCCGTTGGATGGCTACTTCGGCAACTCGGTCTGGGATCAGCGTTCCAACTATATCAGTCGAGGTGCAACGCTATACACCTTATTGGAAACTGCGCGTTATTTTGCCGCCGCTGAAGTAGTGCCTGATGGCGATATGGCGCAAGAAGCGGCCGATAATTTGCTGGCCACCGCGCCGGAAAGACCGGCTGCCACAAAAGCCTTTACCCCGCGCAATGTGCATATCGTGTTGCTGGAGTCGTTCTGGGACCCCAATGAGCTGAAAAAAGCCAAGTACAAACCTAACCCGCTGTCGCCGGAGTTCCGCGAATTATGGAAGAATGCAGGATACTCCCATGCGCTGGACCCGGTTTTCGGCGGCTTTACCGCCAACTCCGAATTTGAGGTGTTATGCGGCTTCCCTGTGGTCAAAAATTCGGTCAAGTTCGAACGCCAGCTGCTCAATGACGTGCCCTGTTTGCCGCACCTTCTGGCCGACAAAGGCTATCGCACTATCGCCTCGCATCCTAATGTGCCGGTGTTCTGGAACCGCGTTAATGCCTACCGGCGCATGGGCTTTGAAACGTACTGGTCGTTGAAGGATTTTGTCAAAGACGACATGAACCGCGAATTCATGTCCGACCGCACCTTATACCGCCAGGTGCTGGAAAAAATAGCCGACTCGCTGGAAGCCAAGCAACCGGTTCTGGATTATATCGTGACCTATTTCGGTCACTGGAATTACCCATTAAGCGAAAGTCGACCCAATAAAGTCAGCTCGCCTTCCGACGTTGACGAAGTGCCCGCCTACGCCAACACCATTTATTATAAGACCCGCGAATTGATGGGCTTTATCAAGGAAGTGCGTAAACGCGACCCGGAAAGCATTATTGTAGTGTTCGGCGATCATCTGCCCTTTTTGGGCGAAAACTTTGCAGGCTACGTCGAATCGGGGCTGTTGACCACCAACCGCAGCGACTTTACCCCGGCCATGTTTAAATCCTATGTCAGCACGCCGATGATTATTATCGACGGCAAACGCGGGCCGGTGAAGTTCGGCAGCCTGCCGCTGTATCAAACGCCCAAACGGGTACTCGATTTGCTGAACTTTAATGAGCCCAGTATTATGGATTACACCGCAGGCTTGCCCGATATGCGGATACGGCCCTTGCCCGGCCTGCATTTTAACCTGTCGGCTAACGGTGCCGTGGATCTTTGCAAAGATCCGCCTTATTCCCAAGCCTGCCGGTTATCAGCGCGCTGGCTGGAAAATATAGCCATCGTCAGCAATGACTTATTTATAGGCCGACAGTTTACCCGACCCAAATATATACCGGAAAAACCGCTGGAATCTGCTGCGATCAAAAGCAGCGTTCCGAAACCCATAACCGTCAGCCCATAGCCCCGCCGGAGAAAATTTATGTCTAAAAAGTCCCTTGCCGCCCTGTTGGGTCTATTGCTGTTTGCGCAAAACAGCTCAGCCAATCGGATCAGCGTGCCTTTACAAATCGATTACAGCCTGATCAAAAAAGTATTGGTGTCGCAACTGTACACCGGCAAAGACCAGACTGCCGAATTGTGGAACGACCGTCATAGCTGCAGTTATTTAAGGCTGTCCAAGCCTGATGTTAGCGGCAACAACGGCCTAGTCAAGCTATTAAACCAAGTGCAGGCGCAATTCGGCACCCGCCTGGGCGGACAATGCCTGACCGTTCTGGAATGGGCGGGCACATTGGAAACCTTGCAACAACCGACGCTGGATGCCGAACATTCGGTACTGAGTTTTCCGATCATCAGCGCCACCGCCTACGACCCTGCTGGTCGCCATCTGACCATCGACAAACTGCAGGATTTAATCAAGCGCTTTGCCGAACCTAAATTGGGTGCGGTAAAAATCGATTTAAACGAGTCCCGCAACCATATCGAAGAATCATTAGCGCATTTTTTGCCCAAAGATAATGCGGCAGAAGTTAAAGATATTCTCAAGTCGGTCAAATTCGGCAACATCACCGCCAAAGACAATAACATCGGTATTAGCCTGAATTTCAATGCCCCCGCGAAAAGGGCCGCGTTAAAACCCGCCCCCGCCTTTAACGAAACCGAGCAAGCGCAATGGCAAGCCGCCTGGCAGCAATGGGATACGTTCTTGAGCTCAGCCATTGAGCAAGCCGCCGCCGACACCCAATCCCCGGCCTTACGCGATACGCTGATGCAGATTTTGGCCGATTCCCGCGCCGCTTTTGAAGCGGGCTTAAAAGAACAGGATGCAGGCGGCGCCGATCCGGTGCGGGTGTTTTTTACCGACACCTGGGTGCGTCTGACCCCGACCTTAAAAACCATTGCCAAAGAACAGCCCGGCATACAGGGCTTGCGTTATATCACGTTTATCGCCGCCACCGACGTGATGTATGAGCTTGAAAAGCTGGGCGCGCCGTTCGGTTTGGATATTTCCTCTGATGGGCTGCGTAGGGTGGCGCGCGTGTTGATAGCCAAGCAACAGCAAAAGTAGGCGGGATGTTGTGAAAGGTAAAAACAGCGTTTTGCCTTTTCAGCGGCGAGTACTCAGTCTTTCATGGTAATAAAAATAAGTTATAAATATTGTACTGTATCAGCACTCATCGTAGCGCAGTCAAATGCCGGAAAAACCAGATGAACTCACTCATTAGCCAGCGTCAGAAAAACTTTCCGCTAGTTGCGGCGCTTTTATTAGGTCTCTCAGCCCGCGCCATGGCCGCTGACGACCAAATCTCACTGCCGCCGGTAATGGTTTACGACGACCTGACCTACCCTGAATTGATCGAACCGCCGCGTATGCGCAACCAGATCGACCGGGAGGCGCTACAGGCTAGCGGAATGAGCGATGTTAACGGCGTATTGAGGGGGCAAAGCGGCCTGATGCTCAACCAGGGCAGCGGCCAGATGGTGACCGGCATGAGTTTGCGCGGCGCGGGCGGCGGCGGTCAGGGACTGCTGACGTTAGACGGCGTGCCTCTGTTTGCCAACTTTGCCGGATTTTACTCCTTAAGCCACTATGCGCTGGATGCTTTCGACCGGGTAACGGTAACGCGAGGCCCGGGCGGCGAACGGCACGGCAGTCGCTCGCTCGGCGGCGCTATTCATTTGCAAACCCGGCATATCCAGGATAAGACCGGCTTCTTTCATGTTGAAGGCGGCAGCTACGACACGCTACGCAGCAGTGCGGGCAGCGGCTGGTCTACCCGCGCCGGAGATTTTTCCGCCGTGGTCGGGCGTAGCGATGTTTTCAGCGGCATCAGCCAGGCGCAAGGCGGCGCCGAACGCGACGATTTCGGCATGACCCATGCGTCGGCCAACTGGTCCAAAGAATTCAGCCGGGGCGGGCTGGAAGCGTCGTTGTATTTTGTACGTACAAGTGAAAACATCGACGGTCCCGGTTTGAAGTTGCCCAGACGCACGATAGGCTGGGTGGACGATGCACAAGGCAAACTTTCCGATGAAACCTGGGTGGCGCAGTTACGCGGCCAGTACGATCTGGCGAGGTATTGGAACAGTTCGCTGCAATTCGGCTTTACCCAGGACCGGCAAAAAATGCAAACCACCGCGATCAGCCCGTTTACACTGACCAGCCAGTTATTGATGCTCGACTGGAAAAACAGCCACCGTTTGCCGTTGGGCGCAGACAATCAAGATCAAGCCCTGCTGGTGTGGGGCGTCAATACCCAACACCAACAAGGACTGAATTTACCGGCCAAACAAACCGTGATCAGCCCGAACGTGCGTGGGGAATTAATCCTGGGCGACTGGCAATGGAGCGCCGGAGGCCGTTTCGACCAAGGCGACACTTACGGCAATCATCAGGTGTTTACGCTGGGCGTGAACCGCTCATTGCCACGACAGATGAGCGTCTGGGCCAACGGCGGCACCGGTTACCGCCAGCCCGGCGTCAACGAATCGACGCACCCGGTGTTCGGCAATCAGGCGCTACAAGGCGAACACAATGTCGGCGGCGAACTAGGCTGGCGCTGGCAGCCATTGCCCGAAAGCGACGTCAAAATCAGCAGCTATTATCAGCATTATCGGCAAATGATCACTATGCAACTGGATTCAAGAACCGGCATCATCAGGGCCGGCAACGTGCAGGAAGCGGATGTTTGGGGCGCGGAAATGCAGGCGCAGCACCGCTGGTCGGACATCTGGCAGAGCGGCCTGACTTACAGCTACATGAACGCCAAAAACCCGGCGACAAAATTATATATCCCCGTCAGACCCGAGCACCAAAGCGTATTCTGGAATGAACTGCAATTGCTGCCGCCCTTAACCTTTCGGGTGGAGTTGACTGTCCATAGCGGTTACTGGTTTGATGTCGCCAATCAATTTCGGGCTCAGAGTGCGCCGCGTATCAATGCCCTGTTAAACTACCGGCTAACGCCAAAAACCGAGGTCTATTTGCGTGGCGAGAACCTCACCGATGAACGCACCGCCGAACTTCGCGACTTTAGTTTTAACGGCGCGGCGGTTTATGCAGGCTTGCGCACCGGTTTTTAGCGGACAGACGACCGAGTCAATTACACACATGACATGGAAATCACCGCCACCATTATTGCGATGAGGCATATTCTGGGATTTAAAGTCCTTGCGGAAGGCGTGGAAACACAGGAGCAGCTAGACTTTTTGCGGCACAAAGGTGCGATAGCTATCAGGGCTATGTCGCCAGCAAGCCGGTACCGGCGGCAGATTTTACCTAAAGCCCCGTCTCTTCAGGCAAAGCTATCTACACATCTTTACAGCCAATTGATTGCATTGAAATTTATTAAAGATGGCTTTTAATAAAATCTCATTAATATCAATTTGTTACCATATTTGTGTAGATAGCTTTGCTCTTCAGGGCGGGGATATAAGGATGCTGTTGACTTTGGTTGTTTATCATCTATAATTTTTTTTGTTGGGTACGCTGTTGCTACGTATCTCCTGCCATCAGGGTAACTGAGATGGCGTGAAGTAAGACGATTTTCAGAGTCGTCCCCTTCGGGCATGGAGGGCTGTACTAAGGAATCCCCTTGCTTTAGCTGGGGGTGGATGTCAATGCGTTATTGAGAGCGCAACATAAGAATGGCTGATCATTTTGGTATCTTGTAAGGGCGACTGCCGGTTGCCCCGCCCTTTTTGCTTATCGCATTGCATCAATCAAAAATTGCCGCATCGAGATTTTTGGCTGAATTCAAACCTTGCAAAACAGCTTTATTATTCACGACACCAAACCGTGTGCCTGTCAGGTTAGCACCGGTAAAATTAACACCGTCTAATTTACTTTCGGATAAATCCGCCCCCGACAAATCGGCCCCGGTCAAATCGGCCCCGGAAAGATCAGCACCAAATAACACCGTATTTTTCAGCACACTGCCGACCAGATTGGCATGACGCATCAACGCACGGTTAAGGTCGGCATCGGCCAGATTGGCGCCCGATAAATTGACATTATTCAAACTGACCCGCATTAAACCCATAGGCTGGTTCTTCATATCAACGCCCCAGTTGGCATCGGACAGATTAGCATGGCTAAGGTCGGCACGATCCAGATTAGCGATAAACCGGCTGCCGGTCAGATTGGCGCCGCTCAAATTAGCGCCGCCCATGTGTACGCCGAAAATACTGGTATTGGACAGGTTAGCGCCGGCAAGATTGATTTTGGACATCACCGTTAAATCCAGATTCAGGCCGGATAAATCGCTGTTGGTTAAATTGGCGTTGCGCAAATCCGAACCCCATAAGTCGGCATTCCTGAAGTCCAGGCCGGATAAATCCAGTCCGGTCAGATCTTTTCGTCGTAATTGTGCAGGATGACTGTTATCTGCGGCGGCAAGCAATTGCTGTACCGCTGACCGATCAAGATCGGCCGCCGATGCCGACCAACAAAACAACACGGCTAACAAGCCCAGGGCGTAAAAATGCGTTTTCATGTGGCGACCTCTTTGCGGATTAATGGAATAATTGACTGAACTTTATCGACAGTTCTGAGCTATTGCAACCCGGGATTGACATCCGCAGGTTTCATTTAGTGGGAGCAACGCCCTCATCGCGACGTGGGCGTCGCTCCCACAATCCTGTCCATGCGCTAACTTGTATGAATTACACCGCGCCGCATTCGCTTTTTTGCTAAAAATGACAAGCGGCGATTTGACAGGGATAATAGCTGCCACACACCAAACATTGCCTCGCAATATGACCCAAACAAAACTCACCGCCTGCCCCGAGTGTGACTTATTGCTTAACCCGGCCACGCCTGTGGTCGGTGACAAGGCGCGCTGTCCCCGTTGCGCCTGTCTGCTGCAACGGCCGTGTAAACAAAGTATCGAACGTACTTTTGCCTTGTCTGTCGCCGGATTAATATTGATTTTTCCGGCCAACTTAATGCCTCTGGTCGGCATAAAAATGCTGGGCAATAGCAAAGACGGCACATTATGGTCGGGCGTCGCGGCATTATTTGAAGAACAGCTGTGGGGAGTCGCGGTGCTGGTGTGTTTATTTAGCATTTTGTTTCCGATACTGAACGTTATCTTATCCTTGTTGATCAGTGCGCACCTGTATTTTAATCGGCCAAGCCGGTATCTGGGGCATTGGATGCGCTGGCTGCAGCACCTCGATGAATGGGCGATGCTGGAAATTTATCTGCTGGGTATTATTGTCGCCTGCGTTAAACTGGCCTCCACCTCTGAACTTATATTCGGTTTCGGACTCTACGCGTTTGTGGCCTTGCTGATTGTCACCGGGATGCTGGCGACCAGCCTGGATAAAGTTTTATTCTGGCAAAGAATCGGGCAGTTAAGAAAATGAACGCCAAAAAGACCGCGCTGAGCCAAGGCTTTATCCGTTGCCATGACTGCGGTTGTTTATCGACACAATCAGACAAAAACCGGCATTGCCCGTTATGCGGCAGCCGCTTACACCCACGCCTGCCACATAGCTTGCAACGCACTGCCGCATTGCTGCTGAGCGCCTTTTGCCTGTATCTTCCGGCCAATATTTTCCCGATTATGACTGTCACCAGCTTAGGTACCGGTGAGCCGCACACCATTATCGGCGGCATTATCGCGTTAATTAACGGCAATATGATGCCTATAGCCCTGCTGGTTTTTGTCGCCAGCATTCTGGTACCCTTGTTAAAACTATTGGGGATCAGCCTGTTATTACTCAACGTGCATTATCGCTGGCAAGGCCATGCAAAAAAATGGACTATCCTCTACCGTATTATCGCTTTTGTGGGCCGCTGGTCGATGCTGGATATTTTTATGATTTCAATTCTGGTGTCTTTAGTTGACATGGGCGGTGTAGCGCAGGTTATCGCAGGGCCTGCGGCGACCGCATTTGCGGCGGTCGTGGTATTGACCATGTTTGCCGCGAAAAATTTCGATCCACGTTTACTATGGGATAAGCAGCACTAACATGAACGACTTTATCGATCCTGATGCTTCAGAGATGATCATCAATAAAAAATCCGAATTGCCGCTGGTGTGGTTTTTGCCGGTGATTGCCCTGCTAGTCAGCGGTTGGCTGATCGCAAAATCCTACCATGAAAAAGGCCCGGTTATCACCATCAGCTTTCCTACCGCAGAAGGTCTGGAAGTCGATAAAACCAAAATCAGATACCTGAATGTGGAAATCGGCAAAGTCACCGCGATCTCCATTAGCGACGATTTAAAAACCATCCGGGTTACCGCGCAAATGAACAGCAGTGCGCAAAACTATTTAAACGCGAATACCAGCTTCTGGGTAGTGCGTCCGCAAGTAGGCTTGGGCGGAATTTCCGGGCTAAGCACACTGCTTTCCGGGCCTTATATAGAAATCAAACCTGGCGAGGGTTCCAGGCAATATGATTTTACCGGTTTAACCACCCCACCCTTGTTAAAAAGCAATGCCGAAGGCTCTCACTTCATTCTGGAAACCAATAATCTGGGCTCGATGAAACCGGGAACGCCGATCAATTTTCACGGCATCATCGTCGGCGAAGTGCTCAGCCACAAGCTATCTGAAGAAGCGGATGCGATACGCTTAACCATTTTCATCAACAAACCCTACGATCAATTCGTCAGGAAAAACACCCGCTTCTGGATAGACAGCGGCGTCGATTTATCCGCCAGCGCCGATGGTTTTAAAGTCAGAACCGGCCCGCTGATTTCCTTATTAAGCGGCGGCATTGCGTTTCGCGCTTCGGTAAAAGACAGCAGTGAAGATATCCGAGCTGAAAACAGCATTTTCCCACTGTACGATACTTACACGCTATCGACCGAAGTGGTTTATCAAAATACCTTAAAATACGTCATGTATTTTAACGGCTCGGTACGCGGTTTAACCGTAGGCGCACCGGTACAACTGCGCGGCATTCCGATCGGCAAAGTCACCGACATCAATCTGGAACTGGATAAAAAGACCGCTGAAATCCACATTCCGGTGATCGTTGAGCTGGAACCGGATCGCATCAAAGAAATCAACAACCAGAACCATATCAGCGATAAAGACATTATGGCGCAACTGATTAACAAGGGCCTGCGGGCGCAATTGCAAACCGGCAGCCTGTTGACCGGACAACTGCTGGTCGACCTTGATTTTCGCCCGAAAAGCAAAATTGTGTTGAGCGACAATCACAGCGTCTATCCCGAGTTTCCCACTACCGCCAGCTCCTTGGATCAATTCACCCATTCGGCCAATATCATCATGGATAAAGTCGCCAAACTGCCGTTGGAAGGCTTAACGACTGAAGCCAATAAAACCCTGCAAGCATTGCAAGGCGCCTCAACAGCGGCAACCGGGATGCTGGCGACCGCTCAAGGCACACTGGATACCGCCGACAAAACCATGGCTTCGGCACATCAACTATTAAGCACGCTGGAACCCGGCTCAACCACCCACTACGAACTGGATCAATTGCTCCAAGAACTGACCCAGGCGGCAAGCTCGGTCAAACAACTGGCCGATTATCTGGAACAAAATCCCAGCGCATTAATTCGCGGCAAACAAGAGCAGTAACTATGGCAAATCAACCCTCAAAATGGTTCATATTACTCCCCTGCATCCTGCTATCGGCATGCCTATCGACGCCGCCCACCCGGTTTTATCTATTAGAACCGCTCAGCGAAGCACCTTCATTCTCAACGACAACAGAAAAAAAACGCCATATCGGCATAGGTCCTATCTCCATACCGGCGTTATTGGAGCGCAAAAAAATCGTCACCCGCCTGCCGGATAACAGCGTAAAAATTGCCGAATTTCATCAATGGGCATCGCCTTTAAAAAATAATATCGTGCAAGTGCTAACCCATAACCTAGCGATATTACAAGCAGATAACCTGATCAGGGCCTATCCCTGGAGCGCCTACGGAACAGTTGATTATCGCATCGTCATAGACATTATCAGGTTCGATACCCGCCCTGAACAGAGCGCCAATCTTGAAGCCAGCTGGTCGATCATAAACGAAAAGAACCATACCCTGCTAAGCAATGGCCGCACAAAAATTGAACGTCCATTAGATGATTCATCCTACCCATCTACCGTCAACGCATTGAACCACATTCTGAGTGAATTCAGTCAGGAGTTATCCGGAGCACTGGATAAATTACACTAAAAACCCGTTAAAACGCACACGGCGAGCAGGACAAAGGACATTTTATTCTTGGATTAACCCCATAAATCCTTTACAATGGCCGGTTATTGGGGTGTTAGCTCAGTTGGTAGAGCAGTGGACTCTTAATCCATGGGTCCAGGGTTCGAATCCCTGACGCCCCACCAATAAAATCAAGGCCTTACATGAAAATGCAGGGCTTTTTTTTGCCTGAAATACGTTCACGTTGCCCTTGAAAATAAATTTTAAACGATAAAATCCCATCCTTCCGGCGCAAGATAATTTCCAGTCAGCTCAACTGAATGAACAAAGTTCCCGGCAATATCACTCAAGCCGGCTCCCTGTTCGAACTGTTGCAGCCAATAAGCCTTACCTGACGCTTCAGAAGGCCGTCCAAGCATTTGGGTATACATAAATTCAACCTTGGCGGCGATATCCAAATTGTCAAAATTTAGCCCGGTTTTTTGTTGGCTCTCGGTTGACCGCAGAAAATCTAATGCAATGTTTCCATCCGATAGCCCATTGGTAGAGGTTTTAGACCAATACTGGAATCCGCCCAAATCGGCCTGGCGACCCAGAACTTGTTGATAGAGCGTCGCAATCCATGATAGTTCAAGGGTGTGGGTAACACTGATACTCTTGTCAGCAAACTGAAGAGTTTCAACATTGACAACCGTGTCAATATTGGTGGGGTCATCCAATGATCTGACCACAATCTGGCCGTATTCGTAGCTGATTTGATAGCGGTCGCTGGAACCGCTAAAAGTAGCTGTATCGCTGTGCTTGCCGCCAATAATGAAATCCATGCCCGCACCGCCGTCCAGCGTGTCATTATCATCGCCGCCATAAAGCGTGTCGTCGCCGTCGCCGCCAAAAAGCTTATCATCGCCGCCTCTGGAGCCGATATAATCATTGCCGCCACCGCCATGCAGTTCGTCATCTTCCGCACCCAATACGATGTACTGGGCCGCGTCATCGCCGACCGCAAAGTTTTGCCCATTACCGCCGGTCACACGGGCTGCACCAATGATAATGGCGAACTCCACATTATTGAGTTGCAACACCGTGTCGGATGGCAAATTGCGCACGTCGATGACCAAGGCTTCCTGCCGGTTGGGATGAGCGCTATCGCTTTCGCCGGTGCCGGTCGCGCCGTTGATAATGACCGGATCGGTCGGCGCGGCGGTTTGGGTCGGATCGCTTTGGAAAGTAATCGTGCGCACGGTAACCTGAGTCTCGTCGTTCACGCCCGGCACGTATTTATCGATACCATTACCGAGTATGCCTAGGAATGACGATTGTTGAGTGCGCGATTCAGAGGCCGCAATCAGTTTTTCGCGTAAAGTCAGTGTCGTGCTGGTCGTGGTTTTAACCTCCTCCGATGATAATCCGATCCCAACCGGCAGGCTGGCCCTGAGAACCGTTTCGCCGTCGCTGTTGCTGACCAGCGGAATGTCGGCTTGAGGCGTGCTTGCGTCTTCATCCGTGCGCGTGTCAGTGATAATGGGGACCGTCTTGGTAACGGTTTCCGTGGCGACTGTCGTCACCGTTCCGGTGGTCGGATCGGTCACGGTCGTTGTGGTGGTCGTCGTCGAATCGGAGACGGTTACCCCATCCACGGTTTCGGTAGTGGTGGTGGGGGTTGGTGTAGACGTTCCGCCGGATGATGGCGCTACATAAAGCGTAACATTAATACTATTGCCCGTGGCGTCGGCAACGGTAACCGTCGGATCAGCACCCACTGCCCAGTCTTCCGCTGCAGCTAAATTATAAGTGCTGGTGTCGCTGGCAGTTGCCCCGGATTTATCAAGCAACGCGTTGACTGCGGTTTTATCGGCACCGCTTAAGGTAGCGGTAAAACTAGTGGTCGAGGTGACTTCAACGTCCGTTGCCGTGGTCAGGGTATAAGTAGCATTCGCCAAGCCGGTAAACGTCAGCTTTGATAAATCTATGTCGTTAGCCGCGCCGCTTGCGCTAAGAAATCCCGTTCCGGTTACGACCAATGCGCCGCTACCCGTGTCGTAGGTCGCGTTGGTGATTGCAGGAATCGCAACGTTGCCGACGGTGATGCCGTTGCCGGTCAAGTCGGTAACGGTTACCGCCGCATCCGCGCCTGCCGCCCAGTCTTCGGCGGCGGCGAGATTATAAGTGGTCGCATCGCTCGACGAGATGCCGTTTTTATTGATGATTTGATTG
>JAGXGY010000005.1 GCA_024636505.1 Methylobacter sp. | reverse complement strand
GCGATTATGAAACACAAAGGCCGATCCTGCGCACGGCGAATGCCCTAACGCTTGCTGCACAATCGACGATAAGCCATCGATGCCACGGCGCATATCGACCGGCGCCACGGCCAACCAGATTTGCGCCGGTACTTCGATTAACCCAGGCATCGCCAGAACTCCGCCAGCCAAGATGCGGACACACCCGCAGGCAATTCCAGCCGATGACCTCGGGCATGGTGCAGAACCAGGCTGACCTCAGGCAAGGACTGCGGTTGCACATGGATCGGCAGTAACTGAGGAGGCGCCGATGGCGAGGTTTTAGCCTGCGCCCTGAACTCACACAGTCGCGCTGAAAATGTGTTGTAGGTGAGTTGGTGCTGTCGACAGTACGCCGCTTGCGACAAACCACTGCTTTGCCAAGTGTCGATATGGGTTTTCCAATGGACTGATAAGGCCATGTTGTATCCTCTTCAAAAAATGCAGAGGATGCCAGTTTCTATTGGGCTTGATTAGATGGCACGGTTGGGCGCTTACAGTGTTATGCGTCCACGGCAATGCTCTCACCAATGATGAGAGTTTTTCATCGGTGGCGTAGGTTTCGTAAAACTGCTTCATGCGCCACAGGTTTTTATCGGAAAAACCTTTTATGTCCGGGGCATTTTGCGCGATGTATTGCGCCAACTCGCGCACCACGCCTTTGCCCCACGTTTCGGATTGCACTTTGTCGCTAATGGTTTTGCCAACCTGCCAATAGAGGTCAATCAGCGCCGTGTTGACCTGCGCCAACACTTTCTGCCGCGCTTGCTGAATCTGTTGCAGTAGCAAGTTAAAGCTTGCTTGGGTGTTGTCGGGTAGTTTACTCATATGCATTTAACCCCGATATTTCCCGCCCGCCTGCGAGTTTTTGCAGATAGGGCACCAGGTCTGCCATCAATGCCAGTTCGGCTTCTCGCCGAGCTTTCCAACCCAGCCCCAGGGGGCTAAGCAGGTCGGTGAGCTGTTCGCCGTCGAAAATCATGCGGCTCATGATGGCATCGACAAAATCTTGCAGAGCTGCGGTTTTCAGGCCGTGTTTGTTGGCGAGCTTGGCCAGATCGGCGGCGGCCTTTTGTGCCTTGAAGGCCTGATAGCCTGCGCGGATCTCTTTTTCATTGAGCGCTTCGCCGGTTTTCAGGCTGCTTATATAGGCGATAATCTCTTCGCGCTCTTCCATCAGGTTGGCGTTGGCGCTGATCAACTCGATGAGCTGGGCGCGGGTCATTTTCTGCTTGCCGGTCTTCTGGGTGGATTTGGCGATCAGCCCCATGATGTAGTCGTAGTCGATGAGGCTGGAGGCGAACAGCACCAAGTCGAATTCCAGTTGCTGCACGGCGGCTTCGGCTTCGTCGCCCTTGCCCTGTTTGCGCTTGAGTTCCTGATAGGTGTCGAGATAGGCGGCCTTGAAGCCCCGATGGGTATCGGTAGGGAATTTTTCTTCGAGGGTCTGCTTACTGTCGTCATCGAGGTCGGTGTATTGCTCCAGTTGGGTCTTGAGCTTTTGCAGCTCTTTAAAGTGGTTGATGAATTCCGCCTTGGCGGTGTCGCCCTTGAGGTTGACCACTTGCGAGGGTTCGCAGGCCAGCCCTTTGGCGGTCATAAAGGTTTCCAGACTGCCCACGGCGGCTTGGTACTGTTCCACTACCACAGGGGCGGGATCGACCAGCCAGATTTCCCGCGCCCGGTCTTTGGCTGAACCAGAGAACATTTCAATGGCGTCATTCACTTCGTCTTCCTGATAGCGAAAGTCGAGGATGTTGCCCCAGGGCTTGCTGTCGTTGAGCACGCGATTGGTGCGCGACAAGGCCTGTATCAGGCCGTGGTGTTTGAGGTTTTTATCCACGTACAGGGTGTTGAGGTATTTGGAGTCGAAGCCGGTGAGCAGCATATCCACCACGATGGTGATGTCGATCTTCTCTTGACCTTTACGCAGCAAGTCGGCATTGGGGTATTTGTGATCCTTGATGCGCTGCTGCACGTCCTGATAGTAGCTGTCGAATTCGTTGATGGTGTGATTGCTACCGTATTGGCGGTTGTAGTCGTCAATAATGGTCTTGAGCGCGGCCTTCTTTTGCTCCGGCTCTTGTTGGTTATCTTCTTTCTCTGTTGCCAGGTCTTCCTGTAGCTGCTGCACGTCTTTGTTGCCTTCTGCCGGTGGCGAGAAGACGCAGGCGATTTTCAGCGGCTGGAAGTTTTCATCCTCGGCCTGTTTTTGCGCCTGAATAGTTTTAAAGGCCTCTACATATTCAATCGCATGATTGATGGAGGCAGTTGCCAGTATGGCGTTGTAGCGACGGTGATCGGTG
The DNA here is from genome assembly GCA_024636505.1 of Methylobacter sp. Taxonomy (GTDB): domain Bacteria; phylum Pseudomonadota; class Gammaproteobacteria; order Methylococcales; family Methylomonadaceae; genus Methylobacter_A. Next base: position 34,030 of record JAGXGY010000005.1, on the reverse strand, counting down.
GCGTTGTCGTGTTTTTCCAGTATGGAATTCACAACTGCTTCTGCTGGGTAGGTCTGGCCCTTTTTGGGTTTCTTGTCGCCCTCCTTGCCAAAGTAGTCGATGTGGAAACTCAGCACATTTTTGTCTTCAATGGCGTGGGTGATGGTGTAGGCGTGCAGCTGTTTTTCGAAGATGTCTTGGGTGGTTTTAAAGGAGCCGACATTACCATCGATCTGCTGATAGCTGGCGTTTTCATCAAAGATCGGCGTGCCGGTAAAGCCGAACAATTGCGCCTTGGGGAAGAACTCTTTGATGGCCTTATGGCTTTCACCAAACTGGGAGCGGTGGCATTCGTCGAAGATAAAGACCACGCGCTTATCGCGCAGGGGTTCGAGGCGCTCCTTGTAGGTCTGTTTGCCCTCTTTTTGTTTTGATTGGTTGCGCTTGCTGTTTTCGTCCAGCGCCAGGCCCAGCTTCTGGATGGTGGTGACGATCACCTTGTCGGCGTAGTCGTCCGACAACATGCGGCGCACCATGGCTTCGGTGTTGGTGTTGTGCTCGACGCAGCCTTCCTGGAATTTGTTGAATTCCTCGCGGGTCTGGCGGTCGAGGTCTTTACGGTCCACCACGAACAGGCATTTTTCGATGTCGGGGTTGTCTTTCAGCAAGGTGGAGGCCTTGAACGAGGTGAGCGTCTTGCCGCTGCCGGTGGTGTGCCAGATATAGCCGTTACCGCGATTCTGGTGGATACAGTCAACAATGGCCTTGACCGCATAGATTTGGTAGGGGCGCATAATGAGGATTTTTTGCTCGCTTTGCACCAGAACCATATAGCGGCTGATCAATTTCCCCAAGGTGCATTTGGCGAGGAAGTCGTCGGCAAAGTCGTGCAGGTGGGCGATTTTGTTGTTTTTCTCGTCGGCGTGCTGGTAGATGGGCAAAAAGCGCTCTTCCGCGTTAAAGCTGAAGTGCTGGTTGCGATTGTTGGCAAAGTAGCGGGTGTCGTTTTCGTTGCTGACGATGAACAACTGCATGAAACAGAGCAGCGAGTTGGTGTAGCCGTTGCCGGGTTCGTTTTTGTAGTCAACGATCTGCTCCATGGCGCGGCGTGGGCTGATTTGCAGCGTTTTCAGCTCAATCTGTACCAGCGGCAAGCCGTTGATCAGCAGGATAACGTCGTAGCGGTGGTGACTGTTGTCAGTGTTGATGCGCAGTTGATTGATAACTTCAAATTCGTTCTTGCACCAATCGCGCAGATTAACCAGCATGTATTCCAGCGGGGTGCCGTCTTCGCGGGTAAATTTGCCCTTCTCGCGCAAGGCCTGTGAAGCGGTGAAGACGTCAGTGGTAATGATTTCATCACGCAGGCGGGCGAATTCTGCATCTGTTAGGTGAACGCGGTTTAAGGCCTCAAACTTCTGGCGAAAGTTTTGCTCAAGCGCGGCCTTGTCGCGGATGTCATCGCGGTAGATGTACTTAAGATCGGTCAACTTATGAATTAAGCCTTGTTCGATCTGGTTTTCTTTTGTGGGCATTTGTAACGTTCAAAAAATGTTCTGCGACTGATCTTCGAGGATTTTAGCAGCTGGATAAAAAACTCCGCGATATATTCTCTTTCCTTAATGAGTCTACATAGTGGGCCGCATAGAAATATGTAATGATCAACTAAAACCGGATACTTTCTTAAGCAGTCTTCTTATAGGATCCCGCTCAAATTCCAGCGGGGATTGATAGCTTAATTTTGAGTGCGCGCGTTTACCATTATAAAATTATAAAAAGCCAAATGATCAATAATACTCAGCTTAGCCACTTCTTTAGTTCTGAATTTCTTGTGGTTAAGTTGCTCGTGTTTTAAGCTTCGGAAAAACTCTTCTGGTCGCACCGATCACGATGACTGTTGGGTGTCTCATTGCCGTTTTGCGGAAAGAATGGGCGTTTTGTAGGCGGCGAATATGACAGAGCATAACCGAACTAGACACCGCTCGGCCCAGAGGAGGACCGGAAAGCACAAATAAAAAAGGCCCCGATCAGATCGGAGCCTTTGAAATTCATGGTGCCCAGGGGCGGAATCGAACCGTCGACACGAGGATTTTCAGTCCTCTGCTCTACCGACTGAGCTACCTGGGCATTTTGAGGTGTTGCGTTTTTTTGCAGTGGTGCCCAGGGGCGGAATCGAACCGTCGACACGAGGATTTTCAGTCCTCTGCTCTACCGACTGAGCTACCTGGGCGGAACTACAAAAGAGCGCCATTAGACTCGATTATCTGCCGCCAGTCAATAAATAATGTTTTTTTATTGCGGTGAATTCTGATCTATCGCCGGATTTTCTGTTCTGAACCCGTTAACAATAAAACCGAATACCCGCTTTATGCCTGTCCATATTTTCGGCAGCAGCCAGATCATCAGCAGGATAAATAACGCCAGCGCTATCAAGAACAAGAGCGGATGATTAATGCACGCCCAGACGCCGGTGATTACCACGACATCCTCGCTGATCGATGCCGCCCAGTTACTAAAGGGTTCCGGCGAGGCGTTAATCATCACCCGGCTTCCGGCCTTGGTCGCATGCGACCCTGCCGCCAGACTGCCGCCCATGATGGCTGCAGCTAACTCAACGGCGGGATTCAAGTCGCCAATGGCTCCGGCGGCCAGCATCGCTCCTGCCGGAATGCGGACAAAGGTATGGATCGCATCCCAGCCGGTATCAACGCCGGGTACTTTATCGGCAAAAAACTCGACACAATACATCAGTCCCGCCGCAGCCATGACCATTGGGTTAGCGACTATCTCTAAATCCGGCGGCAAATCGATATTGCCGGTATTGGCCAGATAGCCCAGCGTGAACAGCGTCGCGTACAGGTTTATGCCGCTGGCCCACGCCAGCCCCATGGATAATGCCAGAGTTGTTGATATTTGGTCCAGTGCGTCCATTTAGCGTGCCTCTCTTCTTAGTATTTTGCTCAGCGTAGCATAATTTTTCTAAGCCTTAACTAAATAGAATCCCGAATATTAATATAATGCGGCTGGTATTTTTTCGCACATTTAAATTCAGACCATGTAAAATCAGCCGTCTATATCGGTAATTTTAAGGTGCTAAAGTGAGTTTTAGAGGAACAACAATACTTTCCGTTCGTCGAGGCGACAAAGTTGTGATCGGCGGCGACGGCCAAGTCACATTGGGCAACACGGTAATGAAAGGCAATGCGCGCAAAGTCCGCCGCTTATATAACGATAAAGTCATCGCCGGTTTTGCCGGTGCGACTGCGGATGCTTTCACTTTATTTGAGCATTTTGAAGGCAAGCTGGAAAAGCATCGCGGCAATTTAACCCGTGCTGCGGTAGAAATGGCTAAGGACTGGCGTACCGATCGCGCCTTACGCAAACTGGAAGCCTTGCTGACCATTGCCGATGCCAAAACTTCATTGATTATTTCCGGTACCGGTGACGTGATCGAACCTGAATTCGATTTGATGGCAATAGGCTCCGGCGGCGCTTTTGCCCAGGCTGCTGCTCGTGCATTACTGGAAAACACCAATCTTAGCGCCCGCGAAATTGTCGAGCGGTCCTTGAATATCGCCGCTGACATCTGTATTTATACCAACCATAATTTGCGTATTGAAGAACTGGATGCGGAACCGAATGAGCGCTCTTTCGATCCAAAGAGCCTTTGACCTTTGAAGCGTATAGACGAACTCGACGCTAAACCTAACGAGTAAACACATGACCCAATTGACCCCAAAAGAAATTGTAAGCGAGCTCGACAAACATATTGTCGGCCAAGCCAATGCCAAGCGTTCCGTCGCCATTGCACTACGCGACCGCTGGCGCCGTCAACAGGTTGGCCCTGCCCTGCGTGAAGAAATCACTCCTAAAAATATTTTAATGATCGGCCCTACCGGCGTCGGCAAGACTGAGATTGCCCGTCGCCTGGCGCGTCTGGCCAACGCGCCTTTCATTAAAATTGAAGCCACCAAATTCACCGAAGTCGGCTACGTAGGCCGTGATGTCGATTCGATTATTCGTGATTTAGTCGATACCGCCGTCAAACTGACCCGCACTCTGGAAATGGACAAGGTTGAAAACAAGGCTTTTGAAGCCGCCGAAGACCGGATTCTGGATATTTTGTTGCCCCGGGCAAATGGCGGCATGCTGTCCGACACCGAAGAAGCCACCCGTCAAAAAATGCGCAAGAAATTACGCGAGGGCGACCTGGATGACAAGGAGGTTGAAATCGACGTACATCTTGCGCCGGTGGGCGTTGAAATCATGGCGCCTCCCGGCATGGAAGAAATGACCAGCCAACTGCAAGGTATGTTCCAGAATCTGGGCTCGGGCAAAACCCGCTCCCGCAAAATGAAAATCGACAAAGCCCTGAAAGTTTTACAGGATGAAGAAGCAGCCAAACTGGTCAATGAAGACGACATCCGCTTACGTGCAGTAGAATCTGTCGAGCAAAACGGCATCGTGTTTCTGGACGAAATCGACAAGATATGCAAACGTTCTGAAGTGGGCGGCGGCGAAGTCTCCCGCGAGGGCGTACAGCGCGATTTGCTGCCGTTGGTTGAAGGCACCACCGTCAGCACCAAACACGGCACGATCAAAACCGACCATATTTTGTTTATCGCATCGGGCGCATTTCATTTAACCAAACCATCGGACTTAATTCCCGAACTGCAAGGCCGATTCCCTATTCGCGTTGAACTGGATGCGCTTTCAGCCGATGATTTTGTACGGATTCTGACCGAACCTGATGCGTCGTTAACCGAGCAATATATTGCGTTATTAGCCACCGAAGGCGTATCGCTGTCGTTTTCTGAAGACGGCATCAAGCGCATTGCCGAGTTCGGCTGGCAGGTGAATGAAACTACAGAGAATATTGGCGCCAGACGATTGCATACCGTTCTGGAGCGGTTACTGGAAGACATTTCCTTTAACGCTCCTGATCTTAGCGGCAAAGACCTTCTTATCGATGCCGCTTATGTGAATGATCATTTGGCCGAGTTTGTTGAAGACGAGGATTTGAGTCGTTATATTTTGTAGGCACACGGCGCCAGGAAAAAGTTCGCCCCTTACCTTGCGCCCTTAGCCCTTCACTTTTCGTCCTGTATTATCTATATGCGCCTAACTGCAAAACCCAGCAATACCCACCCGACTGAAATCAAGCTGCATCAGGTTTCCAACATCATTGAAATCAGTTTTGACGACGGCAGCACGTTCAAATTGCCCAGCGAATATCTGCGGGTGTACACGCCATCGGCGGAAGCGGTCGGCCACGCGCCTGGGCAGGAAGTGCTGCAGGTCGGCAAGGAAGAGGTCACTATCAAGGACATCAAGCCGGTCGGCAATTATGCGATAGCCCCGGTATTTAGCGACGGCCATAACAGCGGCATTTATACCTGGGATTTTCTGTATAAATTAGGCGCCGAATATCAAACCTTATGGGCCGATTATCTGCGTAATCTGGAAGCCGCCGGCTATCAGCGCAAACAGCCGACCCAAAACTAACTTCATTGCCGCAAGTCGCGACGTGGGCGGCGCTCCCACAAATCAACACTATTAATGACACAGGTATAACCATGACCAACACCACTCATTTCGGCTTTAAACAAGTCGCCACCGAAGACAAAGTCAAGCTGGTGCGCGGCGTATTCGATTCCGTTGCCGGACAATACGACATCATGAACGACCTGATGTCGCTGGGCATTCACCGCATTTGGAAACGCGTGGCGGTGCAGTTGAGCAATGTGCGCAAAGGCGACCAAGTGCTGGATTTGGCCGGCGGAACCGGCGATTTGACCACGCTGTTCGAAAAACGCGTAGGCGCCGAAGGCCAAGTGGTTTTGGCCGATATTAACTCCGAGATGCTGCGCACCGGCCGCGACCGCCTGATCGACCGGGGCTTGGTCGGCAATATCCGCTACGCGCAAGTCAATGCCGAGTGCCTGCCCTTTGAAGACAACACCTTCGATTGCGTCTGTATCGCCTTTGGCCTACGCAACGTCACCGACAAGGATGCGGCGTTGCGTTCCATGCACCGGGTGCTGAAACCCGGCGGTCGTGTCATCGTGCTGGAGTTTTCGCATCCGGTCGATAAAATCACCGAACAGATTTACGATTTTTATTCATTCAAACTGCTGCCCAAGATCGGCAAATTCGTCGCCAAAGATGAAGACAGCTACCGCTATCTGGCCGAATCGATCCGTATGCATCCCAAGCAGGACGAGCTGAAAAACATGATGGAAAATGCAGGCCTGGAACGTTGCGAATACTTCAATATGTCACAAGGCATCGTCGCCGTCCACAGAGGTTATAAAATCTAGCATGACTATCAAACCCTTGCTGATTGGCGCACTGGAAACCGCGCTGAATCAATATCTGGCTTTGGATCAGGACAGCGGCTATTTTTTGACGCCGCTGGCGGGCAAGGTCATTGCCGTGACCGTTTTGCCGTTTAATGAAACCATTTACCTGTGCCCGACCACCGATTCGATTCAGTGTCTGGACCAGTTCCCAGGCCAAGCCGACACGCGCCTGACCGGCTCGATGTTGGCGCTGGGCTTAATGGGGCTCAGTTCCACACCGATGCGTTCGATTTTCTCCGGCGAGGTAACCATTGAAGGCGATATGCACACCGGGCGCAAATTCCAGGAACTGTTCGCCAAACTGGACATTGATCTGGAAGAAAAGCTGTCGCAGTTCACCGGCGACATTATCGCGCACAAAGTCGCCAACTTTTTCCGCGCCGGACAAAGCTGGAGTAAAGAGTCTATTGAAACCTTCCGGCTGAATGCCAAAGAGTTTTTGCAGGAGGAAACCCGCGATTTACCCGCTGCGCCTGAAGTGGATATTTATTCTGCCCGGATTGATGAATTGCGCAGCGACTTTGACAGATTGCAAAGCAAGGTTGAGCGACTGGAAAATATTTTAGGCGCACAGCACAAGACACAAGATTAAAAAAGTCCGCATCATTCCCATACTTCAGCATGATAACGAATGCGTGGGCGCGAATTTATTGGCGCTGTAGATGAAAAAAACACGAATAAATTCGCACCCACCTAAAAATGGCAATAAGGCAAATCGTGGAAACGGTGCTATAAAACATAGCTTTAATGGTGGGCACAAAAAGCATCACCCTACAAACAAAGGTAACTCGTGATCCACCCTAAATTATTAGTACGCCTGATTCATATCAACTGGGTTCTGGTCTTTCACGGCCTGGACGAAATCGTGTTAAAAACCCATTTATTCCGGCCTGTCCGTTATTTGGCGGTTTTGTCGCCCAATTACTGGCTTAAACGCCAGCAGGAAGCGCGCGGCGTCAGAATCCGCCGCGCACTGGAAGATTTGGGACCGATTTATGTCAAATTCGGCCAAGCCTTGTCTACGCGCAAAGATTTGCTGCCGGAAGATATTGCCGACGAACTAGTCAAGCTGCAGGATAAAGTGCCGCCTTTTGGCAACGACATTGCCCGCGCCATTATTGAAAAAGAACTCGGCCTATCTATCGATGAAGCCTTTGCCGAGTTTGACCCAAGCCCACTGGCATCGGCATCGGTCGCGCAAGTGCATGGCGCCGTACTGCACAGCGGCGAAAGTGTCGTCGTCAAGGTCTTGCGCCCGGACATCGAAAGCCGCATTCATTCAGACATCGGCCTGCTTTATGAGCTGGCGCGTTTTGCCGAACGCTTCTGGGCCGACGCCAGACGCTTGCGCCCGGTTGATGTGGTCGCCGAATTTGAACGCACCACGCTGGATGAGCTTGATTTGGTCAGGGAGGCGGCCAATGCCGCCAAAATACGCCGTAACTTTGAAGGCTCGGACATTATCTATATTCCGGAAATTCACTGGCCGCTAACGCGCCAAAAAGTGCTGGTGATGGAGCGCATTCACGGCATTCCAGTGGGCAATATTGATGAACTGAGAGCCGACGGCGCCGATTTTAAATTGCTCGCTGAACGCGGCGTGGAAATCTTTTTTACCCAGGTGTTCCGGGATAATTTTTTTCATGCCGATATGCACCCGGGCAATATTTTTGTCGACCTGCCGGCCAAATATATCGCCATCGATTTTGGCATCGTCGGCACCTTGTCGCTGTCCGACCAGCATTATTTGGCAGAAAATTTTCTGGCTTTTTTCAACCGCGATTACCGCAAAGTCGCCGAAATGCACGTCGAATCAGGCTGGGTTTCCAGCTCGACCCGTATCGAAGAGTTTGAATCGGCGATTCGTAGCGTGTGCGAGCCGATTTTTGAAAAGCCGCTGAAAGACATTTCCTTCGGCCAACTGCTGCTGCGTTTGTTCCAGACCGCACGCCGGTTCGATATGCATGTCCAGCCGCAACTGGTGTTGCTGCAAAAAACCTTGCTTAATATCGAAGGCCTAGGACGCCAGCTTTACCCCGATTTGGACTTGTGGCAAACCGCCAAACCGTTTCTTGAAAAATGGTTTCATCAGCGGGTGGGGCCTAAAGCCAAAATCGACAAACTGATCAAACAGTTCCCTGAATTTGCCGAACAGTTTCCCGAAATTCCCTCGCTGATTTACAAAGCGCTGGATAATGCCGCCCACGCCAAGCAACAGGCGGACACGCAAAACCGGGAATTAATGCTGTTGCGGCAGCAAATGGCTAATAATCATCGCAGGACGGTTTGGGCGATGTTGGCCAGCGCGGCAGTCATCAGCGTGGCGCTGTTGTTTCAATAAAACCACGAAGCACACGGAGTTTTTTCTTTGTGCTTCGTATGCTTCGTGTGCTTCGTGATGCATAATGACTACGTTTTTTTCATACATGTTTCAATCCACATCCGACCTCATCCGTCGAGTGACACCCGCCGACGGATAGAGGTCGGTGGATTTTCCTCCCCGTGAACGGGGAGGTTACCAAAAAGGATAACGATGCCAGTGCATCGTTGTCAAACTCAAATAATCCCCCTGAAAGGGGAGGTTTCATACCAGCGAAGAAATTTGATAAATTAAGGTAGGTATAAAATGGTAACTTTAGAAACCCCCATCTGTGATTTCGGCAAAAAAGCCATCGATTTTGAGCTGCCCGGCGTTGACGGGCGCACCTGGACATTGCAACAGTGCATGGGCAAAAACGGTCTGTTGGTGATGTTTATCTGCAACCATTGCCCCTACGTTAAAGCCGTGCAAGACCGCATTGTCAGGGATGCACGCGAACTTAAAGCGCTGGGCGTGGAATCGGTGGCCATCATGTCCAACGATGCCGTTGAATATCCGGCCGATTCATTCGACAACATGAAGCTCATGTCCGAACAGCTGAACTTTAGGTTCCCTTACTTACTGGACGAAACGCAACAAATCGCCAAGGCTTACGGCGCTATCTGTACGCCGGACTTTTTTGGCTATAATGCCGACTATGAACTGCAATACCGGGGGCGACTCGATGCCAGCCGCAAGGAAACCGCACCGGAAGGCGCCAAACGGGAATTATTCGAGGCGATGAAACTAGTTGCGGAAACCGGCCACGGCCCCAAAGAGCAAATCAACAGTATCGGTTGCTCGATCAAATGGAAACAGGATTAACCCTAAACTCAGCATTTTAACCCACACTATGAGAACGTAATATGTCAATTAAGAGAATGGTAGATTTGGACTTGGCCGGCAAACGGGTATTAATCCGTCAGGATCTGAATGTGCCGGTAAAAAACGGCCAAGTAACCAGCGATATTCGTATCCAGGCCAGCGTACCGACCATTGAACAAGCTCTGGCTGCAGGCGCTGCGGTCATGGTCATGTCGCATCTGGGTCGCCCTGTCGAAGGTCAATACGACGAAGAGTCTTCGTTGAAGCCGGTCGCCGAACGCCTGTCCAGCTTATTGGGCAAGCCGGTCAGACTGGAAAAGGACTGGATTGACGGCATCGCTATCGCGCCGGGCGAAATCGTGCTTTGCGAGAACGTGCGCTTTAATGTCGGCGAAGGCAAAAACGACGACACGCTGGGCAAAAAAATGGCGGCGCTTTGCGACGTGTTTGTGATGGACGCTTTCGGCACCGCGCACCGGGCACAGGCCTCAACCCACAGCGTAGCAAAATTTGCGCCGATTGCTTGTGCAGGCCCGTTGTTAGCCAGCGAACTCGATGCACTGGGCAAAGCCCTGGAAACGCCGGCCAAACCCCTAGTCGCGATTGTCGGCGGTTCCAAAGTATCCACCAAATTAACGGTATTGAAATCCCTGTCGGAAAAAGTCGATCAGTTAATCGTCGGCGGCGGCATTGCCAACACTTTTATTGCGGCCGCAGGCTTCCCGGTCGGCAAATCGCTGTACGAAGCCGACTTGCTGGATGAAGCCAGACGCCTGATTGCCGACGCTAAAAGCAACGGCTCCGACATTCCGATCCCTGTCGACGTGGTTTGCGCCAAGGAATTCTCAGAAACCGCCGTCGCTACCGTTAAAAAAGTCGCCGATGTCGAAGCGGATGACATGATTATGGACATTGGTCCTGAAACCGCAAAACAGTATGCCGAGCTATTAAAAACTGCCAGCACTATCGTCTGGAACGGCCCGGTCGGCGTATTTGAATTCGACCAGTTCGGTAACGGCACAAAATCCCTGGCGACAGCGATTGCTGAAAGCAACGCGTTTTCAATTGCAGGCGGTGGCGATACCTTGGCCGCCATCGATAAATACGGCATTAATGATGACGTGTCGTACACTTCGACCGGCGGCGGCGCCTTTCTTGAATTTCTTGAAGGTAAAGAACTTCCTGCGGTTTCTGTGTTAAAATCGCGCTAACAAATTAGGCGAAGGGCGAAGCACAAAAGGCGAAAAACCTTTTATGCTTCGCCTTTCGCCTTTTGCCTTAACTACAACGGATCAGGATTAAAAATGGCCAGAGTCACTATCGAAGATTGTTTAGAACATGTTGAAAACCGCTTCAAACTGGTTTTATTAGCCAGCACCCGGGCGCGCCAACTGAGCCACGGAGCGACTGAATTTGTCCCGCGCGGTAAAGACAAAGATACCGTTGTCGCCTTGCGCGAAATTGCGGCAGGCCACGTCACCACTGAAAATGTCAATCTGCTGCATCGTGTCGGCGAAGCACATGATCACCATAACCCCATATTCTGATTTATAAAGCCTATGCTGGAAATAACGGACACTATCGAGCTGGAACGCCCTCAGGACAAACTGATCCGGCGTTTATGCACGACTTTGTCCGGATATCTGGATCAAATCCAAATCAATCAATGTATCCAAGCTTATGAAGTCGGCGCAGCCGCTCATGCCGGTCAATTCCGTAAAACCGGCGAAGCTTATATTTGCCATCCTATTTCCGTTGCGATCACGCTGGCTGAAATGCGCATGGATGCCAACGGCATTATGGCGGCAATACTGCATGATGTTATTGAAGACACGCCTATCAGCAAACAACAACTGGCTGCCCAGTTCGGCACACAAGTGGCGGAACTGGTCGACGGTGTTACCAAATTAACCAAAATCGACAATAAATCACATGCCGAAACACAAGCGGAAAATGTCCGCAAAATGTTTCTGGCCATGGCTATCGATTTACGCGTCATCATCGTCAAACTGGCAGATCGACTGCATAATATGCAAACTCTCGGCATCATGCCGGCCGCAAAAAAGCGGCGCATTGCCCGTGAAACTCTGGATATTTACGCACCGATTGCCAATCGTCTGGGCATGAACAATATCCGCCAAAAACTCGAGGCGCTGAGTTTTGAAGCGATGTACCCGATGCGGCACAATGTATTGAATAATGCGATAAAAAAAGCGCGAGGCAATCGTCGTAAAATTGTCGACATCATTGAAAGCACCATAAAAAATCGTTTGGCGGAAGTCGGCGTAAACTGCGACGTTGCCGGACGAGAAAAGAATCTTTACAGCATTTATAAAAAAATGCTCAATAAAAAAATCGCCATGACAGATGTCTTTGATGTCTATGCGTTCCGAATTTTTTGTGACGACGTCGATACCTGCTACCGGGTTCTGGGAGTGATGCATAATCTGTATAAGCCGATCCCCGGACGCTTTAAAGATTATATCGCCCTGCCTAAAGCCAATGGTTACCAATCGTTGCATTCGATATTAATGGGGCCTTATGGTGTCCCCATTGAAGTTCAGATCAGAACCCATGAAATGCACCGGATGTCGGAATCGGGCATCGCCGCGCACTGGCTGTATAAATCCGACGAAGATAAAACTAACAAATCTCAGGATCGCGCCAACGAATGGCTAAGGGATTTGCTTGAAATCCAAAAATCCGCCGGTGATTCGCTGGAATTCATTGATAACCTGAAAGTGGATTTATTCCCTCAGGAAGTATTCATATTCACCCCGCAGGGTGAAATTATTAAACTGCCTCGCGGCGCCACCATTATCGACTTTGCCTACGCAGTGCATACCGATGTAGGCAATGCCTGTGTTTCTGCCAGAATCGACAAACAACTGGTACCGCTGCAAACCCAACTGGAAAACGGCGTCACCGTCGAAGCCATTACCGCCCCGTGGGCCAGACCCAATCCGCTTTGGCTCAATTATGTCATTACCGCCAAAGCCCGTTCCGGCATCCGCAACTACCTTAAACATTTTAAACAGCAGGAAGCCATCGACCTGGGACGACGGTTACTGGAAAAAGAACTGCAGGTCATGCATTTACATCTGGACGATATTGACGAAACTAAAATACAGGCCTTGCTTCAGGTCACATCTAAACAGTCACTGGATGAGTTGCTTGAAGATATTGGACTGGGCAATAAAATGCCGTTTTTAATCGCCAAACTAATCACCCAGGATGATATTAATGCCACAGTCAAACTGGATGACAATGACCAAATGCCGAAAAAACCGCTGATTATAAAAGGCACAGAGGACATGGTGATTACCTTGGCCAAATGTTGTCGGCCGATTCCAGGGGATTCGATCATCGGCTATTTCAACCCCGGCAAAGGCATCGTCGTACATCATCACGAATGCCGTAACAGCAGTATCGTCAAAAAAAAACAAACCAACTGGCTGGATGTTGAATGGAGCGAAGATGCAGTCGGCGATTTTCCCGTTGAAATTCGTATAGAAGTCCTCAACCAACGCGGCTCGCTGGCAACCATCGCCTCGACTATTTCCGAGCTGAACTCCAACATTGAAAATGTCACTGTCGTCGATCAGGATGACCGTATTTGCGTCGACTTGGTCACCTTAACCGTTAAAGACCGGGTGCATTTAGCCAAAATCATGCGCCGCCTGAAAGAACTGTCCATCGTATTAAAATTGACTCGCGTTAAAGCTTAAAGGATCAACCATGTCCAAACACATCATCCAGACTGATAAAGCACCGCAAGCCATCGGTACTTATTCTCAAGCCATTAAAGTGGGACACACGGTTTATCTTTCAGGACAAATCCCTTTAGTGCCTGAAACCATGATGCTTGTTGATGGCGATATTTCTGCACAAATAACTCAAGTGTTCGAAAACTTAAAAGCCGTTGCCGAAGCTGCGGGCGGCGACTTTTCGGACATCGTCAAGCTGACTGTTTTTTTAACCGATTTGGCGCACTTTCCGATAGTTAACGACATCATGGGACATTATTTTCAGCAACCCTATCCCGCGCGCGCCGCTGTCGGCGTCGCCGCATTGCCCAAAGCTGCCGATGTGGAAATGGATGCGATCATGATTTTAAAGCCGCAGGAATATCCGGCTTCCTGATGAATCGGATTTCGTGAACTGCCCCGCCTAAAGGCATAGCTATCTACACAAGTCACTACATTCGGACTGGACAGCCATCAAGCAGCAAAATTATTCGCCGCAAAGCACGCGAACGACCGAAAAAGTCATTATATTAATTCAATGCCTTGAATCCTTGGCGCTCGCTGTGTTCCCCGTGGTTATTCTTGTGTTATCCTAAAACCGAGTATTTTCATGGCCTAAAGCCGAAAAAATCATAAGTCACTGATATTTATATTTTTTAGTGCATTTCACCGACAATGCCGTATTTCTCACTGCCGAGTTGTTATATGAACACTCTGAATCAACCCGTTTCAGCATTAACAGGGATAGGCGCTCAAACCGCAAACCGCTTACAAAAACTCGGTCTTTGTGTGATTCAGGATTTAATTTTTCACCTGCCCTTGCGTTACGAAGATCGAACCCGCGTTTATCCGATCAGCTCACTACAGCCGGGCATGACCGCGTTGATCAGCGGCACCGTTGAATTTATCGACGTGTTACCCAGAGGCCGAAAAAGCTTAATCTGCCGAATCAGCGACGGTTCCGGCTTTATCAATCTAAAGTTCTTCCACTTTAGCGCCAACCAGCACAATACCCTGAAACCCGGCACAGCGATCAGCTGTTTTGCCGAAGTGCGCAACAGCTATGCCGGGCTGGAAATGGTGCATCCCGAATACAAAATCATCGGCAATCCAAACGATTGCATAACGGAAACGCGTTTGACCCCGGTTTATCCGCTGACTGAAGGCCTCAGCCAAAATGTCATACGCAAGGTGGTCAAGCAGGCTTTAGATCTGTGCAGCCGGTTTCCTGAACTGCTGACTGACTGGATACCCGAGACTATGTTAACGCAATACCGTTACCCCAGCTTAGCCGAGGCAATCTCGACCCTGCATGCACCGGATGAATCGGTATCGATTGCAGCTTTGCAAAACGGCAGTGTACCCGCGCTAAAACGCCTGGCCTTTGAAGAACTGCTCGCCCATTATTTAAGCCTGAGAATAACCCGGAATAAAGCTAAAATCTGGCAAGCACCCTCTTTTGCGGGTTCAGCAGTTAATAATAACGTCATAGATCATTTTATCCGCTCCCTACCGTTTAAACTGACCGGTGCGCAGCAACGGGTCATCGCGGAAATTGAAGCCGATTGCCACTCACAACATCCGATGATGCGCCTGGTACAGGGCGATGTCGGCTCCGGCAAAACCGTCGTCTCCGCCTATGCGGCATTACTGGCATTAACCGCAGGCTATCAGGTTGCGGTAATGGCGCCGACCGAACTGCTGGCGGAACAGCATAAGCGCAATTTCAGCGCCTGGTTTGAAGGCCTTCAAACTCAGGTAATGTACTTAAGCGGACAATGTAAAGGCAACGCCAGGAAAGCCGTTTTAGAAGCGCTGCAAAACGGTAGCGCCGGCATTATCATCGGCACGCATGCCTTGTTTCAGGACAGCGTGAATTTTCACCGCCTCGGCCTGATTATTATTGATGAACAGCACCGCTTCGGCGTACATCAACGGCTGGCACTCAGAGAAAAAGGCCAACAGGGCGGTATCAGGCCGCACCAATTAGTGATGACCGCCACGCCGATTCCCCGTACCCTCGCCATGCTGCAATATTCCGACCTGGATATATCCATTATCGATGAGTTGCCGCCGGGCAGAAAACCGATTGTCACCAGCGTGATTCCCGCCGAACGGCGCGATGAGGTAATCGACCGGATTAACGGCTGGGTCGAGAAAAAAAGACAGGTCTATTGGGTGTGCACGCTGATCGAAGAGTCGGAAGTGTTACAATGCGAGGCAGCAGAAAAAACCGCTGAACGTCTGACTGAAGTCTTGCCGAATGTGCGTATTGCACTGATACACGGGCGCATGAAATCAGCCGAAAAAGATGCGGTCATGCAGGCCTTTAAAAACCACCAACTTGATTTACTGGTCGCTACAACGGTTATTGAAGTCGGGGTCGACGTACCCAATGCCGGATTAATGATCATCGAAAACCCGGAGCGCCTAGGCCTGTCGCAGCTGCATCAATTGCGCGGTCGGGTCGGCCGGGGCAATGACGACAGCTATTGCCTGCTGATGTATCAAGCGCCGTTGTCCGACACTGCCCGCCATCGTCTGGGGGTGTTACGGAACAGTAACGACGGCTTTGTGATAGCCGAAAAAGACCTGGAGTTGCGCGGCCCCGGCGACGTTATGGGTACCCGTCAAACCGGACAAATGCATTTTAAGATTGCCGATTTAGCCAGGGATGCCGATGTACTGGCTGCCGTACAGCAGGCCGGTGACACATTTTTTACTCATTCACCCCTGGCCATCCAACCGTTGTGCGATCGTTGGCTGGGCGCATCCACCGAATATTCCGAGGTTTAATCCAATTGACCACAAAAAGCTTTTTATTTAACCGGGAGCCCTTATGGGTAGAAAACCGATCCGGCACTCGTCACACTCTGCCGGAAAGCATCCAGTCATGGACCTATGAACCGGGATCGCTAACCCAGCGTTTGCGCGATTATTACGGCGACGCGATTGGCGTTAAAGTTCTGCTACAGCAATGGAGTACGCCGTTCTTAAGCGAGCGTAGGCTGCTTCAGTTGCACGAAAACAAGTACAGCCTGATACGTGAAGTTTTATTGCATGCCGATGGCAAGCCGCTGATTTTAGCCCGAACCATTATCCCGGCGAAAACCATCAAAGGCGCTAAACGTAACTTGGCTCATCTTGGCAATCGTCCACTGGGAGAAGTGATTTTTTCCTATCCTAAACTGGAACGCATCGAAATGGATGTCGCCTTGATAAACCCGCCAACCTGGACACCGCCGGCAATAGCTGAAGGCTATATCGACCGGCCGATCTGGGGTAGAAGAACCGTCTACGCGATTGCGCATCGGCAAATGCTGGTCAGCGAGTTTTTTTTACCGGGGGTTTTGGAGATGGGGTAAGAAAGCTGTCCGTCGGGCTTTAACAGGAGCCTAAAGCGCCTACTGTTGGTGCTTGCAAGGCAGGCGAAGCCTGCACTCCACCCCTGATTCTACGGCGCATTGGCAATAACAATAGCCCGTTTCGGCGCCGGCAAGCCCTCACAAGTCAATTGCGGATTATCCGCATCCAGAAAATCTTTTAGCGAATGAAAAGTCATCCATTCGGTAGTCCGCTGCTCTTCAATACCGGTTACAGTGACATCAACCAAGCGGATGTTTTTAAAGCCGCAGCGTTTTAACCAGCTGATCAGAGTGTCGCAACTGGGCAAAAACCAGACGTTGCGCATTCTGGCGTAACGGTCTTCCGGCAGTAAAACCTCACCCAGGCCGCCGCCAATAACCAGGGTTTCCAGTACCAGTTCGCCGCCGGGTTGCAGGCAGTCTCTTAATTCCATCAGATGATCGATAGGCGAACGCCGATGATAGAGCACGCCCATCGAAAATACCGTATCGAAGACCTTCATGCCATACGGCAGGTCTTCTATGCCCAAGGGCAAAACATAGACCGGCGCTTCGCCATACAGTTTCCTGACCAGCTGAAACTGCATGACATTAAGCAGCATCGGGTCGATACCGACCACCATCTTGGCACCGGCACCGAGCATCCGCCAACAGTGATAACCATTGCCGCAACCTACATCCAGCACCAGCCGATGTTCCAGCGGCGCGATATGATCTTTTAGCCGATCCCACTTCCAGTCGGAACGCCATTCGGTATCTATAGGGATACCGAACAGCTTGTAAGGGCCTTTACGCCAGGGACACAGGGCTTTTAACCGGCTTTGCAGGGGCAACTTCAGTCGCCCAGGGCGACTAAATTCGCCCCCGCAATACTCGTTCGGCAGCTCAGCTGCAGTGCCTATTTGCACTGCATCGGCATCAAGCACCCGGTGTGTGGTCGGTATAGGCGGCACGCTATCGACTAAAGCCTGCCACTGCGCCAAATCGCCATGTTTGGCTTGATCAAACCCCTGTTCAAGCTGTTGCGGCAGTATTTTTGCCCAAGCCTCGGCCTTGGCCTTGGCCTCGATTAATAGATCATACAAGGGTTGATAATCGATCATTTCAAGGCAATCATTGAGGCAAAATTAAAATATTGAAACCAGACTTCGGCACTGCTGAATCCGACTTGAAGCAAGCGGTTTTGATGTTGAACAAAGGTTTCAGGTATCAACACATTTTCCAGCGCGGTGCGTTTCCGGCTGATTTCCAGGTCGCTGTAACCTTGTGCTTTTTTAAAGGCGTGATGCATTTGCGTCTGTAATTCCTGCTGTTTCTCATCATCGAATTTAAGTTTTTCCGACAAGATCAGTAGACCGCCGGGTAACATGCCCCGGTAGATTTTTTGCAAAAAACCGAGCCGGTCTTCAAGCGGAATAAACTGCAGGGTAAAGTTTAAGACAACCACCGAGGCATGCTCTATCGCAAGCTCCCGAATATCGGCGCACACCACATCGACGGCAACCGTGGCCCGATCTTTTTGCAATGCCTGCTGAAAACCGGTCACCATCGCCTGGGAATTATCGACCGCTATGATGCGACAATCTTTCGCCTCAATCTGGTGGCGCATCGATAAGGTCGCCGCACCTAAAGAGCAGCCCAGGTCGTAACAAACGCTATGTTCGCGAGCAAAACGCCCGGCTAAAAGCCCTATCGCAGAAATAATGGCGTTATAACCGGGAACAGATCGTCGGATCATGTCCGGGAAAACACCGACAACTGTTTCGTCAAACTTAAAAGCGCCGACTTCGCCAACGGGATTGGCATAGATGGAGTCTTTAAAGGAATTCATGAATTTAACAAGGCGGGATGGTAAGTGGATCAACAATCATTTAACGGCCGTAGGAGCCGCGTTAGCGGCTCCTACCGTTGCAAAAAATTGCCCGTTAATCAGGATTTCGCTTTAGGCTTTACCGCCAATGCCTCTGCATTACGCTTAGCCAAACTATCAATAACAGCGTTTAACGACCCTTTATTTTGAACTTCATTGGTGAAAGTAGTGCGGTAGTTGGTCACCAGACTCACGCCCTCGATCATAATATCGTAGGCTTTCCATTCGCCGTTGCTTAGCAGCATCCGGTAATTAACGCCGACAGGTTGTATGCCGGGCTGCAAAACCTCTGTTTTTACAATCACTTTGGTTGCGCCGCTTTCCATTTCAAGAGGCAGAAAACGAACCGACCACTCATTAAATTCCACAAAAGCTCGGGAATAGGTTCTTACCAGCAGCATTTGGAATTCATGTTTAAAGCGTTCGCGTTCGTCGTTAGTCGCGGTTTTCCAGAGCTTTCCCAGTACTAATGCCGCAATCCTGTCAAAATCGGTATGCGGATAAATAGCTTGGTTAACAAATGCGGTAATCTTGGCAAAATCGGTGGTAAACGACTTATCCTGCATCTTTTCCTGTAATTGCACCGAAGCTAACTGTATCGCCTGCTGCGGCGGCAACAAATTAGCCGCAATTGCTTTATTACCCGGCATTAAACCGAGTAAGACAACAAACAAACTCAATAGTGAAACTTGTTTAGCTTTCATAAAATCCTCAAAAATCAAACTGACGAATACATTGACTATTCAAATATCAGAGCAGCAATTTCCCTGATACAATAAATTCTTTGCCCTTAAGAGTCTCTACAAAAATTTAAGACCTCTCCAAACCCTCAGAGCCAAAGATAACATGACATATAATAACATCAACTACCCTCAGACACGTATGAGAAGAATGCGTTACAACGATTTTTCCCGCCGTTTAATGCGCGAAAACCATCTGTCTGTCGATGACCTGATTTACCCGATGTTTGTTACTGAAGGCTCCAATCAACGCGCATCCGTCTCATCGATGCCCGGAGTAGAAAGACTCTCGCTGGACCTATTGCTTGAAGAGGCTCACCAGCTTTATAAACTGGGCATTCCGGCGATTGCACTGTTTCCGGTGACCTCTGCCGACAAAAAATCGAAACAGGCGAGCGAGGCGTATAATCCTGAAGGACTGGTTCAACGTAGCGTAAGAGCCTTAAAAAAAGCCATTCCTGAATTGGGTATTATTACCGATGTGGCGCTAGACCCGTTCACCACACACGGACAGGATGGACTGGTCAATGCCGACGACTACGTGATGAACGATGAGACCATCGACGTATTGACCCGGCAAGCGCTCTCCCATGCTGAAGCCGGGGCCGATATTGTGGCTCCGTCGGACATGATGGACGGTCGTATCGGCGCGATAAGACAAGCGCTGGAAGCGGAAAATCATATCAATACCTTGATACTGGCTTATTCGGCCAAATATGCCTCCAGCTTCTACGGCCCGTTCAGGGATGCGGTGGGCTCTGCCGGGACGTTGGGCAAAGGCAACAAATCCAGCTATCAAATGGATCCGGCCAATTCCGATGAAGCCCTGCGCGAAATTCAATTGGATTTGCAAGAAGGCGCGGATATGATCATGATCAAGCCCGGCATGCCCTATCTGGATATTATCCGCCGGGTAAAAGACCGCTATGGCGTACCGACCTTCGCCTATCAGGTCAGCGGCGAATACGCGATGCTCAAAGCCGCCTCTATGAACGGCTGGCTGGATGAAAAAGCCGTGGTATTGGAATCGTTAATGGCCTTCAAGCGCGCCGGCAGCGATGCCGTTTTGACCTATTACGCCAAATCTGTAGCCCAGTGGCTACAAGAGTAATTTGAACGCAAAATTTATTAACCTACCATTAAAACGGAGCCTGTTTCATGTCAGAAGACACCTTAATCACCGAAAAAAGAAGATTTCATGTGGAGGAAGTCATTTTGATTTTACTGCTGATACTGTCACTGGTCGGTATCGGCATCATGGACTTTTCCCCCGCCGACGGCTATTTTTACTGGCTGATTCTGGTTTTTGTCTTTTGCCTGTTTGCGATGATTATTGGCTGGGTGCAATCCAAACATCGTAGCAACGATGTTTGGATTATCCTGCGAGAGCAGTCCATACACTGGGCGACATCGCTGCTGGTGGTTGGCGGTGCATTTATCATTCATCAGTCCGGACGGATGGAAGAAGAAGATGCCGGACTGATTATCCTGCTTATCTTGTCGCTTTCAACCATGCTCGACGGCCTGCGCGTAGGCTGGCGCTTCAGTCTGGTCGGACTTTTTCTGGGCGTTGCTGCGGTTATTTCCGTTTATACGGCCCACTTTCTCTGGGTGGAGTTGGGTATCGCCATCGTGATCGTTGCCGCAACTATTTTCTGGGAATTACGCATGGAAAAAAAAGCACAATCATGACATTAATAGATCATTACGCCGTATTTGGTCACCCAATCAAACACAGTAAATCGCCGCGCATTCATCGGCTTTTTGCCGAACAAACCGGACAGGCACTGGAATACACAGCTCAAGATGTTCCCGCTGAACAATTTCAGCGCGCCGTTACCACTTTTTTTGCCGAAGGCGGTAAAGGCCTAAATTGCACGGTACCGCTTAAAGAACTGGCCTGGAGCTATGCCGATCATAAAACCGAACGCGCTCAACAGAGTAAAGCCGTCAACACGCTCGCACTGCAAGCGGACGGCTCACTATTAGGCGATAACACCGACGGCATCGGCCTGGTAACCGATTTAATCGCCAATCATGGTCTCGATTTATCGGAAATTCGCATACTGATTCTAGGTGCCGGCGGAGCCAGCCGAGGCATCATACTGCCATTACTCAAGCAAGCGCCACAAACGCTGGTTATCGCCAACCGTACCGTTGATAAGGCCGTCAACCTGGCCGCCGAATTTCATAACAAAGGTTCAATCACCGGCTGCGGCTTCGATGATTTGAATAATCGGCAGTTCGACTTGATTTTAAATGCAACCTCAGCCAGTCTAAGCGGCCAGTTACCGCCATTGCCGGCCGGTTTATTGGCGACAGGCGGCCACTGTTACGACCTCGCCTACGGTAATGAACCGACTGCTTTTGTGCGTTGGGGACTGGAAAATCATGCGGCAAAAAGCCTGGATGGATTAGGTATGCTGGTTGAGCAAGCGGCAGAGGCTTTTTTTATCTGGCGCGGCATTCGCCCTCAAACCCAGCCGGTTATTGAGCTGTTGGATGCTGAGCGAAAACCTTGAAATAGGCGACCCGCCGGTCGCCCCTACAGTGCCAAATATTCATTTTTCAAATGAACGTAATGTTGAGACGAGTATTCCAGAAATTCTTTTTCGGTATCTGTTAACGGCCTGACCGGTTTGGCGGGGGAGCCGACATAAAGATAGCCGCTTTCCAGTATCTTCCCCGGCGGAACCAACGTACCCGCCCCCAGCATCACATAATCTTCAACAACAACATCATCCATAATAATCGCCCCTATGCCGATCAGGCAATAATCGCCTACCGTACAGGCATGAACAACCGCTCTGTGCCCGATAGTGACGCCTTTTCCTATGGTTAACGGATGGCCTTTATCGGTGAATTTGCCAAAATGGGATACATGCAATACCGAACCGTCCTGAACATTAGTGCCGTCGCCGATCGTGATCGCTTCAACATCGCCTCTGACCACCGCCGTCGGCCAGATAGACACATCATCGCCCAGGGTAACGTCGCCGATCACCACCGCGCTATCGTCTATAAACACCGATTTGCCGATTTTAGGCTGTTTATCGTTAAATTTTCTAATGGTCACGCTAACCTCAATTTGTTGGTTTTAACGCCGCTTGCACAGCATCAAACATTAGCCTTGCACCCGCTTCAAAGCCAATAACGCCACCACTAAAACAGCCAAACTGGGAGCAAAGGCCATTAACGGCGGATTCATCTCATAAATCAAGCCGATATGCCCGACTATTTTATCGACGATATTAAATCCCATGCCAATGACAATACCTATCATCATCCTTCCGCCTACGTTAACGCCGCGTTTAACGCCGATAACAAAGGGCGCAGACACCAGCAACATCACAAAAACAATCAGAGGATTCACCACCCGCCCCCAGAAAGCCAGTTCAAAACTATGCGATTTTTGATGGTTGTCCTTTAAAAAACCAATGTACATAGCCAAATCATACATGGACAGATTATTCGGATTGACTACAACAATTTTTAATAAATCCGGGGCAACAGAGGATTGCCATAGCTGCTCATTTTGACTGCTTGCCGTCACCTGCTGTATTGAAATATCCGACTGCTTGATTTGCTCTAATTTCCATTGCTTATTGCCTTGAAAAAAGGCTTTCTCTGCATGCGTTGACTGTCTCAAATGGCGCTGATCGTCCAGTTCATAAATACTGATGTCGACTAGGCTTCCATCATCTTGTATTTTGCGTACATTAATGAATTTTTTACCCTCGCGCAGCCACAGTCCGTAATTGCCGCCCATAACAACCTGTTCATTCTGGGCGGTAACTTTCAATACCCGAGCTGTCCGTTCGGTTACCGGGGCCACAAATTCACCGACCAATATGGCAATAAAAACTAAAATAGCACCCGCCAGCATCACCGCTCTGATAATTCCCATAACAGATAAGCCGGCAGCTTGCATCGCAATCAGTTCGCGGTTATTACCCATCGCACCCAATATAAACAGGCTGCCTAATAATGCCGAGGCAGGCATCAATTCATAAAAAACGGTCGGCGAGGTCAGCGCAAGATAATAAAAAATCTCTGTTAAGCCGTAGCTCCCTTTGCCCAGGTCCTTTAGCTGGTCGCTAAAAGTAAATAAATTAAATAAGGTCAATAATAATAAAATGGCAATAAAAGAGCCCTTTACTATTTCCCTGACGATATAGCCCGTTAATACATTCACTTATTGATCTCCCTAAGCTTCATCAGCAACCACTGCCAGCCAAATAACCGTGCCAACAAAACCCCGCCTACCAACAATAATAAGGTATTGACGCCAACAATACCGAGCCAGGCGGGAATGGTTTGATTCAAAACCCAGCTATCACTGACCCGAATAAGATTGCCATAGCTAAAATAAATGATAAAGCCAACCAGCATATTCCCGTATACACCTCCGCGAGGCGACATTTGCGCTAAAGGCACCGCAATAAAACTCAGCAATATTATCCCCATAGGAACAGACAGTCGGCGCTGCAACTCGGCAATATCGGCTATTTGGCCGGAACCCACTAAGGCATCACTGGCAATCGACTCCTTGCCAAAATTAGCAATGGATTCTTTATTCTCTATTCTGACCGCATATTCCGTGAACTGTTCAAGCACAAAATTTAACGCCCCCGGTTGTCCTTGTATGCGCTCACCGTTTTCCAGAATGACATAGCGCCCGTCCGGCAAATCTTTCAACCGACCTGTTTCCGCATTGATAATCGCCAAACGATCTCCCTGTCTGTGCTGTACAAAAACCTGATGCATTTCTTTATCGGCATCAATATTTTCTACATAAAAAACCAGATCTCCCTGGCTGTATTCACTAAATTTTCCGGCGGCAATACCCCTAAGATCGGCGGATTCCTTATCCTGATGCATCAACTCCTCCATCATGGCCTCGGCCCAGGGAGAGGCATAAAATGACAAGCCGGCTGACAGCACCGTGACAGGAAAAATCAGCAAGAATATAGCTCGATAGACCGTTCCGGCACCGCCTCCTGCCGAGGCCACTGCCGACATTTCCTGATCCCTGTACATTCTGCCCAGAACCATTAACACCGCCATAAACAAGGCCGCAGGCAAAAAGGTCGCGCTGGCAATAATCGTTTTCAAACCTAAAACAGTCATCAGGGTTTGATTGGATACTTGCCCCTCAATGGCCTTATCAAGAATCCTGATAAACTGCCGACTGACGATAATCACGACAATCACCGACCAAACCGCCAGCAACGTCCTTAACAAATCCAAAGCAACCATTTTATCCAGAACAGTGACTATCTTGCGCCGCCCCGTTTTATAGCCTTTAGTCCAAGCTGCTTCCAAGCGTATTCTCCCCATCAAAAACGTATGTGTTGTACAACGAAAGTCCACGATACAAGGTCAAAAGAGCACTGTCTCCTGCCTTGAACGGGTAAATTATCAGCCATTTTATAGAAACAACGCCGGTTTTGGCTACCAACTTAAATGAAGGCAGCCTAAAAGTTAAGCCGTGGTACTTGTCCGCCCTTAAGCTGGCAGCCCCGGTCTTGATGTTTTCGATGATGAATCCAAACTATCCAATTTACCGCCAACCGTACCGGCTCAATCAAAAATCGATATTTATGTTGTATAATTGCGTCTAAACGGCTCATCTTGCAACAATTTCTCCTGCCTGTTCAAGATAACGCTCTCTTACACATCAACGAGTTAAGTTATGGATTATTCAATAGAAACCGCGCCATTAGAAGACCTGCAATGTGATTGTATTATTGTCGGCGTTTATCAAGACCAACAACTCAGTCCGTCAGCAACCGCGCTTAACAGCATCACCCACGGACTCATTAACACCATCGTCAGCCGTGGCGACCTGAGCGGAAAAAACGGCGAAACCGTGTTAATCAACGCGGTTCCAGACAGCAAGCTTGAACGCATTTTGCTGGTCGGACTGGGCGAAAATAAGCCTTTATCCGCTAAAGACTACAAAAAAGCGCTGCTGGCCGCCGTTAACAGCCTGAAAAAGCCGCAAATAAAATCGGTCGTCTGCTGTCTGGCGGAATGCGATGTTGCAGGCCGTGACCGGCAATGGAAATCCCGGCATATCATCGAAGTCTTTAACGATGCCGTCTATCAATTTACCCACACAAAATCCGATAAAGAAACAGAAAGTCAGATTCAAAAAATCTCTATTGCCGCCACCGAAGCGGAACGAGCTTTGGCGTATTCCGGAATGCTGCAAGGCAAGGCTATTGCCGAAGGCATGGAATTGACCAAACACCTGAGCGATTTACCGGGTAACATCTGCACCCCAACCTATCTTGCCGAACAGGCGATAGAGCTGAGTAAAAAATACGCCAGTCTAAATGTTAGCATCCTGGAAGAATCCGATATGACTGCACTGGGCATGGGTGCTCTTTTATCGGTCTCGCGCGGCAGTCGTCAACCGGCAAAATTCATTACCCTAAACTATCAATGTGGCGATAAAGACGCCAAGCCTATCGTGCTGATCGGCAAAGGTCTCACTTTCGATGCCGGCGGCATTTCATTAAAACAGCCTGCGGGCATGGATGAAATGAAATACGACATGTGCGGCGGCGCGTCTGTTCTGGGCACCTTGCTTGCCGCCGCGCAACTGCAACTGCCGTTGAATATTATCGGCCTGATTCCCTCGTCAGAAAATATGCCGGATGGCGACGCCAATAAACCGGGCGATATTTTGACCAGCATGTCCGGCAAAACCATTGAAGTGTTAAATACCGACGCCGAAGGCCGCTTACTGCTGTGCGACGCGTTAACGTATGCCGAACGCTTCAATCCCGAGGTAGTGATTGATCTGGCCACCCTGACCGGTGCCTGCCTGGTGGCTTTAGGCCGTGTAACCAGCGGCCTGCTCGGCAACGATGACGCCTTGTGCAATGATCTGAGTGCGGCCGGTGAAACCGCCAACGACAGCGTTTGGCGTTTACCGCTATGGGAAGAATATCAGGAACAACTTAAATCCAATTTCGCCGACATGGCCAATGTCGGCGGCAAAGATGCCGGTACCATCACTGCTGCCTGTTTTCTGGCACGTTTTGCCGAAAAATTCCGCTGGGCGCATCTGGACATTGCCGGCACCGCCTGGCGCACCGGCCCAACCAAAGGCGCAACCGGCCGCCCGGTATCGTTATTAATTCAATATCTTATTAACAGAACCTAAGTGACTGAAGTCAGCTTTTATATATTGCCAACTGAATCGCCGGAAGACCGGTATCTGTTCGCCTGCAAGCTGATCGAAAAAGCCTATCGTAGCGGCAGTTTTTGCTATGTGCTCACCGATTCGGCCGAACAAAGCCGAATCATAGACGACCTGCTCTGGACTTTCAGGGCGGGCAGTTTTATCCCGCACCAGATATATAGCGGCGAACTGTCCGATATCGCCAGGGATGGTGTGCATGCCGCAGACTCGCCGACAGCGAGTGCGGCCACAGAAAAGACCATTCTGATCGGCTCGCTGGATGCGCCCGAAAACCGGCAAAAAGTCCTGTTCAACCTGTCGTCCCGCTATCCTAACTTTGGAGCGCAAACCGAGCGTATTCTTGAAATACTGGATAACAGCGAAACCACCAAAGCGGTCGGCAGAAACCGTTACCGCCGCTATCAGCAGGCTGGCATGAATATCACTACGCATAAAGATTGGTAGCTTCAAATGTTGGTTTATACTATCGCTAACTTAGCCTGATTTTTAGGTTTATCCGGAGACAAGCATGAATTTATCGGAAAAAATATTAGCGACAACTGCCTCATTGCCTAAATCAAAACAGCAGGAAGTGCTTGATTTTGTAGAATACTTAAAACTAAAAACGGAAAAAGAAGAAAATAGCGATTGGAATGGTTTTTCTATTGCATCCGCAATGAGAGGCATGGAAAATGAGAACTCCAATTATTCTGCTTCTGATTTGAAAGAAACATACTGATGATTTCAGAAGGCCAGATTGTTCTTTTTTGTTTTCCTCAAACGGATCAAAAAAACGGAAAACTCCGCCCTGCATTGATACTTCGGAAACTGTCTGGAAAATTTGATGATTGGCTTATCTGCATGATTTCCAGCCAGCTTCATCAAGTAATTCCCGATCTGGATGAAATTATTAACCGGGAAGAACCGGATTTCCAGCAAACAGGTTTAAAGCAGTCGAGTTTAATTCGCGCCAGCAGACTGGCTGTTGTTGACGAAAACATTTTAATAGGCAAGCTGGGTAATATCGATACTCTCAGGCTTAATAAAATAAGAAGCAACATTGCCAAATGGCTACAAAACCCACAATCAAATCCGTCAGCCTGATTCCCGACCTTAACCCTGCTAAAATAGCTAATTTTTCACGAAAATAATAACGCATCCATGGAAAAAACATACGCCCCGCATTCAATCGAACAACGCTGGTATCAAACCTGGGAAGACAAAGGCTATTTTACCGCCAGGGATGGTGGGTATGCCGGAAACCTGCCGGGAGCAGGTTCGGCAGCCACCAAACCGGAGGGTGAATCCTATTGCATCATGATTCCGCCGCCCAATGTCACCGGCAGTTTGCACATGGGTCATGCCTTTCAGGACACCATCATGGATGCGCTGACCCGCTATCACCGGATGAAAGGCTGCAGCACCTTGTGGCAACCGGGCACCGACCATGCGGGCATCGCCACGCAAATGGTGGTCGAAAGGCTGTGCAATGCGGAAGGCCTTACCCGCCATGATCTGGGCCGCGAAAAATTCCTGAAAAAAGTCTGGGAATGGAAGGAGGAATCCGGCGGCACCATTACCCGTCAACTGCGGCGCATGGGCTCTTCGCTGGACTGGGACAAGGAGCGCTTCACCATGGATGACGGCATGTCCGATGCGGTGCAGGAAGTGTTTATCCGGCTGTATGAGGAAGGCCTGATTTATCGCGGCAAACGCCTGGTTAACTGGGACCCGGTTTTGCATACCGCCGTTTCCGATCTGGAAGTGTTGTCGGAAGAAGAAAACGGTTTCATGTGGCATCTGCGTTATCCGCTATCCAACGGTCAAGGGCATTTAATTGTTGCGACCACCCGCCCTGAAACGATGTTGGGCGATGCGGCGGTAGCGATTCATCCCAATGACGAGCGCTATAAACATCTGCTCGGTGAGTTTGTGGAACTGCCATTAACAGGCCGCCGCATACCGATTATTGCCGATGACTATGTCGATCCCGAATTCGGCACCGGCTGCGTCAAGATCACTCCGGCTCATGATTTTAACGATTACGAGGTTTGGACGCGCCACCGTCATACCTCGGTTATTCAGGATTTGCCGCATGGCGGCTTGATTAATCTGTTTACCGTTGACGCCGCGATACGCGGCAACGACGAAGGCGAAAACGAGCTGATTCCAGCCAAATACATCGGCCTGGATCGCTTGGTCGCGCGTAAACAAATGGTCGCCGACCTTGATGCTCTCGGTTTGCTGGAAAAAATCGCCGACCACAAATTGATGGTGCCGCGCGGCGACCGCAGCAACAGCATTATCGAACCGCTGCTGACCGACCAGTGGTATGTCAAGGTTGCGCCGCTAGCCGAGCCTGCGATTGCCGCCGTTGAAAACGGCGACATCAAGTTTGTGCCGGATAACTGGAAAAACACCTATTTCGACTGGATGCGCAATATCCAGGACTGGTGTATTTCCCGGCAAATCTGGTGGGGCCACCGTATCCCGGCCTGGTATGACGAACAGGGCAATATTTATGTCGGCAACTCCGAGCAGGATGTCCGGGCCAAGCATAATCTATCCGCCGACTATGCGCTTAGACAGGATGAAGATGTGCTGGACACCTGGTTTTCTTCCGCCTTGTGGCCTTTTTCCACACTAGGCTGGCCCGAGCAAACACCGGAACTGGCCAAGCATTACCCGACCAGCGTACTGGTGACCGGCTTTGACATCATTTTCTTCTGGGTGGCGCGGATGATTATGATGGGCTTGAAATTTCAGGGCGAAGTGCCGTTCAAGGAAGTCTACATCCACGGTTTGGTGCGCGATGCCGAAGGCCAAAAAATGTCCAAGTCCAAAGGCAACGTGCTCGATCCGATTGACATCATCGACGGCATTGAACTGGAAGCGCTGGTGGCCAAACGTATTTCCGGCATGATGCAGCCGCATTTGGCCAAAAAAATCGAGAAAGATACCCGCAAGCACTTCCCTGAGGGCATTCAATCTTACGGTACCGATGCGTTGCGTTTTACCTTTGCTTCGTTAGCGTCTACAGGCCGGGATATTCGCTTTGACCTTGCCCGCACCGAAGGTTATCGCAATTTCTGCAACAAGCTCTGGAACGCCGCGCGTTTCGTACTGATGAATACCGACGACTGCATGGATGCAGGAGGTAGAGCAACGCTGGGAGCAGTTGCCGAGGGACAGGATAACGGTTTGTCCGATGCCCCTTGCGAATACAGCCAGGTGGACCGTTGGATTACCTCCCGTCTGCATCAGGTGACGGCGGTGACTACTAACGCCATCGACAACTACCGTTTTGATTTGGCGGCGCAGGCTCTTTACGAGTTTACCTGGAATGAGTACTGCGACTGGTATCTGGAACTGTCGAAAATATCGCTGCAATCCGGTGATGAGGCGCTGCAACGCGGCACCCGTAAGACCTTGCTGACGGTTTTGGAGTCGATTTTGCGTTTGGCGCATCCGATCATGCCGTTTATTACCGAAGAAATCTGGCAGCGGGTTGCGCCGTTGGCGGGAATTAAAGCGGATACCATCATGTTGCAGCCTTACCCGGTTGCCGATGAAGCGCAAATCGATGCTAACGCCATCGCCGAAACCAACTGGGTGATGAGTTTTATTCTGGGCGTGCGCCGCATTCGCGGCGAAATGAATATCGCCCCGAGCAAACCGCTGCCGATATTATTGCAAAACGGCTCGGATGCCGATCGACAAAGCTTAACCAACAACCGGATTTATTTACAAAAGCTGGGCAGGCTGGAATCGATCACCTGGTTAAACACTGATGACACCACGCCCGAATCGGCGATGGCCTTAGTCGGCGATATGAGAATCCTGATTCCGATGGCGGGCTTAATCGACAAGGAAGCGGAACTGGCGCGACTGGAAAAAGAAATACAAAAAATCCATAACGACCTGCCTAGAGTCGAAGGTAAGTTAAGTAACCCGGCATTTGTCGACAAAGCACCGCCGGAAGTGATCGATAAAGAAAAAGCCAAACTGGCTGATTTACGTTCGATGCTGAACAATCTGGAGGAACAGCAGCGCAAAATCAAGACGTTATAAAAAAGACCGGCTAAAGGCTAAAGGCGAAAGACCAGGGGCAAAGGCGGGCGCCCCCTTTCGCCTTGTACCTTGCCCCTTTTTAATCTATATTTGCTTAAACAACTGACCAAGCAATCATCCTATGAATACCGCATCAACAGATTTACAGTTTAGCGGCCTTATACGGCGCTTGATTGAAAAGGAATTGCTCACTGAGAATGATGCGCGAATCTATAGCCAGGAAGCGCAAAAAAAACAAGTCTCGTTAATACGCTACCTTGTCAGCAGTCAGCTTATTGACGGCAAAGTGATTGCATCCCAAGCGTCCATTGAATTTGGCGTGCCTTTTCTTGATCTCGATGCCATCGACTGCCGTAAACTTCCTGTTATGCTGGCCGGTGAGAAGCTGATCCGCAAATGCCATGCGCTCCCTCTTTTTATCCGGGGAAAAACGCTATTTGTCGCGATATCCGATCCCACCGATTTTAATACTCTGGATGACATAAAGTTCCACAGCCGTCTTAATCCCGAAGCCATTCTGGTTGAAGGAGACAAGCTCGTCAAAGCCATTGAGGTAGCCTTAGAGGCTGCCGATACCTCAATGACCGATATGCTGGATGAAGATCTGGAAAATCTGGACATTACCGGCGGCGAAGAAGAGACCGCGAAAGCCGAGGTGACTTCAGATATTGATGATGCGCCTATTGTGCGTTACGTCAACAAGATATTATTGGACTCGATAAAACAAGGGGTGTCCGATATACACATGGAGCCCTACGAAAAAGTTTTCCGTATCCGCTACCGTTCGGACGGCATACTTCGTCAGGTTGCCACGCCACCCGCCAGCATCGCCGGCAGACTGGTATCCCGCCTAAAGGTAATGTCTAAAATGGATATTGCCGAACGCCGGATTCCTCAGGATGGCCGTATCAAAATGACCTTATCCAAAAATCGCGCCATTGATTTCCGGGTCAATACCTGCCCTACCCTGTTCGGCGAAAAAGTCGTACTGCGTATTTTAGACCCTACCAGTGCCCAGCTGGGTATCGAAAAACTCGGTTTCGAACCGGAGCAACAACAGATTTTTCTTGAGGCCATCAACAAACCCTACGGTTTAGTCCTGGTGACCGGACCAACCGGCAGCGGTAAAACGGTTACGCTCTATACCGGTTTAAATATTCTGAATACCGTGGAGCGCAATATTTCCACCGCTGAAGATCCGGTTGAAATTACCGTAGAAGGTATCAATCAGGTTAACATGAACCCTAAAGCCGGCCTGACTTTTGCCAGCGCTTTACGGGCGTTTTTACGTCAGGATCCCGACGTCATCATGGTCGGCGAAATTCGTGATTTAGAAACCGCCGAAATCGCCGTTAAAGCCGCACAAACAGGGCATTTGGTGCTATCAACCTTACATACAAACGATGCGCCGCAAACCTTAAACCGACTGCTGCAAATGGGCATACCGGCTTTCAACATCATTTCCGCCGTTAACTTGATTATGGCGCAACGTTTGGGTCGAAGGCTTTGTGAGCATTGTAAAGTTCCAGTCACCCTTCCCGATAAAGTTCTGCTTAATGCCGGCTTTAAACAGGAAGAGTTACGCGATCTGACTATGTTCAGTGCCGTGGGTTGCGATCATTGTACCAACGGCTATAAAGGTCGGGTCGGTATTTATCAAGTCCTGACGCTGACCGACAAGATGCGTACCCTTATTTTAAACGGCGGCAATACCGATCAACTGGCGGAGTGCGCTCTGGCCGAAGGTTTTAATGATTTACGCAGATCCGGACTCAATAAGGTACGCATGGGAATGACCAGCCTGGAAGAAGTCGATCGTATTACCAAGGAATAATCATGGCACAGCAAACTGAACAAATAGATTTCGTCTGGGCGGGAACCGACAAAAGCAAAAAGAAAGCCGGCGGCATTATTTCTGCAAGAAGCGAAATCATTGCGAAAACCGAGTTGCGGCGGCAAGGTTATCGCATCATTAAACTGAAGAAAAAGCCCAAGCCGTTATTCAGCGCAAAAGTCCAGGCTATCACCCCCGGCGACATCGCCATTTTTGCCAGGCAACTGGCCACGATGCTAAAAGCGGGGGTGCCGTTGGTTCAGTCTTTCGAGATTGTCGGCAAAGGCCATGATAATGCCAGCATGGAAATTCTGCTGATGAGCATCAAAGCCGATATTGAAGGCGGCGACACCTTGGCCGAAGCGCTCAAGAAAAAATCACTGTATTTTGATGAATTATTTTGCAACTTGGTTGAGGCCGGCGAACAGGCGGGGGTATTAGAAACCCTGCTGGATAAAATCGCCACTTACAAAGAAAAAACCGAGTCGATGAAGAAAAAGATCAAAAAGGCACTGACCTATCCGATCGCAGTGATTGTGGTCGCCTTTATCGTCACCACCATCCTGCTGATTTTTGTGGTGCCGGTATTCGACGACATGTTTAAAAGCTTTGGCGCGGATCTGCCGGCTTTCACTAAAATGGTTGTCCATATGTCCGAATGGATGCAGGCTTGGTGGTATGTTGTTGTCGGTATTGTTATTGGCAGCGTTTACGTGTTCGGCTATTTTAAAAAACGCTCCAGGCCGTTTAATCACTTTCTGGATAAAACCCTGCTAAAAATTCCCGTGGTCGGCCTCATTTTAAACAAGTCGGCTGTTGCGCGTTTTGCCAGAACTTTGGCGACCATGTCGGCAGCAGGCGTACCCCTGGTCGAAGCATTGGAATCGGTTGCCGGAGCCTGCGGCAATATTATCTACTCCGAGGCTGTATTAAAAATGCGCGAGGAAGTGGCAACCGGGCAAAGACTGCAATTTGCGATGCAGCAAGCCAGTCTTTGGCCGAACATGGTGGTACAAATGGTGGCTATCGGCGAAGAGTCCGGTTCGATGGATTCCATGCTGTTGAAAGTTGCCGATTTTTTCGACGAAGAAGTCGACAATCTGGTCGATAACTTAAGCAGCTTAATGGAACCTATTATTATGGTGATACTGGGCATTTTAGTCGGCGGCCTGATTGTCGCGATGTACTTACCGATATTTAAAATGGGCGCGGCGATTTGAAAAATAAGGCTAGCAGTCTCGTCCAGGTTAATCCGAAAATAATTGAGCTCAGCGCAAGCGGCGAGTTGAACGTCAGGCTAGAAGAAGCCTGTATTGAGGCGGAGCTTGATGAGCAGCGGTCTTGGGTGGTACATGGCCATCTTGTTGCAGGATGGATGCAATGATTACCCAAGTGCAGTAATACCGATCCGCCAATAACACCACGATGTTCAGTGTTAATTAGAAACAAAATCGCTTGGCGCAGGTTAACGGCGTATAGTGGTTTAACAAAATGACTGATGACTCAAAAAATGTGTTGCAACGTGGCCTTGAAAATATACATAACCCTTTTTCAAGCTTTATTCGTGCGCAGACAACAACCCGCTGATTTCTTCTACTAGCTACAATCGTGGCCCTGTGGTGGGCTAAAAAAATAGTGCGATATTTTTCAATTAAATCATTTATGTCTTTGATAATGTCGCTGC
>JAGXGY010000028.1 GCA_024636505.1 Methylobacter sp. | reverse complement strand
TAAGGTGTGGAAGTAAGGATAGGCTTCGTTCAGAATTTTATAGCGGCTACGTCCCATAGATTTAATCTGCCTAGAAAACAAATGCTTGTCAAGCTGAGCTTGAGGGTAGGCATTCCCAAGCGGGAGCTTGGGAACGAGACATTGTTTTATGGATGCAGCAGAAATTTACTCAAAAATTTCGACGGATACTCCGATTGTCCGGCTTTTTGACAAGCAATTGGCATCCCTAGCAAACAGGCCTGCTTATAAGCCAAGACTGCGCCGGTCGAGTCATTAAGCGCTTCTAAGGTCAGCGCTTTAACATTATAAAGTTTTGCTTGCTTCGGTTCCAATTTGAGCGCCTTATTAATATCATTTAGAGCTAAGTGATATTTCTGAGTTTCTAAGTAGGCAACGCAACGATTGTTATAAGCATAACTAGAATAGTAGCTTTTTAGCTCGATTACTTTACTTAAATCATCTATTGCTTCGGCGTATTGTTTTACCCTGATTAATTCAGAACCTCGGTTGTAGAAAATCCCATCCATTCCTGGGCGATTTTCTTCACTATGTTCAATAAGTCGAGCCGCATCATCCCAAAGTAACAGTGGGTGTGAAAATGTTGTCAGACGCAACCAAGATAAAGGCACCATAAATAAAGCAACTAAAGTCAGAGTAATAGCAGCCTGTTTTGCGCTGAGTTTTTGGCACAGAAAAGGTAGTGCAGCGAAAGCACCCACCATCCATAGATAACTGCGATAAAGTACAAAAGATTCCTGAATCCTGACCGTGGAAAATTCAGTGGCAAATAAAAACCACGGACAAAGCAGGGCAAAACCCAACAAACCTGTTAAGCCTCTTTGCAGCAGTAAACGGACAGCAATAATCGGATAAGCAATAAAACCGATTAAACCGGCGATTTCCGGCCAAGACCAAAAACGTAAAGCAAAAGCCTGTGGCATATCAACAGACATCCACGCCGGACTTGGCGCGATCCATACCCACAGATATTTAAAAAACAAAAAGCTCTGTGTCAGTATCGACAAGGGGTAGGCTAGATCAGCATTGAAATCAGGTCCCAGTAAAGATAGATAGTTTTCGGCTACAGGCTCATAAACCTGTCCTAATATATGCGCTGATTTAATTTGAAAAATCACAAATCCGCCAATCAAACAATAGAGCATGAAGGTTGGCCAAATCAGTATTAATCGTTGACGAGTGGATTGATTGTTGATCAGTAATAGCAGCGCTATTGTTACCGCTGGTGTCATAATAGCGTGCTCTTTCGACAGTACCGCCAAAAAATAAGTGGTAGCCGAAGCGAGAAACCAACGGCTATTTTCTCTAATCAAACCTTCCAGAAACAAACGCCAAGTAAATAATACGAACAATGTGGCCATCAATGTAGAACGCTGGATTAAATAGGCAACCGCATAAACCGAGGCCGGATGTAAAGCAAAGATCAGCGCACTAAAAAAAGCCAGCCAGTGTGGTGACAGAGTATCGTTATTTGAAGGAAGAAGTCTTTCAAAAAGACGGTGCAAGAATAAAAATAGCGTCATGGTGGTGGCAAGGTGTAAAGCTAGATTGCCCAAGCGAAACCCGATCAGATCCAGACCGAATAATGCACGTGTCCATTCAAAAGTAGCATAAGGTAGCCAGCGCAAATCAAAACTAAATATCTTCCCTAGATATTGCTCATGTATTGTGCCATCAAAAAAGTTGCTATCATCAAAAATGATAGGGTTCCAGAAAAATGCCCCGTAAAGCAGTATGACTGGTAAACATAAAGCGAATAAAGAAAAAACTGCTTTCATGGGTATTGCCTTGTTTTAGCTTAATACATTAGTTCTTGCTGATTATTCGCTCTTCCAGAACGTACTTTATTGAATTTTAATGGTATTTTTTTAAAATTCATGTTGCGTACGAAATATTATGCTTTAATAACAAGATGTTACATTGAATGGCGCAAAGTGGGTTTCTTGGCTATCAAAAATCAGTAATTGTAAGAGTGCGCAGCGCATGAGATTGTTCGGCAGAAAATACCCAAATAGCACACATAAAAAAACCATTCAATCTTGTAAAAGATTGAATGGTTTTAGCGTGATTAAAAAATCAATTTATGTGTTATTCGCTTAGGCAAAAAATATTACTGAATCACCCTAGGCAGCTGTTTTATTTACAGTAGTTTGCACCTAGGCAAGTCCCTGATTGTGCCCAAGTTACATTGGTGCTGTTCACTGTTGGAGTAAGTATAGAAGTATAACCGCCCGCTACCGCTGTTGCTGTGGCAGTAATTGCCCCATCCGTAACACCAATTGACGCTACGTTAGTTGTTGCACTAGGAGCGGCAGGTACACCCATTGTTCCTGCGTCACATACTGCTTTGTCGCCATTGTTTTCTTGTATACACATGCCTACAGCAGTTTTATAG
The DNA here is from genome assembly GCA_024636505.1 of Methylobacter sp. Taxonomy (GTDB): domain Bacteria; phylum Pseudomonadota; class Gammaproteobacteria; order Methylococcales; family Methylomonadaceae; genus Methylobacter_A. The sequence goes on along the minus strand of JAGXGY010000028.1, from coordinate 3,972 downwards.
CTATCACTCAAAGAGAGCGCTTCTGAGAATTTTGCTTTGGTTATGTAATCCTGATAAGCCGGAATCGCAATCGATGCCAAAATACCAACAATCGCGACTACGATCATTAATTCGATTAAGGTAAAACCTTGTTGTGTTTTTTTCATGGGTAATGCGTTCATTAGTCAATCCTCGTTAAGTTAAAACAAACATCAACAAGGTGAAAGCAGAAACCGTGCCATCTGATGCGCAGCAGCGGTGTTTTATGGTTGTATTTATTGATAACCGTATTTAAAACAAATAGATAAAAATTTTCGGATGACATGCGATCAAGATCGTTTTCGATAAAAGCGGTCATTATCTTCAACTTTAAGGTATTATTTTAGGGTGATTCGCCTAAACTGCGTCATGACCCTCAAAAATCCGCGTCACCCTGACCATGACCTTTAAAAATCCGCGTCACCCTGACCCTGACCTTCAAAAACCGGTGTCAGCCGAAGAAATGACCCGCAAAAACCGTCACCCATTACCTGCTTCAATTAAAGGATCCCGCACATGCCGCATATCAGTCTGCAAACCGCCGCTACATTAACCGAATGGAGCTTGAGCACTCTAAGACGCCGCGTTGCCGATGGCACGTTGCGCTATGCCGCCAATGAGGATAGAAATAAAGCCATGATTTGTTTCGATTCGATCAGAAACCATCTTTGCATGGCGCTTGAAGCCGATGATATTGCCTTGATTCAGCGTGCCGATACCGGCGATGCCGGTGCCCAAAATGATTTGGCGATGCTTTTTTTAGCTTACGATAAGCCGCACGGTGCTGTTTATTGGTTGGAGCTGGCGGCAAAGCAGAACTTTGCCGATGCGATGCAGCTGCTGGGGAATTGTTATTTAAAGGGTAACGGTGTCGCCAAGGACGATAATCTGGCGATGATGTGGATTGCCAAGGCCGCGTCTTTAGGCCATCCGATTGCGCTGGCGCAGATGAAGTCGATACGCTTGTTGCCTGATGAGGACTGCGCCTGATATTTGGCAGTCCTGTTGTTTTTGATGCTTTGTCTCGCTCCCAAGCTCCAGCTTGGGAGCGAGACAAATAACCGGCCATCATCTTCATGTCGGCACCAAGAAATTCCCGGTTGGAGTTCGGGCTTTCATATAATCGGATTAACTCTATTATGATAAAATTTTGTTTTTAAAAGAGGGGATTGGCAATGCTGAGACCGGCAAAGGCATATCGGACAAGGAGATTGAATGTTAAAAAACGCTTTTATTAAACAATTGTTCAGCAGTTTTTTGGATCTGGTGCCGATACTTGCCGTGGTTTTAGTCTTTCAGGTGTTGGTGATCCGGCAACCTATTCCCGATGTCGGCAATTTAATCGTCGGCACTCTTTTCGTGGTGCTCGGTTTGACCCTGTTTGTTCAGGGGCTTGAGCAAAGCCTGTTCCCGATCGGCGAATCGATGGCTTATGCCTTTGCCCTCAAAGGCAGTGTGTTCTGGCTGTTGGCGTTTGCTTTTTGTTTGGGCTTTGGCACCACGGTGGCGGAGCCTGCGCTGATCGCCGTCGCTCAGGAAGCGGCCAATATTGCCGCCAAAGCCGGTATTATCCAGCCCGGCAATGACGCGATTAACGATTATGCGCTGGGACTGCGCCTTACCGTGGCACTGTCGGTCGGTATTGCCATTTCGATCGGGGTTTTGCGGATTATCCGGGGCTGGCCGTTGTATTACCTGATTATCGGCGGTTATTGCGGGGTGATAGCGATGACGCCGTTTGCGCCGCCTGAAATTATCGGCATCGCTTACGATTCCGGCGGCGTCACCACCTCGACCATCACCGTGCCGCTGGTGACTGCGCTGGGCGTAGGTTTGGCCACCGCCATTAAAGGCCGCAATCCGATGACCGACGGCTTTGGCCTGATTGCTTTCGCCTCATTGACGCCGATTATTTTTGTGATGGCTTACGGGATGCTTATATGATCGATTGGATGAGTCAGTTTGCGCTGGTATTGCTGGATACTTGCCGGGATATTCTGCCGATTGCCGTGACCATTATCGGCTTTCAGCTGCTGGTTATTCGCAAGCCGGTAGTGCACCCGAAAAAAATGCTGATCGGCTTTATTTATGTGCTGCTCGGTATTGCATTCTTTCTGGAAGGCCTGCAAATGGCACTGTTTCCGCTGGGAACGCTGATGGCCAACCAGCTGACCACGCCGGAATTTTTGGGTATATCCCCGACTGAGCAAAACGTAGCTTGGCAGACGTATTATTGGGTGTATATCTTTGCGGCCAGCATCGGCTTTGCCACCACGCTGGCCGAACCGTCGTTGCTGGCGGTGGCGATGAAAGCCGAGCAGATTTCCGGCGGCACTATTCGTGCCTGGGGGTTGCGTCTTGCCGTATCCTTCGGTGTCGCTTTCGGCATTGCCTTGGGTGCTTATCGCATTGTCACCGGTACGGAGCTTTATTATTTTATTCTCACCGGCTACATCATTGTCATTGTGCAAACCCTGTTCTCGCCTAAACTCATTATCGGTCTGGCCTATGATTCGGGCGGGGTGACCACTTCAACGGTCACCGTGCCGCTGGTGACCGCATTGGGTTTGGGACTGGCCTCTACTGTTCCCGGCCGTAACCCGTTGCTGGACGGCTTCGGCTTGATCGCCTTTGCCAGTTTATGTCCCATTATGGCCGTTTTAGGTTACGCGCAAATCGCGCAGTGGCTTAACAGACGCAGCCTTTCATCCAAACCTTAAAGGAAAACCATGCATTTCAAATTAATTATCGCCTTTGTCGAAGACGACAAAACCGACCTGGTGCTTGATACCGCACGCGAGAACGGCGCTAAAGGCGCAACCGTTGTTAGCAATGCGCGCGGCGAAGGCATGAAACAATCGAAAACGTTTTTCGGCTTGAGCCTGGAAACTCAGCGCGACGTGCTGCTGTTTCTGGTTGAAGAGCATCTGAGTCGGCAAATTCTGGAAACCATTGCCAAGGTCGCGCAGTTCGACAGCAAACCCGGTACCGGTATCGCCATCCAGATTGATGTTGAAGATGCCGTCGGCGTGATGCATCAGGTTGAACAATTAACCCAGGAACTTGAGGATAAAAAATATGATTGAGCCACGCATTATCATTCGCGTCAGGGATGTGATGAAAACCGACTTCGGCAACATCGACGGTATTGCCACAGTAGAAGATGCGTTGAAAAAAATGAAAAAGCTTAAAACCGCCGTACTTATCGTTAATAAACGCCATGACGACGACGAATACGGCATGATCAATTCCGGTGACATTGCCCGTCATGTGCTAGCCAAGGATCGTGCGCCGGATCGGGTTAACGTTTATGAAGTGATGAGCAAGCCGGTGATTTCGGTACGTCCCGATATGGACATCCGTTATTGTTCGCGGCTATTTGCCCAGTATAATCTGGTCAGAGCGCCGGTCATTGAACATGGCAAGATTATCGGCATGGTCAGCCCGAATTCACTGGTGCTGGATGGCATGTATAGGGCGTTTAAATAAGGTCAAGGTTCAAGGCAAAAGGCAAAAAATAATAGAACGCGGATGACGCGGATTGCTTATGATTTAATAAGATTTTTTTGTGGATCTTTAGCGCATATTTGAACTGGAACACCCGCCCTCGATATGGAGTGAATTACCCCGACCTAAAGGACGGGGCTTCTAACGTCAATGGCACGAGCAAGAACGGAGGGTTTACGCCCTCTGACTTGGCTAACAGTGCCTCGGTTAGCAGTACCGGCGATTCCCGCCGCTATCATACGTTGCGCTTCATTGCGGATGTTTTGGGCGGCGTTTATATCCCGGTCGTGCAGGACGCCGCACTTATCACACCGCCACGAGCGGATAGGCAAAGGCATTGAGGATTGAACATGCAGGCAACACGAACAGGCTTTGGAACTCGGGAAGAAGCGATTCACTTCGATATAGCCCTTGCCTGCCTGTTCTGTTTTGTATTTGAGCATTCCG
>JAGXGY010000027.1 GCA_024636505.1 Methylobacter sp. | reverse complement strand
TTAATATAGCCAACTTCCGGCACGAAAACCCACGAAAATTCATCAGAATAGGCATTAGCGGCATTCCACACTTGATTGACATCAAACGCCATACGATTTAACACGATGGCGTGTTTATCGCGAACTCTGACTGATAATGTTTTAATTATGGGTTTCATGGTCTCCAAGATACGGACTGCCGATTACGCTGTCAAAAAAAATCAAGGGCACACCTTACATCCCCGCCCTGAACGGCGGGGCTTTACGGTGCTTTTTGGTAAAGGTTCGCCGGAACTGGTCTTGAAGAAGGTACTGTTGGAGATATAACCCAGACAACCGCCCGGTTTCAGTAGCCGCAATCCGATTTCGTAAAAGTAGGCGTATAGATCAGCACGGTCGGAAGCCACGGCGTAATTTGCGGACAGATAGGGCTTGAACGGTTTAATTACTTCCATCCGCACATAAGGCGGATTGCCCAGCACCACATCAAACCCACCTTTGCTAAGAATGCCCTTAAACGTGGTATTCCAGCCAAAATGCTCGCTACTCCAGCGGCTTTTGCTGTCCGGTTGAAAGCGTAGGCTGTTGCCGCAGAGCAAATGCCCGTCCAGGGAATCCAGTTTGTGGCCAGGTTTGGCGGTTTTTAGCCACAACGAGAGTTTGGCTATTTCAATCGCTCCGGCATTGATGTCCACGCCATAAAGATTGTGAGTCAAAATGACGCGGTCGCCGTTAAACGCTTCCAGGGTATCGGGATAAAGACGGCGCAAAGCTTGCGCTAATTCCCGATAGTACGGAGCGAACACATCAAACGCCGCCACCAAAAAAGCGCCGCTGCCGCAGGACGGGTCAATGACCTTGATGCTTTCCAGCCGCGCTTGCCAAGCTGTCCAGTAAAAATATTCGCCTAACGCGATGTCCTTTAATCTGCCTTTTACGCTACGTCCGGTAGCCATCCCTTCCGGCGCTTTCTTGCACCATTCGCCTTTGCCGGTTTCATAAATGCGGCGTATCTCGGTTTGTTGCGCTTCAAGGTAGCAACCCAAGGTGCGTTGCACGATGAAACGGGTAATGGAATCCGGCGTGTAGACTATGCCGTTTTCCTTGCGCTTGCCGGTGACGCTTCGACCTTTGCTTTCAATCGGTGCAATACGTTTTGCCAAGTCGGCGATAAACGATTGTGGCTTGGCTTCTGCGGCTTCCCGCAATTGTTCGAGTTCGGCCACGCTTTGTTCAAAGATATGCCCCAGCACGGTAACGCGCACTTCTGTATCAAAGTCGTATTGAATCAAGTCGTTAAAACGATGAATCAATGCATCGGTAATATCAAGATTTTCCAAGGCCGGATTCGGCGCAAACAAGCCGCCATTGTAAGCGGGGATGGTCTGCGGATTGTCCCGACTGCCTTGATCTATAGCACGAAACAGCGCCTTGAGATTATCCCAGGCAGAGTGTGTGGCGCTGGCAGTCGCATAAGTTTTGTAGGTGTTGGTAGGCAGCAGGCCGTTGTCTTCAGCAAAGGCAATAAATAGAATGCGATCCAACAGGGTTTGCGCCGGGTCTATAATTTCCACAGCGGTGAGCTGGGGATTAGCGTTAGCCAGACTGACAATGCTGTCCCAGCGCATTTTTTGGTATTCGCTGTACAAGGCGCGGGTAATTTCTTTGTCTTGTTGCTCGCTTTCTTGCAGCCAGCGCAAAGTTTTGCCGCCAAGGATGGCGGCTTCCGACAATAAAGACGTGAAGCGCCAATAATGTGCCGGATTGCTGAGATCGGAGAGAAACCAGCGTTCATAACGGTCTGGGCTGCTATTGTGCGCATACAGTCGCCATTCTGTCATATTGGTGACCAGATAAAATGGACAGTTGGGTTGTGCAAGGCTAGCGTAGTTGCGGGCTTGTTCGACTGGGGTGCGCTTTTGGTAACCTTCGCTTTGCCTTACATCGAGATCGGTTTTAGAGCCCTTGTATTCGCCGACCACGAAAACCTCTGCGGGTTTGCTGGTAAAACGTCCCAGAGCAATGTCCGGCGTCTTGGATGCTTTGGGAATGTTATATTGCGAATCCAGCGTAGGGTTATCGCTGGTGCTTCCATGCCAACCCAGAATATTGACAAAAAAATCAGTGGTCAAATCGCCTTCCAACTTGCGCTCACCTTTTAGATGCTTGCGCGATTTATCCGCCATGAGTCCTTGCCAACGCTGGATGATTTCCAAGTGCAGGGATGGAATGAGGGCGGTTTCGGTCATTTGCTTTTGCAGATAGCGAGGCAAGAACAGAGGCGCGTTTTGTACGGCTTCGAGTTCATTTTGTGGAATGGTCATTTTTTTATTATGGGCAGAAGAAATGTTGGTTTTGCTCGAATGGATGGCTACGTCGAAGCTAATGCTCCAAGATGTATTTTAACCAATAGACCTGAAAGGCCAGCACATTATCGTCAATTCACTGCACATAACAAACAATAGGTAGAGTAAAGGTAACTACTCGCCCCCCCTTGGTCATTGAAAACTCAAGGTGGCCATCAGGTCTTTCATTATCATATACAATCTGGCTTTGTTCATTTTGGAAGACCTGACCCTGCTTTACAGGAGTTTTTTGAGTGGTGAACAAGATTTTGCCTACCACAAAACATGAATCACTATTTTTACTTTTTAACGCCAGTATTGCCTAATTGCTCAGGACTAAAATCATCTACGCTAATGGCTGCAAATCGGGCTTTTTCAGCATTCGCTATCAGTTCGGCTTCTTTTTTGCTGATAACGGCCTTGCTGATCGCCGCCTCCAGCACCTCGGCAATGGCACCTTTGGGCAGCTGTTTTTGCTTTTGCGCAGCGTGTATTTTAGCTTCCACCGGCGCTGCGGCCAGCACCGCCTGAAAGGCGACTTCAATTCTGCCGGTCGCGTCATCGGATTTATGGTTGATGTAAATACCCTGGGTTAGGCGGTCGCGAGCCGGGGAATTTTTCAGCAATAGCGCCGCTGTCTGGTGGATTAAATGATCGGCAGGCGGCGCGTAGGCTTTGCCGCTGGGGAACAGCACCGCCCTTAACAGATAGGCCGGGATACGCATCGGCATGGTGTGGAAAATAGCCAGCAACGATTGCTGGGCGCGGTACAGGGTTTGTTGGCAGGCCCAATGCAGCAGCGGCAAGTCGTCTTGGGGACTGCCTTGGTCATGGTAATTTTTCAGCACGCAGGAACACAAATACAAGTTGCTCAACACATCGGCAAAGCGCCCGGAAATCCGTTCCTTGCGTTTGAGCGAGCCGCCCAGCGTCAGCAAGGCAAAATCGGCGACCAGCGCAAAACCGACGCTGAGCCGGGCAATCTGCCGAAAATAACGCCAACTGTGTTGATCGCCCGGCACCTCGACAAAACGGGCGTTGGTTAAGCCCAGCCAAAAACCGGCGGCCAGATTGTGCAGCGCCGAACCGATATGCTCGAACAATACCTCATCAAATTGCCAGCGATCATCATTGCCCAAGGCGTCCATTTCGCGCTGTAGGTAAGGATGGCAACGCACCGCGCCCTGACCGAAAATCATCATGGTGCGGGTCAGGATATTGGCGCCTTCGACGGTAATGCTGACCGGAATCACCTGGTAGATCCGACCAAGATAGTTTCTGGGTCCCAGGCAAATGCCGGAACCGCCTTGTATGTCCATGCCGTCGTTAACCACGCGGCGCATCCGTTCGGTGAGTTCGTATTTGATCATCGCGGAAATGACCGACGGCTTTTGCCCATCATCCAAAGCGGCGGCCGTGACTTTGCGTGCCGCATCGATAACATAGGTTTGCCCGGCAATACGCGACAGCGGTTCTTCAATGCCTTCAAACTCGCCAATCGGCAGGTTGAATTGCTTGCGGATACGCGCATAAGCGCCGGTATTGCGGCTGACCATTTTCGACGCGCCGGTGCTGAGTGCGGGCAACGACACCGCCCGACCGGTAGCTAGGCATTGCATCAGCATCTTCCAGCCGTTGCCGACCTGTTCGACACCGCCAATAATCCAATCCATCGGGATAAATACGTCTTTGCCCCAGTTGGGGCCGTTTTGGAACGCCGAATCCAGCGGAAAATGGCGTCTGCCTATCGACACACCTGGGGTATCGGTGGGAATCAGCGCGACGGTAATGCCGATGTTGTCCTGATCGCCGATCAGGTGTTCCGGGTCGTAAAGTTTAAACGCCAGACCCAGCACCGTAGCGATTGGGCCAAGGGTGATGTAGCGTTTTTCCCAGTTGAGGCGTATGCCCAATACCTTATCGTTGTCGTCGAATGTGCCGTAACAAACCACGCCGGTATCGGGCATGGCACCGGCATCGCTGCCTGCATGGGGGCCGGTCAGTGCAAACGCGGGGATGTCTTCGCCTTTCGCCAGACGCGGCAGATAATAATCTTTTTGCTGTTCGGCGCCGTAAGCCAGCAACAATTTGGCGGGACCAAGCGAATTGGGCACCATCACCGAAACGGCGGCGGTGCTGCTACGGCTGGAAATTTTCATCACTGCTTCGGAATGCGCATATTCGCTAAATTCCAGACCGCCGTAGTGTTTGGGGATAATCATGCCGCAGAATTTGTGCTGTTTGATGTAGTCCCAGACTTCAGGCGGCAGGTCGAAGCGCTTGCGGGTGATGTCCCAATCGTCGAGCAGGCTGCACAGGGTTTCAACCGGCCCGTCGATAAACGCCTGCTCTTCGGCGCTCAGTTTCGGCGCGGGCAAATCCATCAGCACCTTCCAATCGGGCTTGCCGGAAAACAGCTCGGCATCCCACCAGGTATTGCCCGCTTCCAGCGCTTCGCGTTCGGTTTGCGACATCGGCGGCAGCATCGATTTCATCAGCTTGAAAATCAGGTTGCTGAATAGCCTTTTGCGGATGGCCGGGACATTGAGCGGGATAAAAACCGCATCGAAAATCACCCAGAGCCAGAAGATAAAAGTGCCGCCGCCCTGCGCCAAGGAAAAAAGCCCCAACCATCCGGCCGCAACCAGCGTCGTCCAGCGTAACGATGCCCGGCCGTAGGCCAGCACAGCCGCGAGAATGAATAATGAGATTAACCAGATCATGGGACGCTCCTTACCGTTGATGATTTATAATCGCGACGTAGGCGTTGCTCACACGTGGGAGCGACGCCTACGTCGCGATTATCGAGTTACAGGCATTCGTCTTTTTTTTCGTGCCTTTCGTGCTTTTCGTGGACAAAAAATCAATTCCGCAACGGCTTGCCCGTTTTAAACAAATGTTCCAGCCTCGCCAGCGTGGCGGGTTGTCGGGCCAGATGCAAAAACGCATTCAGTTCCAGATTCAGCACATCGTCTTCGCCCAACGCTTCGGTGATGTCGCACAAGCCGCCGCTCAGTACATCAGCCAGTTGCTGCGAAATTTCCACGTCATAAGCACTGATTTTTCCGCCGCGTTTTAAATGATCAATCGCGATATCCATTGCCGCTTTGGCGCTGGCACCGGGCAGGCGGAAACTAGCCGGGGTCGGCGGCGCATAACCCGGCACCAACTTCAAGGCCTTGGCTTTGGCATCGGTCAGCAAACGGTCTTTATTCATGGTAATGCCGTCAGTGGTGGACAAAAACAGCATCTCCTTGGCTTCCGCCGCCGATTTGGACACTTTGGCCATGCCGATGTTTTCAAACGCTTGGGCAATGGCAGGCATCGGGCCGCCGGGGCGTCTGGCAAATTCCAGCCAGCGGCGCAGATATTCCTTGCAGCCGCCCCAACCCGGCACCAGACCCACGCCCACTTCGACCAGGCCGATATACAATTCGGCATGGGCTTGAATGGCATCGCAATGCAACAGGACTTCGCAGCCGCCGCCCAAAGCTAGGCCCGAAGGCGCGCCGACCACCGGAAACGGCGCATATTTTAACGCCTGATAGGTCTGTTGCCCCTGTTTGATCAATTGCCCAACCGCAGACCAGTCTTGCTGGTGAATCGCTTCCACCAGCAAGTTCAAGTTAGCCCCGGCGGAAAAATTGTCGGCGTCGTTATGGATGACCAGCGCGGAAAAATCGCTGGTGACTTTGTCGATGCTTTGCCGAATCAGGCTTAGGCTGTCCCTGTCCAGGGTGTTCATTTTGCTGTGGAATTCCAGACAGGCGACGCCATCGCCAATATCCCACAGACTGGCCGAGGGGTTTTCCAGCACTGCGGGCGCCTGCAATTTAACATCGGCCAGCAGCAGAACGCCATCCGGCCGCTGCACGGCTTGGTAATTGCCGGATAAATCGGCATACATGCGTTTACCGGACTCGACCTTGTACAAACGAGGGCGGCTTGCCAGCAACGGCGGTAGTTCCCGGTTTTCGGCAAGCAAACGCGCTGCAAACCAGTCTACGCCCAGCTTATCCAGCAGTTCGAACGGGCCGTATTTCCAGTTATAACCCAGCTTCATGGCGCTATCGACGGCGACAATGTCATCGGCAATTTCAGGAACCAGGCTGGCGCTGTAAAGCAGAGTGCCCGACAGCACTTGCCAGGCAAAGCGGCTGACGGCATCATCAGCCGACAAAAAATCCCTTAAATCGTCTTGCGTTTTAGGCACCGGCAAGGCGAATTTTTTGCTACGCCGATAAACGCCGGTTTGCAGGTTTAGCGCTTCTTTGACACGCTTGCCGTCGGTTTCGTGCAAGCGGTAAAAGCCGCCCTTGCCTTTTCTGCCGGTGTAGCCCTCGCTAATCAGGCGCAGTAATAATGCCGGCGCATGGTTGATGGCATTGAACGCATCTTCGGCAGGCAACAATTGCTTGAAACTGTCCAGCACATGCGGGATCAAATCCAGACCCACCAGATCGAGCAAGCCGAAGATGCCGGTTTTCGGGATGCCGAACACGGTCATCGCGGCATCGGCTTGTTCCACCGGCAAATCCAGTTCAATGGCGGTCAACAATCCCGATTGGATCCAAAACGTGCCGATCCGGTTGGCGATAAAGCCCGGCGTGTCTTTGCAGATGACGCAGCCTTTGCCCAAACGCACATCGGCGAACTTGGCCAATGCGTTTATCGCATCAGAGTCGGTGGACTCGCCGACCACCAGCTCCAGCAGACGCATGTAGCGGGGCGGATTGAAAAAATGGGTGATCATGAAACGCTGTTTGAAACTGTCCGGCAGGTCGCGGGTTAGCAGTTTCAGCGGCAAGGTCGAAGTGTTTGAGGAAATCAGGGTGTCGGGACGGCAAATGCCTGCCAGTTTTTGATACAGCGCCTGTTTGATCGCGGGGTTTTCGATGACCGCTTCGATGACCCAGTCGGCGTCTTTCAGCCAGTCAAGATGGTCTTCAATATTGCCCGGCTTGACCAATCGGGCGATATTTTTGTGCATGAACGGCGCGGGCTCGGTTTTGAGCAGCTTGGCAATGGCGGCTTCGGCAATGCTGTTCCGGTTTACCGCGTCTTTTGGCACTATATCCAGCAAATACACCGGAACACCGGCGTTGGCGACATGTGCGGCGATGCCTGAGCCCATCACCCCGGCGCCAATTACCGCAACTTTCTGAATTTCCATTAGATAGCCTCCAAAATAGTTGCTATGCCCTGCCCGCCGCCGATACATTGGGTGGCAAGCGCGAATTGCTTGTTTTCCCGTTTCAGCAGACTGGCGGCTTTGCCGGTAATTCTGGCACCGGTCGCGCCCAACGGATGGCCTAGGGCAATCGCGCCGCCGTCCAGGTTCAACTTTTCCAGCGGAATCGGCAACTCGTCCAGTACCGCCAAGGCTTGTGCGGCAAAGGCTTCGTTCAGCTCGACAATGTCGATGTCGGACAAAGCTAGGCCTGCGCGCTGCAAGGCTTTATGGGTCGCCATAATCGGGCCTATGCCCATGATTTCCGGCGCACAGGCGGACACTGCAATCGCCTTGATTCTGGCCAGTTTGTCCAGGCCGTGAGCATCGGCGTAGTCTTCGCTGCACACCAGCACGGCGGCGGCGCCATCGGTGACCGGCGAGGAACTTCCGGCGGTCACGCTGCCGTTTTTAAGGAAAGCCGGGGGCAGTTCGGCCAAGGCCTGTAACGTCGAAGCCACCCTGATGCAGCCGTCGGATTGCACGATGTCGCCGTCGGCGCGTTGAATCGGAATAATCTCGGTGGCGAACCGGCCGTTTTGCTGGGCCGCGCCCGCCTTGTGCTGGCTGTCCAAGGCAAACCTATCCTGAGCCAAGCGGTCGATATGATAGCGCAAGGCTAGGTTTTCTGCGGTCTCGCCCATGGAGATATAGGCTTGCGGATAGGCTTTGTACAGGCCGGGATGGGGCAAATAATTGAACCCGCCCATCGGCACCCGGCTCATCGATTCGACACCGGCGCAGATAAACACCTCGCCGGCATTCATTTGAATCGCGCCGGCGGCGTTATGTATCGCCTGCATCGAGGAGCCGCAAAAGCGGTTAAGCGTGACTCCGGCAATAGTGACTGGCAGCCCGGCAAGATGGACGATTAAACGCGCCATATTCATGCCCTGCTCGCCTTCCGGAAAAGCGCAGCCGAGCAGTAAATCTTCAATGTCCTGCGGATTAACGCCGCTGTCGTCAATCAGGGCTTTGATGACCTGAGCGGCAAGATCATCCGGCCTGACTTTGGCCAATTGGCCTTTGTGCGCCGGTGTGAAAGGCGATCTGCAATAACCTGCGATAACGATATTTCTCATTTTACTGTCCCCATTATGATTGACGCTGCCTGCGAAAAGCGCACATCCGGTTTCCGCGCACTGCGCAGAAACGAAGTACTTATTTTTTCGCGCTTTTCGTGGACACTCCTTTTATCACGTCTGTAACCCCATTAAAAATTTATCGATCACGCCCCAGGTATTATTGATATTTTCCATTAAAATACCGTGGCGCTTAGATTCGATCACTTCAATTCGCTTATGCTCGGAACCCAGTTTTTCCATAATAATCGGCGCGCCTTTGACTGAAACAATCGGATCTTGGTCGCCATATAGCACCAAGGCGGGCAGGCTAATCTGCGGCAGCAACTCATCAAGCTGCGCAATCAACAGCCGCAATTCATAAAGCGCCCTGACCGGGATATTCCGATAGTTAATGGCGGGATGTTCAGGTTCATTATCGATAAACGGCTTTACGCCTTCAAAGGCAGAAACCCAAGCGACCAGCGTGTTAGTGCCATGCAATAACGGCACCAGCATAAAAGCAGGATTGACGAATTTTAACGGCACTGAAACGGCAATGACGCCGACCATTTCAGCAGGGTGCTCAGCGGCCAGTTTTAACGCCAGGGCGCCGCCTGTGGAAAAACCGGTAACAAAAATCCGCGAACAATGCACCTTGAGGATATTGAAGCCCCGTTGTACGCAACCGTACCAATCCTCACGGCTTTGATCGCGCAACGCATGAGGCGACGTGCCGTGACCTTTCAGCCGAATCCCCAATACCGTGTAACCCCGATCAACCAGATAGTCGCCATAGCCCCTTAATTCCGCAGGACTGGCGAGCAATCCGTGAATCAGTAAAACGCCAAAGCCGTTGGCATGTTCCGGCTGAATGAAAAAAGGCGACGAATCGGCAACAGCGGCTTCCTCCTTGCCGATGTCGTCAGTTAGATAGGCTGAGTAAGCCTGCTTTTCCCATGCCAGCGCGCGGCATTCATCTTCAAAATGCCAAGCAGCCAGTTTAATTACATCGGCATTAGCACATTCAACTATTGCAGCAATCAGGGTATCCAGAACCGTATGCAGCGGCGCGGCTTCATTGTTGTAAACCACAATAGGATTTTCCAGGCGAATGCTGTCAAAGTCCGATTCAGTCAGCAATTTAGGCAAAAAACGGTAACTGTTTTCGTCTTCGTCTATCAGTCCGGCCTCTTTTGCCGCACAGATAAAATAGTCGAAACGTTTGTTGGTCGCCTTAAACAGATCGCTGTAATCATCGGGATTGAGCAGGCTGCGGTGCAGATGAATCACCGTGTTGTTTTGCAGATGCTTGATCGCGATATACAGAATGGTATAAAACGTATTTTTCTCGATCTGCGTTTGTCCCTGCTCGATGCAGTACATGATCAAGGTTGCCGCCAGATGGCTTAAATTGATGGTGACATTGGCATAAATGGCTTCCATGTACCGATCCCGGGAACATTGGGCATTTTTTATAAAATACGCGCCCAATAAGCGCTGCTTCCAGTTTTTAGGGCGGGCATGCAGCGTAAACACATCATCTATCGTGTGGATTTCCGGCACCACTTTGCCCATCAGATAACGGATGCGCCAATCCCAGATACCGCAAGGATTGACCGGCGTACCCAGGCGTATATCCATGTCGGTATTTTTCAGCATAATATTGCCTTCGATCAGCAATTCCTCGGATTGGCGCAAACTCAGGCCGCTGGAAAACAGCTCAACGCCTTTAAACAGCAGGTTTTCGGAAGAGCGAATCGGATAAAAAGTAATATTGGCAGGTACGATCAACGTCGGCTTATTCGCTACCGCAATCAGCTGGTCAATGCTGTCGATCAGCAAGGTATCTTTCCATTGCCGCAGCAAGGCGACATCGTTTTGGCTATGCGCATGACGGATGGCCGCTTTAAAGGTTTCCACGCCCTGACACAAAACAGCCGGCCCGGTGTGCAGCTTGCGCCGGTTGCCGGTAACCCGGGAGTAAATACTGTAATGGCCGCGTTTGTCGATAACCCGCCGGTCTTTGACCATGCCGCCTTCAGGAAAAATAATCACTTTGCGTCCGCGTAAAATCTGTCCGGCCAACAACGCAAACAGACGCTGATGATTATGGGGGAACACGCCAACCTGTTTCAAATACCGCGACAGCACATTGTCTTCGTGAAAGAACTCGGAGGAAGCAATCGCGCAGCTGTAAGCCCCGGTTTGCTCGTAAATAAGAAACTGCGGGATGAAGGTTTCAAACCGGGAGAAATGATTGAATAAAAAAATGTCGCCTTCCAAAAACTGCGGATCGGCGTGCAGATCAAGCTTGACGCTCAACATATTTCTAACCGCATTAAACAGCTTGACCGACCTGTTGTAGAGCTTGGTGTCTATATCGGACCAGTCATCTAAGTAAGGGGTTTTATTCATCAAATTTTCTTGTTGGTTTGAGACCTCTCCCTTCAGGGAGAGTCGTTCAACGTTGACAACGCTGCTTTAGCATCGTTATCCTTCCAAGTAACCTCGTCGTTTACGGCGAGGCAATCCACCGACCTCTATCTGTCGATGGATGGTCGTAAGACAAGTCATTTGGCAGATGAGGTCGAATGTGGATTGAAACATATCAGCCGTATATCCAAGGTACATCCCATCCTATGCCGGGGACAGACTATCCGCGTTGTTGATTACGCAATAACCCGGCAAACTCATGCGCAGGCACTGCTTTACTTTTAATATAGCCCTGATACATATCACAGCCTTTTTCCTGTAAAAATGCCAGTTGTTCCGGCGTTTCCACGCCTTCGGCTAAAACCTTAAAGCCCAGAATATGCCCCATAGCCACGATGGTTGCTGCAATTTCCATGTCGTCTTCATGAAAAGGAATGTCGTCGATAAAACTTTTGTCGATTTTCAAAACATCCAGCGGAAAATGTTTAAGATAGGCTAAAGAGGAATAACCAGTGCCAAAATCATCAATGGCAATACGGACGCCTTGACGACGAAGACCATCAAGAATGGACCTTGCGTTTTCCTGATTTTCCATCAATCCGCTCTCGGTTATTTCCAACTCCAGATGCTGTGCCGGAAAACCGGTTTCGGCCAGCGTTTTAGCAACCAAAGCGTTAATGTCGCTACGACGGAACTGATGGGGAGACACATTGACGGCTAATGTTAATGCCGGAAAATCCGCATCCAGCCAAAGGCGACCTTGCCGACAGGTTTCGCGCAATACCCATTCGCCAATTTCAATAATCAGGCCGGTTTCTTCGGCAATCGGGATAAAGCGCAGCGGCGAAATCAGTCCGTCCACAGGGTCTTGCCAACGCACCAGCGCTTCAGCTCCGACGATGAGGCCGCTGGCTATATTAACCTGCGGCTGAAAAAAAACGCGCAACTCCTGTTGTGCTATCGCACGGCGCAACCTTGCTTCTAACGCTATGCGCTCTCGAGCGGCAATCGTCAGATCTTCAGAAAAATAGGCAAAACAACCGCGCCCGGCATCTTTGGCCTGATACAGTGCGGCATCGGCATGATCCATGAGCATCTCGGGACTGTCGCCGTGTTGCGGATACAAACTGATGCCAATACTGGCTCCAATCAAAACGTTGTCATTTTGACTCAGGCAAAAAGGTTTGGATAAATCCGCGATAATGTCTTTAGCCACTCTTGCCGCATCTTTCGGATGAGCAATATCTTCCAACAATACGATAAACTCATCGCCGCCTAATCGGGCCACCATATCGACATTACGCAATCTTGCGGTAATACGTTCTGCGACTTGCTGCAATAATTTGTCGCCTGCCAGATGCCCTAGACTGTCGTTAACGGTTTTAAAGCGATCCAGGTCCAGCATCAATAATCCCAATTGCCTGCCGTCACGGCGCTCCATATTAATGCTGTGTTTTAATCGCTCCTGCAACAATCGGCGGTTGGGCAACTGAGTGAGCGAATCATAGAAAGCCAGCAGTCTGATTTGCTCCTCAGTAGCCTTGCGCTGAGTAATGTCAATATGCGTGCCTACATAATGGGTGACTACGCCATCGTTACCTTTTACCGCAGTAATAGACAACCATTTAGGATAAATTTCGCCATTCTTGCGCCGATCCCAGATTTCTCCCTGCCAGGCGCCGGTACTCATAAGGGTTTTCCACATTGCGCCATAAAAATCCTTATCATGACGCCCGGATTTCAATAGGCTTATTTTCTGCCCCACGGCCTCATCTTCGCTGTAACCGGTAGACGCGGTGAAGGCTCTATTGATCCGTAAAATGGTAGTTTCGGTGTCGGTGATTACCATTGCATCCTGAGATTCAAAAGCAGCGGCTGAGATACGCAGATCAGACTCGATTCGCTTGCGGTCGGTAATGTCGCGGCAAAAAGCGCAAAACTGCTGAAATTCGGGCAGAAAAGCGACAGAAACTTCAATATCAATATCATGCCCGTCTTTATGCCGGTGACGGGTTTCAAACAGGTCGTAGCCCTGTTCAATAATTTTTTCAATATGAATTTGTAGTTGTTTCGAGCCTTCTATTGCATCCAATTCAGTAACATGCATACCCACCAATTCATCGACAGAATAACCGCTTATTTTTGCATAAGCCTCATTCACTTGCCGCAGATTGCCCGGCAAATCAACTACCCAAAACCCGTCTTGAGATATGTCGATCATCGCTTTGATTTGATCTGATACCTGCTCCGCCTGCTTACGCTCGGTAATGTCTTGTGCACTGCCGATTATGCGTAGCGGTATCTGCTGTTCGTTGTATTGCACTTCCCCACTGCCCCGAATGTAACGAATAGTGCCGTCCGGCAGCTTAATACGGAAATCCAGCTCGCTGGCTTGCTTGCCGACCCGACAGTCGGTAAACCACCTTTTTATCGCGGCTCGATCATCGGGATGGATCAAATCAAGAAACGCTTCCAGGGAATGGCTGAATGTCTCCTGCCTAACACCGCAAATCTGATACATTTCATCCGACCAGTCAACCCGGGCCGTCTCCATATCTACCGACCAACTGCCAACATGGGCGATGCGCTGCGATTCGGACAACATCTGTTCTTTGTCCTCTAATATTTGTTGGACGTGTTTACGCTCGGTAATATCGATCGCCGAGCCGATATATCCTGAAAATACGCCGTTGTCATCATAAAGCGGCATACCTTTATCTAAAATCCAACACCAGTCGCCGTTCGCATTGCGGAGCCGGTATTCGGTGGTAATGGCTTGGTGAGCTTCAATATTTTTATAATACGCCCCAAACGCGGTTTTCCGGTCATCCGGATGAATAGAGCAGGCCCATTGTTCATATGACAAAGCCTGCATCGAATCAAGACCGGTGAAATCAAGCCAGGACTGATTGACAAAAGTAGGCTCCCCGACAATATCGGTAATCCAGATCATGATCGGAGAACTGTCGGCCATTCTTCGAAAACGCGCCTCACTCGCCTTTAGCGCAAGCTCGGCTTGTTTGCGTTCGGTAATGTCCCGCAAGGCGCTGGCGAAAAACAAGCCTTGATTCGTTTGGATAGGGCTTAAACTGATTTCTACATCCAATTCGCTGCCGTTTTTTAATAGCGCTTTGACCGTGCGCCCCGCCCCCATCGGTCGAGCAACCAATGAAGCGGCAAAATTTTTCCGTAACATCGAATGCAGCAGATGAAAGCGCTCGGGCACTAGAGCCTCAATCGACAACCCGAGTAACTCATGATCCTGATAACCCAGCAAGCGCTGGGCCTGCTGATTGCACATGGTAATAATCCCATGCTCATCGCTGATTAACATGGCATCCGGTGTGGCATCGAAAATAGCCCGCAGATAAGTTTCGCTGGTTTGCAGCGCCTGGGGACTGGGTAAGCGCAAGATGGCTGGAATCAACGGCCAAATCAGCGCGGCTGTGACAATAGAAACCAGCGCCGTAGCGAGTTTTAACATGCCATCCAGCCAATAATCCGGATGCCAGATTGTCCAGATACTCATTAAGTGAGTGGTGCCGCACAAACAAATAAAAACCCCAAACAGCAGAAACACCCGGTGATACGCTAAGTCGACACGTTTTTTAACCAGATAGAACAATGCAAACGGAATGGAATAATAGGCGAGCGCAATAAGAATATCGCTAATAATATGTAACCACAAAATGGATGGCTGCCATAGATAACAAGCACCGTGAGGCATAAAGTCGCTTGAGTCGATCAGTAAATTAGTAAACCATGCAAACATTCAGTCTTTTACTCCCTCTACATCTTGTTAAAACGCTATGCCCGCAAAGTTTTCTCCGCGCAACTCTGGGGGTTAAATATTGTTTATTTAGCCGGTAAAACATGTCGTTAAAAATCTTCCTCCGTTAACAGCGTTGTTACCTTTCTGTCCGGATCGGTGATAACCCATAATTTTGCGCTGCCTACGGTATAAACCGACATGACCCTTTCCACCGATTCGGGCAGCAACGCCAGTGTATTTTCGCGCCAATCGACCTCTGACACCTCTCCGTAATCACCTTTTTCATGTCTATCCAGCAAATCGCCAATGGCTACTTTATGGCCGGCTATTATCGAGATAGCCGATGAAGTCATGGTAATGTTCCCCAGTTCAAACAGTTTCATTTATTTATCCCCCTTATTGTTGCTGTAATCCATAGTCTACAGTTTTCAGCCAATTATTTTTCTTTGTTATCAGGCAAGTGCAACGATACCAGAAAGGTGGCTCCAAACACCGAAAAGCCCAATACAAGCATAGCAAGTACCGGATCAACCGTATGCGCAGCGGCAAAGGTATAGCTGCCGACTGCCAATAGCATAGCAAGATTTTGAAAAAAACCTTGCAGGGCTACGGCACTGCCGCTACCGATACTTTGTTGTCCCAGTTCCTGTAACGCGGCGTTGACAGGCACGATAAACATACCGCCCATCATGCCAATAAAGAACAGCATGAAACGGGCAGGCCAGATAGCATCAGTCAGACTCAATAAGATAATAAATACGGCCATTAGATAAGCCGGCATTCTTGCACGGCGCAAATGTTCCAACGGAATCAGTCTAGGTACCAAGGCCGAGCCGGCAATAATACCGACAGCGAGAAACAAAGTCAGCTCCGCAATTTCAGTGGCATTTTTGGACAATAAAACCAGCGGCGCCCAGACCACAATAATGACCCTTAAGGTTGCCGCAGAAGCCCAGAACAAGGAGCCGCCAAGAACGGCGAAACGCGATCTCGGCGTAGTAAAAAACAGCGCTATTTCCCGCAAAAACAGCAACACTTTCGAACCGGCAGGAACTGTTTTCTTAGTGAGGCTTGCCGGTAAAAACAGCGTGGTCAATGCGGAAATGATAAAAATGATAATGGTTCCTGTCAGCGCCCACAATATCGAATAGTCCGCCACCTTGGCACCGACAACCATGCCCAACAGGATAGCCAAAATGGTGGAACCTTCAATCCAGCTGTTCGCTTTAACCAGAAATTCATGTCCTGCCAGTTCCGGCAGAATGCCGTATTTTGCCGGACTGTAAATGGCCGCGCCCGCACCGACCACACCATAAGCAATCAGCGGTTCTACATTGAACAGCAGTAATCCTGCTCCCGCCGCCTTAATCAGGTTGGCAATAATCAACACCCTGCATTTGGGATAATTATCGGCAAATCCCCCAACCCAGGGCGCAAGCAATACGAAAGCAATCAGGAATACACTTTGCAAGGCAGGAACATACCATCCCGCCAATTGCGTAGACTGCATCACCATCGCAATCACTGTGAACAAGATAGCGTTATCGGCAAAAGCGGATAGGAATTGGGCAATCAGTAAGGGATAAAATTTTTTGTTCATCAAATTTTCTTGTTGGTTTGAGACCTCTCCCTTCAGGGAGAGTCGTTCAACGTTGACAGCGATGCTTTAGCATCGTTATCCTTTCAGGTAACCTCGTCGTTTACGGCGAGGCAATCCACTGACCTCTATCTGTCGATGGATGGTCGTAAGACAAGTCATTTGGCAGATGAGGCCGAATGTGGATTGAAACAAACATGAAAGAATATCGGTATCTTAAAGCGTTGCAAGGCGATCCGGCACGACTGCATGGATGCAGAAGGTAGAGCAACGCAGGAGCAGTTGCCGAGGTCACCCTGAGATGCTCAGTCTTTAAAGCAAGGACGACCTGCCGGATCGCCCCCTACGAAACAGAAACCATGCGCCGTTTTTATATTTTACCTGCTGCCAATTCTGTTACCGCGATGTAATTGGTTTTACCGGTTGCCATCACCGGTATCGCATCAACAATGACTATTTTTTTGGGCAAAAGAATTTTAGCCACCCCTTTAGACGCCTCCGCCAAATCATTAACCGTCGCGTCTTTTTGGGTGGTGAACAAAATAACCTGTTCGCCTTTTTTTGCATCGGGCAGACTGACTGCGGCGTGATGCGCATCCGGCCAGCCATTGGCTGCCATCTGTTCTACCGCAGTCAACGAGACCATTTCGCCGCTGACTTTGGCAAAGCGCTTGCTGCGCCCGCGTATACTGAGAAAGCCTTCATTATCGACATGGACAATATCGCCGGTGTCGTACCAGCCTTCGCCATAAATCGATTTAGGCGGAACCCGTTTTCCGGGATTGTCGGCCAGCAGATAACCCAGCATGATGTTGGGCCCGCGAACGTGTAGTCTGCCCGCCTCTTCGATGCCTTCGACTGGCTCCAGCCTGTAGTCCATAGACGGCATAAACCGTCCCACGGTGCCGGCTTTAAAGTCCATCGGCGTATTGACCGAGGTGATTGGCGTCGTTTCGGTGGCGCCGTAACCTTCCAGTATGCGTATGCCGAACTTATCCGCCCACACTTGACGGGTAGTTTCCTGCAATTTTTCCGCACCGGCAACCACATAACGCATATTGAAAAAATCATAGGCATGGGCTTTTTTAGCATACCCGGCTAGAAAGGTATTGGTCCCGAACATGATGGTCGCACCGATTTCATAAGCGATTTCGGGAATAATCGTATAATGCAGCGGCGTCGGATAAAAGAAAGTGGTCATGCCGTTCAGTATCGGCAGCATGGTGCCGACGGTAAAGCCAAAAGAATGAAACATCGGCAGAAAGTTCAATACCACATCCTGAGCATTAAAGTTGATCCGGGCTTCCAGTTGCTTAAGGTTGGCCAGAATATTGGCATGGGACAGCACCACGCCTTTGGGCATACCTTCAGAGCCGGAGGTAAATAACACCACCGACGGACTGTCGGGGCTGTACTGGGTGTGTTTATACCAAATATTGGCGGTTTTGCCTTGTACAAATGCCCTGAGTTTATCCCATACAGACAGGCCCTCGGCCAAGTCTTCCAGATAAACCAGCTTAAGCTGTTCGCCCAAGTGCTCGGCTTCAGCGGTTAACTTGCCTAACTCTATAAAGCGGCGGGACGTTAAAACGGTTTTGACTTGCGCTGTATTGCAAGCGGAAACCATACCGGCCGAACCGGTTGAGTAATTTAACATGGCCGGTACCCGGCCATACAGTTGCAGTCCCAGAATCACCGACAAGGTTTTGGTCGAGTTGGGCAAAAAAACCCCAACATTTTCCTCTACGCCGGTGATCTGTTTTAAGGCATTGCCGATGGCAATGGTGCGGGTAATTAAAGTGTCATAGGATAAGGGAACACGTTCCAGATCGTTGGCCACAGTATGCTTGCCGCCATGTATTTTTCGCGCTTCAAGCAGACTGGCGAAAATGGTTTGCTGGTAATGGCTGGAGGCAAACATCATTTCAGTCATAATATCCGACAAAATGTGTCCGCTGTATTTGCGACGGTTTCTGCCTCTTAATTCCGGCGGCGCGGAAACAAAGGTATGAGGCAGAATATGAATAGTAATTTTGGGAAATAAACGTAAACGGACAATATTACGTAGCCTGGAAAAATAGGTGTATTCTGCACCTGCAATACGTACCGGCAAAATGGCCGCTTTGGATTTGTCGGCAACCATGCCGGTGCCGTCGTAAATTTTCATCAGCGAACCGGTCACCGTAATGCGTCCTTCAGGAAAAATAACGGTACGGGTATCTTGCTGTAAATGATGAATCAAATCCTTTAATGATAAAGGATGGGTCGGATCCATCGGAAATACGCGGGATAAGCGTAAAAAAGGCTTTAACCACCAGCGCTCGGAAATTTGGGTATTGATCGCAAAAGTGATGTCATCTGGCAGAAATACACCCAGCAGTAACGGATCCAAAAAGGACGTATGATTGGAGATAATCAGTACACGTTTTCCGGCCTTTTTGTAGTTGTCCAACCCTCTAATTTCAACCTTGTAAATCAAGGTCAGCAGCCAGCGTAAAGTTTTTTTCAGCATTAGGTTTTCCTTTTTATAATTATTCTAGCAGATGTTTTATTTTACCCAGAAAAATCATGGAAAATAGAATAGTGAATTTTCAGACAGACGTACTCGCCTGCCATCTGATAAATGAATATTTCAATTTCAAGCGTTAACCGTCATAATTTTTCTCTGCTTTAAAACGTTGGTCAGGTCTCATTGGTGCTGCCAAATCCACAAAAAATCATTAGCGAATTGTTTTATCGCTAAACAGCATAAAATCCCGCCGTTCAGCGCATAGCTATCGGCACAACTTATTAGCTCTCTTGCGTCACCGTCATTAAGCCGGGCTGAAAAGAAAGTAATACCCAGTCCGGATGCCGTGACTTATGTAGGTAGCTATATTTATAGGTTGAGAAAAAATCATCGGACAGCGTTATAATGTTTTGTTTGAATACCCCAGCCGTTACCAAGCAAAGTCGTCTCAACCAATGAAAATACTCAACATTCATTTTAAAAACATCAAATCATTGGAAGGCGAGAGCCTGATCGATTTTGAACAAGCGCCGTTTTCAGATACAGGCGTTTTTGCTATTACCGGCCCTAATGGATCGGGGAAATCCAGTGTTTTAGATGCGATTACTCTGGGCTTGTATGGCGAGACTTTTCGTTTTGATCGCCCTGCCAAACACGTGATGACCCAACACACGGCTGAGTGTTATTCGGAAATTGAATTCGTTTTGGACAAGGTAAAATACCGGTCCAGTTGGCATGCGCAACGGTATGACGCGAATCCCGAGGGTGAGTTAATGCCGCCTGAAATGAAGTTGATCCGTCTGAGCGATGACCAAGTGCTGGCGACCACCTCCCATCAGGTTTGTGCACGGATTATCGACATTACCGGGATGAATTTTCGTAACTTTACCCGTTCGATACTGTTGGCGCAGGGCGATTTTGCCGCCTTTCTAAACGCGCTGGACAATGAGCGCATGGATATTCTGGAAAAAATCATCAGCGCCGACATTTATGCCGACTATAAAAAGGAAGTCAATCAAAAAGCCGCCGATGCCCAGCAACGCCTGGATTATTTAACACAAGACCTGTCGATTATAGCGCTCATGGAGCCGGAAAAGCAGGAAGCCTGCGAACAGGATTTGGCTGATTTTATCGACCAAGCGTCGGCGTTAACCGAAGAGCAAAACACGCTAAAGCAGCAGCAAGACTCACTGCAAAAGGTATTAACCCTGCAAGGCCGGATTGCCGATCAGGAAAAAACCCTACAGCAAACCCAATCGCTGGCAAAAAGCGAGCAACAACAGCTGGATCAACTGGCTACGGCTCAAGATGCTTTGCTCTTTAAAGATGATGCGCAGCTCATTAAGGAGAAAAATCACCTTATCCATCAGGGCAAAGCAACGCTGGCGGACTTTCGCAGTGAACTGAAGCAGATACAGCAACGCATCGGTGCAGATCGATCCGCTCCGGAAGGCTTGCCCGATAAATCGCTTACCGAACAGGGGCAAACGATAAGCCGGATCAGAGCCCAGATCGGCCAACTGAGTGCGCGGCAACAGTCGGAATCCGACTTATCGCAATCTTTAGCTGGACAGATTAATGAAAAAGCATCGGTTCTTGCGACCGTGTCGCAATGGCTTGAGGCGCATGCCGCTGATGAAACGTTACTGGCAAACTTCCCTGAAACAGTCCGGCTAAAAACCCTCCGTGCGGAACTGGCCGAGTTAAAAGAAAAACAAAAAACATTCACCCGATGGTCTAAAAACACGACTTCATCACTGAAAAACAACCGATCGGCAATTGCCCAGGAAAGCAAAAAAATTGCCGAGTTAAGTCGTCAGTTGCCGCTGGCAGAAAGGGCGCTGGATGAACTGGCACAGGGCAAGGATCTTGCTGAACTTGAAGATATCCAACAAGATCAGCAAGAGCGCGTTAAGGATTTTCGGGAATTTTATAATCTGACCTTAGCGCATCAAAAGCTATCGCACAGCGGCTTTAATCTTTTCGGCCTATTCAGTCGTAAAGATCAGCCGATGCATGACATAGAGGAACTGGAGTCCCGACTTGTCGCATTACAACAGGAGATAAGCCGGGAAGACAATATTAGACTGACACTGGAAACAGCGGTTTTCCGTGAAGCCTTGCTTAAAAAAATGGCTGCAGACCGGCAATATCTTGATGACGGCGAACCTTGCTTTTTATGCGGCGCTTTGGAGCATCCCTATGCCAAGCATCCGCCGAAAGAAGCCAATTCTCAACAGGCTTTGTCTGATCAGAAGGCCAAATTAAAAACCTTAAAATCAGCTAGCGGCAAACTCAGTCAGCAAATTAAAGCCTTGCAAAAGCAGATCGAAAAAAACCAGGCCAATCAGCAGGAACTGCTAAAAATCAGATCCCAATGGTTAACCTTGAGTAACCGATTGAACACCGCAAGCGACGATGTAAACATTAATAAATTACGCTTGATAAAGCGCCTGTTGACAACTGAAATAAACGAATTAACAACCATTACCAGCGTAATTGCCAGCTATCGAAAAAAACAGGCCGGTATCGAACAACTAAAAGCCTTGATCGCCAAAAGCGAAGCTACCGTTGAACGTTTGCAGCTAAACACCCTGCAACTGGACGCCGAATGGCGAGAGCATCCGCCGGAAGAAATCGATTACGACGCGGCATTGGCGACCTGCCAACAGGAGGAGCAACAGTTGAGCGAGCAGCTGCTGGCGCAATTAACCCTGTTAGGCGAGAAAATGCCCGCTAAAGGTAAAGAGGATGCCCTGTTTGACCGACTGAATGCGCGAAGTCAAGATTATCAAGGCTACGCTTTACGTCACAAAAACTTAACCGATGAACTGGAGGCATTGCAAGCAAAAGCGGCTCATTGCCAAGTTGAAATAGCGGCATGCCATGAAAAAATCGAAGGTTACAGCCATCAATTACAATCCGAAGAAATTGTCGGCCTGCATTTGGCATTGATCGAAAAGCAAAAACTGATTGCCGACAAGGAACAGCTTATTGCCGACCAGGAAATCGAGCTTAGCGTTTTGAGACAAGCCTTGCAAGATAAAATACAGGGCACCCAATTTGGCAGTCTGCATGAGCTGACTGAAATATTGGATCTGCTGCAACACCAGCCGGATCTTGAGCGGCATCTGGCAGAACTGGAGCAGGAAATCGACGCCAGAACCGTAGAACTGGAAAATAGCCGACTCGAATTGCAAGCTGAAGATACGCTGACTCTAACGGAATCAAGCGCTGAACAACTGAACGCCCGGTTGAAAAGTGTGGCCGAGAAACTGGAGATAGCCCATTTGGAAACACAGCGCCTGGAGCGACTGCTGAAAGAGCAAAACCAACTTAAACAAAAAGCCGATACGATACGGGTACAGTTGCAGGATCAGCAAGAAATCACCCGACTGAATAATGCCGAGGCCGCTCAAATAGCCGAGGAAAGCGGCATGGATTTTCGTCGTCGGGTTCAAAAACGGGTAGCCGATCAGCTATTATCCCAAACCAATGCCGTGCTGGAAAAAATCAGCGGCCGTTATTATCTGCGGCAAATGCCCAGCGAACAAGGCTTGGCATTGGAAATTGAGGATACTTATCAGGGCAATGCACGACGGCTGCCCAAGACCTTATCCGGCGGCGAGAGTTTTGTGGTGAGTTTGTCGCTGGCGCTGGGACTGTCGGAACTGGCCAATAACGGCAAGTCCGTGGATTCGCTATTCATTGATGAAGGCTTTGGTAGCCTAGATGCTGAAACGCTATATACAGTCATCAGCACCTTGGAAAGCTTGCAAACCCACGGCAAAACAGTCGGCGTTATTTCTCATGTTGAAGGTATCCAAAAACGCTTTAAAGTCCAGCTGCAAGTGGTGAAAAAGCCTAATGGGATGGGGATGCTAAAGCAAGTGTCATAATTATTTCTTTTTCTACCCCTTAGCTTTAATTGCAATAAATCAAGGATTTTCAAAACATTGGAATTATAATTAACTTAAAACTCAAGCGCATCTAAGTCAACTTTACTTTCATCAGAACTTAGCAATTCTGCCGCAGTTTTTTTCATCTCATTTAGAATTGTGTCGACACCATCAATATCGCCTGGCGTATCAAGCAACCAATTGTCAATTATTTCTAGACCAGAATTTGCGTAGGACTCAAAGATTTTCCAACATTCATTTTCATTACTTTCTCTGAATATCTCACCTGATTTCTGATCTTGTAAAGCACATAAGTAAACATAAATATCTGATTGTGTATTTTCAAATGTTTCTTGTTTAATTTCATTCGACTTATCAATTACTATACTTTTTTCGCCAAAATGAAAACCAATCATGGCAGAAAATACCATTAATGAATAATAGCCAGGAAGAATTTTTTGACTGCAATAATCTGTTTCCTTATTAACCAAAAGTTCTGCAATACGTGTGTATTTTTTATCACGTCCAACTTGAGCCATTACCGCACCTTTTCAATAATTGTTGCATCTTTTTCTTGATTATATAGAGATTGAACATATGTTATATCATCAATCAGTATTTCATCGGCTGGCTTGTCATTTTGTGCACTAGTCTTAGAGGAAATAAGTACATATTCTGATCCAATTTTATTTCTAATTGTTTCGTCAACTGCACCTACCCAATGCGAAGAGGACAAGAGAAATATTAACTGCCTACTTCTTTGGGGTAAAAACTCAGCTGACGCACGTTTATAAGTATTATCTAGCTCACCAAAAGGTGCATCAATTACAAAAGGTGCTGTAGTCCCAGAAACAAAAAATTCACCGCTAGCTCCGCTTCTCATCTGTGCAAATTCAATTAAGGCCGATACAAAAGATAGATTAAGCAATAAGTTTTCACCTTTACTTTTAGCAACACGCTTTCCATCTTCACGCACTAGATAAAAACTAAAGTCATCACCTACTTTGACTCTAAAATCCTTTCGCGAAAATGTTTGTAATGTTTGATTAACAATACTCGCTATTATTTTCTTAGAGTCATTTTCATACTGAAATAATTTTGTTTCACAAAGTTTTATAAGGCTTTCTGCATAATTCTGATGAGCAGTTAATCCACTTATTCGAATATCTTGCCCTCCAAAACTTCTTATTTTTGCTTCAAATATTTGTAATTCATTATTTAATGTACTTAATTTAGTTTTTATTGAAAAATAAGCATGCTCATTTAGTCTAATTTTAGTATTACAAGTATCTTTAAGCTTTTCAAGATTTTTTACTTCATCTACTGGGATATCTTTTAAAGTATTATTCTTTTCTTTTAGTTCAGTTTCAATATCCCTTTTTTCGGCGTCTAATTCTAAAAGTCTAAGTTCTATTCTTTCGAGATCTGACATGAAGTCAGACAATCGATTTTTTATATTAGTTCCAGCAACAATAGATTTATTTATTTTATCTCTGATCACTGCGTTATCAGCTCGGTCTATTAAAGTTTTAACTTTAAGATATTCTGGTGTCCCAAAGAGAAGCTCCCTACCACAAATACAATATTTTTGTTTAATGAGGTCATTAACTAAGCTTTCATCATACGGCGCAGGTATTTTTGCAGTAATGCTTTGTTTATCAATAAAATCCAATGCTTGATTAGCTAACTTTTGTCCAAAAACAATGATGCCATACTTTTTTATTAAGCCTTGTTTTTCAGCTTTTGCCGTACGAATTTTTGTATTAACCTCGCTATTTTTACGTGTAAGGCCATCGATTTGTTGTTGCAACTCCTTTGCATCTCCATTCGAACAAGTTCTTAATCTTAATAAAACATCTTCTAAATCATTATCGTACATTTCCCTGTTAGAAAGTATAGATACCAGTTCACCATCATATTTTTCAATACTAGCAACATGATTTATTTTCTTTTTTATAAAGTCACTTTGTTCTTGGCTTATGTTTTGGAGACTAGCAAGTTCTTTGGTCCATTTTTTATTGATGTCTTTAAGGTCTTCTACAGCTGTTTCAGCCAAACGAAACCCTAGTATATCTTGAATGGCTCGCTTGAATTTATCCCCTGATTTACCCGCATTGATATTTGAAACTCCCTCCCCATGGAAGAAAAAATATTCAGCCATATCTGGTGGTAATATTGTATTTATAAGAGCTTGACCAGCGTTAATTTCATCGGAATTACCATGGGTTATTTTCCATAACTTAACTGGTGATTGTTGTGTGTTTTGAAAGTTTCGTTGTGCAAAATATTGCTCTTCTTCATATTCAAAATACAACTCCACCCGACAACTTCTACCTCCTTCTTTAATTGACTGCAGGCATATCAGCTCTTGAGGTTGTTCAAAATCATGGGTCAATTTCTCGTAAAGACACCATAAAATTGAATTTAAAATCGTCGTTTTACCAACACCATTCTCACCATGAATAAGAGTAATATTCTTTTCAATATCAGTTGAGAATTCAATTTCAGCATCACCACCATAAAACTGTCTAAAATTATATAATTTTAATTTATTCAATAGCATTAAGTCTTTCCTTGTTTTTTAGCTTATTTATCAATAAATCTTGTACCGCTTTTTTTCTGTTGGCAGAACTCGTGCTATCAAGTAAATATATATGTCGCCTCTCAATTTTTATAATTTCTTTTAAAACTGAGTCCAATTCAGAATCAACCTGTAATGGAACATCTGGATTTTCCTTAATTTGATTTAACATTTTTTTTATCTCATCAAAACTCATTAGCCATCCTTAAGTATTTTCTTGCTTAACCAGTCTATGCCATAACAATTAGAAATCTGTTTTGCTTGTTCATAAATTTCTATTTTATTGATAGCGACATGTGCAAATTCAATGACCCTATCCAATTCGCCATCAATTAATTTCTTAAAACAATCATCAATACAGATATTTTCACTTGGCAAAGCAATAAAGTCATGAATAACTGAAAAATCCTTACCAATTGATTTTCTGAGAATACGTCCTCTGCGCTGAATAAACTGTCTTTCATTACGCGAACTGGCTAGTAAAAAAGCTTGCTTACATACTGGGATATCAATCCCTTCGTCTAATACACGTATTGATACCATGGCATCAATAAATCCATTTTTAAAATTTTCCTTCTCTCTTTTAATGATTCATCAGCAGTAAATCGCGAGGATTTCCAGCCTTGTTTGTGCAATATTGATGCTACGCGCGCTATATCACGTATTGATGGATTCTCTATTAGGTCATCTGTCCTTTCATCGATAACAGAACCATCTCCACAATAAAATAATGTATGCTTTTCTTTCTTTATACATTTTAGTAAGGCATCTAGTGTTTCAAACTTATTTTCAGCAGAACCTATAATACGAGCTCTCTTCATTGATAATGCCATTAATAATGGCTCATTTATACTTCCGCCTTGTTCACGGACAGCAATCATTTTTCCTATTTCTACTGATAATTTCTGGTATTCTTCTGTTTCTGCATCGTTAAGATAAAAAACATGTATAAAATATTTATAAGGGGTCAATACATTATCCGAGAGTGCATCACCTATTGAGTAAGTAGCAATAATATCTCCATAATAAGATTTCAGAAGTTCCTTTTTCTCTTCTTCCTTACTTGACCATGGAGTTGCTGACAGACCTATTCTGAATCTTGCTTGCGGCAGATTTTTAATAATATTTTTACTGGCATGATGATGACATTCATCACCTACGAATAAAATATTATCTAGATTTATGCGATTAATTTCTTGTTGAAACACTGTACTAGTTAAAGTTTTATTGACGACAACAATCGCTAAAAATGGCTTGGTTTTGTTTAAATTAAAATCTGAAATAGCAGTACTTAAATCAAGTTGCCAATGAGCCTTCGACATATAGCATCGAATTGCCGTCATAGAAAATAACTCCATAACCTCGCACCATTGGTCTGCTAAATTTTGATATGGCACAGCAATCACTAGCGCAAGATGTTTTGGAAGGTTTGCTAATTGTGTTGCTGCATGTAAAGCAGTAATAGTTTTTCCTGCTCCTGTTGCAAGAGCGAAAATACCATTAAAGTCACTGGACTTCCAATTACCTAATGCTTTTTTCTGATGATCCTTCAATTGATATTCTGAAGGCCCCAGGATTTTTGGTAAAATTGGTAACAATTGGATTTTTTTCTTCTTCCCTAAAAGCTCATCAAAAAGCAGTTGTTCAATATATTCAGGAGGTGGGGTGATGGCTTTATAAATACTAGCTAATTGCACATAAATATCTGATGGCACATCAACAACAACTGTTTCCTTGGCTTCATTGTTCCATAGACGCTCAAAACGAGACTCATATGTTGCACCATACTTGCTATAAATATCAGTTTCCCAGCTTGGGTAAACTGAGATAGACTCAAAGTTGAAATCTGGTAATAAAGCCATTTGGCTTTCATTAGCAGAGCCCTGAAAAACAATTTTGTTACCTTCCTTATCCTTCAGAATTCCAATCTTCTCGTGGTACATTCCTCTTCGCCGTATGGCAAATTTAATATTTAATCGATTAGTAGCGACTAACCAGCTTAATAATTGTAATCTGCATGAAAAAATATCATTAGAAACATCATTTAATGTTTTTTCAAAGTCAAAATTTAACTTATCAAGCGTTTCCTTTATATGTTCGCCATTTTTTATTGCTTCAAACTCATCACCTTCAACTTGATGTCCTATAATTAGGCGCATTTTACCGTGATTAGATGCGAACTTAGAAAGTCCTTGAGCGGCATAAGTAAGCATTGATGCCGAAAAAAAACCTACCGCCCTATCATATGAAACAGCTTCTGCTAAATATGGAATATAGAAGTCTTTTATAATTGAGTCTTCTTCAGAATTATAAGTTAGCTTTAGATTATTTTTATTAAAAGGCATTTTAAAATATTTATTGGTTAATATCTAATGTCCATATTTTTACAGCTAAATCTGACCAGCTTTCAGCTCTTTTATTTATCCAATCAATATTCCAAATTTCATTTCCAGCATCAAAGACTTCAAAAATTTCGTTTGTCATGGGAAATGCCGAATTTTTATATTCTTGCACCTTAGTGCTGAATATAGAATTGCTAATGCTTTGATTTAAAATTTTATTCAATAATGTCATATTACCCAAGTGAAAAACATAATCTTCTATATTTTCTCCATTTCCAAATGCAAATCCATCGTCGTTTATCCATTTTTCTGGTTTTTGAGGCAATATATGCTCTAGGTGTAAATTATCAAAATTTGGCACCTGATCATTGTTGATGCTGTATGCATGTATTTTCCCTAAAATATATTTAGCAACTGTGTTGTCCTTAATCTGCAAGGATTTAAATGATTTTTTAAATTCCTCATCATTTATTCGAAGATCGCTTTTGAACAAATCGAATATTATTTCCTTATCAGTTTCGCCGTCTTTTAACAGAACTAAAATTTTATTAAAAGTTTCATTTGCCGCACCTACTGAAAAATCACCAATTGTTACCCAACGAAACAAATACGACAGAGATTTTTGAGTTAATTCTTCAAAGATAGAAGTATTATTGAACGAAGCGAAAAGCAATAAAGGATAGCAAAGAGTATACTTTAAAGCATTAATTTCACTCATGATTTTTAATACTTTTTTTTGTTGGTGTTCGCCTACAGGCCAAACTAAAGTTTTTTCCGTAAATTCAGAGAAACTTGCTGATTTTATTTTTAAATCCTCAGAAAATTCAAGCGCTTTATTTTCTTGTAAATGATCTTTTATACTTTTATATAATTCTTTCTTTGTTATATTACCTTTAATAATGAATGACATCCAATATATTCTTAAATAGTCAACTACACTCACTCTAGATTTATTATCAAGTAAACAAATCATTTCATCCCAATTGAGCAATAGTTTAGATCTATTTTCCTGTGAGTCGCTGCAATGCATCAATAGTTTGTTTTTTACCAGATCAGCTATGCTTAAATCCATGCCCTTTGAATTCAATGACTCAAAAAGTAAAAATGCGTCATAATCACTATTTACAATTATCTTAATAAACTTTAGTTTTTT
Organism: Methylobacter sp.; assembly: GCA_024636505.1. Lineage (GTDB taxonomy): Bacteria > Pseudomonadota > Gammaproteobacteria > Methylococcales > Methylomonadaceae > Methylobacter_A. The sequence continues at coordinate 85,920 of JAGXGY010000027.1, read as the reverse complement.
TAAAAAATGAATAAGCGTTTTATATAAATCAGTTAGTGCATCTGGATTTTTTTCAAACTCATCTCGTATAAGCTTAAAAAAAATCTTTTTTGTTTTTATAATTCTTGACTCATTAGATTTAAGGCTCAAATCTAGTTCTTTTGTTAATACAGTATTTAAGTTTTTTACTTGTTTGTCAAAAATATCCCTATCTTTTTTATTTATTGTTAAATAATAGTTATCAGGTTCACTTAAGTAATACAGTCTTTCCCTTGCCATATCGTGTATACGTTTTGCTGTTTTTTTGTTCTCAGAATTTCTAATAATTTCAGGGAAAATATCATTATTTGAATTAAAACCATTCCCAATTGAAGCTATTACAGAAAATAACAATGCAAATGTTGATAGTCGCTGCTGTCCATCAATTATTTCAAATTGATCTTCTATAGCCTCAGCATTCAATACTATAGTCCCCATAAAATACTCTGTATTATTATTTTTTGATGTAATTATGTCAGTCCAAAGTTCTTCAACTTGCTCACTTTTCCATGAATAATCACGCTGATAATCAGGAACTGTGTATTTTGTTTGATACCCGCTAAAAATTTGCTCTAAGTTAGTAGGTTCGGTTTTTATGTCCATACTGGGCTCTTATAAATTTCTTTCAATACGAACAAATGGAAGTCATAATTGACTTCCATTAACTTTTTATGTATTATTTTTTGCTTATAATTTTGATTGTATCTTGTACTTTATGTCTAATGGTGATTTTTTTCATTCTTTTCCCGCAATACGTGGCGTACAGGCAGGCAAGCCTTGTTTTATAGCCATGTGTCCCATGCGAATTATACCCACTTTATTTAAGTTTGATGAAGAAGAGGTTCCTCCTGAATTGCGCGCGCAAAGAACCATTAATAAAAGCAGAATACCAGAAATCGCCTCTTACCTTATCGAAAACCCAAACGATTACACGCTTTCATCATTAACTGCATCAGTAAATACCATGGTTAACTTTGAGCCATTAGGTGATACGGGGTCTGGTCAAAATATGGGCACATTGTTCATTCCTATGGATGCCCAAATTCTAATCAATGATGGACAACATCGCAGGGCAGCTATTGAGCATGCAATTAAAGATAATCCAGAAATTGGTTACGATAATATTTCAGTCCTATTTTTTATCGATGAAGGACTGCAACGTAGCCAACAAATGTTTGCTGACTTGAATAAACATGCCGTTCGTCCTAGCGACTCTATTAGTACACTTTATGATTTCAGAGACTCCCTATCAAATTTAGCTCGATTTCTTTCCAAAGAAGTTGAAGTGTTTGCCCGTATGACAGAAATGGAAAAGTCTAGCATATCTAATAGGAGTTCTAAGTTATTTACCTTAAGCAGCATAAAAAACGCAAGTAAATCACTCTTACGTAAGGGCAGTAAAGTTTTAGTCTCTGAGGAAGATAAAGCATTAGCTGCTGATTTCTGGACAGAAGTTACACAAAACATGCCAGATTGGGTTAAAGCTAAAAATAAGGAAGTCGTTACTTATGAACTCAGGGAGCAGTATATTCATGCGCATGGAGTCATGCTTCAAGCAATGGGTAATATCGGGGCTGATTTACTGAGTGATTATGAGTCAAATTGGAAGGAAAAACTAACCCTGCTCTCAAAAATTGACTGGGCTCGACAAAACAAAGACTGGGAAGGTCGTGCATTAGTTCACGGGAGGCTCAGCAAAGCACGCACCAATGTGCTTTTAACTGGTAATTACATTAAACAGCATTTAGGCATCACCTTAAACGACATCGAAGAACAAATAGAAAAAGAGTTTCAGCAATGACATCAGAAAATTATATTTATTCAAACCATCAGGCAATGATTGATGATTTATCAATTGCTGGCCGGAACTTGTCTGAAGTTATATCTGAAATTAAAACCCTGTATTTGTCAGACCAGCGTCCATGGATTATTGGCTTTAGCGGAGGAAAGGACTCAACGACTATTTTATCTTTAGTTTACTGCGCTTTATTATCACTTCCAAAAGAACAACTTCTTAAGCGCATTTATGTGGTTTCATCGGATACCTTGGTTGAAACGCCCGTTGTCGTAGATATGATTTTATCTGTTCTGGAGACTATCAACAAACAAGCAGCGGCAGATAATCTTCCCATAACAGCTCATCCTGTTAGACCCAAGCCAGACCAAACATTTTGGGTGAATTTACTAGGTCGAGGATATCCAGCACCGACGCAAACGTTTCGTTGGTGTACAGAAAGGATGAAAATTAACCCTGTAAGCGCCTTTATACTGGAAAAAGTTGCCTCATTCGGAGAAGTTATTGTCATTCTTGGTTCGCGTTCATTAGAGAGCGCCTCACGAGCACAAGTGATTGCGAACCATAAAATATCAGGCTCATTATTATCCCGACATACATCATTGCCCAATGCTTTTACTTATATGCCTATTGCCACATGGTCTGCGGATGAGGTTTGGGAATATTTATTGAGCGCGCCATGCCCATGGGATGGAAATAATCGTCAGTTATTCGATCTGTACAAAGGTTCAAATGCAGGGGAATGTCCACTAGTAATTGATACAAGCACTCCTTCTTGTGGAAATTCTCGTTTTGGATGCTGGACCTGCACAGTCGTCACAAAAGATAAGGCAATTGAAGGTTTAGTTCAAACTGGAGAGTCTTGGATGCAGCCGCTTTTGGATTTCAGAAATGAGCTCCACTTTTCAACTTTACCTGAAAATAAAACCATTTACCGAAACTATAAAAGGAGAATTGGAAAAGTCAGCTATATGAAAGGTAATATTACTGATGAAACCAGCGGTGATAAGAAACATATTCCAGGTCCTTATTGGATGCATGTTAGGAAGAGATGGTTAAGCACATTATTGCAAATTGAAAAGGATATTTGCGACTCTGGACGTAAAATTGAACTAATCCAAAAAGATGAATTACATCAAATACGTCAATTGTGGTTACGCGATCCCAATGAACCTGATTGGGCTGACTCTTTACCTGGCATTTATCAGGCCGTCTATAGTGACTCATTAAATTGGGTTGAAAATGATGCGGGGGCTTTTACTGAACCAGACGCACAATTGCTTCAGGAGATTGAAGAGGAATATGGTGCGCCTGCAGAAATGGTAATGAAACTAATTGATATTGAATTAGCTATGACTGGTTTGAGCCGTCGAACAGGTGTTTTAAATAAAATTGAAGCTGTATTAAAACAAGATTGGGGAACACTAGAAGATATTAATTCTAGGAATTCTAACCCTGATAGACAAAATATATATAAAGATAAGCTTGCTTCGTTAAAACAGCGCTATGAGAGGCTTGGCTAATGATTTTAGAAACATTAAATGTAATTAACTTCCGAATTTTTAAAGGTAAACATGAGTTTTCTTTGGCTCCTAAACCACGCGATGGCAATAGACCTCCTATTATCTTATTCGGAGGTTTAAATGGTGCAGGTAAAACAACTACATTAACGGCAATTAGATTAACTCTTTATGGTCGTCAATCATTGGGCGTGGGAACAAGTCAAAAAGATTACTATCAATTCTTAACTGACTCAGTACATACTTCAAAATCAACAGGAGTTCGAGCGAATACTGCCGCAGTTGGTTTGACTTTTAATTATGCTACCCAAGGTGTTATCAGTCAATACCACGTTAAGCGGTCATGGACTGTATTGGGAGATAAGCTGACTGAGTCTTTAAAAATCGCTCAAGATGGTCAACCCATTCAAAATTTAAGCTATGATCAGGCTCAATGTTTTTTGAATGAATTAATTCCTATTGGCGTATCAGATTTATTCTTTTTCGACGGTGAAAAAATAGCACAATTGGCAGAGGACTCAGAAGGAAATTCTTTAGCTGAGTCAGTTAAAAAATTAATTGGTTTAGATCTCATCGAAAAATTAATTGCTGATATTACTGTGTTTATTCGACATCAAAATAAACAACAGATGACTGATGATATTAAATCTAAAATTACTGGGTTTGAAAAGTTTCTAGATATAAAAGAACAATTAATTGATATGGAGCAATCTGAGTATGACGCTATCAAAATTCAGCTAACTCATGCGGCTTCAAAGATAGACCAATTAACCAATAATTTGAATTCACATGGAGGGGCTTGGGCGGCAACAAGGGAGGAAGAAATTAAAAAGCTTTCTGGCTACAAAGCAGAAAAGGAAATGCTTCAAGCACAAATTAGGGATGGCATTACTGACAGCTTCCCATTTTCGATAGCTCCTGATTTCGTTAAGCTTTGTGTTGATCAACTTGAGCGCGAGGAAAAATTCAAAAATAACAAAAATATTGCGTCGGTTTTATCAAAGCATCTCGCTTCACTAGAAGATCGATTATTAACGATAGTCGATCAACCTGCCTTCGCTTCCATTAAGCAAGAAATGGATAGTGAATTCGCAGATTTATTATCTCCTCAAGCTCACAAAGAATTAATTCATGATGCGTCTGACTCATTACAAAAGAAGATAACGTTTGTTGCTTTGGATGCATTGAATAATCAAGAGTCAAAAATAAAGAATTTGGCTAAGAAACTTGCTTTGCTTGACCAACAGATTGATGAAGCAGGGGTAAATATTGCTAGAGCTCCTGAGCATGATCTGCTTACGGTTCGTATTAAGGAATTAAATGATGCTCAAGCCGAGAAATCCGAGATTGCAGTACAAGTTTCACAACAAAAAGAAAAAATTAAGGGACATTTGCGCGAAGCGATGGATATTGTTAGGAAGTTAGAAAGCTTACATGCAACCTTTCTTGACTCAGATGAAGGTAATAGAGCGCTAAGCTATGCAAATAAAGCAAAGACGGCATTAACTGAGTTTGCCAAGCGAGTTGCAATTAATAAAATTAAAAACATAGAAATAGAATTCGTTCAATCATTTAAACATCTGGCAAGAAAAGACGATATTAATATTAACGCCAAAATTGAACCGAATACTTTTTCGGTTACGCTGTTAAATGATTTCGGTAATGAAGTGCCTAAGGAAAGTTTATCTGCTGGAGAACGGCAGATCTATGCAATCGCAATGCTTGATGCTTTAGCTAAAACATCGGGTAGAAAATTGCCGATTATTATAGATACACCCTTAGGTAGACTTGACTCTAAGCATAGGAAGAAGTTAGTTGAAAATTATTTTCCTAGTGCAAGTCATCAGGTAATTATTCTTTCTACAGATACTGAAATTGATAAAACGTATCTCACCTCTTTGAAAGATCATATTTCTCATACTGTTATGCTTGACTACATCGGTACCGAAGGATCAAGCAGTGTTGAGCCTGGATATTTTTGGCAAAATGCGGAGACAACATAAGATGCTACCTAATCGGATTAAACTTTCTAAAAACGCAACAGACAAGTTGCGCTATTTAAAATCTAAAACTGGATTAACACCAAATATATTATCCAGAATTGCCATTATGCTAACCATTAGAGAAGGAAGTGATTTATCAAATTCTGGTGTAGGAGATATGGATGGTGGGCAGGAGCTTAATGACACTACTCTTTTTGGTGAATACATTTATTTTTATGATGTTCTTATTAATCAATATATTCATGATAAAAAGATTGAACTGAGTGTAAGTGAGACTATTGTTGCCATGGTTGAAATTGGCGTTTATAAGATGGGACATATCAGGAAACTTGAACAATTGTGTGACTTATAGAAATTGGGGTAGCGTTTGTTAGTATATCCAAATATTGTGAAAGCTATGAGCAATTGCATCATGAGCCATATTTAACGACACAGAGTAACGCTAACGACCACTTTACCTAACCATCAAGGCAAATAAACACTCCATTTCATTCCGCCCAGGGATTTACTTTTTTTGCCTTCCAACACGCCGCCAAACAACCCGACTAATTCATAAACGACGGCCATGCCGATACCGTGCCCGTGGATGTTTTCATCGGCTCTGACGCCTCTTTTTAAAATTTCCGCCAGTTTCCCATCGGGGATTCCGGGGCCATCGTCTTCAATCTGCAGCAATACCGAATAATTACGCCTGCCTTTACGTTGATTCAGGGAAACGCTACTGATTTTTACCGTGTGCCTGCACCACTTGCAGGCGTTATCCATCAGGTTACCGGCTATTTCGTACAAATCGCCTTCCTCATAACAAACCAGATTTTGTTCCAGCACAGCCATATCGAATAGGATGTTTTTATCAATATAAACCTTAGCCAGCGATGCGCTTATTTTTTTTATGATCACCGATAAATCCACGGTTCCGGTGGTTTTATACTCGCCTTTGGCCGCCGCCCGCTGTAATTGATATTCGACGATTTCATCCATACGCAAAATCTGTTCTTTTACCGTCTCCTTATTCACACTGAAAGACTCAGTACAGCCGCGCAATATCGACAGCGGCGTTTTCAGACTGTGCGCCAAATCCGCCAGAGCATTACGATAACGCTTCAGATGCGCCCGCTCGCTGTTGATGAAGGCGTTAATGTTTCCGGCAAGACCTTCCAGTTCGGTTGTATAATCCCCGTCTAAATGGATTTTCCGGCCTTTTTCTATCGCCTCAAGATCGTTTACGATAAGCCGCAAAGGCTTTAAACCCCAGCGCAATAAAGTCAGCTGAATAAACATCAAGACCACCCCTAAAGCCAACAGCCAGACCCTTAAGGTTTTTCTGAATCGCGCCACCTCATTACTGACAAACTGAGCATCTTCGGTCACCGTAAAAATATATTCGCGCTCCATACCGATGATATTTTTCCAGATAACGGCATAATGCAAGGTGTACCGACCCTGTTCGGTTAATAAGAATTCAAAATTTCCGGCGATCAGTTTCGAAGAAGGGATGACATTGAGGCCGATAGCCGATGGCGAACGCCAGATCAGTTCTTTATTTGCTTCATGTATGAAGCCGTATAAGCCGGAACCCGGCGTTGCAAACCGCGGTTCCGGCAAATAGGTCGGCATCGTTAAATCGCCGGAATTTTTAAGTTCGGCAGACGACAATAACGAATACACATGAACTTGCAGTTTTTCTTTCAAAGCTTGTTCGGCACTCTCTCGAAAGCCCTGTTCAAGCACTATCGAAACCAGCGCAAAAAATGCGGCAAGCACCAGACCTGCGGAAACCAGCAATCGAAAGCTTAAGGATTTAATTTGCATCCGGTTTAAGTGTAAAATCAGCGGTGCTGGCTATGAATGATATAACCTCGTCCACGCAAGGTTTCAATCGGTTTTCGGGTGCCGTCAGGATCGAGCTTCTTTCTCAGGCGGCCGATAAAAACCTCAAGCACATTGCTGTCGCGTTCAAAATCTTCATCATAGATATGGGCGGTTAGCACCGATTTTGAAACGACTTCGCCTTTGCGAAACATCAAATACTCCAGCACTTTGTATTCGTAAGCGGTTAATTCCAGTTTGTTGCCTGACACGGTGACCTCCTGAGCCACGGTATCCAACTCAATATTGTCATGATTTAGTACCGGATGAGCCGCCCCGGCTGAGCGCCTTATCAAGGCGTTAATTCTGGCCAGCAACTCTTCGTAATGAAACGGTTTGACCAGATAATCATCGGCACCCGCTTCCAGTCCCTCCACTTTTTCCTGCCAACGGCTGCGGGCGGTTAAAATCAAAATAGGGATTGTGACATTGTCTTTGCGTAAACGCTTAATCAGTTCGATGCCGGAAAAATCGGGCAGACCGATATCGATCACTGCCGCATCAATGGGGTATTCCTTGCCCATATAATAGCCGTCACTACCAGTGTTTGCGGTATCAACGGCAAAACCCTTATCGGCAAAGAATTTCTGGATTTGTTCGCAGAGTTTGAGTTCATCTTCAACAACTAGGATACGCATGTTTTTGGTCTGCTGAGGTTAACTGACTAATTGACCGGTTTGCACGTCAATTTTGTAATACCGGATGCGACCATCCGGTGTGAGCACTTTAATAATATGGACTTGTTTACCATTGACAAATGCTGTTTGCGCGCCCAGTACTTTATTATAAGTACCTTCGATTATTTGTCTGGCCGCCTCGTCCAAACTGAGGTAAGCCAATAGATTATTTTCTGCAAAACAACTATTGGAAAACAGCAAGGCGACTATAAGGGCTTTAAGCAAATTTCTCATGGGTAATCCAAGCTATCCGGGCACAAAATGTTTGTTCAACGTAACGACAAGAATAGAACGCCGATGATTATGATGACTGCGGATAGCCTCAAAATGACGATCAACTGATTTTTCCAGGATAATTGAAATCTTATTCAATCATAACTATCAGCGTCATCTGCGTTCTATTACTGAGTGAAAAGCATTTTAACCCCTCACCCTGAATCGGTACTGAATCATTACCGTAATGACAAACCCTGAACCATACTGCCGATGGCTTGCCCGAAAGAGGCACCTAATTTGCCTGCAATTTTATCCAGAAAGTTTTCCTGCCGACTAAAATCAACCAGTTTATCGGCTCCAATCAACTCCTTGGCAACGTAATCCTGGTTACCGACACCGTCGACTATGCCCTGTTTCACGCCTTCTTCACCGGTCCAAACCAAACCTGAAAACATCTCTGGATTTTCTTTAAGCCGGTCGCCGCGGCCGGCTTTAACCGCGCTGATAAATTGCTGATGCACTTGATTTAACAGGCCTTGTATGTACTTTGTTTCTTCTTCTTTAGACGGCGAAAAAGGATCGAGCATGGCTTTATGCGTGCCCGCCGTGAGCAACCGGCGCTCTACCCCCAACTTTTGCATGACGTCGACAAAACCGAAACCATCCATCAATACACCTATTGACCCCACCAAGCTGGAAGGATTCACAAAAATTTTATCGCTGGCCGATACGATAAAATAGCAGCCTGATGCGCAAATATCGCTGACCACCGCATAAATGGGCAATGCGGGATGTTCTTTTTTTATCTTTATAATTTCGTTATAAACATAAGAAGACTGCACAGGACTGCCGCCCGGCGAATTGGCATGGAGGATAATGCCCTTGGTGTGCTTGTCTTTGACTGCATCTCTCAAGCTGCCAATAATGGTGTCTGCATTGGCCGGTTGCCCCTCGGCAATCATGCCGACCACATCGATAACCGCAGTATGATCCTTGTCGTTACCGACCATATCTTTACTCAACTTCGGATACATCGCCACACCGAATACGGCAATTAAGTACACAAACATCAGGCTCTTAAAAAACACACTCCAGCGTCTTGCTCTGGTTTGTTCGGTGACTGCGGCCAGTGCCAGCTTTTCAATAACCTCTCGCTCCCAACCGGATTCGCGTATCACTTCTGCTTTGTTCGGATTGTCCATACTTTGTTAACCTCTCATAATATTCAGTAATTCCGCAGGCTCCTGTAAGCACATCAACGGATTGTATTGTTGCAATATGTTTTCCGGATGCGCTCCGCACGACACCGCTATGGCCGATATTTGGGCATTGATCGCCATTTGCAAGTCATGGGTGGAATCCCCCACCATTAAACTCCGTTCATTCGCTGCCTGAGTATGCTGCATGATCTGATGCAGCATCAGCGGATCCGGCTTAGAAGCCGTCTCATCGGAACAACGGGTAATGCAAAACAGCTCTTCGGTAGCTGTCGCCTGTAAGGCCTGCTGCAGCCCTGCCCGGGTTTTACCGGTAGCCACAGCCAGCTGATAACCGCTTTGTTTCAGCTCCACCAACATCTCATAAACACCGGGAAATAAATTCTCCCTGTTCAGTTGTCTGGACGAAAAGGTGTGCTGGTAACAGGCCGTCAACCGCGTCAGGGTTTGCTGATCGACGCCGGGAAATAGCTGATCACAGGCATTGCTAATGCTCAGACCGATCACATCTCTTGCCGCCTGGGATTCGGGAATAACACAAGCGCACTGCTGTGCTGCCGTTTGCAAACAGTGTACGATCCAGTCTATCGAATCAATCAGAGTGCCGTCCCAGTCGAATATGATTAAATCAAACCTATTCTTCATGTTTTAACAAATCGTCCAGTTGCTTTGGCAACGGCGCCAAAATGGTGAGTGCCACTCCCGTAACAGGGTGCTGAAATTTTAATTTTTCCGCATGCAGGAACATACGCTTATAGCCTCGACTTTTAAAGCTGCGGTTAATGTCATCTCGCCCGTAACGGTCGTCGCCGACAATAGGATGCCCCAAACTGACGGCATGTACGCGGATTTGATGAGTGCGCCCGGTTTTTGGCGAGGCCTCAACCAGCGTCGAATCGCTAAATGTTCTCACTCGCCGGAACAGCGTCTCAGCCTCCTTGCCTGCTTGGCTGATGATCACCATGCGTTCGCCGCCTTTGCTGACATTTTTTAGCAACGGTGCAGTGACGATCAGTTTTTTCCTTGCCCACTGCCCGGCCAGCAGCGCCAGATAGGTTTTATGGATGTGGTTGTCGCGAAACAGTTCGTGCAACAGTTTCAGCGTGCTGCGTTTTTTAGCAATCATCAAACAGCCGGAGGTGTCTTTATCCAACCGGTGCACCAGCTCTAAAAAATGCGCCTCTGGCCTTATTAGCCGCAGTCCTTCAATAATGCCGGAACTGACGCCGCTGCCGCCGTGCACCGCGAAACCTGCCGGTTTATTAACGATCAGGAAACCGTCATCTTCAAACAAAATGCCCTGTTCCAATGCGGCTTGCAAACCCTGCGGAACATAAGACTCTTCACTGCGCTCAGCCACTCTGACCGGCGGAATCCTGACTATATCGCCTGCAGCCAGGCGATATTTCACATCGACACGGCCTTTATTGACCCTCACTTCGCCTTTACGGACGATCCGGTAAATTCGGCTTTTAGGCACGCCTTTCAAACGGGCAATTAAAAAATTATCCAAGCGTTGATCGCACATATCTTCGGTGATTTCGACCAGTTGGACTTTGGGGCTTACGCTTTTTTCTTCACTATTCATAATGTAAATAATACCAGCATCTGATTATGATTGATTCTTTAAATTGATGTATAGCAATAAGGTTGCTATATTAAGCAAGTTTTTAATAGTAAAAACAGACTATTGCTCTGCGGTTTCACTAATAAAACTGCCTTGGAGCGCTACTCAATGATGATTAGCATAGCGACTAATGAGTGCGCGGCCTCATCATTATAATGATTTTCGGGTTCATCGTTCGACCCTAGACGAACGATTTATAACGCCTGTTTAAGACGGAATTTACAAACAAGACTGAAGAAAGAATATTTATTTGCTTAGACTCTGTCCGTGCAACTATCGACGGTCTTTACCTAAGGAACGTGCACAAAATAACGTGAGCAAGTTGCCAATAGCTGGAGTGCGGGCTTCGCCTGCAAGCGCAAGAAAAGCTTGCACTCCCGCTGAAAACTTACGCCGCGAGTTGTTCAAATTGTTTGATGCTCATTCCTAAGTGAAGATCGGGATACCCATTACAACGCAGAAACGGAATATTAAAACCGTAAAAAAACTAAGTTCTGCAGGAGCGGCTTTAACCGTCTATCCTGCACCAACACGATGACCTAAACCAGTCTGTTCAGTAAAATCTGACCATGGAGCAGGAAACAACAAGGAATATTGAATGAAAAGAATGCTTATCAACGCTACGCAGGCTGAAGAACTGCGAGTCGCTTTGGTAGACGGTCAAAAACTGTATGATTTTGACATAGAAGTACCTTCAAAAGAACAAAAAAAGTCCAACATTTACAAAGGGATAGTAACCCACGTAGAACCCAGCTTAGAGGCTGCCTTTGTCAACTACGGCGCCGAAAAACACGGATTTTTACCTTTTAAAGAAATCTCTCCGCTCTACCGTAATCTGCAAGCCGGCGTCGAAAACGACGGCCGTCGCCCAGCCATCAAAGACCTGATTAAAGAAGGTCAGGAAATCGTCGTTCAGATCGAAAAAGAAGAACGCGGCAATAAAGGCGCCGCTTTAACCACCTATATCAGTTTGGCCGGTACCTATTTAGTACTGATGCCCAATAACCCTAAAGCCGGCGGCATTTCGCGGCGCATTGAAGGCGAAACCCGCAGCGATCTCCGTGAAGTCATGGAAGCACTTGAAATCCCTGAAAGCATGGGACTCATTGTTAGAACCGCCGGATGCGGCAAAAATGCCGAAGAATTGCAATGGGACTTAAATTATTTATTACAACTTTGGGAAGCCATAGAACGCTCTGCCGGCGAAAATTCAGCGCCATTCCTGGTCTTCCAGGAAAGCAACGTGATCATCAGAGCCTTACGCGACCACTTACGCGGCAATATTGACGAGATTTTGATCGACAATAAAGAATCTTTCATACTGGTGCAAAACTTCTTAAAACAAGTCATGCCGCACTTTTTGCCCAAAGCAAAACTGTATCAAGATGCCGTGCCTTTGTTTAACCGTTATCAGATTGAATCCCAAATTGAAGTCGCTTATGGCCGGGAAGTTTCGCTGCCGTCCGGTGGATCCCTGGTTATCGACCATACCGAAGCGCTAACCTCAATCGACATCAATTCGGCACGCGCCACCAAAGGCAACGACATTGAAGAAACCGCGCTAAATACCAACCTGGAAGCGGCCGATGAAATTGCCCGCCAGTTGAGACTGCGCGATTTGGGCGGCCTGTTTGTTATCGATTTCATCGACATGATGTCCAATAAGAACCAGAAAACCGTTGAAAATCAACTGCGCGATGCGCTTAAAATCGACCGCGCCCGCATCCAGACCAGCCGAATCTCGCGTTTCGGCCTGCTGGAAATGTCCAGACAACGGATGCGTCCGTCACTGGGTGATTCTACTCAGCTGCCCTGTCCGCGCTGCAAAGGTCAAGGCACGATTCGTAATGTAGAATCGGTTGCGCTGTCTGTACTGCGTATTCTTGAAGAAGAAGCGATGAAGAAAGGCACGGAAAAAGTGATTGCTCACTTGCCGATTGAATGCGCGACTTTCCTGCTAAATGAGAAACGCAGCACCATTGACCAAATCGAACACCGGCTGAAAGTCGGCATTGTGATCCTGCCCAGCAAGCATTTGGAAACACCGGCTTATGACATTGAGCGCATCAAGGAAAAAGAGTCCGGCGATAGCAAAGCCAGTTACTTACAGATAAAAGCCGAAGACATCACCATCCCTGAATTTGCCCAGCAAATAAAACCGAGCGCTACAAAGGCCGCAGTTAAAGAATTCCTGCACGATTCTCCGGCCCCGGTGCAAAACAAAAACGAATCAGCCAGCCTGATCCAACGCTTCTGGCAAAAACTTGTAGGCCCCGGCACCGGCACAGAAGCCAAAGCCAAAGCCAAAACAAAGATAGCCTCAGCCGTTCAAACCACCGAAAGAACCAGGCCGACCGACGAGGACCAGCAGAACAAAAACCGGGGAAACCGGCAAGGTCAGGGACAACCTCAGGAAAGAGGACGCGGGCGCGGGCGTGGACGCGGACAACAAGGACGCGATCAAAATCCAAAATCAGAACAGGTTCAAGTGCCTGAACAACGGCAAGCACCCAAACCAAAACCGGAACAAAATCCCGATGCGCCGCGTCCTAACCGTCCGCCACGCGGACAAGGCCGAAATGTAAAACGCAATCTCGATCCGGCCAATCTGCCCGCGCCAAAAACGGAACAGGTTAAAAGTGAAGCTGTTGAGGCTAAAGAGCCTAGCTCTACTGCACCGGAATCTATTGCTCCTGTTGTTGCCGTGACCGGCGATCAACCTAAAAGAAGCAATGCCAGAAAAGGGCCGAATCGCAGAAGACCGCGTAATCCCAACTACAAAAAACCTGAGTTCGATGGCGAATCAAATAACAGCCATGATGCATCCGGCGTAAGTAACGACCAACCGCGTCCGGCTCAAACACGTTCTTATGACAATGACTTTGCAGAAAGAGCGGAAAAAACCGGGCGCACGGAACCTCAGACCGATATTCCCGGCACGGTTAACAGCGATAATCAGCGATCGGAAACGCCAAAGCCGGCGCCTATTGCTGAACTGCCGCCCAAACCGGTTGAACCCCAGCAAAAACCGGCGATGCCTGTTGCTGAATCCATACCGGAACCCAAGCCAGTTGTTGAACCTGCGCCCAAAACAACTGAACCAGTCAAGCAAGAAACGGAATAACCAACCAAGGATTGGGCTAAACCCAAAACACCGGTTCTCGCGACAGCGAGAACCGGTGTTTTCGGTCTTATCGCCCGAAGCAGGAAACCTCAGCTCGTGCTACGCCGCCGTTTAAAACAGATAACTTTTTAGCTGTCAGCTGACGCGCCGTGCGATATTTGAATAAAGATTAGTGCAATATTTATGCTAATCTTAAGTTGTGCAATGATATATTTAATTACGCATTACGAAACGCGCCCACGCCGCTGATGCCATTCACGCCGCGCACTCTCGAATCATTTTTAAAGCACAATCTCATTCTGCCCCATCGCCGGAGCCTCGCCATCTATTTTTCCTGCCCTAATGTAATACTTCCCGCCCACAGCCCCCGTCCCACGCACTCGCACCACGCCGCCATCTAATAGCGTTATCAAACTGGTAACGCTATCGGTCACAGATAACGTACCGACCAGCAGCGGATCACGCGGCAGCAGCTCCTTAAACATCGCCCAGGTATTGGGCGTTTCTTCGCCGATTTGGATGGTCTGTCTGACGCTGCCCAGCGAGGCTGCTATCGACACGCTGTTGACGATACCTTTAATGCTTACACCGTCCAAGGTCACGCTGACCAACTGGCCGACGCTGACCAATGGCACGATAACGCCATCCATTGGCACTGACAATGAACGCACCGACGGCTGAGTGTACTGACCTGCAATAATGCGCTCACCCAGCGCACGGCAACCAATAGCATCAGTCATCAGCGCATTGGACGTGGTCGAAGCCAGCCTTGCGCCATCCGTACCACCCAGCCTGCACCACGCCAGAATGCCGCCAATTTCGGATCCATGCACATAGACGCCATTGGCCTGATACGGCACGACTGGGCGCTGGCTTAACTCGGTGATAACATCTTCGGGGATGACCACATCCGGCGACAGCAGGCCAAAATCCCACGGTAACACCGGATAACGCGGCATGATGTTCAATGTCTGCGCATTGCGGCTGGGCACAATCATAGCGCCAATATCGCCCACCAATGCCGCCAGCGCTTGTATCGGTGTCTGGTTGTTGTAGCTGTAGGCTCCGGACGGAATATTCCACACCGCCGCTGTCCAGTTGATTGTCCAGCCGGTAGGCAGTTGCAGTTCTGCCAGCTGTTGTACGGACAGCGTTGACGATTGCGTAGCACTGGTCGGTTGTTCGTAAGGTTGCCCCAGTAATGCCGTCAAGCCGCGACCGGACAGCGTGATATTACGTTCGGCAAATTGGCGGCTGTGTTCAATACGTTCGACTAACACTTTCCAGCTGTAGCCGTTGATGGTGATGACCAGCTGCACTGGCTCGTCGCTACCCACCTGCTGGACTTTGACCAGATCGGATTTGTCCAACAGGGTTCCGGAAAACTGCCATGCGAACGAATCGGCATCTAGGCTTAAATTGACCGACTCCATCGAGATTGGCGTTAAGTCGAGCAGGGTAACGGTGATGGTGTGTTGCATGATATAGGTATCCTGGACGGGAATGGTGACAGTGACATGACCGGGCGGATCGACAGGGTCAGGATTCGGCGGGTAAACCTGAGTAGGCACCCAAGGCGACGCGCTGCCGCCTGTCCAGATGCGCATAGCATCTTGAACGTGGGAGCGGAACTCGACACCAAGGCGCAAGGCACGTTGGAAACGAGATTCGGTTTCGGAACGGATAACGCCACGTTGGTGGGTGATACTCAGCTCAATCAACGGCACAACGTAAGGCCAGACAAATGCATCAGCGGGGTTGTAATCGGCGTTGCCTTGCAAGACAAAACTCGTGCTAGGCGTGTATCTAAACTCAAGCGGCGGCTCATCGGCCACGTATTTTAATTTGTGGTGGATGGTAACGCCGGTATCTGCAACCGGGTGCGTGGTTTCTGTGTAGGTAAATTCGAGCAGGTCAAAACCGGCTATAAAACCATCAGACAGTGGGATGGCCTGCTCAACGACAGCCGAATAATCCGGCCTAAGCAATAAGGTCTGCTCAACGACCAAGGCAAAGTCATCAGGCAAAGGGATCGCCTGCTCGACCGTCGCCGAATACTCCAGCCTAAGCAACAAAGCCTGCTCAACAACCAGGTCAACGGCGTGAGTTAACGGTGCGGCCCGTTGCTGTATTGATGTGGCGTATAAAGGCGCAGGAACAGTTTGCTGATAAACGAACTCAACTTTTAACGCGGCTTGCAGCGCTTGTTGCTGGTCTGAAATGACAATGCCTACAGTATAACGCGGCACATTAGCATCGTATTTGCCGCTGAAAACGCCGATGGCATCATCGGTGGTAGCCGATAAAACGCCTTGATTAGCAACGTTTTTGCCGATATACAAAGCGGTGGCATCGTCGGTGCTAATTGACAGCACACCTTGTAAACCGACATGCCCAGCTAATGACGCCGTAGCGTCATCCGTTGTAACCGATAACTGACCGGCAACGCTAATAACTTCAACGATGTTGCCGACAAATTGAGCAACTGCATCATCGGTGGTTGCCGCTAAAACCCCGGCAATGCTTAAATTAAAGTCAAACGCCGCCGTAGGCGTGTAAACACCCGACAGCGTAAAGCTGGTGGACGGCGTGTAAGCCATTTAAGACGGTATCAGCGGGCCGTGCGTGATAGGTTGCACCAAGCGTTCGACCAATTCCCAGGCATCGGTTATTGCGCCGTCATCGACTTGTGCGCCGGGGGTGATTGCCCAAGTGGGCTCAGTTGCGCCGGATGTGCCGACAGCAATACGTTTGTAATAATAAGGCGTGGTAAGGGGGTCAGATGGAAATACTAGGTCATTTAAAGCGTAATAGGTTGATAACGTCCAAATTTTATAGGGGATGCGCACGGTGACGTTGCAGGCTTTAGCTGTGGTTTTAATATCAACAGTGAAGTTGGCACCTGTAAATGCTTTTGTGCCCACGAGTACGCCCGTCGTTGTGTCGTGAGCTTCAGCGACAAAGGTAGTGGCAGCCAGTGATTCCGTAAGCGTTCCAGGGATTTGTGATTGGTAACTTGAAAATGCCACTGAGAGGGGTGTAAAGTTGGTGGTATAACGCGCTATACCCTTAGTAACGCGCAAGTCATTGATATACCCATAAAACGCAGGGTTCGCTTTGTCATGGACGGAACCAATATGCGGTATTGCTAAACTTGATTTATTATCCGTGTCACTAACACTAGCACCGACAACCCCGTCAATGAACAATCTGGATGTACCGCCTTGCCTACTTAATGCCACGTGCGTCCATTGGTTGAGGGGGACCGTTTGCGAAGTGCGTACTGTACTGGCTCCGTAATAACCCAATGTTCGTGAAGAATCAAGCATAAACAACACACTTCCAGCACCCGCCCCAGTGTTTCTAATGTCTATGATGGCGGCATATAACCCAGTCGGGTTTGCAGGCAAGTAAATCCAAGCTTCGATAGTAAAATCGTCCATACCAAATACAAAATCCGACGATGCCGGGGCAGTTAAATAATCATTGCTGCCGTCAAAATAGCCTGAAGAACCTCCGAATTTACTTTGGGCATTGCTAATTTTTGCGCCATTGACAGATGAGACCGTTTTCGTGGTCCGCGAACTATCAATAAACGTCGTTGAGTTATCCGTACCATTACAATGAAGCAACAGTGACACATTGCCATAGTGCATATCGCCTGCCATTACGCATTCCCCTCAGCAATTGATCCGCCTAAAATCTGAATCACCCCGCCAGCCTGCGCCGACAGGGTGTTAAACAGCAACACTTCCGTGCCGCCGGTGACGCCACAGCTCATATCCATAACGAACACGTCATCACCGTCAACCGCTCTTGCCCAACCAATCGTGCCGGTCGCATCGGCAACCGGGTCATCAGCAATGGCGGCAAAGGACAACACGCCGTCAGTCACCGTGCCGCACGGTTTGGACAATACGCAGGTTCCGATCAGCGTTTCTGTGGTAATCGCCGCACCAGTCGCCGGTTGGGTGCCGTCGTACAATAAAAACTTGCCCGGTGTCGCGGCAGCGTCCAGCGCGTCACGGATAGCGGTAGCACGGACGGATCGTAGGGTTGTTGCAAAAGATAAGCTCATGTTGTTTCTCGTTTAAGGTTGGTCAATATCACCGCGAAGTTCCAAGGCCAGCGTGTAATCGTCGTCGGTGGCTTCGCCTTGAGCAATCGCCTGAATGACCCACACAGGCACATTGGCGGCAAAGGTGTTGAAGCGCAGCACGTTGCCCGATGACCAACCGCCGCCCCAGCCTGCGGCGGGAATGGTGAAATACGGCTCGCCGGTGTTGGGGTTAATGGGGGCCGTCACTGTGGACGTTGAAGCGCCGGTCACAATCTGGCCAATGTTCTTGCCGATGACGTTGAATGCTGTCGAGCTGGTGAACTGACAAATCCAGCTTTCAGCGATGCAGCTGGCGTTGTTAACCACAATCGGGTACTGGGTGTTGTTGTACTGCGCGGCCACTGTGTTGCCTATAGGCGTGTCAGACCAGACGTTCGTCCAGGTCTGCTGGTCGAAGGGTACCGAGGTTCGGGCGTAAATCGTGCCGTAGACAATGGCATTCGATACCAGCGTTCCTGCAACAGGGTAGGCATGGGTCAAGGGTTGCGACAGCGACAGCTGGCCGTTGATTTGCACATCGGATAACACCGCCATGTCTTCGATGCGGTCAACAATGCTGATCGGCTGGCTGATACCGTTTAAATCGCCCCAGGTAATGATGCCGGTATCCAGATCGGCGCTGTATTTATCCGAGGGCAACGCGTTACCGGCTGCATCACGGACAGTCAACTTAGCCAACCTAACCCGGCCTAAGTCCAAGGTACCTCCACTGGTAAAGGTGCCCACGCTGGTTTGGTCGTTGAGCACCACCACCACATCGCCGGGCGCATACACCGGCACCCGACCGTCGGACGGCAGGCGCACCGGATCAAGTCCTAGAATGGCCGCAGATAGCGGCAGATAAGTATAGGCGACGGTATTGTAAAAAATGGTGTCGGCCAGCACATAACGCGGCTTGAAGATTTGCCCCTCGACAACTTCGGCAGGGTCGTACCACGGCTCGGCCTCGTTGCCTGCCGCGGTCACCCGTTGACCGAAGCGTACCCGCCAGACCCCGGTTTCGTACTCGATGAAGCCGTCCATGTCGGCCGTCAGGAAACGGCCGATATTGTCGGCCGTGGCCGTGATCTGGCCGCCGCCGTCGGCCGGTACAGCCCGGACCTGAAACACCCCGGGTTTGATCGGTGCGGCCGGAGTACGCCCGACCGCAAACTCGATCGGCGCAAAATTCATGGTCGTCGCCAGGGACACCAGGCCAACCGTGCCGACGCCGCCGGTGGCCCAGTTGCTGAGCACGCACTGTCCTGATGTGTAGTCGATGGTGCCGGCGTAGGTGCCGGCGCCGGTCACACTATCAATGGCATAATAAAGCTGCCCAAGGCGGTCCACATAGTTGCGGCCGCCGAGGGTAAACCTTGCCGAACCCGGAACAATGGTCTCGGCGTAACCGGGCGTTAAATCGATCTCTATCTGGGTAAAATTTAGCGTTTCGCTGGCCGCCGACCCTGCTGCGGCGGTGCGGTACGTCACAGTAAAGGCGGCCGGGATGGTGGTCTGTACGCTGGTGTTGCTGTAGCCGGTGATGGTGTTATACATTCCGCCCGCCATGCCGCCGAAAGAGGGCGTGTGTAATGACTTCCAAAAATTGGCGGCTTTATATAATGTAGTAATTGTCGCGTCAAAGGTCAGCGTTCCGGCGGCGTAATCGATTGTTGACGAGCGCCCGCCGACTAAAGCGCCTGCGGCGTTATCGGTATCCTGCTGCGGCACTGTACCGGCGGCGACCGGCACGGTGTATAGCGGATCGGCGGCCCACGGCGCATCCCAGCTCACTTTTAGCGATCCGGGGATAAGGTTGGTATCGCCCACATCCAGGGTCACGTCGTTGCCGACCACATTAAACGCGGTCAGCGTTTTGCTGATCGCGGGTCCGTAGCTATAGGAAAAAGTGAACTCGGTCCCGCCCAGCGGCACTGTCGTCGGCGTGAACTCAACCAGGCCCGTGGTCAGATTGAGCTGTCCGGTCGCATAGCCGGAAATGACCCCGGCGGCGTTGGCCGTGGCGGTGCGTTCTGCGCCGTCGTTCCAACTGATGGTCAAGGTGGACGCATCAAAAGCAGCGTTCGCCAGCGGGTGCGTGATCTTGAATTTTCCCGGCGCGAGGCCTGAGCGGTTAAAAATATCGACAGGCTGGCCCCAGGCATAAATGATGTCGCTGTCGGCATCCGGCAAGGCGGCGGTGGTCAAGGTCACCGAGCCGGTCGCGTAATTGACAGACCCTGAGCCGATGCCCTGCTCTTCAGCCTGCAGGCCGCCGTTGACATTGTCGCGCAGCTCGTACCAGGAATTTAACGCCCGGTAGCTGACCGACAATGCGCCCGGTTGCGGCGGCGGGTTGAGATTGATCGTCCACACATAGCCCCGGTTGGCGGCGGTGACCCGTATCGAGGTGGTGTCGGCAACGCGGATCGGGGCGGCGGCGGGTTTGAAGGTGGCGATAAGCGCGCCTCCTGTGCCGGTAAAAGAGGCCGGTGTATTAAAGCGCAGCTCGCCGGTCGCATAAATCACCGTACCGTACGCCACGCCGTCACTGGTACGGGTCAGGGTACCGGCCACATCGGTACACAAGAAACCAAACCCCGAAAAATCAACGGTCAACGACCCTGGCGTGATAGGGCCGCCCAAATATCGGTTATAAATCGCGCCGGATACGCTGCCCAAACTCAGGGTCACATCCGGCCCCGACTCGATCACCGGCACGGCGTTACTGCCTGCGGTGACATCGACCAAGGCCAATTCGGACTGCGAACTCGGTACCACCTGACTGTAAACGGAATCGGTTTTAACAGTCAATGCGCCCAAGACGGCCGGAATCGCCAGCGGCCTGGCACTGTAGTACCTTGCTGCATTGGCGACTACGGTTTTATGAATGACAGCAGCAGGCGCCGGATTAAAAGCGTCATACCGGCTCATCTGCACCCCGACAAAATCAGCGGTCAGCACATCGGATATTTCGATTTCAAGAATCCGGCGAATGTAAGCGCCCCGGTCGTCAGTAAAGGTCTGCATCGATGCGTCGAGCCGGGTGATCTTGATCGCTTGCGAGGCGGTAGCCGATACCAGCTCCAGCACATCGCCAATGCCGGGAATTTTTGCCGACTCGCCTTGAAAAACGGTAACGGCGCGGCTGCCCATGTACTGTGTCGCCCATAAAAACCCGGCGTAAACAGGCCCCCTGGCCCGGTAATTCTCCACCCGGCTTTTTGCTGCGGGTCGCCGGTCGAAATAATCGCCGGTATTGAACAGATTGACGCCGATCTTGCCGTCGCCCGGCAATTTGCTGATGATGACATGAGAACCAAAATAACGATCGGTGTTTTGGGTTTGTACCGCAGGGAACACTTTGCGCATATGCACAGCGCCGTAGACCCTGTCCAAGGTGCTGATGTCGTCGAAAATATTGTTGCTTTCGCCGCTTAAAATCAATTCGCCGGTAATCGCGCCACCGCCTTCGGGCACGTCGGACATGGTATCCGATTTGAGTAGTTTTATGTCGCCTGAAAGGATGGCCATGGTTAAACCTGCAGTAATTTAAGCGTTAACGAATACCAGTCGGTGCTGGCGGGTGTGGAATAATCGATAATCAGTGCGGCATCAATCGGTCGCGAGTCGGCGCTAAACACCACGCTGAACACCCGCGCATCATTGAGCGTTAAGGTCATCACGCTGGCACTGTCCAACTTGGCATACAGCGACAGCAACACACTGCGTTCAATCCAGGCCGCCTGCTCGCCGCCCACTAAGGTCATTGACCGGCCTTTTTGCTTGATGCCCAGCTCAACCACCAACGCGCCGGTGAGCGTGTAGCTTTGTTTTTGCTGGCGTGGCGACCAGTCGAATTCGTCAGTCCAAATCAGGTCTTCCGGCAGCGCGATGCCGTCCAGGGTTATGCTCATACTGTCCTCGCTCCCGAATCTTTCAAAATTTGCAAAATGGCCGTGGCGTCGCCGGGGGTAAAGTGCCCCGCTGACTGGCTGCCACTCGGCGAGACAAACTGCACTTTCATGGTATTAGACGAGCCTTGAGCTTGTGCCTGCGCGGTGCCGCCAGTGGTTTTAGCGGGCAACACCGGCTGCGGCAGGGATAGTGTTTTAGCTTGCGACAGCTGGGATATTGCGAGCGCGGATGTCAGCCCTTGCCCTGCCGGGCGGTTGTCTGATGTCAGCGTGGCCTGCACTTGCCCGCCATTAACCGCTTGCGCCTTCCTGGCGGCTTTTTCTTGCGCCTTTATGTCGGCTTTTTCTTGCGCCTTCATGTCGGCAATTTGCTGGTCTTCAACCAGCAAACGAATCTTCTCCTTGGCGTGTGTCATGGCAGCGTTGAAATCGCCGCCTTGGGCATCCAGCAAGGTGCCTTGCATCAAACTTTCCGCCCGGCCTTTTAGATGAGGAAGGCCGCTATCACTCAAAAATGCCGTCAATTGCGCCATCAATGCTGTCCATATAGTTTGATCAACTCGATCAGCCGTTCCCGAGTAGACCCCCCGGTTGCTAACGTCGCGCGAGCTCATGTTGCCAATGCCCTGAGTGATGCTGAATAAATGATTCGCCACATCAGCATAATTGACTTTTTTCGCCGCCGCACTGTCGCGCCTGATTTTGTCCGCATCCACAGGGCCGCCGGTGGCCCGACGGATCACCTCGCCGACCGGTTGTTGTCCGTCATTGACCAGGTGCATAAACGGCATACCTAATTTTTTAACCGCCTCTTTGCGGACGATAAATTCCCCGGATTCCAGCAGCGCTTTGATTTTGTCGCCGCCGCCGAAGCCCGGCAGTTTGCCGGTTCTGGGCAAAAAACCGCCAAGGTTAAAGCGCCACGGTTGGCCTGTGGGTTGTCCGGCCGGGCCGCCGGTGGCTTGCGCGGCCGCGCTGCCGGTTTCGACGGTGTTGATGTAAATGGTTTTGGTTTCCGGCGCAACCAGCCTAGCAATCAGGGATTGCGCGGCACTCAGACTGGCGGTATCGATGCCGATTTTCAGCGCATACTCGGCATTGAGCTTGTCGGTCATGTCTTTGATAGTCGCTTGCGTGGCCTGCAACTTCTTATTGACGCCGTTACGCGCGATTTTAGCGCGGTCGGCATTGCTTTCGTGCGCCGCTGCATTGGCTTCGAGCGTGGTTTTTTCCTGCGCCCACAAAATGTTTTCGCGGCTTTTAGCTTTGGACAGCGCCGAGGAACCGGTACCGGCAGCGCGGGTGATCTGGTCATGCAAGCCGCGCGCATCGCCCAGCAAGGCGTTTATTTTGCCCTGGTCGGCCTGTTCGCCCTTGGCGCGTTCCGTTTTGATCTGTCTGAGCTTGTCATTAAATAAGGACTCTTGCGCATCAATTTTTTCGCGCTCGCCCATGCCCATTAATTTGATGTTGAACAGCGCCTGTTCGTGGCTCTGATTCAGATTTTGCAGTTGCTGCTTGGCTTGCTGCGCCCGTTGCAACTCGCTGGCATAAACGCCGGACAGCCGGTTGACCTCGCCCTGATAATAGTCGGCCAGGCCGGTATAAACCGCCAATTTATCCTGCCGCTTTTGGCTTTCTATCTCGCCGCTGCGCTGGGCGTTGGTTGCCGCCAATGTCAATTCGGCGGCATATTCCTGGTCGATAACCGCCAGTTTTTGCTCTGCGGTGTTTTGCTGCAGCGTCACTTCGGCGGTTGACGCCGCCAGTTTCGCCGTGACCCGCAAGCTATCTTTTGCCGCTTCGCTGATGTCCATCGCATCGATCAGCCCCAGGCGCTCGATCAAGGCCTGCTCAATCGCCGCCGTTTGCGCCTTGGCTTCGGCGCTGATGCTGTCGGACAGGGCTTTGGCGGCTGTTCGTACGCTGGCAAACGCGGTCTGCTGCTTCAGCGCTTCGGCTTCAATCAGTGCGCTTTTTTCCGCTTCGGTCTGCGCCATACTGGACGAGCCGTCAGCATGGGCTTGAGTGGTCTTGCCGATGCTGGCCCGCACGCCGTCAAAATGGACGTCGATATTGTCCAGTTCTGCTGCGAACGCCTGCCAGCTGGCCAGCGATAACGGCGTGGTCATAAAGGCACCGAACGCGACAAATTTGGCGGTCATTTGCGCGATATTGGCCCCGACCTTTTGCACCCAGGCGAACTGCAAGCCCCAGTTGCCGATGGTGGTGCCGATGTCCCAGGCTATCCAGGCTCCGAACACGCCGTTAACCATGCCGCTCAAACCGCCCAACGCGGCAAAGGCCCGGCTCAGGCGTGTGGTGCTGACCGCGGCTACGTCCTGAGCGGCCGCCAGATTTGCCGTCGCCGCGCTGGCGCGGCCTTGTGCGACACCCAGCCGGTTCAGTTCGGCGGTCAGTCGTGCGGTTGCCAGCGAGCGTTCGTGGGTGGTGGCGGCCAGGGCCACGCCCAGACGGGCTTCTTCAACCATCGCCCGCTGCGCCGTCACCCCGGCTCGGGCAGCGGCGGCCTTGGCTTCGAGCAGCGCAATTGTTTGAATCCGGTTCAGTTCGGCGGCGGTCGCATCGGCTCGGGCGGCGGCGGCTGAAGCGATAAGGCCTTGGTTATAGCGTAGCAGCGCGTTGATCTTGCTGGCCGCGAACATCGCCAGCAACACTTTGCCGCCGGTGACCGCCAGACTGACCAAGTCATTCAGATGGCCGGTAATAAATTCAATGCTGTCGGCAATGCTGCGCGTCGCCTCGCTGGCGTTTTTTGAGGTGCCGATATACTTTAAAAACTGGTTTTCCAGCTTCTGGAACGCGCCGGATACGGTGACCGGCAGCTGGGCATACTCGGCTGCCAACACGTCTTTTTGCGAGAGCAGCGCGTTAATCACCCGCGTTGAGGTCAGTTCACCGGCCTCGGCCATGCCGCGCAACTTGCCGATCGGGACATTCAGGCCGTCGGCCAGCGCTTGCGCGACTCGAGAGCCGTTCTCCATCACTGAGTTGAATTCTTCGCCGCGCAACACGCCACTGGACATCGATTGCGTCAGCTGTTGAATGCCGCCTGCCGATTCGCTGGCCGATGCGCCGGAAATCTTGAATGCCTGCGTGACCGCCTCGGTGGTGACGAAGGCTTGTTGCTGGGTGCCGCCCAGGCTGCGAATGCCGATTTGAACCTTGGCATAGAGGCCGATGACCGACTCCAGCGACGTGCGACTACGCTGAGCGATAGCAAATAATTGCTCTTGCGCGGCGTTATATTCGCCTTGAGATGTCGTTGACAGCTTTATCCGAGCCGATAGGCTGGCAAACTTATCGCTTAATTTTATTACCTGCTCGATACCGGCTTTAATCGCCACAAAGCTGAAAAAGCCGACCATCAGCTGTTTAACGCGATCAACTTCCTGGCCAATGCCGCGCACATGGCCCCGGGCCGTATCGAGGCCGCGACTGGCATCATCCTGCAGGCGGAGGATGATGCGCATTGCTAGATTATTGTTTCCGGACATGGCTTATGATTTCTCGGGTGAATAGGTCAACGCGGCGATAAAGAAAGTCCAGCCATACTCGAAAACGCCTGAATGCCCGCGTTCAATCAGGGCAATACAGGCGCGGTCGAAGTTAGCTAAACTGTTGGCTGCGGGTTTGGCGCTTTTTCCGGCGCCATCCACATCAGGTCTAAAAAAGCCGCGTTGACCTCCAGCAACGCGGCTTTGACTAAAGCGACCTCGCTGAACGTCAGGTCCTCCAGCGTCTCGCCGTCCGGCATGGCAATGCCGTCGCCGAGCAGCACGACCAGCTCGTCAAAGCGCTCGACCATCAGCGTCTGCATATCGACCTGATCCAGGCTTTTCGCCTGTGACAACAACTTGCGGGCGTCACGCACCCGCAACTCGCGCACGGTTACCGTGCGCAATTCATCGAGCCTAACCGATTGCTGCAGCCGCATCGGTTAGACCACGTCCAGTTCGACTTCGTAGGCTGCCGTTTCGCCCGCAGGCACATTGGCAATGCCTGCCAGCTCCATCGAGGTAAAATCATCGGCCAGGAAATCGACCCCGGACGTGGGCGACAACACCCCCTCGAACACGTTAACCACGGCTTTGCTTTGGTCGGCCTGATTGATGCCATCAAACAATATGCGCACGATGATGTTGGAATTGGTGCCGCCCGCCACCTTGTTGCTGGTCATGGAGGCGTAGGTGTAGTCGATCTTCAGCGACTGACCGTCAGTAATGGTACCAGCGGCCAAGACCTTGATTAATCCCAGACTGGCGTCGGTGATTTCGTAATCGGTACCGAGCGCGAAGGTGGTCACGGCGGTCGAGTCGGTGATAACGACTGCGCTGATTTTGCGCTGGGCGGTTTTTAAAATCAGACCCTTAAAACCTGTCGCGACTTCGTCAGTGACGGTTGCGCCGGTGACCGAAACCGCCGAGGTATTGCCCAAAAACACCAGCGCCAGACTGTCCTTGTCCAGGTCGTCCAACGCGATATTGACCTCGGCGGGCTTCTTGATAAACACCGTATTCAGCGCCGAGCCGTAGTTGGCCCGGTCTTTTGATATACGCTCCTTTTTTTCCGAGTTCTCCTTGATCTCGAACTTAGTCGCGTTACCGATATATTTATATCCCTGGAAAACCCCAGCGACTTTGCGATCTACATAAATGCGGCCTGAGCCTAAAAAACCTGCCATGTTCGTTCCTCTTTAAATTAAATAACGCCTTGGTCGGTTAAGACTTTGGCTTGGGTTTCGGTGATTTCGATTTCAGCGCCGGGCGGGTATTGGGTACCGGCGTGGGTGTGGGCTTTTTTCAACACTGCCCGGCAACGTTTAGGCTTGTTGGCTTTCTTGGGTAAATCGGCCATGGGGCGACTCCTATCGATTAATGGAGGTAAATAATTCACCGGCGCTAGGCGCTGCCGGTAGTGATGACTTTTGTGGAAAATAACGCGGGCAGATGGGCAAACCCGTTATCGTAAATGGCGCGGTACGGCAAGCGCTTACGCTGCAGTTCGCCATGCTCCGCCGACAGCCGGTAACCTTGCAAAGCGACTAAGGTATTCAAAAAAATAATGCCCGCATCCAGGCTGGATCGCACCCCGGCATCGGCAACATTCCGTGCCGAGACGATGACCAACCACAGCTGCTGGCTACTCTGCACCTTACCGCGCTGGGATGAGCCTCCGGTACTTTCATCCGGTAAATCGTCGTAGAAAATAACGTTAACCGACGCATCCAACGCGTTCGCAATCGCCCATGCAGCCGAGGGCGCCGGACGCACTTTTTTATCATCAGCCACCTGCTCATCAACCAGGCGTTGCATAATCAAGCCGGATGCCGATAAATAACTAAGCACCGGCCTGCCTGCGTAGGGGTAAGTTGTTTTGAGGAATATTAGGATAAATTTTCATCAAATTTCCTTGTTGGTTTGAAACCGCTCCCTTCAGGGAGATTCGTTCAACGTTGACAACGATGCTTTAGCATTGTTAGCCTTTCAGGTAACCTCGTCGTTTACCGCGAGGCAATCCGCCGACCTCTATCTGTCGATGGATTGTCGTAAGACAAGTCATTTGGCAGATGAGGTCGAATGTGAATTGAAACATGCGGCCAGTTTAACCAGGCATGAAGAGAGGAGGTATCCGAAAGACTTCGGAAGGGCGGATACAACAGAGGATAGATAGAGCGAGGTAGAGCAATCGGGCACGGTGGCGCCCGATGCATAAAGAGAGATTTATTCCCGGCCGAACACCGAGCGGTTGGATTGGAATTCAACGCTATTGCTGCTGGGCGCGGCTACCGTTCCGGAGGCGTCCGGCGCAATACTGATTACGCCCTTGGCGACCAGCTTTAGATAACTGATCGCATTGTCATAACGCGTTTTTACCTGCTCGATCATCCCGTCGTCGTACAAATAATAACGGGCGATATCGCAGGCCATGCGCTCTAAATTAGCGGGGATCGTCGTTAACGGCAATGGGTATGCCGTTAAGTAGCCGTCGATTTCCGCATCGGCATCGGCGATAGCCTCGTTTAATACCGCCGTATCAATCGCACCGGTTCCGGTGCGATCAGTGCGCTGTATCAACTCGGCGGCACCGAACCGGTCGATCAGGTTTTGCTGGGTGCAGTACGGCATTATTTAGTCGGCTTTCCGGCTGGTTTGGCGGCTGCCTGGGCGGATGAATCCGCCCCTACAGCATCATCCATCAATCCATTAACTGCATCCGGCTCCTGCCCAATCTCGATATCCTCGACCACCAACAGCGGCTCGGCGCAGATTTGTTCGAGCTGCGCTTGTGTAAATTCGCTGGCCGCGACTTCTGTCACACCCGACCATTCCCGACCGCCCCGGCGAAAGCCGACTTGCGCGGTTCTTACCCTGATGCCCGCGACGGTTTTTGTTGATTCAGTCATGACAATCCCCTATTAACCCGCACCGGTGCTGCCGACAGATAACTGCCAGAAACCGTAAACCCCGGTTGCCCGAGCCTCTGCGCCGAATTTAAATTCCGCCTTCATAAACACGTCATCATTTTC
Source organism: Methylobacter sp. (assembly GCA_024636505.1). Classification (GTDB taxonomy): domain Bacteria; phylum Pseudomonadota; class Gammaproteobacteria; order Methylococcales; family Methylomonadaceae; genus Methylobacter_A. The sequence goes on along the minus strand of JAGXGY010000027.1, from coordinate 57,288 downwards.
CGATGATGTTTGCGAAACAAAGACCGGTTTCTTACGCATTTGTACGATAAATGGCTTAACCGCCTTAGTTGTCACATGCAGAAACCAGACAGTATCGGAAGTCAGCGCCGGATTTAGCAGCAGCTTAGCCGTGCCTTTGTAGGGATTCGGGCTATTGTCATCCAGCTTGTCGGCTTCCAGCAACTTTTTGGCGATGGCTTCCAGTGCCGGAGGAACCTCTAACGTGTCGGGTACCAGTCTGAGCGGCATACCCTCCTCATCGGTAAACTTCATCACCGCCATCCTGGCGGCGCCATAACCGGCCGCTGCCGCTGTCGGGGTAGCGGAGCTCAGCACCGTCGTTAATTTATTCGATACCGAGGCGCCCTTAACTTCATGATCGGTGTCATAAAAATATTGCCCATCGATACCCGTATTGGCAAATGCGCCGTTTTTTAGACCATCGACAATAATATCGTTCAATTCGCTGGCGCTATCGCCTGCCATCTGCGCCTGGGTGTTATAGATGCCGAGCCTATCGTCCTCTATATCATTGCGTTTAACGGCAATCGTGGTTTCCCAATCCTCGTTGACCTTGGTATATTTTCCGGCCTCCAGCGATTTAACAAATTTTTCCCCCACCCATTTTCGCATCATCGGAAAGCGGCTTAGCCAGGCGTAATCTTCGCTGGCCCCGGAGCTTGGAACCTCCATGGCCGTAGCCTGCCAATTGCCCGGCTGCGCTTTTAATGCATTATTAAAGACCGTTTTTAGTCCGGTAAAAATGCTATTAATCGCCGATGCATTGACCAGTATGCCGCCGAATACCAACGAGATAACCCCGTCCGGCGAGGGCATGGCCGGGGCGGCCAAAACGGTGCCGCTGAATGCAAATGCCGCCGTGCCGATGAATGCCAGGGTCATCAAGAGACTGGCGAATACGTTTGTTTTTTTCATAAAGGGTTCCTTAAATTTCAATCCAAACGCCGTCAGAATCGACTGCGACGCATTTTCCGGCCACCGATTTTCCGGTGGATACTGACGAAACGGTCTGATCGTCATTGATGTAGATATTTGTTTCCAGGTGCGCGATGGTCACGTCGCCGGCATTGGCGAAGTTAAAAACGCCTTTGCGGACGGCGATTGTTTTTGCGCCGTCGGTGACGGCCGTGTTGTCGACTTGTTCATCGGCGCGGCCGACCGCTTTCAATGTGGTCGCCACCGAACCCGGTACCGCAAATCCTGAGGCGTTTACGCAAACTAATGAGCCCGCATAAATTTTGGTTGATCCCGCGACGCCGTAAACGAACTGGTCGCCGTTACGGGCCGGGGTGTTCCGGTCTTTAACTAATGCACCCATTATTTATCTCCTTTGGTTTTTTTGAATTCGAGTGGATCAATGCCGAGGCCGCTGCAAACTGCCAGCTCATCGGCCGTTAAATCGTTGCCGCCTGTATCAAACTCAGGCGCTTTGCCGCCGGTTTGCATACCCGAGAGTGCCGCAATCGGTTGCGCGGAATCTAAATAACCGGATAGCGCCGCAAAATCCTGCTTACCCAGATTGGTCAAATAGCTTTCCAGCTGTTCCCCGATAATCCGTCCATCAGATTTGCCTTGGTTGATCAGCTTGGCAACACGATCTTCAGCCGCATTGCCGGATAAAGCCGCTACCTGATCTTGCAACTCTTTAACCACGCCGATGGGCGCATAGTGAGTTAAGTCAACCGCTGCGCCGACCTGAGCCGACAATGCCGCAATCTCATCCGCTTTGCTTGTTAACAATGCCGACAAGCCCGCCGTTGCGCCGTCGGCCCCGGCAATCATGGTTTTTAATTTATCCAATTCGGCTGAGATTTCCTCGGCAGTGGACGTGAGTGGCAGATTGAGCAGATAGCGCAATCGTTCGAGCAGTTCATCCATAGCGGACTCCTGTGGGTTGATTAAAGAGGTGGATGCCAAAAAACTGGCGGCAGCAACAGATACAGCCTGCATGCCATCAATCGCGGGGTTATTGGTTAAAGCGACATTCAGGATATCCAGCACCTCGCCGGTTTTGGCGTCATAGCTAAATACCGGGGAGACATAGCGGATTTCATCAGCGGCAATATGCGCCGATGCGGCAGCAGTCCATTTCGGACTGATGGCAAATAGACCAGGATGCGCAGCGGGCGGCTCTCGCCATTCCAACGTTTGCGGACCAATCCAGCCAGCGGCTACAACAGGTTTGCCGTTTTGAGTCGTTAAAATCGATTGGTGTTCATAATCGACGACAATGTCGTTTGTACGTTGCGAGACGACACTGATTAATCGTTTTGCCGATTCGGCATCCAGCCGCCAAGGGCCTTTGCCGCGTAATGCGCCGCGCAGCGCATCAAACGTTCCGGCTGGGAATAATGTAACGCCGCGCGATATTTGGCGTAGTTTTGCGCGATATTTGGCGCACTAATTAACGGGGAAACCACCGAATATCCCGCAATTTAACGGGAAATAGCGTAAATCCCCTTCTCTTTATGTCGGTGAGGATGTCAATAACGTCACTTAATCTCCCCATTAACGGTCGTAATAAACCCGGCACTGCTAAACGAATGCTCAACGCGGGTAGCGGTCCAGCCAACGCCGCTAATGCCGGATCTAAATCCCGTCAATAGTAACGGCGATTCCGCAAACAGATTACCGTTGCCGATCGATAGACTGACATCAACCGTCGCCGTTCCTTGGTCCAGCGCGGCCTTTTTAGCCTGCGCGGCTTCAAGAGCTTGCTGCCGGGTATCGTAGGTATGGCGCAACACAAATGCGGGCTTGTCTTCGCTGGTGCTGATGGCGACATCCTGCGCTGTCAGCTTATCGTGATAACTGGCCGTTACCGCTGCATAACTGCCTCTCTCCGTGATGCTGGCGTGATAGCTGGACACCTGGCGTTTATCAATAAGGATAGTGTCCAAACTGGCGCCGGAAACGCTTTTTGATTCCCCGGCTTTGGCGACAATCAAATGATCGTTGGTCACTTTCGCCACGCCGCCGTATTTTTTAGCCAGTCGGGTTAACAGATTTAAATCAGACTCCTGGGTCTGGTCGACATGGCCAAGCAACACCGATGCCAGCGCGGCGGACGTTTTCCCGATCAGGCTATTTGCACCGGCGATGGTTTCTACCAGTGCGCCCAGAGTCATGTTGTCAAAGTATCGGGTTTTGGGCGCTTTCAGATCCCCGCGCATGTCCGCCGCCTTGGCGTTGATGCTGATAACCTCGGGAAATCCGGACATCGACACCTCGTCAACGGTGTAAATGCCGATCTTGACCAAGCCTGTTTGCTCGTAGCCGAGCCAGACTGACAACTTGACGCCGCGCCTGGGCAGCTCTATCACGCCGTCTCGATCATCCAGATCAATCGTGCAGGTATCGGATTTGATGCCCGCTTCATCCGTTGTTTTAATGCTAATCAGGCGCCGGTTAAGCACGTCGGTAATATCGACATTATCGGCCAGCACTTTACATAACGGCCTCATATCAATCCCACAACTTTATAGTGTTAACGGCTTCAATGGCCGGTATATCGGGCAGCTCAATCACCAGACCAGACGGTAATAGCGTGCCGTAATCCGCTAATCCCCGGTTAGCCTCATAGACCCGTTCAACCACACCAGACTGCCGTCCATAGTATTTATGGCAAATAGCATCAATCATGTCGCCGGTTTTAGTGCGATATTGCGCCATCAGTCCTCCCCGTATTGGGTTATTTTCAGCGTGAAGAACATTTTACGCGGCGTGCCATTGGCTAAAAAAATCTCTTGGGCATCATCAATTGTCTGGATCACCCACTTTTTCCATACATAGCCATTGCCGTCGACCAGCAACAGCGGCAGACCTTTTGCTGCTTCAGTACGCATGCCATCGATCTGATGCAGGCCACCGGAATAATCGGGATAGATTTCTCCGGACAGCGTGATCGAATCTTCACCTGGGCCGGTGTATTGTTGCGCCGGCAGTCTGCCATAGCGCTCGACGGCTTGCCAACGGTAGGCGGTCGAGCGACTGAATGCCTGATAAGCGGCGGTGCTGATCGAAAAGTTAAACGCTCCCAGGCGCATCATTACATTAGTCATATAGGGCCCTGCGTTGGTCGGCTTGTTGTTGGCGTCTTAAGGTTGCGGCGACGCGATCTGCCAGGCCCTTTTGATCTTCGCCGGGCAGCTGGGTAATATGGAAAGTATTGGTTTGATTGCCCACTGGCGTCACTCGTGGACTGGTTGCCGGGTTGGCCGCAGGAGCAGCCGACACGGGCGGGGCCAAGGCCTTGGCCAGCACTTCAGATCCCTTTGTTGATTTCGACAGCGCAGCGCTGCCAATGACCGGATTGGGCGCAGACGTCAATCCTATAGCCCCCCCCACGGCAGACACAGCACCGCCGATCACGCCGCCAATGCCTTTTACCCAATCCACCGCACCTGACAGCCAAGCGAACTTCTCCTGGAACCAGTTCATGATCGGTTCCCAGTTTTTATAGACCGTATAGGCCAGCGCTCCAAAGGCAGTAATGCCGATAACCACTAGGCCGATCGGGTTTGCCGACAGTGCGGCATTCCACAGCCATTGGGCGGCGGTGACTACCCCGGTCCAGACGGCCGTGGCTTTTTGGGCAACGGCCATCGCCGCAATGCCAATGGCCACGCGACCGATAGAACTGGCAGACACAGCCGCATTCCACAGCCACTGCGCCGCCGTGACCACGCCGGTCGAAATCGCCAGCGCCTTTTGCTGGATAGCCGTGCCCAGCGCAACGGCCTTTTGCCAAACCAGCGCGGCATTAGCCCGCATCGTTGACAGCCGGAAAAAATCCATAATGCCGCCGGCGATAACCAGGCCGTCAGAAAGAATGGTCATCGCAAAGCCACCGGCCAGTGTTACCACCTTTAGCGCCACCAGGCCGACTGCCGCGCCCACGATCACCTGCGTCAATAGCGGGAATTTCTCCGCCAGCCCCGTCACCGCGCCGATGCCGCCGCCCAATGCGCCGACGACAGTATTCAGCGCAGGCAACAGCAGACTGCCGATATTGATCGCCAGCCGCGTAGTCTTGCCGCTTAGCAGCTCCAAGCTATTCGCCGTCGTCTTTGATCGAACCTCGTACTCTGCCAGCATCGACCCGGAAAACTTCCCCGCATCGGCGGTTTCTGCAAACGCTTTTGTCAGATTGCCCATATTCGCCAGCAGTGGCGAAATCGCGCCCTTGGCTTCCTCGCCGAACAGGCCGCCGACCAACGAGCCTTGTATCTCTTTTGGCGCTTTCGCCAGCGCCTCGAATACGTTTTTAATCGTTCCCGCCGCGTCTTTTTGCATCGACGCAGCAACCGCTGTGGAATCAAAGCCCAGTTGCTTAAACACCGCAATCTGCGACTTAGTGGCCGATCCGCCCTTGGTCAGCGCATTGGTCAGATTCTTTAACGCCGTTGCCGCAATTTCCGGCGCGGCGCCCGAGCTGAGCAAGGCCGCACTCAAGGCCGCTGTTTGCACCGCGCTTAATCCGGCGGCTCTGGCCACTGCCCCCTGCCGCTGTACCACTTCGCCAATGGCCGGAGCGGTGGCGTTCATATTGTTGGATAAATGGTTGACCGCATCGGCCAGCGCCACCGTTTCGGCCTGCGACAAATTCATACCCGCGCGCCAGTTAGCCATCATTTGCCCGGCCTGGTCGCCGGTCAAATCGAACGCAACCCCCATCTGTACCGCTGCTTTGGCAAAATCCAACAGCTCAGACTTAGCGATGCCTGATTGCCCGGCGGCGGACATAATCGCACCAATGCCGCTGGCGGCCATCGGCATGGTCGCCGACATATCCAGAATGGACTTGCTCATCGCCTTAAATTCGGCATCAGTCATGTCGACGACTTTGCGCACGTCAGCCATCACCGACTCGAATTCAATGGCTTTTTTGACCGGCAGCGCCGCTGCATACGCCATGCCGATAGTGCCGACGATCTGCCCGCCTAAATTAGCCCGCTGGTCGCGGTTAGACCGCAGTTGATTAGTGCGCTGCAATTGCCGCGCGATAGCCTGTTCCGACTGTAACAGCCGACGGTTTTCGCGGGTAATGTTGCCGACATCGAGGCCGTAACGTTCCGCCGCTCGCTCGGCATCGCGTAACGAGCGTTCGGTACGCGCAATCTGTCCCCATAAATGGGTATTACTGGCGCCAAATTGCTGCTGAGTCGCGCGCAAGGTTTCCAGTTGCGTCCGGTACCGGGCCACATCAGCCCCGGCCGCACGCCCCAGGCGCACCTGCTGGAGGCTTCGGCCCAGACCGGTTGCGCGCTGGTCCAGCGACTGGAAAGCGCGGCCCACAGTGCTCGATAGCGCCGCACCGATGACAATGCCCAGTGATATATTGTTAGCCATGATCTATACTGATCCTGTATTTTTCGGGTTCCGTATGCATTCCCACGCGGGAGCGTGGGAACGAGTATCCTTTTGAGGGTTTTATGCCAACATCCATTTTCGACCGCATTATTAACTGGCCGTATCACCCGCACTTGATTATGACGCTCAGCTTTGTCGGCTTCTTCATTGCCGCCATGCAGGAGCAAACCCCAGCCTGGGCGGCCTTAATAGCCGCCGCTATCGCCATGCCGTTTATTGCGCTGGTCGCCTTTGTGCCCTATGTTGTCATCGTTGCGCTCTTGTCTGTGTTGCTTTCGTTGCCTCAAGCCATGCGATCAGCTCGTCGCCATTAAGTTCCAGCAACTCATACAGCGGCCAGCCGGTATGGGATGCCAACACCACGCATCCCATCCGCGCATCGTTGGCGGTTAAGACAAAAAACCCTGGTACGCCTGTTGCAATTGCTGATAATCGGCCATATCCAGCGCTTCAATCGTGGCTGGTACCGCTTCACATAAATTAGCAAACAAGGTAATCTCCTTATCCGCATCGCCGCCCTTGGCTTTTTCCGAGGCCAGCATATCGCGAACCTTGGGGCGGCGCATTACCAACTCAGTAATGCCGCCTTGTTCCGGGTGTTTCAGTTCGATAGTGGTTGCGCTCATTTTGCCGCCTTGACCGGCTTATCAGCCGCTTTTAATTGGATATGACCGGACAACAACAGGTATTTAGCCTGTCTGCTATTCAGCGTGATGATGTCGCCGAGCGCATGGCCGTCGAACACGTTTAAAACCGTATAATCTTGCATTTACATCCCCAGATTTTTGCGCGTTTGCGCCAATTGATCGACACCATTGACGATGCGGATCATGTTCGGCACGTCGATTTCATGCACCACTTCGCCGTTAATCGTGTGCTTGTAATAACGCACCGCCACCGTGCCCTTGAGCGTGGCTTTGTCGCCCGGCTTCCAGCTGCCCTGATCGACTTCCTTTAACATGCCCTGTAACTGGATAACCACCGGCTTTTCTACGCCGTCCTCGCTAGCTAACGAACCGCGAAAGGTCAGCGGCTTGGTGTTGCCCGGTGCCAGGCCGAAAATTTTCAGCACTTCGGCATCGTATTGGGTCAAAGAAAAAGACGCTTCCAGTTTGTCCATGCCCATCTCGACTTCCACCGGCGCATCCATACCGCCGTTTCTGAAATCCTCAGTTTTCAGGGTCAATTTGGGCGGGGTCAGTTCCTCGACGTTACCGGCATAGCCGCGACCGTCAACGAACAGGTTTAAATTCTTTAAAATATCGTTCAACATTAGAATAATTCCTTGATGTAATCATTAACCAAATGGCTGCGGAAAACGATGTGTTCAGCCGGATAGGGTGGGGTAAAATCAAAGTCAAAATAAATTTTGCCCTGGCTGATACTGTCCGCCGTGTTCAAATCGGGATTGGCCCAGCAAGTGCCGCCCAAGATTGCGCCGACGCCGACCAGGTGCCGCAGATAACCGTTCACGCCCTCAATCACATCCTCAATATAGGTCTTGGTGATGTTACGATCGACCGCCCACAGGTGCGCCGCCAGCAGAGACTCGTGAATCATATCGGCCGTTCTGACTACCGACAAGAACGCCCATTTCTGATCAGACGAGCAAGTGCGATTGCCCCATAAGCGATAGCCGTCCTTTTGGATAATGGTGGCTACCTCGTTTTCATTTAGATAATTGGCCCGGGCATTGGCGTCGCCCAGGCTAAAGCCGATAGCGCGCGCGGTGCCGGTAATGCCGTAGATCTCGCGGTTGGAAGGACTCCACCAGAAACCGCGCTCATTGTCGGATTTGGCAATCAGCCCGGCAACGCGTGCCGATACCGGCTGATTGATTTCCGAATTGCTGACCGTATCCCAAACCTTGACTTGCGGGTCGATGATATAAACCCGCTTGCTGCCGAAGTTTTCGCGGTAGCTGATCGCGGTAGCATCGTCAGTGTTGGGACCATCGGCAATGATGACCGCTTTCAGTTGATCGGCAATGCCCAGTAACTCGGAGACAATCGCGACTTCATGCGAAAAGCCCGGCGCAATCAAAATGCGCGGCGTCACCTTGACCACCGATTCAGCATTTAAAAACACCTGCACCCCGGCATTGATGCCGCCGATGATATTGGTTTTGGTGGCGGCAGCATCGATGCCTTCAGCGACACGGATAACGACGACCATCGCCCCGGCCTGGTCGAAAATCGCGTCCAGCGCATCAGGCAAGGTGCCCAGCTTGTCGCCCACGGTATCAAGACCGGCGGCCTCAGTGCGGCTGCCGGTCACTAACACCGGGACATTCAGCGGAAAGGCTTCATCCAGACCGCCGGATAACGGTTGCACCTTGACCGATGCGCCGACCAGACCGACACCGGTTGATGCCCCCGTGGCGGTAGCGGTCACCAGTAATGCCGCCGTGGTGCTAGCTGCAATCGCGGCGATAACCAGCGCAGCGGTCGAGGTGATAACGCCGATTGCAGAAGTAGCCAAATTAACCGTAATCGCGGTGCCGGACACCGTGACCGACAACGCCGCGCCGTTGGCTTTTGGGTCTTTGTGCTGCACCGTGATGTTATTGCCCGCTTTCCCCGGCGTTACGGCCGTGTACGTCATCGCGTTATTATTGGCGACCAAGCCGGTCAACAGGCTGGCGGTCGCCGCAGCAGCGCTGTTGGGTGCGGTACCGATCAAACCGATAACCGATGATTTAATAACGCTAATCGGGCGTGCGCCATCGTCTATCTCGACGATCTCAACGCCGTGTAAAAATTGTTCAGCCATGGGTTTCTCCTGTTAAATTACAATAAAATTTCTGCAGCACGGCCAGCTGTTAATAGCCCGGCTGTTTCAAACGCATTAATGCCCGCTATGGTATCGGCATTATTCAAGTCGATAGACGCCGCCAGTTTGAATTTTTCCCACCAGACCCGTAGCGCCGCATTGGTCTCAGCGGCCGCTAACACAGCCTCGATTTCCGCCGAGGTGAATCGGGACAGCAGCGCATAACTGGTTAATCGCCTGGGTGCAATAACAACGACATCAACAACCCAAGTAAAGCCGATAACGCTGACGACATCAGTCAGCGCATCAACCGCCAGTTCTGCCGCGTTTGACGATTGCCTGATGGTTTCGCGCTGCACCAAAATCGCATCAACCGCCGCTAAATCAGACCAGCCTGCCTGTTCCTGCTCTTTTGCCCTATTTAATTTCCAGTCCGAAGCGGCGATCAGTTGCCCAGCCTCGGCTTTAATGCGTGATTTTCTGGCGGTTTTTGCCCGTTCCATTGCCGCCATGGGATCGTGACTGACGGTCATGCCGTCGTAGGCCCATTCTGCTGATGTTGCGCTGTCGAAATCTTCGGGCGTATCGATGAGGACTTGTGTTGATGATGGGTTAAAAGCAGGATCATTGGTTGATCCGGCAATAGTGTTTGTTAATAAATCGATAACCAGTTTCATATTTTTCCTTAAACAGTGATGTAGATGACGTTTTGCGTAGTACTGCCAACTATCGACCATGTATGTCGTTTTAAGCCGTTTGCCGCACAAACCACATTGGCATTATCATTAGATGCAGCTGGATAAGTGCCGCTGTCTGCATACGTCGTTGTATGCCCGAACGCCACCGTTGTTTTACCCAGATTTTCCCCCGTAATGGGCACAATAATACCTGCGGTTGTAGCGTTAGAGACTCCTGTATACCCCCTGGCAAAATTGAGTGATGGATTCTCTGACCCACCTGTCGTCCACATCCTCAGTAAGATAACTTTTGTGCCATTCGCAACGTATTCGAAACTCGAAACCGTCGCGCTTGCCGACGTGGTGCGCCCGGCAATGCCAATTTGCCGCTGCACTTGATTCGGATTGGCCTGAAAAGCTGACAGGGCAATGTTGTCGTTATAAATAGCAAGACGCGAAACGGTGTTGGTAAATACCGCGTCAGAGGCAATGTCGCTGGCCGCAACCGCCGTCATCGCCGTGGAACTGGCCGCAACCGCCGTCATCGCCGTGGAACTGGCGACAATCGTTGCCCACGCCGCAGTATCGTTGATCACCGCCGTCATCGCCGTGGAACTGGCGACAATCGTTGCCCACGCCGCAGTATCGTTGATCACCGCCGTCATCGCCGTGGAACTGGCGACTACAGTTTCAAATGACTGTCTGTTACTCGCATCTTGCAACCATGTTTCCAGTTCTGCGCCGGTCATGATCGACAGTATCGATACCGCACCAGGGCCAAGTGGATCAAATTGATTGACCGCATCGTAAGCTTTTAACAGCGCCGACTGTAGTAATAAGTCGGTGTCGGTCGCTGTGGTTATCGTTGCCGCTGTCAGACGTGCCCCCACTTCGGCTAAATATTCGTTTCTAAAATTGGTTAAATCGGATAATGGCATATTAGAGTCCTGCGTAAACAAGAGCCGATAAATCGGCGAGTTGTGCGGCTACCTGAGCATCTTGCGCCGTGAGTTGTGCGGCTACCTGGGCATCTTGCACCGCGAGTTGTGCGGCTACCTGGGCCGTGACCGCACCCATTTCTGTTTGACTGGCCTTGATTGCCGCCACCAGCTCTTGGACGCTATCCAAGGTCACGTCATCGCTGGACAGCAAGGTATCCAGCGCGGCAATCTTGGCATCCAGCGCTGTAAACGCCTCGCGGATGCGCAGCACATCAACCGCCAGGGTGTTAGCAGGCGACGGCAGCGGCAGGCTCAGATGTGCGGTAATTTCAGCCATATTTAAGTCCCCTTACAAAACAATAACGCGCAAGTTACGCACTCGGGGACGCGCGGCGCTGTTGCCGCCCAGCGTTAGTTTGACGCGGATGCTGGCCTCGGTGATTGACGCCAGTTCATGCGCCATTTCCATCCAGCCGTCGCCAATGGCAAGGCTGCTTTGATAGGCAACCGGCTCAAAGGTATCGCCAATGTCAATACCCGCAGCCGATACCGCCACGCTGGCACCGGCCGGAATCAGCGCATCAAATATCACCCGCACCCGCGCCGCTGTCCCGGCAGGGATGGCCCGGCTGATATAGTCGGCCGTATCCGCTACCTGCCCGCTGACCAGTTGCGAGCCGGGAAATAAGACGGGCGAACTGCTGATCGTGCCCGACAGTGTTGCCGACACCGCGACATCGCCGGTAATGGCGACAGGCAGGCGCACCGGCTGGCCGTCCGATACTTTGACCGTGCTGCCGTCAGGCAATGCCAAATTGTATTCAATCCGCGCCGCTGAATTAGGGCTGTCAGATAAAGCCAACAGCATCAAGTCGGTAGCGGCGGTCACAGCAACGGTTCCAAGCGCTACATTTCTGTTGGTTTGGGTGTAATTAGCCGCCAACAAGCGAAATGCCATATCTTTATCCTGATGTGCAGTCCAAGTGCTGGCATTGCTCGAACTTAGCAATACGCCAACCTGAAACGGCTGACTGGTCACCCAGCGCTGAGCAAAATTGTCCCATTTTCCCAGCTCGGCTATGGCAAGCTCGGTGACGGCATCATCGGTCATCACCACAATGGCGTACTCCGTCCTGGCCTGTAAATTCACCGGCGCGGGGAATAGCGCGGGCGTCGCGGCGGTGATGCTAATGTTGGCGGGCAACAGCCGCGCTTCGGCGAGGATAGCTTGATTGGGAAACCCGGTTGTGGTCTCGCGGATCTGCACAATCACCGGCGAGGTGCCTTTCGCCGTAAACCATAAATCAACACCGCCGATCTGGGTATTGTCGTTAAGGGTAAAAGTTTGCGCCAGTGGATCAACATTTTGCCACCATAACGTGGTGGTAATTCGGGTGACCTGTTGCAGGGTGTTAATCTGCAAATCGCCCTGGCCGACAAATAACGCCTCGCCGCGACTGCCGCCGCCGCCTAAAAACTCGACGCGCTTGGCGCCGCTCTGGACGTCGGCGGGGATGGTAAATTTTCCGGTGACGACACCGGATGCATTCGCATTAATCATGATTGTGTCCTTTAAATGGCAGTTGCGGCAACGCTGATGCCGTCAAAATTAAGCGCCGTTAGCGCCTCATTGGCACCAAAACCGCTGACGCTAAAATGCACGTCAATCGGGCGTAGGGTTTCAATGGCGCTGCGGCTCGACGACAGCAACACCGTGCTGGTGCTGGTGCCGGTGCTGGAGGCATTGCCGCTGCCGACAGTGAGCCGCTGAGTGATCGGCCCCGCCGACACGGTTTCAATGACTGTCCAGCGGTCGATTGCCGGGGTCAATACCACCGTGGCCGGAATGGGATCAAACGCCATATACGGGTTAACTTTCATACTGCCGGTGCGTAAGGTTTGCTGCAACACCGGCGACAGGTTATAGGTCAAGGCGGTGCGCGTGCTCACGTCGGCGGATACGGCGGCAACAACCCCCGCAATCGGCAGCGTCAGCTCACCGCCAAAAATCGCCGCCGTTTGCGCACTGCCTAAATCGCGCATGTCATCCGACAAAAACGCATCGACCAATACACCCTTTTTTACGCCGCTCTCGCGTAATTGCGCGTCAGATGTCAAACTTTGCTGGGCAATCAGTTCGGCCAATCGGTCTATTTTATTCTGGATAACCGATAGTTCCGACATCGGCACTACGCGCACGCTGTCATTGCTGACCGTGCGGTCTGCGGTCCACGTTTGCCGCACTTTCGCCAACAATAGTAAATTAACTGGTATCGCCGGAGCCTGCGGGTTCCAGTCTGACGATACCCCGGCAATCCAGGTCAATGCTCCGTCGGCGCTAATCGCCAGACTGTCAATACGCGGTAACATTTGGCTGTAATTAGTCAATACCAGCGAGTCGACTACCGCCCCGGTCACGGTAAAGCCGGTGCTGTCAACGGCGGTCGGAATCACCGTGGCGATATACTGATAGGTCACGTCGTAAGAACTGCCGGGATCGGGTTCGGCTCCGGGCAAACTCCAGTCAACCTTCCCGGCGGTTAATTTGTATTCCGTGCCCAGCACGTAAGTCGTTGCGCCCTGCACCGCCGATAAAATGCTAATCACCGAAGTATCAGGCAACGGGTCTTGTGCGCCGGTAAAACCGCCATGCACTATCGTTTGCGTCACTTGTTTGGTAATACGCACCTGACTGATGTCGGCAACCGGCGACCTGTCCAGATCAATGCGCTGGGCGGCAACCGTGGTGCTGGCATGCGGTTCTGAGTCCAGCAGGCGCAAATCCGGGATAGCCGCATAAATCAAGCGCCGCGAGGTATTCTGTTCGACGCCGAAACCGTTGACCCGGGCGCGGCCCTCACTGACTGTGTACACCTGTTCGCCTCCGATCAAGTCGGCGACGGCGGCAACACTGAGACCGTTCACTACATAAGAGCCACCGGAGCTGTCACGGTCGTAACGGGCCAGAGCCTGGGTGACGCCGTCAAGATTCGGCGGCGGCTCTTTAGCGCGCAAGATGCCGTTTTCAACCTGATAAACCGGGAAAAATTCGCCCAGTTGTCCATCGTTGGCAAAGCCCCAGACCGCCTCAATTTTCAACCGCGATGCGCCCGGCTCCTGGTAGTTGCGGGTGCCGATCGACGGGTCGCGCAAGCTTGGGTCTTCCAGTTCGGTGATGACGGTTTCTTGCAAATACAAACCGATAGCAATCAAGCCGACAAGGGGCACTGTCATGTCTTTTAAGACGACATTACGCACCGCGCCGCGAATGTAAACCGCTCCGGCCTCGGCGATGGTATCGCCGGTTGCGGCATTGACGATCACGCGGGCATCGCGGATCACGTCGCCATCGCGAAATATCGCGTCGCTAATATCCTGAACGCGGCTGGCAAAACTGGATTGCACTTCATTGAATTCGGCGCTTTGCACCGCAAAACCGGCGCGGAACAAATGTGCGTCAAAGTTTTTGCTCGGGTCAAAGCGGTTAAAGTACGCGCTGGGCATAGTTGGCATGAGGGGTCCTTATAAAGTCAGTACGTGTTCAAAAGTCTCGCGGGTCGACGGCGAGCGGTTAATGACCGGGATGCGCTCCAACGCCACCAGAGTGCCGGGCGCGGCGATCTGGGTAGGGTCAAAGTAAAACTGCCCGGCCGGTAGTCCGGCGATAACCTCGGTGCCGGCAAACAGCGCGACCTCTCTGATCTGTGAGGCAGCGGCATCGGCAAAGTCGTAAGCGATGCGAAACAGGATATGCCGCGTCGGCGTCTCCGAGACCGCATAGCGGCCGGTCGGCACTACGATTTCGCCGAGCGCGTCTTCGACCACGTACATGACCTGGGTCACCGAACGGCGGCCGATTTCATTGATCAGCGCGGTGTCGTCAACCGATTCCGGTACCGGCGTGGCATCCCAGGCGGCATCGCCGGTGCCCCAGGCAAAATGCAGGGTTTGTGCGGCGAGTGCGATGGCGAGCGCCGTGCGTCCGCTGTTAGTTAAAGTTGCCATGATCTATCCTTTATGCAGTCAATGTTTGGTGGGTGATACTGTTGTCGCCGCCCCAGCGCCGGTCGTCCCAGCCGCCGGTCCAGCCGTAGTTGCTGCCGCGCGGCCCTATGCCGGTGTAGTCGCTGACATGGCGGCGGTCGATAAATAACAGCCCGGTCGACTCGGTCAATTTGGCGTCAGACCAGCGCAAGCTGCCGTCCATCAGCAGCTGTCCCCGCCAATCGGCAGTGAGACTGTGCCGACGGCTGGGGGTGACCGCTGCGATGATCTGGGTAAAATCCGGTACCATATTGCCGATGCCTGTGGTCATGATCCAGACTTCTTCTATTGGCGATTTATGCCGACCATAATCAAAATCCGAGAGCATCGATTCGGGTTCAGACCAGTAAAACCGGTTTAATGCGGTCTCGCTGTAGCCGCCGAAGCGGGTGTTAGGCTCGCCCAGACGCGCGTCTTCGGACAATAAAAACGCCGCCCTGGCCATGCGCCGGTTGCCGGTCATCAATAGCGGATCAGGCAGGCCGACGGCATTAATAATGCCCATCAAATGCCCGCGCATAACCGGGTTATTGCGTACAAAGGCGTCACCAAAGCGCATCACGCCCCAGCGCAACACGTCCGGGTAGCGGATCAGCGCGCTATGCAGCCGGTAGAACTGCACGCCGGACAGTGTCGCCGGGCGCACCGCGTTAATTAACCAGGTACGGCCAAAACTTAATTTAATGCCGTCGATCCACACGCCGGAATCGTCGGACAAAAACGCGTCATCCCAACGGTCTCCGGTCGAACTGTGCAACACGCGGCGGTCGTAGCCGTGATACAAGCGATAAAGCTGCACATGCGCCGGAATCGAGGCGTTGACTAAGTGTTTGATAGCGTCCAGCTGAGCGGGCGCTTCCGGCGTGCCGGTATCGATTTGCAGCCGCGCGCCGTCTTCTTCCAGCGTGACCGGCATAGCAATCCATGACAACGCCAGTTGCACCGATGCCGCCGTGCCGCGCACTTGCAGCCACGGCCAACCGGCCTCCAGCAATGCCTGGGTGTCGTCAAAAAAACCGGCCAAATCGGCTAGGCCCCACTCCGCCGCCAGCCACGGCTGTATCGGTTCGGCGACATTGGATTTTAATGCGCGGGGCGCGGCAACCAGGGTATCCAGTTCGGCGCGGCAAATCGCATCAACCAGCGCCATTTCTTCCGTGGTGGCATTGGGCGGCAATAACGCCGACATCACCATTGTGGGAGCGAATTTATTCGCGCGTCTAAGACCGACACCACCATGCCCTGGTTCCCACGCTCTGCGTGGTAACCCCCGTGACCTGTAAGCCCCAGGCATTCCCACGCAGGAGCGTGGGAACGAGGGAATTTATTCGCGTCTAAGGCCGACATCACCATGCGCTGCCGCCGTTAATTAAATTAATTTGCCCGGCAACCGCGTATTCGTTCGGTTCCAGAACTTTATTTGTCGTCGGCGCCTGCAACGCGACCCGAGAAACCCCGTCCACATGCAGCCGCGAAATCAGCCATGACAACGGCATATCGCGGCCTAGCCGGGCGTAGTCGGCAATGGCGACAGGCAAAGTGGCGCTGAGCGTTGACACCAAGTTGGTTGGTGCGGTCGGCTCGGTATACAGCGTCGCCTGCACGTCAATAATAATCGGCATGGCCTGGGCAACGGCGACGGCAACCCCCAACGGCCTGACATCATCCGCCAGGAAGCGCGCGGCAATAACCGGCAAAGCGGTACTGCCATCCGGTAACCAAATCACCACCAGCACCGAGCCGGGCAAGGTCTGCAAGGCGGCGGCGTCGATCACGTCGGCATGCGCCGACAGCGCGACAAAGCGGTAATGCTCGGCGGTGCCGTTAGCCGCTAATGCCGCGATGCGCAATTGCAGCCGCGTCCTGAGTCGGTCATCGCTCTCCAATACCTCTATCACCGGCGGCGTGGCTAGCGGGTCGGCGGCCACCATGGTCATGCGCACCACGCCGTAATTGGCGGCCAGCTGATCCAGATCGCCGCCGATCGCAAACGCCAATAAATTGCTGCGTGCGCTCTCGTTGATGCGCAGCCTGAGCAGCAACTCGCGGTAAGCGGCGACTTCTAAAATCTTGTAAGCCGGGTCGGATTCAACCAACGCGCTGAAAGTTGCATCGCGCGCCTGCAAATCCGCCAGCATCGCGGCAAAAATCAACTCGAAACTGAGCGGCTCGATAATGCTGGGCGGCGCTATCCGGGTAAAGTCGAGCGCATTCATAAGATGATGCCCTCCAGCTTGATTGGCTCGCCGTTCGGACGGTAAAGTCCGTATAACGTCAGTTCGACACGGCCGGTGGCGGTGACCGCGGCAAGTTCAACGCGGTCTAGTCGGATGCGCGGCTCCCACTTATCCAATGCCTCGGCGGTGGCGGCCACTATATCGATGATGGTGCCACTATTCATTGGGGCGTCAATCAAAGCAAATAGCCGCGAGCCGTATTCTCTGCGCATCACCCTTGTGCCGATAGGCGTGGTCAGGATGTCGATAATCGACTGCTTTAAATGGCCGATACCCGCCAAGGCCGCGCCGGTTTTGCGATTAACGCCGCTCAGGCTCATTGTGTCTGTCCTGTCGGCGCCACGCTTCCGCCTTGCGGATCGTCATGGGTATGGCCGTTGTAAATGCCACGATCGCCCTGCATGCTGCGGGTATGGTCGGTAATGTCGCCGCTTGCTTTGATATTGCCGGTCACGGTCAAGTCGCCGGTAAAGGCAATGCCGCCGGTTGCTATTAATTCGACTGTCGCACCTGCCGGCAACACCGCTTTCAGATGATGCAAGGCGCGGTCGTATTCGATCACCGCGCCGTCTTTGTATACAGTGTGCTGTTTGTCCGGGGTGTTGACCGGTTGAGCATGCGCCGCCTGAAATAATCCTGTCAGCACCACGCCCTGATTCAGCTCGCCTGACGGCGCTAAAATCAACACCTGCTCGCCGACTTCCGGCGCATGCCAACTGACATCGCCGCCCGCGCGTTGGTTAACCCAGGGTATCCAGCCGGTTAAAATATCCCCGGCTTTAACGCGTACTTTGGCCGTGGCATAGTCGGCCTGGTCGATGGTGCCAAGGCGGATCAGGTTGCTGATGCGCCGGTCCAGTTCGGTTGATTCAAAGCTCATAAATCCCCCCGGATGTATTTGTCGACGTAGGGAATGCCGATTTCAGGTGACAGACCCAGCCAGACTTCAGTGGGGGTTACGCCGGTACTGTCCCAGACAGACTCGCCCAAATACAGGCTTTGTTGCCAGCGGATGGCGCACACGCCTAAGCCGTTATCGACCAGATAGGCATAGTTCATCGGCTTGAGGTCAATGCCCGAGGGCCTGCTGATAGCGCTCAAGCCAAACCGGTTGTTTTGCAGCCTGAGCAATACCTGCTGAGCCAGCGCCTGAGCGTCCTGGTTGCGAGCGCGGGCGTTGTTCAGCACTCGGGTAATCGCATAGGCCGTAAAGGTGCATACCAGCTCGACCTGCTCGGTGCCGGTATCGGCGCCTTGCTTGCCGCTTTCAAAATCCAGCCACACCGCAGGCACGTTGATTAAGGTTTTTTTAGTCGCCACCTCGGAAAACTGCCCGGCATAGATCGCCACCTGCACGCCGCTTAAATATTGGCCAAAATCGGCCACGATCGCGGCTTGCAAGCCGTTAATGCCGTTAGCATTCATCAGATAAAGCTCTTGTCTTTGCGGTTAAAAACGGTGCCGCCGGTCTGCATCTGCGCGGTATTCTGGCTGGAGGGCTTAGCGCCCAGCGCGGTAATGCCGATACTGATGTCGCCCTTGGCCACGCCGATTAAAAACTTGACTGCATCGTTATAGCGCTTGGTCACCTGTTCCGTCGCCAGGTCGTCATACAAGTAATACCGGCTCATATCGCAGGCAATACGGGTAATCGACTTGGGCACCGGAGTAATCGGAGCGGCATAGCGGCTGGACAGATAGCCGTCAATCTCGCCGTCGGCGTCGCTAATCGCCCGGTCAACCACCGCCACATCAATCACGCCATCATTGTCGTGATCGGCCAGCTGGATAAGTTCCTGTTCTGAAAACCGGTCGATCAGATCAGTCAGCGTGCAATAACTCACGGCTTAGTCCTGAGCCTCAACGGTAAACATCGGGTCGGCCTCAAGCACCGCCAGCTCAAACGCCTTTAGATCCGTCGCTTCGACCAGCGTGCTACCCATCCAGGCGCGACCCAAACGGCGAAAGCCGTCTTTCTTGACCGTGACCAGATAGCCTTTGGCGGTCGGTTTTTTAGTGGGCTTGGTTAATTCAGCCATGATAGTTCCTCAGGTAGGGGCGACCGCCTGGCCGCCCGTTTGAATAGGTTATTAAGCGCCGGTGCTGCCCACTGACAACTGCCAGAAGCCATAAACCCCGGTAGCGCGTGCTTCCGCGCCGAACTTGTATTCCGCCTTGGAAAACACGTCGTCATTTTCCATCGACGTTTGCGACACAAACACCGGACGCTTACGCATTTGCAGGATAAACGGCTTCACCGCTTTGGAGGTCACATGCAGAAACCACGCGGTATCTGAAGTCAGCGCCGGGTTAACGATCACCGTGGCCGTGCCTCTGTACGGGTTAGGGCTGTTGTCGTCCAGCTTGTCGGCGTTAATCAGCTTGTTAGCAATCGCTTCCAGCGCAGGCGGAACTTCCAGCGTATCCGGCACCAGCCTCAAGGGCATGCCTTCTTCGTCGGTAAACTTCATGATCGCTATTCTGGCCGCGCCGTAACCGGCCGCCGCTGTCGCCGGGGTTGCCGTGCTCAAGACCGTCGCCAGCTTGTTGGACACCGAAGCCCCTTTAACCTCGTGGTCGGTGTCGTAAAAAAACTGGCCGTCGATGCCGGTATTGATAAAGCCGTTGTTTTTCAGCTCATCGATGATGATGTACGGCAGTTCCGCCGCCGAATCGCCCGCCATATGTGCCTGGGCGCTGTAAATGCCGATGCTGTCGTCTTCGATGTCGTTGCGTTTGACCGCAATCGTGGTTTCCCAATCCTCGTTGACCGCCGTAAACTTGTTGGCCGCCAAGGCTTTGATCGACTTCTCGCCGATCCATTTGCGCATCATCGGGAAGCGGCTTAACCAGGCGTAATCCTCGCCCCGGCTGTTGGACTGCACTTCCATCGCGGTCGCCTGCCAGTTGCCGGTTTGCGCGGTCAGGGCGTTATTGAAGGTGGTTTTCAGGCCGGTAAAAATGCTCTGGATAGAGCTTTTGTTGACTAACATGGTTCGATTCCTCTAAAAATTAAGCGATTCTGATCCAGACGCCGGCAGCATCGACATCGACAATCTTGCCAGCGGCGCTACGGGTGCCGGTGCCGTCGGTGTCGGCAACGGTTTGATCGTCGACGATATAAGCGGTGCCGCCTAAATCGGCGCGGGCGATGCTGCCGTCATTGGCAAACAAAAACACCCCGTTGCGTACCTGCACCGTCTTGTCTCCGGCCGCACCGGTGGTGTTATCGACGGCCTCTTCGGCGCGGCCGAGCGCAATCAGGCCGGTAGCGGTTAAGCCGGGTTTGGCATTACGCGCCGCATCCAGCACCACCAGTGACCCGGCGAAAATATGGGCGGCGGCGGCCACCGGATGGTTAAACTCGTCGCCTTGGCGTTGCGCGGTATTGCGGTCTTTCGTCAGTACAGCCATTAGTCGTTCTCCTGTTCAATAAAATCGATGCCCGTGGCGCTGATGCGGTACTTGGGGCCGTCAGCTTGCAAGTAGTGGCGCTCACTCAAGTAGTTCAATTCAAAATCAATCGCGCTCCCCGCTTGCCGTTCCAATTCCCGCCGCCAAACCCAGCCTTGACCGGGATCGGCATGCAAGGCCAGATACAGCGCCTTCAGTAGCGCCACGCGGATACTGCGGCTTTCTGCAATCAACTTATGCATCTTCAGCCAAGGTTTTTTTAAAGTCATCCTGGGACAAGCCCAATTGCGAGCACACCGCAATCTGCTCGGCTGTCAGCACCGCGACGCCGCTAGCGTCCAACTGTCTGCCGCTGGATTGCTGCGCGTTCAGCGCCGCGACCGGTTGCGCCACATCCAGATAAGCCTGGAGTGCGCTCTTTTCCAAACTCCGCGCCCAAGGCTCCTGCACCGGCAACAACTTGCCTTGCGCTTTAGCGGCGGCGATCATCTCATCGACCTGACCGTCGTTCACCTGAGCGGTCAATGCCGCCAGTTGCGCCTGCAAGCCGGTGATAGCAGCAACCGCTGTCTCCGGCGTGGTCAATGATGCCGCCGCAATCGCAATGTCCTTGTCGGCCAGTTGTTGATGTAATTGCTGATTGCCGGTATGCAAGGCAGTGGTGGCGGCCAGCACTTCTTCAGGCGTTGCCCCTTCTTTAAGGCCCAGTAAAGTTAAAAGTTTCAGATCCATAAAGGACTCCTGTGATGATGGGTTAAGGTTAAAAGCGGTCGCGGCTGCCAACAGCACCGCGTCCATACCGTCGATGGCCGGATTGTTGGTTAAGGCGACATGGAGCAGATCGAGCACGCGGCCGGTGGTCGGCTCATACGAAAATACCGGGGATAAATAGCGGTATTCCCCGGTGGCAATATGCGCCGCCGCTTTGGCTGTCCATTGGGGATCGGCGGCCATCAAGCCCTTGCCGTCCACCCAATGCAGATTGGCGGGCGCAAGCCAACCGGCCGCCGGGGCAGGCTGGCCGTTCTTGGCGGTAGCCAGGGTTTGATGTTCGTAGTCGACCGCAATATCATTGGTCCGCTGAGTGACCCGCGCTATCAAGGCCGCGGCAATGGAGGCATCGATAAACCACGGGCCGCTGCCTGCCATCGCACCGCGAGGCGCATCAAACTGACCGGCAGGGAATAACTGGATAGCGCCGTCCGCGCCCGGCGACAGCGAGAATAGACAAGCAGCAATGAGTGGGTTTTTTTTGTTCATGGACTGCATCATAGGCAGTCATCGATAAAACGGGAATGTGACGGGCTTCGGAATGGGGATTTTATCTGTGCAGGGACATGGGTCGTGACTTTACCGCACAAACAGCGCTGAGGCTGTCGAGGGTATGCGTTAATTGAGTGTTAAATTTTTTTTCGGCTCGATATGTGGGTTTTAGCAAAATACAACTTAAATCGCTTCTGCCTAGCTTTTTTAAATCGGCATTTTCCAAAACCGGGGATTTAAGGGGGAAAACGCACTCAGTCGAGCCAAGTGCGTTTTTAACATCCTATAGCTTATGCGGCTTGCCAGCCGTTAATGGGTTTTTTTGGCATAGGCTAAGCGGCAGAATGTAATACATTGACCTTGCCCGGTTTAAGCGCCTGCCCTAAATTATCCGAGGCAATGCGGTATTCGGTCAGCAGGAACGCCAGCAGCAAGGCCTGCTTTCCGCGGTCTACCGCATGCAAGTCGCTGGCCGGAATCATCAGATCGCTGACCGCTTCCAGGCAGGCGGTGATATGGTCAATGCGATCCAGTGCGTCCAGTGTTGCGCTCATTGGGCACCGTCCAGTTTAGCCAGCCTGGCCAACAATAGGTCACGTTCGGCGGCAACCATGCTGTCCGCCACGTCCTGCACCGAGGCGGGCGGCAAGGCGGCCTGAGAGTATGACCAGGGATACTTGCCGCGCACCAGCAAGCTGACCGAAGCCCGCGAAACCCGCACCACCTTGGCAATGTCGGTCATCGATACCCCTTGCGCGGCCAGCGCCAGAGCTTCGGCTTCGACGGTGCGGGTGATCTTAACCGTGCCTTTCTGGTTGACCTCCAGCAAGCCAATATAGCGGGCAGTCACATCCAGTTTTTGCGCCTGCTGTACCGAGACTTCGGCCATGGTGCACATATTGCTGGCCATGGTCTCCATAAAGCCTTCCATGCGTTCCATGCGGGCTTCAATGCTGGCAGGCATGGCGGACGGCGCGGGCTGTAGGCCTTTAGCCAAGGCGGCATAGGAGCGTATCACCTGCAAATGAAAGGCTGGGCTGATCCACATCGCATAAGCATAGACCAATTCTTCTACGACAAAGGTGCCTTGAGTCATGAAAAAGCTTTTGACGATACTGATAGGTTCTAAGTGCTTGATTTTGTCGGATACCCTAATTTGGGTATCCGTATAAATCAATGGCTTACGCAATTCATCAACCAGGTCTTTAGTTTGTTGATTTCTAAGCCATCGATTAGGCTCGTGCTGAGATAATCCACCAGCAGCCTTATGCAGATCAGTCAGATTGAAACGGCCTGAACTGTCTTGGGCGACAGCAATACCGGAAATATTGAGGGATAATTCGGTAGTCATGATAGTTTCCTTTTGAGTAAGAAGACCATCACCCTATAGTTAGAATCGGGCGATGGACTGACACGGGTTCTAACCACCGCCAAAAGGAGCGGCCCGCCCGAAGGCGGCCCATGCCAGCCCACCATAATTCGATAGACATAAAAAAAGCGCATGATAGTGTGCGCCGGCACCTTTTGTTATTGCGGGGGTTAGAGTCCCGACACCGGCTTTGCCAGTGCCCGAGCAGATTAGCCCTTTGCGCGGCCTTTGTCAAAACTTAAACAGCCTGTTCCAGGTGGCGGGTAATAATCTCGATGACGGCATTGCGGTCATCGGCAGAAATGCCCAAAAACGGCCGCGCTGGAATATCGCCCCATAGAGCCGGAAATTCGGCCTTGGTGCCGCCGAACTGCATCATCGCCGCGTATTTCATCGGGCTGCCGATCTGCACGCCGTCATTGCCCAGCAATTGAGAATCGATGGTATCGCCCAGAGTACCGTGCTCGGTCAACGGCTGGCTGCGGCCCTTACGCGCAATCGTGGACTCGGCATTGCCCAGCCACGCCGAACCGTCGGGAGCGGTCTGGCTGCCAAAGCGTTGCTGGGTGGAGTCTTTTAGCTTATCGCCTATTTTTTGCAGAGCAGGGCGCAGGTTGCCTGTTACCTGCTGCAGGTTGCGCAAGGCCGCCTGGAGCTCGCGGTCGTCGACGCTTATTTCAATCATTTAAAACTCGAAGCTGACAAACTGCCCGCCGACCACGGCCAACCGCTCCAGCGAATCCTTGAGAACATGATTGGCGTTGGTGATGGTGAGCCTGGCACCGTTGCTGTGAGCAATAGCGGCCAATTCATTGAGGCTGTTAATACTGACCATATTGGCGTCAATGCGCAGTCCTGCGCCTGACGTTAACAGGTTTTTTAGGGTTTCAATACTGTGCATCGCGGCTCCTGAGTGGTAAATTTTAGGGGTTAGTTTATACTGAAAAGGCCGGTCGTCGTAAATCGCTTACGAGCCCTTCCGCTTTGGCGGTTGATGAGGTCTAGCGGGGAGCGCGTGCCCCGCGACCGGCGCCCTTATCTGATCCTGTCCGTTTGCTTTGGCCTGCTGCCTTCCTGGTTCTTAAACAGCGTCAAAAAGTAATTCTTCTTGCCATCTGCGGTGCGCTTTAAGGCCGCCCGATAAACAATGTCACCAATCGTCAGATAAACCAGACGCTCCTCGCCTTGACGGTAAACCTCGCCGGTTTCCAGAATCTCCTGAACGTTCAAATAATCCGTTAAGCCGATTTCTGGATGGGCGACCAAGTGCGCGGCCAAGGAATGCTGCGACAGCAATACCGTCGCCGTCTCCGAGCCTAACAAGGCCTGATCGGCCGCAGGCAGCACCGCAATGGGGAATTCCCCGCGCAGTTTCCCGGCAAAGAAGTCTGTAAAAATAGAGCCATTAACCAGATCCTTGACATTGGCGCGGGCCAATTGCCACGGCAGCGCTTCCTGCTTTTGCTGTTGAATCTCGACCGCCTTGACCAGATTGCTTTTGCCCGGCGCATAGTTAAAGCCGTAATCCACGCCCTTGGGCAGGGTATGCACTTCGCCGTTGCGGTCTATTTTTTCGTAAGTGCCGTCATCCGGGGCTGGATGGCCTTTGTACTCGCCGGGATCGGCGGAGGCAATGCGGCATCGGCAACCATAACCGTTAGGCGTAAAATGGGTATCCCACCACGGATCATCATGCGGCAACACTGTACCGTTCCAGCTTTGATGCAGCGGGCGCGGGTGGGCTACGGTATCGTTGTGGATATACTTCCAATTCGGATAAATCTTTAAAAAATCAGGATCGGTCAATAATTGCATTGAACCATCAACGGAAGCGCCGAGCGCGAACGTACAGGCGGCGATACCGATATGGGCAGATAGCTGATTAGATTTAAGAGGCTGTTTTTTGTTCATGGGCTGCATGATAGACAGCCACAAGGTGGGCGGGTATCCGAAGTGCTTCGGAAGGGGTGTTTACTGGGGAGTGTTTACACTATAGCAAAATACAACCCGCGCAACCCACTTAAATGATTGTTACGGGCGTTTATAAACGCGCTGGCGGGTATTTTTGGCGCTTAATGATGTGAGAGTTGGCGTAAAGGCCGTTTTTGCGGCTGTACGCGTTTTTACGTAGGTAAGGATACGTAGGTTGGGTTGACGCAAGAAAGCCCAACATTTTTAGCGTCCATGTGTTGGGCTTCGTACCTTAGCCCAACCTACGACTACAATATTTCTTTAGGAGATACCCATGCCCCATTTTAAGAGCTTTGAGCAATTTTGTGATCAATCCCATGCATTAGCATATCGCGGTAGACAATTGCTTGCCGAATCCAATCATCAGGAAGCGACTTGGTCATGTTGTTGGCTATTATTCGCTCGCTGCCTTCGGAAAAATTTTGCTTCAGTTGTCCGGGCGCTGGGTGGGTTGCTATTACGGCATAAAAAAACGCCGTCATAATCTCCTGTTGGCATTGCAGCACATCAAGACGCACCGCTGATTTGATTGCATCTAAAACCGGCCTGTCGCTTGCAGAGCTATGGCCCAACCGCTACGACAAGCAGCCCGAACAAGCAGCTTAGGAGATCATCATGCCAATCACCCCAACCAAAAACACCGACCTGTTCCCGGAAACCCTGCTGGTCGATATAGTCGACGGTCATACATTTACCACCTCGCTCAAGGTAGCTGAGCATTTTCGAAAGCAACATAAAGATGTCCTCAAAACCATCAATAAACTGATTACCGAATGCCCCGACAAAGAGTTTAGCGAGCGCAATTTTGCGCCCGCGAAATATCTTGACGAGCAAAAAAAGCCGCGCCTCATGTACAAGATGACCCATGACGGTTTTGCCCTGTTGGCGATGGGTTTCACCGGCAAGCAAGCCTTGCAATGGAAGATCGATTTCCTGACCGCATTCCGCAGCATGGAAACCGCCCTCAAAGCCCGCGTTGAACGCCGAGCCAATGCGCTGGGCTATCTGCGCCGACATTGGCTGACCATTGAGCAAGCCCATGATAACGGCCTGTCGCGCCGTCAAACTTGCGCACTAACCGGACACCGTTCGCCCGATACCATCACCGCCAACAAGCGCCGTATGCGTGATGCTGGCTTGCTGCATAACTAGGAGCCTCCCCATGAAACGCATAAACGCTAAAGATTTTTTTGCCGCATTTTGCGAACAAAACCCCAGCGATGCTCATCGGCTCATGATTACGATGCTGAGTCACCCTACCGGCGGCGTTAGTTTTTTTATGCCCAGCCTGATCAGTCCTGAAGACCAGGCGAAATTCTGGGGAGACACTTACGCCGTCGCCATGAAATATATTTTTAAATCGGCTGATAAGCCGGATCTTCCCGACCAAAAATAACAGCCTGTATAGGCATGTCGCCATACGCGCAACTGCCTACGTAAAACAACGTACGTATTAATACCTAAGCAAAACTACCTAAAAGAGGAACGATCATGCCCCAACCAAGCAACCTAACCCCTCTGGAAGCCGCCCGAGCCAAGCAGTTAGCCGCTCGCCGCAAAATCCAGGCGTTACCTAAACAGCCTCCCAGAGCGGAATGGCCCCACGTCAACTGGCACGAGCACTATATGCAGCGGGTGGCGAAATGAAAACCACCATCAAGGAAAAAAGCTCGGACATTAAAAGCGCGATCAAAGTGCTGGCGGTGCTGGATGTACTGCTGCGCAACTTCGCGCACGGCTTTAGCCCCAAGGAATTGATTGAGGCGACTGGGTTTAGCGGCACCGACATCACCCGCTATGTCAACACGCTGGAACAGGCGGGGTTTGCCGAGCGCATCCAGGAGACCGGGCGAATCAGGCCGAGCGAGCGGTTTGCGCGGCATGCCGTGCAGATACTGCACTCACTCAACACCGCCGAAAAACAACTGGCGGAACTTAATCAACGCATCAACAGGACATAAACATGACCGATAAATCTACTGGCACAGCGCTAACACCGGCGCAGGAAAACAATGTGCAGCAACTCGTTGAGGCTGGCAATCAGATGTCTATTGCTAATGCAGCGGTAATAGCCAGCGTTGATGTACTCAAATCGTTGGGCCGAATTGAGGCTGCCGACTTTTTTGCGACCGTCGCAGATAAATTGATCGCCGAAACAGCAATAAATATCCGTGAAAGCAAGCAATACAAAGGATTGCCCTACAAAGACGACGCTGGAAATTTGCGACAGGTCGCAGATTTTCCAGAGTTCTGCACCGCATTCCTTGGAAAATCTTACAGAAGAACTATGGAGCTGATGAGCAACCACAATCTGCTGGGCTCGAATCTGTATGAGCAGGCAGAACGCTTGGGTTTTCGCCAACGCGACTATAACGCCTTAAAAGCCCTGCCATCTGACGACCGCCTAATTATCGCTCAGGCGATTGAGTCCGAAGACCTGGATAAAGCACTTGACCTGATGCAGCAGCTGGCCGCCAAACATTTCCGCGAAAAGGAAGCCTCAGCCAAACAGGTCGAATTATTAACCGGGGATTTGATTGCGAAAGACACGGTCATCAGCGAATACAACGAATCCCTAACGAAAAAAACCAACCGCATCCAGGTATTGGAGGCGGAAAAGCGAACAACTATCGACGAAGTGCAGATGCCCGGCGAATTCCAGCTCTCGCGCTTGCAGGAATATAGCCGCGAACTGACGGTAAAAGTCACCGCCACGCTGAACAGCGAGATCGCCAAGCTGTACCGGGTATTCGAAGGCCAGCCGCCCAAGCATATCGAGCTGGCTGCGCGGCAGGCAGTCGGCTTGATCATCACTGCGGCTTACGGCGTCGCCGACAATATGGGCTTTGTGCCAATCCTTGACGCCGAGCAGGCGGCAGACGAGCCCGGCAGGGCCGAGGCTAAGGCGTTTGAAGCGTTTATGGCGACGCAAGAACAGCAAGACGAGGCATAACCATGCATCCCGCCTACATACAACAACTGGTGGGCATTGCCGACGCCGTGGCGGCGGCTGGCCACGGCGAGAAGGAATCGATCTACCGGCGCGCCTGCCAGGAGCTGGGCAAGAACCGAAGCACCTTGTTGCGGCATTTAAAAAAAGTCGCGGTCGGCAAGCCGCGCAAAAGGCGTTCCGATGCCGGGGTAGTGGCGCTGAGCGCCGCCGATGCCGATGTGGTGTCGGCCTATTGCCTGGAAGGCTACCGCAAGAACAATCGCAAGATCACGCCGGTTAAGGAGGCGATTCAAGTGCTACGAGATAACGGGCTAATTACCGCCGCTACGCTGGACGCGGCGACCGGGGAACTGGTGCCGCTGTCGGACTCGGCGATTGCCAACGGCCTGCGGGTCCACACCTTGCACCCCGAGCAATTGCGCCAGGCGACGCCGCACACCAATCTGCAATCGCTGCACCCTAATCATGTGTGGCAGGTGGACGGCTCGGTGTGCGTGATTTATTACCTGCCGGACGGCGGCGCGGAACTGGTGGAGCTGGACGACGCGGTGCATTACAAAAACAAGCCGCAAAATCTGAAAGCGATTGAGCAGTTTCGGGTGATTCGTTACGTCGTCAGCGACCATGCCAGCGGGGTAATCCGGTACCGCTATTACCCGCATGCCGAATCAGGCGAGCATACGGTGCGGTTTTTGGCCTGGGCGATGGCGCCAAAGTCCGGTAACGATCCGTTCCACGGTGCGCCGATGATCGTGATGGTCGATCCGGGCGCGACTAGCGGCGGTCTGGTGCGGCGGTTTTGCACTAGGATGGGCATTGAGCTGATCGTCAACAAGCGGCGCAATCCACGGGCCAAGGGCAGCGTCGAAAAGGGCAACCATTTGGTGGAAACCTCATTTGAGCAGGCGCTGCGCTTCATGAAAAAACGCCCGACCGACTTTAACGGGCTGAATGCGCTGGCGGAAACCTATCAACTGTGGTGGAACGCCACCAAAGAGCACAGCCGGACCAAACGCACCCGCTTTGCGGTGTGGCTGACCATCACTGCCGAGCAATTGCGCATTACGCCCAGCGCCGAGGTGTTGCTGAGTTTGGCAACCGATGAGCCGATCAAACGCCAGGTACGCGGCGACTTAACCATCTCGTTTAAAAACCGGACCTGGAAAGTCGATCATGTGCCCGGCGTGTATGTGAAAGGCGACGTGTACGTGCATTGGCATCCGTTTATGGTCGATACCGCGATGGCTGTGATCTGGGGCGAAGACGGCCAGGAGCAGCATATTGCGCTGTATGAGGATAAAGCCAACGCACTGGGCTTCAGGGAGAGCGCGGCGGTAATCGGCGAGGAACATAAGGCCAAGCCGGACACCATAGCCGATACCAACCGCAAGCGCGTCCATCAACTGGCCGCCGGTACCGACACCCTGGCGGCAACCGAGAAGAAGCGCGGCAACAAACATTATGTGCCGTTTGACGGCAAGATCGACCCGCTGCTGGCCTCCAAACAGGCGCTGGCAACGTTTATGCCCAAGCGCGGCACGGCTTTGGCTGTTAATGCCCCGACTGTTGAGCTGTTGAAGTTGAGCCCGGTGCAGGCGGCTAAATGGCTGCTGGGGCGCTTGGGTAGCGATTACCGGCCGGAGTTGCTGGCGGATGTGCAGTCGCGGTTTCCCGAAGGGGCGTCCGAGGAGGATTTGGAGCAGGTGCTGGCGGATCTGGCAGTGGGTAGAGCCGCGACCGGGCGCGCGCAATTAAGAGCGATTTAATAACAATAACACCAACCAACAGAGGTAACGCCAATGGCTAAAACAATCATCATTATCGAAGACGAAGACACCGCAACATCACGCATCAGCGTGCAGGTAATGCGTCTTGCCCGACCCAGCGAAACGGACGATAACACCCCCGCAAAAGTGCTGGGTGGCGTCATCGAGGCGGCATTGCAGGATTTTTTAGCCGGGCGTAGTTTTGATGCGCATGTCATGCCCATGGCATCGGCAGCCAGGCACTAATCATGCTGGCCCTAAAAAATCGACTGCTAAGCAACGGCATCAGCCAGGCGCAACTGGCCCGAGACATCGGCTTGTCGCCCGCTTTGGTAGCGCAATTGTTGAACCATGAAAAATGGCCGACCAGCCCGGATAAAACCACCCTGATGGGGAAGATTACCGAAGCACTGGTCGTCCGAGATATTGCCGTTGACGCGGCAATGTTTGCAGCGGTTGCGGGTTCAACGCCTGCAACCATCACCCCCAACCAAGAAGGTATCGATATGTTACTACGTAAAACCGCGCTGTCACAAGCGGCGAGACAGCACTTTAGTCTTTTCCGCGACCCGTTCAGCAACGACATCAACGAGGCGGCGGACGTGTTCACCTCGCCGGACATCCGCCGGGTGCGGGAATACCTGTGGGCAACGGCCATGCACGGCGGTTTTATTGCGGTGATCGGCGAAAGCGGTTCCGGCAAGTCCACGCTGCGCCGCGACCTGCACGACCGCATCGCCCGCGAGGACGCGCCGATCCTGATTATCGAGCCGTATGTATTGGGCATGGAAGACAACGACGTGCGCGGCAAAACGCTGAAAGCCAGCGCGATTGCCGACAGTATTATCCTGACCCTGGCCCCGCAGGAAAAACCCCGCGTGTCCATGGAGGCCAAGAGCCGCCAACTGCACAGGATATTGAAAGACAGCCGCCGCGCCGGGTTTAACCATTGTTTGATCATCGAAGAGGCGCACGGGCTGAGCATTGCCACCCTCAAGCATTTAAAACGCTTCTTCGAGCTGGAGGACGGCTTTAAAAAGCTGCTGAGCATCGTGCTGATCGGTCAGACCGAGCTGAAAATCAAGCTGTCGGAGCGCTCGCCCGAGGTGCGGGAAGTGGTGCAGCGCTGCGAAGTGGTCGAGCTGCCGCCGCTGGATGCGCAACTGGATCAATACCTGAAATTCAAATTCGAGCGGGTCGGCAAAGGCATTGATGAGCTGTTTGAAAAAGACGCACTGGATGGCGTCCGCGGCCGGTTGATCTTCGCCAAGGCCGGTAAAACCCGCGAGTCGGTCAGTTTGATGTACCCGTTGATGATCAATAATCTGGTCACGGCGGCGATGAATCAGGCGGCGCAGCTGGGGTTTCCTAAGATTTCCAATGATTTAATTCTGGAGGCGTAGATGACAATGAAAAGCTATGAACTCATCGGTACCCATCACGACCCTGAAGCCGTCGAACACATCAGCCGGGTGGTTAACAAACTGCATTTTTTGGGGCTGGTTATCATCAATGCTCAGCCTGGACGGACACCGGCGATCCATGTCCAACCTAATGCCGCGACCCGGCTGTTGCCATCGGCCTATACCGGCCAAGGCTGGGAAGGCGGCAAGATGTACAAATCCTATGCGGCGGTGGTCGATGGGGTCAAAGTCGTTTGGCATAAGCCGATGCGAGCACCGGCCGCCTCCAAGGTGATCCGCTGGCCCGGGCAAGGTTATCGCCGGGCGGCGCGCAAATGCACGGGCTGATGGTGTTGGCGGTGGTGCTGATCGCCGTGTCACTGTCGATGCGGTTTTGGTGACGGTGTAAGTTGGGCAAACTGTTCTGCCCAACATTACCCAATAAACGTTGGGCAGAAAGACGCTGCCCAACCTACATTTTTTTTAAACAACAGGAAAAAAAACAATGTCTCAACAAGAAGTCATACCTACAGGCTATTTAAAAAACAGCCTAGGCCACTTGGTGCCGCTGCAACTGGTCAGCGAGATCGATAAGCTCCGTAATGAGTTGGTGATGGAAATTATCGGCAAGGTCGCCGATTTGCGCGAGCTGCTGGGCGGATTTAAAGCGGATACCTTCGGCGAAATACAGGCGTTTTCCGAATTGTCAGCAGAGAAATACAAGGTCAAGCTGGGCGGCATCAAGGGCAATATCACGCTGTGTTCATTCGACGGACGTTATCAAATCAAGGTGTCCCAAGCGGAAATCAAAATATTCGATGAGCGTTTGCAGTCCGCAAAGAAACTGGTTGATGACTGTATTCATCGCTGGGCGGAGGGCAGCCGGGTAGAGATTATCGCCTTGGTTGAGCATGCCTTTCAAACCGACCAGGAAGGCAAAATCAGCCTGGGGCGCATTTATACGCTGTTGCAATACGATATACAGGATGAGCAATGGCAATTGGCTATGCAGGCGTTGCGCGACTCTATGCAAGTGGTGGGGACTAAAGCCTATTTGCGGATTTACGAGCGCAATAGCGACGGCAAGTTCGACCAGTTGGCGCTGGATATTGCGGGGGTTTGATATGAGCGAGCCAAGCAAAATACTCAGCAAAATTAAAAAATGCCTAAGACTTGCCTCCATTAATAACGCCAACGAAGCAGCAACGGCGTTGCCGCCAGGCTCGGGCTTTGATGGTAGCGCACCCGCTACAGGTCTAGGTTATCAACGATGAGCTGCAGTTTCGATTGCCCTTACTGCGGCACGTCTATCGACATTATCCAAGGCATGGAGCTGGCCGCAGGCAATGAGTGGACGGAGCTGATTCAAAGCATACCGCCGAGCATGATCGGCGCTCTGCTCCGCTATCTGGAGCTGTTTAAGCCGAAAATACAGTCGCTGCGCTGGTCGCGGCGGCTGGCGCTGACCCAAGAGCTGATGCCGATGATTAAAAGCGGCACGGTGGTACGGGGCGGTATTACCCACGCAATGCCCATGCAGGCTTGGGAGGGCGAAATGATGAAGCTGGTCAGCAATAAACCCGCGGCGCTGGTGCTGCCGCTGAAATCCAACGGTTATTTGCTGTCGATCATGGTCGGGCGTGTTGAAAAGCAACTGGCTGCGACTGAGGCCAAAGCGATCGAGGCGCAGCGCAACCGTGGGCAATCCGGCGCACAGATGGGCATGCAACCGGTCGGTGCGGTTGTCACGAAAGCAGTAGCCAAGAAAGCTGCAGAACCTAAACAAAAATCCGGCCCGCCGTCAGGCTGGCAGGGCAAGGCTAAGAGAGTATCCAATGAATCGTAGAAATTACCAACCGCGCTCCGAGACAGATAACCGCAAACGCTACTATACTCTGCTGCAAGTCGGCAAAGATCAGCTGGGCTGGGATGACGAGTTTTACTACGGCATCTGGCTGCCGATGCAGGGCGCTACCCTGAAAAACGGCAAATACTCGGCCTCGACAATGTCTATCGGCCAACTGTGCCAGGCGGTCGAGGTCATGAAGGGATTGGGCTTTAAGGTTAAACCGGCTCAAGCTAAGTCATCCAGGGCGCTGGCCGACGACGGGCAATCCAAAAAAATCAGGAGCTTGTGGCTGGAGATGCATAACCAGGGCATTGTGCGCGATCCGTCCGAGGCCAGTCTGGCTAACTACGTCAAGCGTTTGACCGGCGTCGAAGCCTTGCAATGGCTGGATACGGCACAAGCGAGCGGCGTCATCGAGGCATTGAAGAAATGGCAAAAACGCGTTAACGGCCCGGTCGCTCAGTAATATGCACCCCTTACCCCGGCATTTGCTGCCCCCGAAACTCCTGGAAATCGCGGAATACTGCGGCGACAAGACCGCGATGGACTTGCTGCAGCATTACGGCGGCGGGCATGTGTGCGTACCGCAACAGGTTGATGCCCTGCATCAGCTGAGTCAAGTGCTGGGTCCAAGAGCCGCCGCGGCCTTTTGCGAGAACTTCGCCGGGGAGATTATCCAGATCCCCAAAGCCGCCAAGGCCTTTAGAGCGCTACGCAATACCGAGATCAGGCGGTTGCGCAAAGAGCGTGAGCCGCTGTTTAACGTCGCCAGGAAGTTCGGTTTGACCGAACGCCAGGTGCTGACCATCTGCAATAGTATGGACGAGGATGTCGGGCAGGTGGATATGTTTGATATTGATGATTGATTTTTTAACCGCCGATTTAGGCATAACTAAGAGGTAATTAACATGGCATTATTCCCCAAGACCAACACCATCATATCTGTTTTTTTGATGTCTTATGCAGCTCTCTTTATTGCGTTTTGCTATTTTTTATACTGGCTGTTTGAGTAGCAGTGGGTAATCTCGAAATTTGACAAAAACAACCCCGAGGGCTAATCTAATTGTGCGCTGGCAAAATCCAGCGTACGGGATTGGCGTCTCGGTATTTCAACGGCACATGGCCGCTTCAAGCGGTTTTTTTGTGTGCATCGCTCCAGCTCTTCATTATGTCGGGCTGGGCAGGCAGCCCCTAAAAAGGCTGGCCGGGTCCGTTGAACCTGGTACGCCAACCTGTCCAGTCCGGCACCATGATTGGCGTCATGTTGCCGGATTATCTAATATTTCAACGGAGATCAACATGAATACAGCATTACAAACTTTCCAATTCCAATCCCATCAATTAACTGTCATTACCGACGAGCAAGGCGCATCTTGGTTTATCGCCAAAGAAGTTGCTGAAATACTCGAATACAGCGACGCGTTTGAAATGACCAAAAAGCTAGATGAAGATGAAGTTCAAAACCTGCAAATCGCCGGTTTTGGAAATCGCGGCGTCAATGTCATCAACGAGTCTGGATTATGGTCATCAGTCCTCAGAAGCACCAAACCCGAAGCCAAAACCGTTAAAAAATGGCTAACCTCAGAAGTCCTCCCCGCTATCCACAAAACCGGCAGCTATCTCGCCCCGCAATCCACCGCCCAAGAACTGCTCGACACCCAACGCCAACTGATCGACTCGCAAAAATACGCGCATGAGGTTTTCAAGGAAAAAGCCAACGCTTATACCGATCATCTGATCCAGCAAAACAAGCAGCTAAATTTTAGGATTGATGGGCATAAACTGATTCATGCGGAAAATCGCGCGCAATTAGAGCGTGCTATTCGTGCCCAGCGCCCGATTGCCGCGGCCGAAGAAAAGGAAATCACTGAGTTGCACGATCAGGGCTGGACAGTGCATACGCTATCGATCTGGTTTTATCGCAATGCCGGTATCGTTCGTCGCTCTATCCGTAACCAAGGCGGCACAGTATGAGCCACTTCCAACTCAGCGAAGAACAAGAACAATGCATTTACCACGCGCGCTATACGCTGCAACTGGTCAGCGATCTGGTTGATGCGATTCCCGATAAAACTATCGTACAGATTGACCCGCGCGGCCTGTCGGCGTTACTGGTTGCAGTGCAAAGCCAATTGCCGACCGACAAGGATATGCCGTTTGTAGCCGGCTAATCTATCCGGGGCGGAGTCATCCGCCCCAACTCCCTCTCTCCATTAAAACCCCTCTTCCGAACTGCTTCGGATGCCCGCTAAACCCCTAACTCCATAAACTAGCCCCACTATTCAAAAGGGGGCTTTATGAGCAATCGCCGCACTGCTGCGCACATCAAATTTTTGGTCATCCATTGCGCCGCCACGCCCAACGGCAAGCCGTTCACGGCGGCGGACATTGACAGTTGGCATAAACAACGCGGTTTTACTCGCAATATGTCGCTGTTTCCTCACCATGCACCCACGCTGAAACACATCGGCTATCACTTCGTCAATCGCGTTAACGGTGTCGCTGAATGCGGCCGCTATGAGCTGGAAACCGGAGCACACTGCATCGGCTATAACACTAACGGCATCGGCATCTGTATGGTCGGCACCGACGCTTTCAGTCCGGAACAATGGGCGACCCTCAAAACTCAAGTTGAGATTTTCAAGAAACGCTACCCCGGCATCACGGTAATAGGGCATCGCGATACCTCGCCCGACACCAACCGCAATGGCCGCGTTGACCCGCAGGAGTGGCTAAAAACGTGCCCCGGCTTTGATGTGGCGGCGTGGTTGGCGGGCGGCATGGCTCCTTTGGTCGGGCATATTTTGCCGGGGAGTCATTAGCATGATGGCTTTTATTTTATCGTTATGCCGGGTGTTGATGGCAGGCGAATCGCTGGCTAATCCGGCAATCTGGAAGAACCGGCAGCAGGCGGTTAATGCTTTGGTGATTATTGCTGGGGTGATGTCGCCCTTGCTGTCGATGCTGGGTTTAACCGCTGATGATGTACTGACGTTGGTGACCGGCATTGCGATTATCGGCGGCTTTGTTAATGGTTATTTAACGGTAGCGACGACCGACAAGATCGGCTTTCGCTGCTCGCGAGGCGAGTCATGATGATTTTGACGGGTATCGGGCTGATTGTATTGCTGGCTGCCATTATCGTGGCGCTGGGCTACCGTGGCAAGGCCAAGGCCGAGCAACACCATGCCGCGTTGCAACAGCAGCGCGCCGAGGCTGCGGAGTCTGTCAATAACAATCGCCAGCAGCTGGATACGGCGCTGAAAACTATCCACGAAACCCACCGCAAGGAAACACTCGATGCTACAAACCCGACACATCTGGCTGAGCGCTCTGATTTTGCTAACGCTTGGTCTGGCGATGACCGGCTGCACGACGCCGGAACCGGTACGGATCATGCTGCAAGCGCTGCCGCTGCCGGCGCGACCGGTACTGCCGTCCATTCCGTCAACCGACCTGATCTGCGTTAGTGATGCTGTTTATGAGCGGCTGGCTACACGCAACCGGCTGCTGCGGCACTATGCGGAAGAGCTCGAAGTCATTATTAAATCAACGACTGCCAGAAATAGCGGAAGTGCCAGTACCGCCGGGAGCGGTACCGGTACGCATCAGATAAGGGATTCTCCGGATGACTGACGATATCGACCGCGCTAACGCTACGGCGCAATTTACTAATGATCTGGCTATCCGCCAGCATCTGATCGATCACGCCCTACCGCCTCAATGGGTCATCGACGGCATTGTCGAATGTCTGGATTGCGGTATTGATATACCGTCTGACCGGCTGGGCGCATTACCGAATTGCGTCCGCTGCATAGACTGCCAGTTCACAC
The DNA here is from genome assembly GCA_024636505.1 of Methylobacter sp. GTDB lineage: Bacteria > Pseudomonadota > Gammaproteobacteria > Methylococcales > Methylomonadaceae > Methylobacter_A. The sequence goes on along the minus strand of JAGXGY010000027.1, from coordinate 20,403 downwards.
ATGAAATCAGGAAAAAGCAATGACGATAAGCTCAGCGCAACGCAACGAAACTATCCGCTGGCTGATTCTGCTGACGATCAGCAGCGCCTGTCCGTCCGGCACCCATGAAAACGCCCTCGTGCCGGTTATTAAATCTCAGTACCCGGATGCAGATTTAGATGAGGTGCGCAGCAACATGGAATACCTGGTGCGCGGCGGTTTAATTCTGCTGGATATGTCGTCTACCGGCCCTTGGTTTTGCATGATGCGCAATGAGGGCATGCGCTTTGTTTATTATGCGACGGATGTTTTGCCGGGTATTGCCCGGCCTATCAAGTCCCCGGTTCAGGCGTTGTCGGCATGAGCGCGGGATATGAATTAGCCAAATTCTGGTTTGACGTGATTCAGACGCTGCTGATTGCTGCTGTAGGCATTATGAGCTGGCTGAATAATCGTCAGCGCATCACCAGTGCGACCATTACCACTCTGGAGAACAGCATTGATGATCGCCTGGATGGGCAATTGGAACGCTTGACGCGGCTGGAACAGGACGTAAAACATGCTCCCGATCATAATGACTTCAAGCGCGTGCATCAGCGGCTGGATACGCTAAACGGCGAGATCAAGGAAATGAAAGGCGAATTCCATGCGATCAGAAATACGCTGAATACGATCCATCATCATCTAATGAATAATAAGTAGGTATCCCATGAGCAGTTACTCTGATCTGATTGTCGCCAACCGCCGCCTGGCACTATTGAGCCTGTTGAATGCCGCGAATGCCTATACGTTGCATGAGGTTGATTTAAAAAAGGCCTTGTCCAGTCGCGGCCAGGCCGCCTCTACCGACCTGGTGCGCGCCGATCTGCAATGGCTGCACGAGCAAGGGCTGGTACTTGCTAAGCAGCCGGACGGCATTTGGCTGGCTACGCTGACCGCCCGAGGCGGCGATGTTCAGCAGGGGCTGTCAGTGGTTCCCGGCGTTGCGCGGCCGGAGCCTATTTAATGGCACCGCGTCCGGCTATTGCCTTATTGCCCGCTGCGGTAGTCGAGCAATTAAATGCCCGTTTGGTCGATCAGGCATTTAGCGATTATGACGGTCTGACAAGCTGGCTTCAGGAGCAGGGCTATCAAATCAGCAAAACGGCGGTGTGGCGGCATGGCTCGAACTTGCAAGCCAAGATGGAAAAATCCATGGCTCGCGCCCGTGAGCGCATGGAGATTGCCAAGGCCTTGCGCGGTGCGTCGGACGATGAAAAAGCGGCCCTGATGGAAGCCAACGAAATGGTAGCCATGGATCAGATCATGGACATGTTTGAGGAGGTTGACGGACTGGAGATAGCGGACAGAATGGCGGCTATCCCAAAGCTGGTGCGGGCTATTGCGGATTTAAACCGGTCGGCGATTGGCAGCGCCAAGTGGAAGCGAGAGTTTGAGGCGGAGATACGCAAGCTGGAGCGTGAAGAGTCGGCGCGCTTGGCTACGACTGCGGCCAAAGCCGAAGGTGTATCCGAGCAAGGCGTGTTGCGCATCCGCGAAGCTCTGGGTATAGCTGTATCATGAGTGTTAAGCGCGGCAACGCCAAGGTTATCCCGCCTAATCCTGACGGCATCTTCCTGGCTGGCCAGGAGCTCTGGATTAAGGACAACTCCCGGCTAAAACTGATGGAAAAGGCCCGCCAAATCGGTATCAGCTGGTCTACGGCTTATGCTGCTGACGAGCGTACTTCGATGGCGGGCGGTAAATGGGATCAATGGGTCTCAAGCCGCGACGATCTGCAAGCGCGGCTGTTTATTGAAGACTGCAAGATGTGGGCGAAGGTGATGAGCATCGCCGCCGCCGATCTGGGCGAGCGGGTCATTGATGAGAAGACCAAATTAACGGCCTATGTGCTGGAGTTTGCCTCTGGCCGCCGCATCCATTCAATGTCCAGTAATCCGGACGCGCAGGCTGGTAAGCGCGGCGGGCGTATCCTGGACGAGTTTGCATTGCATCCCGATCCGCGCAAGTTGTGGAGCATCGCCTATCCGGGTATCACCTGGGGCGGCTCTATGGAGCTGATTTCCACCCATCGGGGCAGTCATAATTTTTTCAATCAGCTGATCCGCGAAGTCCGCGAGAACGGCAACCCCAAGAATATCAGTCTGCACCGGATGACCTTGCAGGATGCGCTCGACCAAGGCTTTTTATTCAAGCTGCAAAAGTCACTCCCTGCTGAGCATGAAGTACATGCTATGGATGAGGCGGCGTATTTCGATTTTATCAAGTCCGGTTGCGCCGATGAGGAAAGTTTCCGCCAGGAATACATGTGCGATCCGGCCGATGATGGTTCGGCGTTCCTGGAATACGACCTGATTGCCGGTTGCGAGTACGGCAGCCATGAGGTTTGGGAAGTCGATCTGGAAGAATCCAAGCGACGCGGAGCGAAACTGTTCGCCGGGCTGGATATTGGCCGCAAAAAGGATTTAACGGTGCTGTGGGTGTTTGAGCTGCTGGGCGACGTGCTGTACACACGCAAGATTATCGAGCTGCAAAACATGTCCAAGCCGGATCAGGAAAAGGTGTTGTGGCCGGTGATGGCGCTGATGGAGCGTACCTGTGTTGACTATACCGGTCTGGGCATCGGTTGGGGCGATGATGCGCAGCGGGCGTTCGGTGAATACCGCGTGGAGCTGGTGACGTTTACCAATCGGATTAAAGAAGAACTGGCTTATCCGGTGCGCGGGCGCATGGAGGATAAGAAGATACGCATCCCCTATAAACCGGCTATCCGGGCTGATTTGCGCGCTGTGACTAAGGTTGCGACCGCTGCGGGGAACGTCAGGTTTACGGCGGAACGGTCTGAAAACGGCCACGCGGACAGGTTCTGGGCGCTGGCGCTGGGGGTGCATGCGGCGTCTACGCCTGCGTCGATGATTGAATACACGCCCATACCCAGCAAAGACGATAGGTATTGGGGAAAAGACGATTTGAATATTAGCCAAAAAGGGGCCTGGTAATGAGTTTAATCACAGATTGGCTGGTATCGAAGCTGACACCGGCCGCCGTTAAAGCGCGGCAGACCGATTCGCCGACGTCGGCCCTATTGCACCGCGAATTTGCCGAGCATCCGTCTAAAGGACTCACTCCGGCACGTCTGGCCTCGCTGTTTATTGAAGCTGAGCAGGGTAATTTGCAGGCCCAAGCGGAGCTGTTTATGGATATGCGCGAGAAAGATACGCATATCGGCGCTGAGTTGAGCAAGCGGGAAATGGCGGTCAAAAAACTGGACTGGGAGCTACGGCCGCCGCGCGATGCTTCGGCAACTGAAAAAAAGCACACTAAACTATTGCAGGATCTGATTACCGATGAGCTCGATATCGGCAATTTGCGTATGGATGCGCTGGATGCGATCGGTCACGGCTATTCGTGTATCGAGCTGGGCTGGGGGCGTACTGCGGCGGGGTTGTGGTTTCCTAATCAGGTCGAGCACCGTTCGCCGACCTGGTTTATTACGCCGCCGGATCAACGCAATACCTTGCATTTACGCGATAGCGGTACGGTATATGGAGTACCGCTGCAACCGTTCGGCTGGATTCCGCATTTTCATAAGTCCAGGGCTGGGTATATCGCCAGATCCGGTTTGTTTCGGGCGCTGGCTTGGCCGTATTTGTACAAAAATTACTCGGTGCGGGATCTGGCCGAGTTTTTGGAAATTTACGGTTTGCCGATTCGGGTGGGCAAATATTCGCCGACGGCCTCTGATAAAGAAAAGCGCGATCTGCTGCGCACGGTGCTGAGTATCGGCCACAATGCGGCGGGGATTATTCCCGACACGATGCAGCTGGAGTTGCAGCAGGTGATGGCCTTGGGCAATGCCGATTCGTTTATGGCGATGGTCAATTGGTGCGAGGCCAGCCAGTCCAAGGCTATTTTGGGCGGTACGCTGACCAGTTCGACCGGCGCTAACGGCAATCGCTCGCTGGGCGATGTGCATAATGAGGTCAGGCTGGATATTAGGGACGATGACGCGACGCAGTTGGATCAAACGCTGAGTAGTTATCTGGTTTATCCGATGGCGATGCTGAACGGGCTGTTTGCGGATAATCGTTGTCCGAGCTGGGTTAGCGACACTCAGGAGCCGGACGATTTACAGTTGTATGCCGATGCGTTGCCCAAGTTGGCTAATGCAGGAGCCAGGATTCCATTGCGTTATGTCAATTTAAAACTAAAAATACCGGAGCCTGAAGATGATGAGCCTATTTTGCAGCCATCGCGTAGTGCTAATGCTCCGGCGCAAGACGGTCAGGCTGCAACTGGGTTGGCCGGTGTAATTACGAAGACCTCAGAATACATAGCTGCCGCTACCCAGAGCCAACCTGGGCGGGTGGATAATCCTGCCCAGTTGGATGATTCTGTAGATGCGCATACGGCGCTTCTGGCCGCTAATGCTGCTGATCCGCTAAAAGCTTGGCTGGATAGCATTCAAAATATGCTAAATGATGCTGATAGCCTGGAAGCGTTCCAAGCGGCGCTGGTTAATGGCTATGGTCATTTGCCGTCCGATAAAATGACTAAAGTGATGGGTGTGGCGTTTGCTGCGGCGGATTTAGCCGGGCGGTTTGATGTACGTGAAGGTCGTTAAGATGAAAATTGGCGTTTTATTCAATCCATGTGCGTTTTGGATTGGTGCTCATTACTCTATATTTAACAGGCGTGTCTGTATCAATGTGCTGCCGATGCTGACAGTATGGATTGCATTTAAAGGTGGGGTAGTACCTAAATGCCAGAGATAACGCCACTTGATAGCGCCGCAAATGCAGCGGCAATGCAGGCTGTTTTTGCCTTGCCGTTTGTCGAGCAGATTGCTTTTTTTAAGGACAAGCTGAATCTGCCTACCCAATTCTGGGATGATATTTTAACAGCGGCGCATGACCGGGCGTTTGTAGTGGCCGGGGCAACCAAGGCGGAGTTGTTGACCGATTTAATTACTGCGGTGCTGGCCGCGATTCAAGACGGCGAAACCATCAACGCCTTCCGCAAGCGCTTTGATGATATCGTTAAAAAACACGGCTGGAGCTACAACGGCGAGCGCGACTGGCGTACCCGGGTTATCTATCAAACTAATTTGAGCAGCAGCTATAACGCTGGTCGCTGGGCGCAGTTGCATGATCCTGACCTATTAAAGAGTAGACCGTACTGGAAGTATCTGCACAACGATACGGTAATGCATCCGCGCCCGTTGCATCTGGCGTGGTCGGGTACTGTACTGCGTTTTGATGATCCGTGGTGGACGACTCATTTCACGCCCAATGGCTGGGGCTGTCGGTGCCGGATCACTGCGGTAACAGCTGATGAATATCCAGGCATTGCCGCGCCGGATAACGGTACTTACAGGCACACCGACCGCAACGGCAAGGTTCACACTATCCCACAGGGCATTGATTACGGCTGGGATTACGCGCCTGGCGCATCGGCTTACAAGCCGGATCTATCGCGCTACCCTAAACCGATTGCCGATGCATTATCGGCGGATTTGGTAAGGCGATGATTGATATTGATATTGTTTTTGATGATGCCGAGGTGATGGCGGCGCTGCATCGACTGTTGGAGCGGACGGGCAATATTCGCCCGGCGCTGGTTGACATCGGCGAGGAGGTGACGGAACAAACCAAACGTCGGTTTGAGACTACAACCGGGCCTGATGGCGAGCATTGGGCGGCTAATAGTCAGGTTACGCTGGATCATAAACCCGGCAATAGGCCGCTGACTGGGGTAACTGGCTCATTGATGGACACTATCCGTTATCAACTAGATGGTGATTTCGCCGTTTTGATAGGCAGTAATAAAGATCAGGCGGCAATGATGCAGTTCGGCGGCACTAAAGCGGAGTTCCCCAATTTATGGGGTGATATTCCTGGCCGTCCTTATCTGGGTATCTCTGACGCGGATAAGGCAGAGATTCTCAGTATTATTCAGCGTCATTTGGATTTATGAATATTTGAGAGAAAGACGGTGCGACCATTAGTGGTGCTGTAACACTATTAATGGCCACCTTCAGCAGGAAGCGCCTGCGTTTGGCCTAGGCACCGTGCTGTGCACACAGCGGACTTAGGTTATCACGCGAGTTCGATAAAATGGAAATAGTGCGATGTGGACATTGCAGAAAGAAGTTGGCTGAAGCTGAGTTTATTTGGCTATCAATCAAGTGCCCTCGATGTGGGGTAATGAATCAACTGAAGGCCATAGAGCCTCTCATCAGCACGCCCAGAGCGTCAAGCGATAAAGAGGTTTAAATGACTAATCCAATTATTCCCTGGGTAGGCGGCAAGCGGCGCTTGGCTAAATACATCTTGCCAATGTTTCCTATGCATCGATGTTATGTTGAGCCGTTTGCAGGTGGGGCCGCGCTGTTCTTCATTAAAGAACCGGTTCGCGTTGAGGTTATCAATGATATCAACGGCGAATTGGTTAATCTGTATCGGGTGGTGCAGAATCATTTAGAGGAGTTTGTCCGGCAATTCAAGTGGTCGCTGGTCAGTCGTCAGATGTATAAGTGGCTAAAGCTGACGCATGTTGAAACGTTGACTGACATACAAAGGGCAGCAAGGTTTTTCTATCTGCAAAAAATGGCGTTTGGCGGTAAGGTATCCGGTCAGACATTTGGTACGGCTACGACTACCGCGCCCAGGCTTAATTTACTACGGATTGAAGAGGAGTTGTCTGCCGCTCATTTGCGGTTATCCCGCGTGTACATTGAGCATTTGGCGTGGGATGACTGTATTATCAAGTATGACAGGCCGCACACTTTATTTTACTTAGACCCGCCGTACTGGGGGACTGAGGGTTATGGTGTTAATTTTGCATTTAGCCAATACGAAAGGATGGCTGATCTAGCCAAATCAATCAATGGCAGCATGATTATATCGGTTAACGATATTCCCGAGATGCGGCAGGTTTTTTCTGGTCTTTCGATGGATAGTGTCGATATCACTTATACGGTAGGTGGTAAGCAAGGTAAAGCTGCAAAGGAGTTGATCATCACTAATTTTTAAATTTCGACGCCGTTTTTTTTGCGATTAAAACGGCGTTTTTTTATTTGCGTAATGTGAAAGTAAATTTATTTTTTTCGTTTCGTTTTGTTCTGTATCATTTCGATTCATTCCATTTATCTCACGGTAGGGCTTTTAAATATCTCACTCCCTGTCAGTCAGCCTTCACTCACCCGTACCTAACCTCTACAGGTTCGCTTCCCGACAACGCTCTCAATCGCGCCACCAATTCATCGGTTGGATGGACGCGCCACGCATCACCCAATTGCAGATTTGCCTTTGCGACCGTTGAGCTATAACTGATACTCACCGGGCATCCTCCCCCCTTAAAAGGCTCCAGAGCAGCCATCAGTTTCGTAACATAGTCATGACCTTGATCTTCATTGCCTGCCGGCCACACCAATTGAATGCTTCTGGCAAAAACCTCCCTGGCCTGCTCCATGCTGTACAGCTTCTCTACCGTTAAGCGTAACGTTCCCAAATAATCATCAATACCCAATGCTCCTTCGGCAACCAACAGGCTATCGCGGGAAAAAATACCCCGATATTTTTCATAGACATCACCAAATACTGCAATTTCAAGTCTGCCGGTTCGATCATCAATAGTGGCAAAGCCCATGGTTTTACCGCTCTTGGTCTGCCGGGTGCGGACTTCGACAACCAAACCGGCGGTTCGCGCCTCCATTTTCCGGCTTTTGGAGCGCTCCACCGTCCCCAACAGCGAGGCTATGGTTCCGTGGGTAAACCGTCTTAATTCAGCCTCGTATTGGTTGATCGGATGTCCGGTCAAAAATAAACCCAGGACCAGTTTTTCAGCATTCAGCCGCTCATTTTCCGACCATGGCTCAACCACCGTGGAATAAGCATGGACATCGTCGATATTTTCGGCATTAACCGCCAAACCGAACAAATCGTTCTGTCCGGTTTTCGCCATTTTTCCGTACTGCTCGGCGACTTTTAATACCGTCGGCAATTCCGCCAAGTGACCGGCGCGGTTATCGTCGAACTCGTCAAACGCCCCGGCCCGTATCAACGCCTCCAGTACCCGCCGGTTGAATTTACGCAAATCCACCCGCTTGCATAAATCGTACAAGCCGGAAAACGGCCCGTTTGCTTGCCGCTCGATCAGCATCTCTTCGATGGCCGCCTCGCCCACGCCCTTTAACGCGCCCAATCCGTAAACGATATGACCCTCATCATTAACAGTGAATTTGTATTTGGAAACGTTGATAGTCGGCGGACAGACTTCCAGCTTCATCTGTTTGCATTCTTCAATCAGAATCACCACTTTGTCGGTGTTGTCCATGTCCGCAGACAACACTGCCGCCATAAACTCAGACCGATAATGGGCTTTCAGCCAGGCGGTCTGATAGGCGACCAGCGCGTAGGCGGCGGAATGCGATTTGTTGAAACCGTAACCGGCGAATTTTTCCATCAAATCGAACACGTAAGTGGCAATTTTTTCATCAACCTGATTTTCGATGGCACCGGCGGTAAATTTGTCCCGTTCCTTGGCCATTTCCTCCGGTTTTTTCTTGCCCATCGCCCGGCGCAGCATGTCCGCGCCGCCCAACGTGTACAGCGCCATTTCACGGGCGATTTGCATCACCTGCTCCTGGTACAAAATAACGCCGTTGGTGGGCTTTAAAATCGGTACCAGCAACGGATGCGCATATTCGGCTTTGGCGCCGTGCTTGACGTTGATGTAATCGTCGACCATGCCCGATTCCAGGGGCCCCGGACGAAACAGCGCCACCAGCGCGATGATGTCGTCGAAGCAGTCGGGTTTCAGCTTTTTGATCAGCTCCTTCATGCCGCGCGATTCCAACTGGAACACTGCGGTGGTCTGGGCGTTTTTTAATAATTCGTATGATGCGGCGTCATCACGGGGAATGGTGGTTATATCGACCGGCGGCTGGCCCAGTTTCTGTTGTTTGGCATTAATATCCTGCAACGCCCAATCGATAATGGTCAGCGTACGCAGTCCCAAAAAGTCGAATTTGACTAGGCCGACCGCTTCCACATCGTCCTTGTCGAACTGGGTAACCAGATTATTGCCATCCTGGTCGCAATACAACGGCGTAAAATCGGTCAACTTGGTCGGCGAAATCACCACGCCGCCGGCATGTTTTCCGGCGTTTCTGGCCGTGCCTTCCAACGACAGCGCCATATCGATCAGCGCCCTAACCTCTTCTTCGGCATCGTAAAGCTGTTTCAGTTCGGGGCTGTCTTTTAACGCTTTGGTCAGCGTCATACCGATTTCAAACGGCACCAGCTTAGCCAGCCTATCGACAAAACCGTAGCCGAAACCCAGTACCCTGCCGACATCGCGAATCACCGCTTTGGCCGCCATCGAGCCGTAAGTGATGATCTGCGCGACATGATCGCGGCCGTAATGACGGGCGACATAATCGATCACCTCATCCCGGCGATCCATGCAAAAATCCACGTCGAAATCAGGCATCGAAACCCGCTCGGGATTCAAAAAGCGCTCAAACAACAGGTCGAATTCGATAGGATCAAGGTCGGTAATCTTAAGTGCGTAAGCCACCAGCGAGCCCGCCCCCGAACCCCGTCCCGGCCCGACCGGAATCAGATTGTTTTTCGCCCACTGGATAAAGTCGGCGACAATCATGAAATAGCCGGGAAAACCCATCTGGGTGATCATCTTCAACTCGAAATCCAGACGCTGATAATAAACGCGCCGGTTTTCCTCATCGGTACCTTTGCCCACCGCAGGATAATGCTGCAAGCGCTGTTCCAGGCCTTTCATGGCCTCATCGGCCATAAACTCACCCAGATTCATGCCTTCCGGCACCGGAAAATCCGGCAGAAAGTTCTCGCCCAAGGTCAGTTTTAAATTGCAGCGTTTGGCGATTTCTACGGTATTTTCCAAGGCTTCGGGCAGATCGGCAAACAGCGCCTGCATTTCCTCGATGCTACGCAAATATTGCTGCTCGGTGTAATCTTTGGGGCGCCGACTATCATCGAGCACCCGGCTCTGATTGATGCAAACCCGCACCTCATGGGCCGCAAAGTCCCGTTGATGGACAAAGCGCACATCATTGGTCGCCACCACCGGCAAACCGGCTGCCAAGGCCAGCTCGACCGCAGCGGCGATATAGCGCTCTTCATCGGGTTTGCCGACCCGTTGTAATTCCAGATAAAAGCATTGCTCAAACAATCCTCCCCAAAATTCCGCCAAGCGTTTGGCTGCACCAGGGTTTTCGGCTAACAGCGCCCGACCTATATCCCCGCTCATCGCGCCGGACAGAGCAATCAAACCACGATGATTGGCGACCAGCCACTCTCGCTGCAGCATCGGCACACCCTGATGCTGGCCTTCCTGATAGGCTTTTGAAATCAACTCGGTCAGCGTGATGTAACCGCTATGGTTATTGACCAGCAAGGTCAAACAGTACGGGGTTGCAGGGTCTTCGGGATTAAAAATCAATACATCGGCACCGGCTATCGCCTTGATGCCCTGCCCTAACGACGCTTTATAAAATTTGACCAGCGAAAACAAATTAGCATGTTCGGTAACCGCTACCGCAGGCATATTTAACTCAGCCAAACGCTTAACCAAGGGTTTAATTTTGACGATACCGTCAATCAGAGAGAATTCGGAATGGAGTCTTAAATGGACAAAAGCTGGCTGCATGGGAATTAGAAAATTGATTTAGATTATTATGCGGGGCAGACTATTTTACCAAAAAAGTCCGTAAAGCCCCTTCCTTTAGGTCATAAGTATCTACACAAGTATGGACTTCTTCTTCATTGAGGAAGAAGGTTGGGATAAGTGAAATATAACCACTTGATTTTATTCTCTTCACTCCAGCCCTCTCCAGTAGAAAATGAAGTAAGACAACTTGTAACTCATTGTATTTATAATACAAAAAAGTTGTGTAGATACCTATGCCTTTAGGTGGGGGATGTAAGGATGCTCTTGATTTGTTTTGGTTATCATCTATAATTTTTTCCGTTGGGTGCGCTGTTACTGCGTATCTCCTGCCATCAGGGTAACTGAGATGGCGTGAAGCAAGACGATTTTCAGAGTCGTCCCCTTCGGGCATGGAGGGCTATACTAAGGAATCCCCCTGCTTTAGCTGGGGGTGAATGTCAAACGTGACCAACATAGCAATCAACACAAAACCATTAACCGCGCTCCTATTCCCTCGGTATTACTACTTATTGTTTGCAGGACTTGGTTTATCTATCCTACAAACAACAATACAAAACCGGATATTTTAAACAGGATCATCACTGAGGGAACCATCATGAAATTAACCTGGATACTCGTTGCTGACAGCAGTCGTGCACGCATTTTTACTGCCGACACGCCTGCCTCCCCTTTAGAGGAAATTGAAGACTTTTCTCATACCGAAAGTCGCTTACATGATCGGGAGATAACTTCCGATCTGCCAGGAAAGATCAAAAGCGTCGGTGGGGGCGGCCATGCTTTTGAGCAACCTACCGACCCGAAAAAACACGAAGCCGACAATTTTGCACATATCGTTGCCCAATATCTGGAAGACGCACACAATACCAACCGGTTTGAGCAACTGCTGCTTGTTGCCTCACCTTCTTTTCTTGGCTTACTACGTAATCATCTGTCTGAACAGGTTAAAAAACGGGTTCATTTTGAACTCGACAAAGAAATCACCATGTTGAGTACTGCCGATATCCGGCAACATCTTCCCCAATATTTACCGAATCTTTAACAAAATCCCGTATTCCTGCATGCCAATGCAGGAATACAAACCGCCATTTAGCGCCAAATACAGCGATAAAGCCGCATCCAATAGTTATTCACAAAATCTGTGGATAACTCTGTGCATTGATTGTTTTCTTTAACTGTTACTTGCGGTTTTTATTAGTGTTTTGTTAGATTGTACAAAAACGCAACAAATCAATAATTTTACTAACTATCAACAACTTACAGCTGATTTTTAGCCTATAAGCGGCGCATTTAAAGACAAGGCTAAGTTATTGATTGTTGCTGTGTGTAAATACTATTGAATCAAAACTATTGTCCACGCCTCAAGCGCAAAAATTGCCGCTTAAATTATTCGTAGTTATCACGCATCATTCAGCAATTAACATCCAGCCAATAGTTATTCACAAAACCTGTGGATAATTCTGTGGACCGGCTGTTTTTTTTAACGTTTACTTGCGGTTTTTATTGGTGTTTTGTTAAATCGTATAAAAACGCAACAAATCAATAACCCTATAATCTATCAATAACTTATCATGGCTTTGCGATACATAAACGGCATATTTAAGGGCAAGGCTAAGTTATTGATTGTTACTGTGTGCAACAGTTAAATACCCATCTTCATTGAATATATTTGCGTTCAGTTTTTTGCAAAGGCTCACCGACTTTAGCCGCCGACAGAGCCGGTATCTTTGCCCTAATGTTAAAGCTTTGGCATCCTCACCGAACTAAAAAATGGGTGCCCCAGCGCGGGAATGTTGTTTCCCGCATAATGGGTTACCCCAATCCATTCGCTTATTCCAAGCCCTCGGACTACTGGCGCTTATACAGCCGCAGCACCAACAGGCTTGGGTAGTGTACGACTCGTTGACTTCTATAAACACGCCTTGCGTCGCTATCGACTCATATTCAAGTTGTGTGTTCAGCATCGCCCGGCTGCATCCATCAGTAAAGTGCCTGCATATTCAGGTCACCGTCATCAACACTTAAAAATTAGCAAATAACATGGAATAATAGCCGACATCGCGATATTCTCTACCCACCTTAAACTGATGAACTGAATACTATGGCGCAATACATCTACTCCATGAACCGGGTCGGCAAAATTGTCCCGCCCAAAAAATATATCCTTAAGGACATCTCGCTGTCTTTTTTTCCCGGCGCAAAAATCGGCGTCTTGGGTTTAAACGGCTCGGGTAAATCGACGCTGCTGCGTATCATGGCCGGTATCGATAAGGAAATTGAAGGCGAGGCTATCCCGCTCAAAGGCATTAAAATCGGCTATCTGCCGCAGGAACCGCAACTCGACCCCAATAAAACCGTGCGCGGCAATGTCGAAGAAGCGGTTGCGGAAATCAAAGAAACGCTGGAACAACTCGATGCCGTATATGCGGCTTACGCGCTGCCCGATGCCGATTTTGACAAGTTAGCCGCCGATCAGGCGCGGCTGGAAGACATGATCAACGCCTGCGACGGCCATAACCTGGAACGCAAGCTCGAAGTCGCCGCCGATGCGTTGCGGCTGCCGGATTGGGATGCCGATGTGACCAAACTGTCCGGCGGTGAAAAACGCCGCGTGGCCTTATGCCGGTTATTATTATCCAACCCCGACATGCTATTATTGGACGAACCGACCAACCATTTGGACGCCGAATCGGTCGCCTGGCTGGAACGGTTCCTGCACAGTTATCCCGGCACCGTAGTTGCGGTGACCCATGACCGCTACTTCCTGGATAACGTAGCCGGTTGGATTCTGGAACTGGACAGAGGCTCCGGCATCCCGTGGGAAGGCAATTACTCCAGCTGGCTGGAGCAAAAGAGCAACCGTCTGTTGCAGGAAGAAAAGCAGGAATCTTCCCGGCAAAAAGCCATGAAAGAAGAGCTGGAATGGGTGCGCTCCAATCAGAAAGGCCGTCATGCCAAAAGCAAGGCGCGTTTGGCGCGCTTTGAAGAACTGTCTTCCTCCGACGTGCAAAAACGCAACGAGACCCAGGAAATTTATATTCCACCCGGCCCCCGTTTGGGCGACGTGGTCATTGAGGCCGACAACATCAGCAAGGCTTTCGGCGACAAGCTGTTATTCAACGGCTTGAGCTTTAAACTGCCGCCCGGCGGCATCGTCGGCATCATCGGTCCGAACGGCGCCGGTAAAACCACGCTGTTCCGTATGATGGCCGGTGTCGACCAGCCCGATTCCGGTGCCCTGACACTGGGGCAAACCGTTCAACTGGCCTATGTTGATCAGTTGCGCGATGATCTGGACCCGAAAAAAACCGTGTTCGATGAAATTTCCGACGGTCTGGACATGATTACCGTCGGCAAATATGAAACCCCGTCCCGCGCTTATGTCGGCCGTTTTAACTTTAAAGGTGCCGACCAGGGCAAACGCATCGGCGATTTATCCGGCGGCGAACGCAACCGCGTGCATCTAGCCAAGCTGCTGAAAACCGGCGGCAACGTGCTGTTGCTCGATGAGCCGACCAACGATCTGGACGTTGAAACCCTGCGTGCGTTAGAAGAAGCGCTGCTGGCGTTCCCCGGTTGCGCGGTGGTGATTTCGCATGACCGCTGGTTTTTGGATCGGATTGCCACGCACATGCTGGCGTTTGAAGGCGACAGTAACGTGGTCTGGTTTGAAGGTAACTATGAAGATTACGAGGCCGACCGTCATCGCCGCCTGGGTAGCGATGCGGATAATCCGCACCGGTTGAAATATAAGAAGCTAACCGGTTAATCAACGGATTGTGGGGGCGACTGAAGTCGCCTCCACAGCATTCTTGCTAACAGTAAATCTACCCCGCAAACACCACATCAAACCGTTGCATCAATCCGGCTATATCTTTCCGGTAAAACTCCTGCACCGGCAAACACAAATCGCCCGGTTTTAAACCGCGTTCCTGTAACGACTCCACTTCGATATAAATGTCGTTTACATCGTAGATTTCCAACGCCTTATAAATTGCAGCCGTATCCTTCATCCCAGCAATTTCAGGGTTTTGACCGTTTTTCAGCTGAAACACGCCATCGTCCAGCAACAAGAGACTGACGTCTTGGTCGAATGCGGCGGTGGTCAGAATAATGTCCAGCATTTCCTGAACCTGTGCGCCACTGTGCGGCGGTTTGCGCAATACGAATAAATAACGTTTCATGCCCTCACCCGAATACCATAAAGCGGTCGGCTTCCAGCGTGGCCTCAACCAACTGCCCCAGACCGGAAATGCGAAAACCCTCGGCCAGGTCATTATCCTGCTTGCCCTGCAGCTTGGCTTCATCAGAACATAACAAACCGCGCCGTTGGGCTGCGGAAATGCACACCACTAGGTCAATCCGGTGCCGTCTTGCCAACTCGCTCCATTGCGCGCTGAACTGGAGCTCATCATCCGGCGGCGTGGCATATTTGAACGCATGGTAAATGCCGTCGTGATAAAAAAACACCCGGAACACTTGATGTCCCGCTGCCAAGGCGGCATTGATGAATTGATAGGCGGTATACCCGGCATTGGACTGGTAAGGACTGGAATTAACTTGTATCGCGAATTTCATTGGGTTTTGTTATTCAGAGACAGCCCAACTTTGGGCACAAAAATATATCCATAATCGTTGTTTTAATGGATTTGTTAATGCCCAAATATTCTTTTGAATCCAAGAAAACATTTCCATATGCCTGATGGTCTCAACACCTTTAACATTTTCCCCAGGATAGGGATTTTGATGGGTAGAGAAAAGGTAAATAGTCTTTCCAGGCGAGGTATGTTGCCTGTAATTTTCTGGAGATAAAGGATTTGGAGTTTTGCCCGACTTCACTTGGACATGGCATGTTTCATTGTTATTGTTCAGCATTGTGAATTCAAAAACAGGCTTGCTGCGAAAGCATGTAGATTTTATGAGTACCCAACCTTGATGTTGCAAATAAGCAGAAACAACATCCTCTACATCATCTGGCGTCATTAACGAAAACATATCCGTTATCGTCATTTTCGAGATTTTATCTTCAAACATTGCCTGATTAATATCTGGTGGCTGCCATCTTAAATTTTTTGACAAATTTTCGAATAAAAATTCGTGAAGCTCTTGTTCTTTTTTGGTTACTCGTATTCTTTGAATTGTTCTTTGGGCTATTGTCCCGCGTTGTATAGAACCAGAGACGTAAGCTTCTGGAACTTTAATCCATTCTGCTTTTCTTGCGTGGCCTAGATCGTAACTCAGAAAATTTTTATCGATAGAGTCACCAAACAGAATTTCTTCGCCAGCTTTACATAAAAAATACCCTCCCTTTTGATGAAGCCAAATATGATCTCCGCTTTTAACGTTTTCAAGAAGATGCTTTATGGGATGCGGCCATTTGTTGTATTTAGCCTTCACTAACTTTTTAGCTTCAGAAATATTTAAAGCTTGTATTTCTTTATAAGCTCCTGCCCATCCAACTCCAAGTATTGAGTTATCTTTGCATAATTTAAATGGATCAGATTCTTTGCTGTTGTTGGGCTTGATGCTTAATTTCCAAGTTTTCACGCTGAATTCCTTGTATAGTCTAACGGATTGCCGGAAATGCCAGTTCTCGCTTCCACTCGAACTGGCTTATTCCGGCCTACGAAACTTTACCATCTACCGCTCAATCCCGCTTAATCTCATTAAAATAAAGCGTCGCGCCGATCACCGCAGCCGGGGCGATGATGATATTCAGCACCGGAACGGTCAATCCCAGCACCGCCAATCCGCCAAAGCTTAACGCACCCAGCCTGACGCTTTTGACCAGGTTTTTCTGTTCGGAAAACAATACGCCCTGGTTTTCCAGCGGATAGGCCAGATATTCCAGCGCCATGCCCCAAGCGCCGAACAATGCCCAAAGCACAGGCGCAATCACGTTGATACCGGGAATAACCGACACAATCAGCAGCGGCAAGGCTCTGGTCGCCAGATAGCCCATGCGTTTTAATTCCGCCAGCAGAACCTTAGCTAAGGGCGGCTCACTGATTGTAATGGGTTTGTCGCTTACCATCGCCAGCGTTTTTGCCGATAAATGGCCGTAAAACGGCGCGGCAATCAGATTCGCCAATACCGTAAAGGTGAAAAAACCGGCGATAAAAAAACTGATAAAAAACAGCGGCCATAAGATCCAGCTCAACCAAAGCAGCCAGCCGGGAATGAATTGATCGATCAAATCGGCAATATAAAAATAACTCAAAGCCAAGGCGGCGCTGTACAAAACGATATTAATCAATACCGGAATGATGATGAATTTGCGCAATTCCGGGCGGCTCACTAATTTCAGGCCTTTAAATAAAAAACCTACGGCTAATACCGGGTTGCTGCCTTTTCTATCAAAGTGCATGTCTTAATCCTCTCACGCCTTGCTCGGCAGGATTCAATACCACGCCGCGCTCGGTCACAATGGCGCTAATCAGTTCCGCCGGGGTTACGTCAAAGACCGGATTCCAGGCGCTAACCAGGGAATCCTCGTTGATATAGCAGGCGGGCAATAATTCGTTGGGGTTGCGTTGTTCGATCTCTATCTGATCGCCGTTATCGATATTCCAGTCTATGGTCGAAGTCGGCGCAGCCACCATCAGTTTTACGCCATGCTGTTTGGCTAATACCGCCAGCGAGTAAGTGCCGATCTTGTTGGCAGCATCGCCATTGGCGGCAATGCGGTCCGCACCGACCACGATCCAGTCGATAGCGCCGGACTTCATCAGCCATGCCGCCGCCGAATCGGCAATCAAGGTCGAAGCAATGCCGTCTTGCGCCAATTCCCAAACGGTCAACCTTGCGCCTTGCAACCAGGGGCGGGTTTCGCCCGCGTAAACATTGAGGCGCTGACGTTGATAAGCGCTACGGATAACCCCCAGCGCGGTGCCGTAGCCGCCGGTCGCCAACGCGCCGGCGTTGCAATGGGTCATCACGCCTTTGGCGTCGGCCAGAATATCGGCGCCCAGTTCGCCCATTTTGTGATTGGCGGCAATGTCGTCGCGGTGAATTCTTTCCGCACACGCCAGCACTGCGGTAATCGGATTATCAAGCGGCTTGGCCAATGTGCTCTTCATCTGGTCCAGCGCCCAGAACAAATTGACCGCCGTCGGCCTCGAGGTTGCCAGCATCTCTATATCGGCGGCGACTTTTTGCCGCCAATGATTGGACTCGGCGTAATACTTGCGAACCGACAGCGCCACGCCGTAAGCGGCGGCTATGCCGATAGCCGGTGCGCCGCGAACGCGCATGCTGATAATCGCTTCGGTTACGCCGAGCGCATCGGTGTATTCATCGTAAACGATTTTTTCCGGCAATTGTCGCTGATCCAGCACTTTTAAAGCACTGCCGGTCCATTGCAAGGCTTGTACAGTCAATTTGTTTTGCATAGTCATTAATATAAAAATAAAGTCTAATTATTCAGTATTGTTTAAGAGGCGAAACCTTTCCTTGGTGCCGAATAGTGTCTAAAAAGTTATAATTCGGCAATTCAATACAGGAATATCTTATGACAGTTGTCGATACTCTCATCCACGCTCGCTGGATTATACCCGTCGAACCGGAATCCGTAACCTATGAACACCATACGCTGGTTATCGATAATGGTCGAATCGTCGACCTGCTGCCTACCGAACTTGCCCAGCAAAAATACCAGGGCACAAGCACCGAAAACCTTAAAGATCATGCGCTGCTGCCCGGCTTGATCAACAGCCACACCCATGCGGCGATGACCTTAATGCGCGGCATTGCCGACGATTTGCCGCTGATGGACTGGCTTGCCAATCACATCTGGCCGCTGGAACAAAAATGGATGAGCGAGGCCTTTGTCAAAGACGGTACCGACCTGGCAATAGCCGAGATGATTCTGGGCGGCACCACCTGCTTCAACGATATGTATTTTTTTCCGGAAATCACTGCTACTCAAGCCATACAGCACGGCATCCGCGCCAGCGTCGGCCTGATCGTTATCGACTTCCCGACGGTCTGGGCCGAAAACAGCGACGCCTATATTGAGAAGGGTCTGGCGCTGCATGAACAACTGCGCCATCACCCGCTGATTTCCACGCCGTTTGCGCCGCATGCGCCGTACACGGTGTCGGACCAACCGTTACAGAAAATCAAAACCCTTGCCGATGAGCTGGAAATGCCGATCCATATGCATGTCCACGAAACGCAGCACGAGATCGAACAGCAACTGGAAAAAACCGGCCTGCGCCCGTTGCAACGCTTGCACCAGCTCGGCCTGATCGATCCGTCGTTCATCGCGGTACACATGACCCGGTTAACCGATGATGAAATCGCCCGGTTTGCAGAATCCGGCGCGCATATCGTGCATTGCCCCGAGTCCAATTTAAAACTGGCCAGCGGCTTTTGCCCGGTTGCCAAATGCATCGCCGCAGGCATTAACGTGGCCTTGGGTACCGACGGCGCAGCCAGCAACAATGATCTGGACATGTTCGGCGAGATGCGCACCGCCGCCTTGCTCGGCAAAGCGGTTGCAGGAGATGCCAGCGCCATTCCGGCGATGACCGCGTTGTGCATGGCGACCATTAACGGCGCAAAAGCCTTGGGGTTAGACCATGAAACCGGTTCGTTAAGCATCGGCAAAGCCGCCGATGTTATTGCCGTTGATTTGTCGCATCTGGAAACCCAACCATTATATTGTCCTGTGTCGCAGATCGTGTACGCCGCCAGCCGCCAGCAAGTCACCGATGTCTGGGTGGCGGGCAAACGGCTGTTAAATCAGCGCCATCTGACGACGGTTAATATTAATGAGTTGCGAATGAAGATTGCCGAATGGCAAGTGCGCCTGTCCGCTTGATTTTTGGCTTATACTCCCAGCGGCACAGGTTTTGCCCTTCCCACGCCTGCGCTTCAGCAGTGTCCGGACTAAATGGCTGCACGCCTTAACCCCCGAAAAATGTTTTGAACAGGGCAACATACCCTGTTCGACTTTAATGATTAAATCAGTTTAGAAATCTACCTTATGGATACAAACCTCATTATTTTTTTCTTGTATTTGGTTGTCGTTGTTTATTCCACAGGCTTCGCTCTCACCGATAGCTCAACGCAGATAAAGATCCAAGAGGTCTACATGTATTCGGGAACACTCGCCCTAATAGGATGTATTAGCGAAGTGGCTATCAACAGCTTCTGTAGAGCAGCTTTCGACTCGCCGCTTTGGATCTATCAGGTAACCCCCGTACACGGCGGCGATACCTCGATTTTTGCGTTTTTTCAGTGGTCGCTCTATGGTTATCACCTTTATTATCTCCAGAAAAAACTCCAATCTTTTAAATGTCAATATGAAGGGCCTATTTTTGCTGTTGTGCTCTCTATCGATGCGTTATTGCTGGAAATATTGGTAAATCTTTCCAGCATTTTTTTCCTTGATACGTTCATTTTTTATTATATACCCGGCGATATAGGACATTTGACCACTGTTTTTGTACTCCCTGTTTATCTTCTGGGAGGCGCTATATTGATTGAAACATTTAAAAGATTTTTGAACGATCCGTTATTTTTCGGCAATCTGAGCTTTTCTATTGCGTTTATTTTTGTGTTTTTAGCTTGACATCCTCCCCGACCTAAAGGACGGGGATTCCTACTGCTAGACGCTTATGCCCAAGCGCGAGAATGTTCTTTGCCGCATTCATATCTCTATCATGCGTAGTGCCACACTCGGCACAAGTCCACTCTCTTATTCCAAGT